>NZ_JACOGK010000001.1 GCF_014269395.1 Megasphaera hominis
TGCAATGATTGAAGATTACATTGGCTATTACAATACTAAGCGTTTACAGAGAAAACTGGGTGTAGTAACCCCGATGGAAAAGCACAATAACTATTACGTGGCAGCATAAAAACTGCCACCGGATATCGGTGGCAGTAATAAGTAGGTGGCAGTAATAAGTACATGTTTTATTTTTTGCTCTGTCTACTTGACGGGGAGCGGTTCACCCTGTATAGCAGGGCTTCTTGTTTTTTCCCGCTGCTGCCCCGGCATAGAAAGTACCGGTGCCTCGTCCACCAGGCCGGCTGCAGAAACGACAGCCCTAGTGCCCAGGCATTAGGAAATAATTCCCTAGTCAGAAAAAGAAGAGCTGCGTAATCGTCAGCTCTTCTTCGTTTTATGGGGCTATATTCCCCGGTTTATTGCCAGCCAAATTTGTATTTCTTACGTTTTAGGATTGAAATGGAAGCCCTGGGCTTCGGCCTGCTGGATCAGGTGCTGCCGGTTCGGCAGGACGCCTTGCAGTTTCTTCACAACCTGGAGGGTGAAGCAATCTACGCGGCGGTTGGCATCACGCAGGTCGTAGTACTGGGCCATTTCGGCGTCATAGTCTTTCATGAGAGCCATGTAATCGTCAAAGACGGTATAGGAATTATCGAAAATATTGGCTTCCTTCGGCATACGCGGTTTGAGCTGCGGTGCCTGGTCGGCAATCCCCAAACCGACGCCGACAACGGGGAAGGTCAGTTCCGGCAGGTGCAGGAGTTCGATCATTTTCGGAGCGTCGTTCCAAATACTGCCCAGGAATACCGTGCCAAAGCCGCTGATTTCTGCAGCATCGACCATATTTTGTGCAGCCAGGCAGGCGTCAGTCCAGCCCTGGAAGAAACGGTCGCTATCGCGGGCTGCTTCATTATCCAGGCCCTGTGCCTGGGCAATGCGGTAATTGCGATACGCATCGGCGATGAAAATGAAGAGCTCCGGCATGCGGGCTACGTATTTCTGCTTACACACTTCAGAAATTTGTTCCTTCAATTCCGGGGACGTAATGTGGATAATGCTAAAGGTCTGCATCCCCGTGCTGGTCGCCGTCCGTTTCGCTACGCTCAGGAGCTTTTCCAGCTGCTGCGGCGGTACCGGCGTCTGTTTAAATTCACGGATTGTACGGTGATTTAATAAGGTATCAATAGGGTCCATATATATTCCTCCCATCTAGTGTGTGTAATTATTATTAAGTAATAATCTTCTTGTGTTTTATTTTACCATACCTATTTCAGATGTGCCAGTCTATTTTGCCTATTTTACGGTCTTTTCACAAACGCTAAAAAAGGTATTTTTTTCTTTACAGGTTTTCTGCGATGGTCTACAATTGAATACATCTATACAGGTGCTATGGCATCTGTAGGAGATACACAGAGAAAGTATATTCAGCTTGAGGTGAGAAGTTTCATGATTAACACACAAATAGAAACGGCAGCGCGCCTGGCCATCCGGGATAATCCGAAAAAGCGGGTCCTGCCTCTTTCTGTAGAGGGGAAAACGTATTACATTAAGCGGCTTATTTCAAACGGCCGCAACAAGCTCGTCAAGCAGGGTGCCCACGCAGCGTACCTGACCGAGGTCTACAAAATTATGGAGGTCAATGAACGCCTGCCTCTGGCGCCGCATATTGTCCTTCTGACAGATGATTTTTTCGTCATGGAAGCCTGCGGCAAGCCTTTGCAGCGCATCGTCAAGGAACACGATTCCACAGCGGAGGAAGCGTATTATCAGGCAGGGGTTGCCTTGTCGTCCCTGCACCAGCTGGGCCTGCATCACGGCCGGCCGGCTTTGCGCGATATTTCCTGGGATGCAGAAAAGCACCGGATTACCTTTTTGGACTGGGAAAGTGAAAAAACATTTTTCCACGTCGATGCGCGCACACTCGACCTCTTCCTCTTTATTCACAGTTATTTCCGCGAAGGGTGGGATACGACAGTCTATCTGGATCAGGCCATGGCCGGCTACCAGACTGTCGCCGGATCGGACGAACGATTGGCCGATGTACTCCATTTCATCGACCAGCATACGCTTATTTTCCATATCTGCCGTTCTGCCTCGTCTTTCGGCTGGATTGACGTGGTTTCCGTAAGCAAGGCAGAAGATTATTTGCGCACACTCATCAAAAATAACAGTGCCTCCTAAGGGGCCGCTAAAAAGGAGTTGGCTGCATGCGTCATATCAATATTTATTATATTTATTTTCTCCTCAGCCAGGTCATCTGGGGGATTTTACCGGCTTTCTGGATTTTATTGCGTGACTTATCTCCGTTTTACACGCTGGCTTCCCGAATTTTCTGGGCTGCCATCTTCTGCTTCCTGCTCATTTTGAAGCAGCATCTCCTGCCCCATCTCCTGGATTTGCGCAACCAACGGGCCCAATGGCCTTACATTGCCGGAGCCTGTATCCTCGTTACCTTAAACTGGGGCGCCTTCATTTACGCTACGACGCGGGGCTACATTCTCCAGGCCAGCCTGGCTTATTTTATCAATCCTATCGTCGTCATTTTCTTCGGTGGCCTGATCTTTCGCGAACGCATTAGCCGCTTACAGAAATTATCCATTACCCTGGCAGCTGCCGGTTTACTCATCGCCTTTGCCCTCTACGGCCAGGTACCGTACCTTTCCTTTATTATCTGCCTGACCTGGGCCTCGTACAGTATCCTCAAAAAGAAGATCGTCATGGACAGCCAGGTTTCCGTCTTCATTGAATCCTTTTCCATGGTGCCCCTGGCCTTGGCATTTATGTTATTCAGTGAATATGAAGGGGTCGGAGCCATCGGTGTCTTCCATGGTCTTCAATGGCTGCTCCTGCCGGCTACAGGCGTCGTCACGGCTATTCCGATGATGCTCTTTACAGCAGGCGTCAAAAGCGTGCCCGTTACCGTTTCTGGGATTCTCATGTATTGCTCGCCCAGCCTGACCTTGGTCATCGGCCTTTTGACAGGTGAAACGATCACCCAGCCCATGCTGATCACCTTCATCTTTGCCTGGATTGCCGTAGCCCTTTATATTACCGGCTTGTACCGCACGATGCGCGAAATAAAAAGCCATACCGGCCTGGTAGAGGTACGAAAGAGACAGTAATTTTACACGCTAAAACCACGCTGGTTTCTATACTGGCGTGGTTTTTATGTTATAATATGTCTGAGAACTTCCTTTTGTAGAATGTCCTTGGAGAGGGACTAAAAAAACTACTACACTATGACACGAAGGTGATATTATGTTTAATCTGCACGTACCAACACGCGTTCTTTTTGGCTGTGGTCAGCTGAACCAGTTGCATGCTCAGGCTATGCCTGGCAAAAAAGCCATGATTATCGTCTCTAACGGTAAATCCGTAAAAGCCAACGGCTATCTGGCCCGCACGGAAGAACAACTGCATCAGGCCGGTGTAGAAACGTTCCTTTTTGATAAAATTGAAGCCAATCCTCTGCGCGCTACAGTCACAGCCGGTGGTCATGCTGCCAGCGAAGGCGGCGCAGACTTCCTCGTTGCCTTAGGCGGCGGTTCTGTCCTCGATGCCTCTAAAGGTATTGCTGTCGTAGCTGCCAATGGTGGTGACGTTTGGGATTACATTACCAACGGTACGGGCAAAGGCCTGCCCATTGCCAAAGAACCGTTGCCGATCATCGCCATTACGACGACTGCCGGCACAGGCTCGGAAACGGATATGGGTGGCGTTATTACCAACCCGGAAACGAAAGAAAAGACACCGATCAAGGCACCGCAGCTCTTCCCGCGCCTGGCAATTGTCGACCCGGAACTGATGGTCAGCGTACCGCCACACTTCACGGCGCTGCAAGGCTTTGATGCTCTCTTCCACAATATTGAAGGCTACATTGCCAACAAGGCCAGCCTCATGAGCGAAATGATTTCCCTCACGGCTATTGAAGCCATTGCCCGTTACCTGCCCATAGCGGTAAAAGATGGCAAGAACCTCAAGGCCCGTGAAAAAGTAGCCTTCGCCAGCTACCTCGGCGGCATTGAAATGGTCGTCTGCTCGACTGTAAGTGAACATTCCATGGAACACTCGCTGAGCTCCTTCCATCAGGAATTGCCTCACGGCGCCGGGCTGATTATGCTCAGTGAAGCATACTTCACCTATTTCATCGAACACCATGTCTGTGACGGCCGCTTCGTCCGCCTGGCCCAGGCTTTGGGCATGACTGACGCCACGGAACCGATGGACTTCATTACAGCCCTCAAACACCTGCAGAACGAATGCGGTGTAGGCGACCTGAAGATGTCCGACTACGGCATTACACCGGATGAATTCCCACAAATGGCTCACATTGCCAAAACGGCTATGGCCTTCCTCTTCACGAGCGACCGCATCGACCTTTCTGAAGAAGACGTCGTAGAAATTTACCAGAAAGCTTATAAATAATACATATTATATTGTTATATAAATAACAGTCTGGAAGCAGCAAAACAGCCTTTCCTATACACCAACAAGGCGTATGGGAAAGGCTGTTTTTCGTGTTCTTGATATTAAGGCTGGGGAATGTGTTTCGCCAGGACTTTTGTCATTTCAATATTTTCCAAATATTTATGTGTCTTCCAAAGGAAGGCGCTGAAGGCGCTGAAGGTCAAGCGGAAACGGAAGTGTTCAAAGCTAATAGGCCCTTCAAACATAGCTACGCGATCGAGGTCGTAATGATCGTCCCAAGGGAAATCACGGCCCGTTTCTACGGTAAAGGCGTATTTATAGCCTGCAGCCTTCGTTTCTTCCATGACCTGATCGTTAAACTTCCCTTCCGGGAAAGCAATAAAGGTACACGGTTTGCCTGTCTTTTTTTCGATGTAGGTCTTAGAATCACGCAATTCATGACGCAGGCCGGCTTCATCAAAGCTGGTAAGCGGCTTGTGGCTCAGCGTATGGGAACCAAATTCCATACCGTCGTCACTCATTTTCTTTACCATGTCCCACGTCAGATAGCCTGGTTTATTCATGAGGTTCATGATCAGGAAAATCGTGCCGCGGTAGCCGTATTTTTTCATTATCGGATAGGCATGTTCATAATTATCGACATAGCCATCGTCAAAGGTAATCATGACCGGCCGGTCCGGTAAATCCCCTTCGCCACTCATATAAGCATTGAATTCAGCCTGTGTAATAGAATGGTAGTCATGGTCATGCAAATATTTCATTTGCGCGTCAAAATTTTTTGGTGTCATCGTGAGTACAGTCTTGAACTTATCATTAACCTGATGATAATTCAAGACGGGCACACCGGTCAGACGATAGTTGGTTGAGCATAAAAACCAGAAGGCAAACATGCCGACAACCAGTACGCACAAGGTAAACATGAATCCTACTAACCATAAACAGATCTTTTTCACTGTAAGACTCCCTTATGTCAGCTCTCTAGTAACATATCTTACATAGAATACCATATTCACAGGTACTTAACAAGACTATTCTTCTGACTTATCGTCCAATTCGCCCTTCAGTGTCTTAACGAAGCCATGCGCCGCAAACCAGTCCCGGTCTTCATCTTTGAGCGCTTTTTCTACTTCTTTCAGGCAGTAATACTCTGTTTCTGCCGTCGAGCGGATATCCGTCAGGTACTGTGCATCTTCAAAAATATAGTCGTCTACCTCTTTTAAGTTTACCTTATCTTTCATGGCATAGCGCATATCTTCCGATGCCTGGATTGTCGCCAAGACATCCTGCCAATAGGCATATTCTTTTTCCGAGAGAATGAACTCGCCTAAAGGACCTGTTTCCAGCCGGTCCTGAGCACAGACAACATTCTTTGCATAATCCTGGCCGGTAAATCTGTCATATACGTGTAGCTCCCGTAATTCATCGTTAATATATACGTCCATGGAAAATCCTCCTCGTAATCATGTACGCCTATTATAGCACAGGTCACCGCCGGCCGTGTAGAGACAAGAGGTAATCCGGCAAATCTCTTCTCCACCATATGTAAAATCTATGTAATATACTCTTTTCAATGCTTCCATTGTGATATACTATAGCTGATTGTCTATGCTTTTTCTCTGTAAACATGTACGTAATTTCATACTACTGGAGGCTTTACTCATATGAAAACAATTTCGCCAGCAGAAATCAACGAATTATACACGACCTTGTACGACCTGCGGCAAGACGTACTAGATAAGGGAAACAAAATGTACGCATCTATCGCCCCGCAAATCGAGCGGCCGTCCTTTCGTTTTAGTGCGTTAAATCTGGCCTACTACTTGGCCATCCGCTGCCACGACTTGCGCCCTCTTCAGGAAAAGCTCTTACCCTTAGGACTTTCCTCCCTGGGCCGTAGCGAAGCCCGCACGATGGCCAATCTCGACGCAGTTATCGCCTCCTTAGGCCGTATTTGCCAGAAGCCCCAGGAAGAGCTCATTGCCTATCCTTCACGGCGCTGGTTTTTCCACGGCAACCGCCTGCTCTCACACAATGCTAACCTGATTTTTGGTAATCATGCTAACATAGATTTTACCAATATCATGGTCACTATGCCTACCGAAGCGGCTACAGATTATAAGCTCGTACGCAGCCTCGTCCGGGCCGGAATGGATATGGCCCGCATCAACTGCGCCCACGACGACCAGGATGTATGGAAAAGCATGCTGAAGAATATTCATAAGGCCGAAAAGGAAACAGGCCGCCGCTGCAAGATTTACATGGACCTGGCCGGCCCGAAGGTACGCATCGAACAGGTTCTTGTCCCTGGTGATACAGACCGTGTCCTGACAGATGAAACCTTCTTTCTGGCACGTAACAAAATCTCCGACTATCCTGAGGATTATACGGGAAATATCGTCATTACCTGCAGCATCCCTCAGGTCTTCAACAACCTTCAAGTAGGTGATCCTGTCGTCATTGACGATGGCAAGCTAAACTGCACGGTTACAGAGATAACGCCGCAAGGCGCGTACTTGCGCGTTATCTCCACAAAGGTCAAGGGCTTCCGCCTGAAAAACAAGAAGAGCCTCAACTTCCCGCAAACACCGCTGGATGTAGCCCCTCTTACAAAAAAAGACCTGAAGGATCTGGACTTCATCATCCCCAATGCCAATGCCATTGGCTACTCCTTCGTCCGCAACAAGGACGACATCATTCTCCTCCAGGAAGAATTGAAAAAACGCCTGGGTGACAAAGCGCGCCGCATGGCCATCATTGCCAAAATCGAAACACGCGACAGTGTCAGCAACCTGCCGGAAATCATCGTCCAGGCAGCGTCACACAACCCCTTTGGCGTCATGATTGCCCGGGGCGATCTGGCCGTCGAAGCGGGCTACCACCGCCTGGCAGAGCTGCAGGAAGAAATCCTTTGGATTTGCGAAGCTGCCCACGTCCCCGTCATTTGGGCCACGCAGGTCTTGGAAAATCTGGTCAAAACCGGCATCCCGTCGCGGGCTGAAATTACAGACGCCGCCATGAGTGAACGGGCTGAATGCGTCATGCTCAATAAAGGGCCTTATATTGTCAAAGCTGTCGTCAGCCTGGCCGACATTGTCCAGCGCATGGAACAGCATCAGCACAAAAAGGCACCGCAGCTGCGTATTTTGCACATTGCTGAAGACACGCTGAAACAGTTTGAATAATTGCCTTCCCATCTTTTTCAACATATGTCTAAAATAGTAATTGACATATGTCGTTTTAAGGCGTATACTAAGGCCATCAGATAAAGGAGGCAACAATCATGAAAATCGCAGTAACCTATGATCAGGAACAGGTTTTCCAGCACTTCGGCCGTTCGGAAAACTTCAAGCTCTATACCATTGCTGATGGCGCCGTCACGGCAAGCGAAGTCGTCAACACCAATGGTGTAGGCCACGAACCGCTGGCCCAGTGGCTCAAAGACCGCGATGTCGACACGGTCATTTGCGGCAACATCGGTCCTGGTGCCCGTCAGGCCTTGATGTCTGCAGGCATCCGTTTCTTTAATGGCGTTCAGGGCAATGTAGATCAGGCTGTACAGGAATTCCTCGCCGGTACGCTGGTTACCAACCCCGACGCAGGCTGTCAGGGCCATCACCACGGTGAAGGCCACGGCCATGGTCACGGCGGCGAAGGCTGTGGCCATCATCACTAATACGCAGCACATCTAAACCAATCTCTTATCCAAACCTCTTCCAAACACCTATCATCTCTGCAACAATTAGGTAACCAAGATAACCACCCTTCCATACACGAGCCCCTGGCGTTGTCCTATATGTCCAATGCCAGGGGCTCCGTTTTGTGTGCATATATTTTTTACTGGCCTTCAGGTCCGGGTCAATTCGTACACCGTCACCTCGCGGGAACAAAGGACACGGAAAGGCAGCCAATGGCCTGTACCTCTGTTGACGTAGCCATAGGAATTGCCCTGCTGATACAGACCGCGCAGGTATTTAAAGCCTACGGCCTGCACGATGGGACCAATCGGTGCAAACTGGGCACCGTGTGTATGGCCGCTCATGGTCAAGGGCAGGTGGCGCGCAAAGGCTTCATCAAAAAAGTCCGGATGATGGGCCAAAAGAATTGTAAAAGCGCCGTCCGGAATTCCTGCCAGCGTCGCTTCCATGTAGCGTTTCCGTTCTGCATCATATAACGGTCCTACAGGGGCGAAGCTAAAATCCGCACCGGCAATATAAAACGGCGTCTGATCATTCCCGCTACAGCCGGCTAAGCCTTTGCCGCCGCCAGGACTGGCACAAAAATGACTGTTCCTGAGAATGCGTACAGGCGTTTCTTCCAGCATAGCTGTAATCGCCGCCAGACCGCGATAATATTCGTGGTTGCCATAACAAAAATCGATGCCGTCCGGAAAAAGGGACGCTGTCCGGTTGAGAACGTCGCGGCACTCGGGCAAACGGCTGATTTCGTCAATGAGGTCCCCCGTAATTTCCAGGCGGTTTACCTTTTCTGCTGCCACGCGGCGAATCGAAGTTTCTAGATCCTCTGTACTGAAGAAGTGGCCAATGTGCGTATCCGAAAGCTGGCCTATGCGATAGCCTTCAAGATAATCAGGTAAATTCGGAAAAGACAGCTTCTCCTTTGTCAAAGAAAGGTATTCTTCGCCTACGACATTGCCCAGAGCACTCGTTGCAATACCGGCAGCAGGGATGACAAACATAGCGTCTTTAAGAAAATCGCGGCGCGACATGCCTGACGCAGCCGGTGCCGGTGCCTGCCCTGTCGGATTGCTCCGTTTCCACCACGTAATCAGACGGTATACCGTAACGGGCAGGGCCACGGCAAGGAGCACGGGAAACACGAGCATAAATAAGAGAAACCAGCTCACTGAACCGAGGGCTCCGGCGTGCAACAACGGAATCAGGGAGCTGCCACCGCTATAGGCCTGGCTGTATGCCGATAAAATAGCAGCACCGGCGGCGGAAAGGACGACCGTGCCTAAAATCCAGCGGCCCATATGCCTCCCCCGGCGCAGGTAGTTCCATAAAATGACGGACAGCACAGACACGACCGTCAGGATGATCATAAAATTGATGAAAAACATTCCCCTCATATTTATACCATGGCAGTGATCTTACCATGCGGCCCGGCCCAGGGCACATCGGTGTAGCAAGACCGGTCCAGCCACTGCCAATCCTCCTTTGTCTCTAATGTACCACCTGTACATTCGGCCGTATAGATGGTCATTTGCCAAATCTTATGAGAAAAGACGTGCCGCAAGGTACCAATAGGCTGGTCGTCTATCGCCACAGAAAGGCCCAGATCCTGTACGAGGCGCTGTACGGCCTCAAGGCCTGCTTCGCCGGCACCTACGGCATTGGGGAATTCCCACATGGACGCCAATAAGCCTTTAGACGGGCGCCGGTGCAAAAGCCAGCGCTGGCCGCCGGCAACGGCGACGACGGTAATCTCTTCTACAGGCACGTGCTTGCGTGTAAGCCGCACAGGCAGTTCCGTTTCCTTGCCCAGTGCCCGGGCACCGCAGCGTTTCTGTAAGGGGCAGGCGTCACAGCGCGGATGCTTGGGAATACAGACGGTTGCACCCAAATCCATGAGAGCTTCATTGAAATCTCCCGGCGCATCGGGCGGCACCTGTTCAGCTGCCAAGGCCGTAACGGATTTTTTCACCTTAGCCGATAAAATATTGTCTTCTATTACGTAAAGGCGGGCAAAAATACGCAAGACATTGCCATCTACAGCCGGTACGGGTTTCTTATAGGCAATGCTCAGGACGGCCCCGGCCGTATAGTCGCCGACGCCCTTTAAGGACCGCATGCCTGCCAGTGTATCGGGCACCTTGCCGCCATATTCGCGCTGCACTTCACACACGGCGTCGTGAAGGTTGCGGGCCCGCGAATAATAGCCCAGTCCCTGCCATTGCCGCAGGACATCGTCTTCTGACGCTGCCGCCAGCGCCTGCACCGTAGGAAAGCGGTCCATCCAGCTTTCATAGTATGGCCGTACGGCTTCTACCTTCGTCTGCTGCAGCATGATTTCCGATACCCACACCTTATAGGGATCGCGCGGCACTGTGCGCCACGGCAAATCCCGCCGGTTGGCATAGAACCAGTGGAGCAACAGCTGCGCCCACTGGCCCGGATCTATCTTTTTTATTTCTTTGGTCATAATTACCTCGTTGAAAAAGAATTTCAATTACTTGTATTCGTTCAATATCAATTATAGCATATTTCAAAAAGCGTATGTCTATGCTACAATAGAATATGAGTATTAGAAAAGGAGCCGGCTAGCCATGGAACAAAATCCCTTTACGCACACGTTAGAATATAATTTGGATTTGGGCAAGACAAAACCTGATACGGTACATCGTCATGAAAAATACTGCCCCTTTTGCGACGTAAAGAACCTGAAGAACGTCCTTGAAACACGGGGTCATATGATTTGGCTGGAAAATGCCTTTCCCGTGCTCAAAGATTGCTGGCAGACACTGATCATCGAAACGGATGACTGCGACGGTGAATTTTCTGAATACGACCCGGCCTACGCTGTCGAAATGATCCGCTTTGGCTTGGAAAAATGGCATCAGGTGCAGGCTATGGACCGCTTCCGGTCCGTTGTCTTCTACCGTAACCACGGCTACATGTCCGGCGGTACAATTCATCATCCCCATTCGCAGATTGTCGGCCTGGAAAAATACGACTACCACGACGACGTCAAGCTTTATCATCTGCAAGGGCATCCGGTACTGCAGAGTCCGGGCATTGAAGTCAACCTTTCCGCCCGGCCCATTATCGGCTTCTACGAAGTCAATCTGATTCTCAGTGACGACGCGCAGCTGCCCCTTTTTGTACACTATATGCAGATCGTTTCCCACTTCATGATTCACGATTTCGTATGGCACAATGAAAGCTATAATATCTTCTTTTATACCTTTCCTGACGATCCTAAATTATACGTCAAGATTGTGCCCCGTTTTCTGACCAACCCTTTATACGTTGGCTATATGATTCCCCAGACGGCCAATGAAGGCCATCGCAACCGTTTTATCGAACGATTACAGAAAGCTCTGGCTGCAGCTTCAAACCAGCCAGAAAGGAAATAACAGGTTATGCGTTTATTTGCAATAGGAGATTTACACTTATCCGGCAATCCGCCACGCAAGCCGATGGATGTGTTCAGTCCCCGCTGGATTAACCATTGGCAGCGCATTAAGGACGATTGGAACGAGCGAGTCAGCGAAGACGATACGGTCCTCATTGCCGGCGATACGTCGTGGGCCATGCATTTGGCAGAAGCCCAGGAGGACCTCGATGAAATCCGGGCCTTGCCGGGACACAAGATCATCATCCGCGGTAATCATGATTTCTGGTGGGAAAGCGCCGGCAAGCTCAACCGTCAGGAAGACCCGGAAAACCACATGTATTACCTGCACGGCAGTGCGCCTATTACCATTGACGACGGCCGCATCGCCATTTGCGGCACCCATGGCTGGATTTGCCCGGGCGATATTCATTACCAGGAAGAAAAGGATGCCAAACCCTACCGGCGCGAGCTCCTGCGTGTAGAACGCTGCCTGGAAGAAGCACAAAAGCTGAATTGTGAACACATCATCGTGCTCCTCCACTACCCGCCCGTGTGCGACCTTACCAAGCCCAGCGGTTTTACAGAGCTCCTGGAAAAATACAAGGTGCCCCTTTGCATTTTCGGCCACCTCCACGGCATGCAGCCAAACACCATGTTCCCGCGCCTTTATAACGGCACACTGCTGCATCTCGTCTCTGCTGATTACCGCGATTGTTCCCTCTTGGAAGTAAAATTTGATGCTGAAGGAGCCGCCTTACGATGAGTCAAATAGCAAAGAAACACCTCCTCGCCGGCATTATCTTCGGTGACCGGGAAAACAACGAATACATTTACCTGCCTGGCGGCGAAGTCGGTACGGATAAGCCCATGTGCATTTACGAGCACGACGGCCAGCGCGACGATATCGACCTCGACGAAGCAGGCTATTTGGTCGAACATCTGATCCTCAAAAAATGCAGTCATCCCTCACTGGGAAACCGCTCGTTTTAGAAATGAAAAAGCTGTGCAAGAAGAATTTTTTACTTCTTGCACAGCTTTTTAGTTTTTCCTAAAACTCCCCATTGGCGAGAACCGGACGGCTGCAAAAGCGGCCAGGTCTCAAAAGATGCAGTTCACTTTTTCTATTTTGCTGCCGCCAGGGTAAACCAGAAGGTTACGCCGTCTGTCTCGTTGCGGACGCCGTATTTCTGGCCGTGCCGTTCGACGAGGGCGGCGACGATGCCCAGACCCAGGCCGTGACCGCCAAAGACACGCTGTGGCTGCCGCGTACGGGCTGCATCGACCTTGTAGAAAGGCTCCCAAATGCGGGACTGATCGGCCGCTGCAATTTGAATGCCCTGATTGTAAATGCTGATCACATAATGATCGCCTTCGCGGACAGCAGAAACGTCGATTTTCTTGCCGATGTCTGTATAATCAATGGCATTGGACAAGAGATTACTCATGACGGTATCGATTCGTTCGGGATCGCCATAGACCTCCATAGCGTCCGGGAAATGGCTGGTAATATTGATTTGCTTATCCTTAATGACGCCGTCAAAACGATAGCGCAATTCTTCTGCTAAGGCCGGGAAATCAAACTCCGTCATTTCAATACGGAAAGAACCCGTTTCCAAGCGCGACAGGTTGAGCAAATCCTTTACCAAATGATCCATCTTTTCCGTTTCACTATGGATAACACGGCAATACCGCTTGCGCGTTTCTTCCGAGATATCCAGGCTGTCCAGTCCTTCGGCGTAGCCCTGAATGAGGGCCAGGGGCGTCTTTAGCTCGTGAGAAACAGCTGAAATAAAGGCCTTGCGCATTTCTTCAATTTCGTTAGCCTTTTGGAGCTGTACTTCCAGCTCGTTATTGGCCTGCTTGAGTTCATTCAAGGCCGTATCAAGCTGCGTTGAGAGCTCATTCAAGCTGCGCCCGAGTTCGCCGATTTCATCGCTTCTGGTATCGGTCCACTTCTTGGAAAAATCCAAATGGGCCATCGCCACGGAGAGCTGCTTCAGCTTGAGGAGCGGCCGCGTCAGGCGGTTGGTACAGAAGATAGCGCCGATGATGGCAATGACCAGCCAAATGAGGCTGCAAATGATGACGAACTGCTGCACCACTGCCACCGTTGCTTCCATAGGTTCCATAGGCTGTGTAACGATGACGTACGCGTCGTTACCACTGGGCCAAAGGATACTCATGAAACGGACATGATCTTCATCGCCATCAAAAAAGACGCGCCGCAGATCTGACTGGGGCAATTTTTCACCATTAAACAGCTTTCGCATGAGTTCCACATGACGGGGCGTCTTGAAATCCTCCGTTTTGGTGTCTTCCGTTCGCTGCGGTGCTTCGGCAGTAACGACATTTTCCGAATCAAAATGAGGCTTGCCGACGACAGCCTTGCGGTCCGGCCGGGACGAATAGACGAGAGTCCCCTTATCGACGATGAAGACAGCCGCACCGCCTTGCTGGCTGATCTGGTCGAATTCATCGACATAATTGGCTTCTCCCTTCTCGTAAAGGCTGGCTATGACCTGGGACATAGACACGAGGGTATCCTTTTTATAGTGGAAATAAAAAGGCGTAAAGCCCATGCCCACGGCAATCATGAGCAGCAGGGAAAAGACGATGGTAAAGGCCGAGAGGATCAGGCAAATTTTCTTACGCAGAGAAAGTCGTATCATTTTTCTTCATAGCGATAGCCGTAGCCGCGCACGGTTTTGATGAGGCTGCCCTTGTCACCGAGCTTGATACGCAGGCGGTTAATATGCGTATCGACTGTACGCAGGTCCCCATAGTAGTCGTAATTCCATACCTTGTTCAAGATCTGACGGCGGCTGAGGGCCTTGCCGGCATTGATCATTAAGTAATTGAGCAGCTTGTATTCTGTCGGGCTGAGATCGACGTTGTTACCGTCAATGACTACCTGATGGGCATCGCGGTCAATGGCTACGCCTTCTGAAGCCGTATGCTGCTGCTCTTCTTCCTGCTGGACGCGCCGCAAGAGAGCCTTAATCTTGGCGACGAGAATCTTCGGGCTAAAGGGTTTCGTAATATATTCGTCTACCCCCAGGTCATAGGCAAAGAGCTGGTCGATTTCTTCGCCCTTAGCCGTGAGCATCATGATCGGCACTGTCGATTCACGGCGGATTTCACGACATACGGTCCAGCCGTCATAAATAGGCATCATGACATCCAGGAGAATCAAGTCGGGATGTTCTGAATGATATTTTTCCAGAGCCACCTTGCCATCAGCTGCTTCGATAATTTCGTAGCCCTCGGGCTTGAGAAAATCGATGACCAATTGCCGCATGAGCTCTTCATCATCGGCGATTAAAATTTTTTCCATAAATAACCTCCTTCTGCTTTGACCACCGCATTCCGTTCAGGCAATTCTTGTAGCCACGCGTTAAGCGGGCGGTTTTGGATCACGAGGTCAGGTGCTATGTCTTGCAGCGGCACGAGAACAAAGGCGCGCTGCGTCAGATACGGATGTGGTAATTGCAAATCAGGGCTGGCACAGGTCACATCCGGACTGTACACCAGGTCTATATCGATCGTACGGGCGCCCCATTTTTCGTGGCGCTCGCGGCCGCCGTGGGCTTCGATGGCCTGGCACAGGCGCAGCAGTGCTTCTGCGGTCAGCGACGTACGAACAGCCGCACAGGTATTGAGAAAGGGTGGCTGGTCCGTCTTTCCCCACGGCGGTGTTTCATAATACGGTGAAACGGCCGTAAGTGTCACCTCCGGTGCTTGCCGCAACTCATCTAAGGCCCGTGTCAAAGCCTGCACCTTATCACCGAGGTTCGTGCCCAAGCTGAGATATACAGTGATCATGACCGTTCCCGGCGAATGACGAAGAGCACATCGTCAAAATGACCATCAATAGGCGCCTGTGGCTTGTGGAGCGTTACTTCTACGGCCTGGACGAGGCTGTATTCAGCAAGAATCGCCCGGGCAATGACGGCGGCAACTTTTTCAATAAGCTTATACGGATCGCCTTCGACGATTTTCTGGATCGTGCCGTATACAGCGCTGTAATCGACTGTTTCATTGATCGAATCCGTTTCTTCTGCACGGGACGCGTCAAATTCCAGTGTTACGTCTACAGAAAAAGGCTGTCCTTTCCGCGTTTCTTCCGGAAATACACCGTGATAGCCATAGAAATGTAAGCCTTTTAATACGATTTTATCCATAATTGTACCATCCTTATAGGGAAAATTTATCTGCCTGCCAGGACATCTGCCATGGCGCACATACGGGCAATGGGACGGACGTCGTGAACGCGCACGATGGCGCAGCCGTCGAGGACACCGGCGACGCACGTAGCACCGGTACCTTCCATCCGTTCTGTTACGGGTAAATCAAGGACCTTGCCGATAAAGCCTTTGCGGCTCGTACCGAGGAGCAGGGGATACGGCAAAGCCGTCAATTCCTTCAAGTGCTGCAAGACATATATATTTTGCTCGCACGTTTTGCCAAAGCCAATACCCGGATCGGTAATAATCTGTTCCGGCAGCACACCGGCAGCAGCTGCAATGGCTGCCGAACGGGCAAAAAAGGCTTTCATATCTTCCATTATATCATCATAGTCCGTGCCAGACTGATTGTGCATGACTACTACGGGCACACCGTGCTTGGCTGCTACGGCTGCCATCTGCCCCGGTTCCTGCGCATATTGGAGACCCCAAATATCGTTCATCATATGAGCACCGGCTGTCATGGCATAATCTGCCGTTTCAGCCTTATACGTGTCGACGGAAATAGGCACCGGGCAATGTTCCACTAATTTAGGCAAAATGACCTGAAGCCGTTCTATTTCTTCAGCTGCCGAAAGGGGCGTAAAGCCTGGCCGCGACGATTCGGCACCAATATCGATAATATCGGCCCCGTCCTGTACCATTTCTTCCATATGGCGCAAAGCCGCATCAATGGAATTCCATTTGCCGCCATCCGAAAAGGAATCGGGCGTAATATTGAGGATGCCCATGATGAGCGTTTTCTTACCAACTATCAAACGTTTTCCGTCAGACCAATGGTACTCGCGCATAAGATTAGTCATGATTTGCCCCCTTCATCAACAGCTTCCACGCTTCCCGTCCGGCTTCTGTACCTTCAGCCAGGCAGCCATAGGACGCCTGCGTGACAATATCCGAATCGCTCCCCTGCCGGTTGCGCATGGACAAACACAAATGTGTGCCCTGAACGATGACCAAGGCACCGTCTGCCTGCAGGCCTTCGGTTACAGCCTGGCAAATGTCAGCTGTAAAACGTTCCTGCAGCTGCGGCCGCCGGGCCAGGACATCAACAACTTCAGCAAAGTGACTGAAACCGGCAATTTTTCCCTCGTGCGGGCAATAGGCAATGGAAACGGTTCCGAAGAAAGGCAGGAGGTGATGCTCACAGATGGAATAAAACCGGATCTGACGCACGGCGACCAGGCCATTCGACTCCGTTTCGATGAGACTGCCCCAGCGCGCCTTAGGATCCTCACGGAGGCCTGAAAAAAACTGACCAAAAGCTTCAGCCACACGGTACGGTGTTTTTTCCATACCGAGAGCCGTCAGGTCCAGTCCCAAGGCTTCGAGAAAATCCTGCATGGCCTGTACGGCCTTTTGATTGACACCGGACGCGTGGTCCGGCGTATACTTTGTACTATCTGTCATGTCATACTTCCTTTTTGATCCGGCCTAAAAGCCGGTACTTTTTTAGAGCTCAATATAATACGTAGCGATAAAAATCAGACCGCCGACGATAATCATGACCGGGCTGGCATATTGCTGCAGCGTCGATTGTTCATGATACAAATATATTTCTTCCGGCCGTGACGGATTATAGCGCAAATCCACCGTGTCGCCGGCTTCAAAACTCCATTCGCTGTTGCCAAAGGTATAGCGTGCCGTGTACTGCTCATCATGGACAGAAAAGCGCACGACCGGATAATACATATCGCCGCTCTTATTCTTTTCTACGTCAAATTGCATAACTGTACCCGTAGCCGGCGCCGTGCAGTGACGTGTCAGGGCCCGCAGGCGCCAGCCGTGCCAAATGCCGACAGCAATAAAGAACACTCCGAGTACAGCAGGAACATAATAAAAGATAGACATGGAAAAACTCCTTTAGATAATATGGGAACGGGCAAGGCTGCGGCAGACAAAAAAGCCGACAGCAGCGCCTCCTAAACCTGTCACTACCTGGGGCCAGCTCATGATAAAGAGCAGCGTGTGCCGCATAGCCGGCGGAAAGGCTACGGCGGCAAAAAGTATATAAAAGCCCAGGAAAAGAGTGGCCGCCTTCCCCAGTGCTGCCACGCTGAAGCCCAGCAGACAGTGCTTGCGGCCCAGCCAGGCCAGGAGCACGTAAACGCAGTTACCCAGGGCTACAGGGACGACAAAGGGCAGGAAGGGCAGCATGCCTTCGATATAGGCAAAAAAAGGCGTCACACAAGCCGTGACAATACCGGCCCGCAAATCTACAGCCAGGACAGCTGTAATCAGGCAGGCATTGACGAGGACGCCGATAAAGGCAAAGCTGAACTGCGGTGGCATGGGAATCCACAGGCGCAGGCTCTGCAAGATCAAGGTCAGGGCCACGATAATCCCTGTCCGCGTCAGGATACGCAGATTCGCTCCTTCCATAACAACCTCTCTACTCTACAGAAAATATGACAAATGTGTTACAATTAAAAACTGAAGTATCTATTATATTGTATCTATTGAGGTGCCAGATGTCAAAACGATTTATACATTCTATCAATTATATGCGCGGAATCTGCATGCTTGGCGTCATTGCCATTCACGTTGGTTCTGTGGCACTCCTCAACCCGACGCCCAATCTCGAGCTCGTGGCTGTTCTGGAAATCCTTTCCCGTTTTTCCGTGCCGACGTTCTTCTTTCTCTCGGCCTTTGGCATGTTCATGAGCCAGCCTGTTGAAGGCCCCTTTGTCTACAAGGACTATTTGAAGCGCCGCCTGCGTACCGTCCTCGTACCGTACGTGGCCTGGTCTCTGTTTTACATGACCTATAGCTCTATTCTCAGCCATAACGCCAGTATTTTCCAGCCTCTTGCCTTTATACGTACCCTCTGGTATGGCCTGGCCATGTATCACATCTATTTTCTCGTTATTCTCCTTTGGTTCTATTTTCTCATGCCTTTGTGGCGCGTCATGCTGCGCGGCATGAATCACCACCCCTGGTTTTGGTTTACCCTGCTCTTTGCCGGTAACGTAGTCTTCAACTTCTACTCGAGCTACGTCTGGGATTTCCATTCGGCCAATCCGTTCCTGCAGGATGCCTTTACGTACCGCCTGAACTACGTCGTCCTGCACTATCTCTTCATCTTCCTCTTCGGCGCCTTTACAGCTGAACACTTCCAGGCAACGTGCAACTGGCTGTCCCGGCACGGTCTTTTGGTCAATAGCTTTCAGGCTCTGACGACAGCAGGCATGCTCATGGCCTATTACGGCATCATGGCAACGCTTCACTACGACGCCCTATCTGCCGTCTTTACGATCCATCAGCTGAGCCCTATCGGCATGGCCTACACCCTGTCGACGATACTCTACCTTCTCTATTGGCTCGAATGTCACCGCGTACCGCCGTTCCTGCATAGGTTCTTCTCCCTTCTGGGCGACTACTCGTATCCCATTTATCTCGTACATCCCCTCTTTTTGAGCTTCCTCACGTGGTCTGCAGCTCACTTCCATATTTACCTGAGAAGCCTTTACATCATTGCCATTTACCTGGCAGTCACCTGTCTGGCTACAGCATTCTCGGCTATCATTACGTGGCTGCCCCTGCCAAAGTGGCTGAGCATCTGCCTCAAAGGGAAATAATAAACTCTCCAATGTAAAAGTACCGTCCTGTACAGGATTACCAATACCTGCATAGGACGGTACTTTTTTATTACTTTTTTACTGTTTTTTCATTTCGTAGCGCAGACAATCAAGACAATCGAGCTTGCGCTGTTCTGTATGGATTCGCTGTACCAGCTGCCGGCGTTGTGTGTCAATGAGCTGCAACAGCTCTGCCTGATGTTCACCGGGGGCATGGCTAAGATGCAAATACGTACAAATATCCCTGTCAGAAAAGCCCAGGTCTACGAGAGTTGCCACGAGGCTCAGTTCTTCAATTTCAGAATCCGTATAAGGGCCTGTCTGGCCTTTACGGCAACAGGCCTCGTATTTCCGTACGATATCCGGAGAAATATTGTAGTTTTTACTTAGCTTTGCTTGGTTCAAATTGTGTGACATAGGTTTGGAATACCTCCCCTGCGTGTTTCATGTTGTCGAGACCTTGAGACACATGACCTAAAGGAATAAGATCGTCTGACGCTGCTTCGTCGGCCAAAAATACGACCAGTTCGTTTTTAGCCGTATCGAAGGCTACGTCACCGGCGACAGGATTCATGCCCTTATTGCTTTCGCGCTGAAATACCGTAGCCGGCAGGCCTGGCAGGACCAAACGATTGCCCTGATGCTGCAGCTGGACGACAAAAGGCCGCCGTTCCGCTACTTCAAGGGCGGCTTCTGTATCGTACAATTCCAGTTTTGCCTGACCGCCGGGAAACGAAAGGCCTGCCTGTAACGGCGTTTCTTCCATGCTATACTGGTTCATACTGTATGACGAAGCTGCAGAGCTGCACACGGTCCACGGATTCAGGAGACAATGAACGTATGATGAAACGACGACTGCCAGGATAGCTGCTATGGCTACGTAGAGCCAGCGTATGGGATGGTGCTGAAATAAGAAGCCCATGGGATCTCCTCCTTAAAGACTGGCGCCCAGCTTATAGGCCTGGTCGGGAAATTCAGATTTTTCAATCAGTGAACGGGCACCGCAGCCAATGGCCAGGACCTTGCCCATATCGGTCCAGCCCATGTAGCGGACGAGTGTATCGTAGTGATCAACCAGGGCATTCATGGTCCAGTCGGCACTATTATAGGCCGTAGCCATGAGGACTGATTTCTTGCCCGTGAGATGTCCCGTGCGGGAATAAAAACGATCGACAATGGTCTTTAGCTGTGCCGACATACCGTAATAATATAATGGTGTAATAAGGGCAATCATGTCCATATCGAGCAGATGGGGCATGAGTTTTTGCTGGATTGCATCATTATAAATGCAATCACCATCCATGCCGCAATGATCGCAGCCAATACAGGGATGAATATCTTCAAAAGCCGCATTAAAGCGGAATACGTCGTGACCGGCTGACTTAGCCCCTTCAATAAACTTATCGGCCAGCAAAAACGACGTGCCATGATCATGAGGGCTCCCCGTTACTACGACAATTTTCATTTTCTTTCCTCCTCCAATCGCAGCTGCCGCCGACGTACCACCCTGAGAAAGGATCGTACCGCAACCGCTTAAAAACAAAGTCATCATACCGAGTCCGGATAGCTTTAAAAACTCGCGTCTGTCCATCTAAATCGCCTCTTTCTCCGTCACCTTTACGCGCCAAAATATTCTTTCGTCTGCCGCATGCGCGCCCGGATTTGTACGTGGAAGGGACAGCGCGGTTCGCACTGGCCGCATTGGATACAATCACCGGCCTTACGGGACTGGCGCATATAATGATCCTTCGCCAGGGCATCGCCGGCCTGGGCCAGATCGTAAAACTTATTCGTTGCCGCAATATCGATGGCCCGCACACAGGGCTGGCAGTGGCCGCAATAAATGCAAACGCCGTCCATGTCCTTGACCTGTGATTTAAGGATATCCGAATAGCTTCGTTCTTCCGGTGTAGCTGCATAATAGAGGGCCGCACTTTTGAGGTCCATGAGGTTGCGCACGCCGGGGATGACGGAAATAACCGCCGGCCTGTCGAGACAGTACTGGATACACTGGACAGGCGTCATCGCTTTGCCAAAGGGCGACGAACCGGCAGAAAGGAGACGGCCGCCGCCGTAGGCCTTCATGACCGTAATGCCGACACCCATTTGCTGGGTCCGTTCGTAGAGCTTCTTGCGGTCTGCGTCGAGGGTCATGCCGCCGCCGGAGGAAACGAAATCGTACGACGGGTTGATGCTGAACATGTAGACGTCCATGAGGCCCGTATCGAGAAAGCGGTTAGCCATTTCTACAGAATGAGAGGAAAACCCGATATTGCGGATAATGCCTTCCTGTTTCAGCTTCTGGGCGTAATCGAGAAGGCCATTATTGAGCATGTCATCGTAATCCTTGCCTTCGTCGACATAGTGAATGAAACCGATGTCGCTGTAATCGGTCTGGAAGGTTTTCAGCTGTGTTTCAAAGCCTTCCTTGACCTTGGCAAAATCACGGGTCCGCGTATAGGTACCACCGGGATAGGTCGCACCGATATGCATCTGCGTGATAAAAGACTGTCGCCGCCCCTTCATGGCCTTGCCCATGAGCTCTGCCGAGGCAAAGTTCGACATGACCGTATCGACGAGATTAATGCCCTTATCTGCAGCATAATCAAATATGCGCTGGATTTCGTCGCCATCCGCTTCGTGAATGGCGCTGGCACCGATGCCAATGGTACTGACCTTCGTGTTGCTGTGAGGAATAATCCTGTATTGTACGTCCCCCGTGTCGGCAATACTGGTTATTCTCTGTTCGTTAAAGGCTTCACGCCGCGACTTGAGACCACACCCGGAAAGGGCCAGTCCGGCCGCGCCTAACCCGGCAATTTTCAGAAAGTTTCTTCTATTCATGGTCTGCATCCCCCTCTTTGTGCTTCTTCTTATAAAATGCCGTGGCTCCCATCCAGGCCACAGCCGCTATGGCAATGACACAGCCACCGCCGCAGGTACCACAAATACCGTTACACAGTGGTGCTGCGCCGGATGCTGTCTCTGCAGCACTGCTCAAAAAAGCCGTTCCTGCCGCGCCAGAACTGGCGAGCATGGTAAACTTTTTCATTTTACTTCACCTCTCCCGTAGGAAATGGCCTTGGCCGGACATGTATGCTGGCATTCCTGACAGAGGATGCAGCGATGCCGGTCGAGCTTCAGGGCATGATCCGTCAGAGTCAGGCAGCTCATGGGACAGACCTTGGTACAGCGGCCGCAGTGAACGCACGACGGCTGGCCCACGCGCAAACGCCACGTCCACGGTATATGCACGCCTAAAACATGGACCAAATTACTGCAGGCACCAACGGGACAGAGGAAATTACAGAAGCCCCGGCCGCCTTGCGTGAAGATGCCCATGATGAAGAACCAAACCAAAAAGGTCAGAATAAGGGAAATAGAATAAACCGGCAAATGACCCGTCGTTACTGTCTGGACGAAGAGATCGAAGACGTAGAAATTGCAATATGAGCAATGTTCGCTAATACCGACGACACCGGCCAGGAGAAAGCCTGCAAAGAAACCGTACCGGATAGGTGTGGCTGGAATGTGTTTAGGCCAGTCAATCTTGAAGCGGTCCGGCACGAGACGGGACAAATATTCCGGCAGTGCTCCGGCCGGACAGAGTTTGCCACAAAAGAGCGGCCCAAAGAAAAGCGACACGACGAGTAAAAGGCCGAAGGCGATGAGTGACACCGGACCGGCTTCGCCCATATTGCCCAGGAGCAAATCATGGAGCGGAATGCGGAAGCATGGTTCATGAATGCTGTAAAGCTGCGTCGGCGTAATGAAAAGGTCGATAAAACGGGCAAAACCGTCAAAAGGTGCATAAAAAAGCATAAAGCCAATGACGTAGCCTGCAAGCCGCAACGAACGATAGCGGACAATATCCTTTGAGATCTTAGCCATGGTGGCTCACGGCCCCCTTCTGTTCCTGAGCTTCCGGTTCCTGCGGTGCTTCTACCCCATTGAGAGCGCTGCGAAAATCGTGGACACTCTTCCCCAGGGCCTTGCCCAGACCGGCGATCTTGCCGGGTCCAAAAACGACGAGGGCGATCAAAAGGACCAAGCCCCATTCTTCCATACCAAAACGTCCCATACTGTATTCCCCCTCTTACTTTGTAAAACTAATACCCGCATGGAAATAGACAGAAAATTTAGTTTTTTCTCAGCCTATTATTTTCCATAGTTATAGTATAGGAGAAATATATCCTTAAATCTAATGCTTATATTTTATCTTTATGTATGCCTCGGGCGTATTTCTTTATTATGCAGGTGTGGAAGTAAGCATGATAGGCATAGGTTCACCCCTATCCCCGGTTTGCAGTACTTTTGCAGGCATCACGTTTACGAGACGTTTCGTTCCGCCTCTATCCCTCGTTGTTCAAGCAGCGAGTACGTTCTCCCCAGAGAAAGAAAAACACTTCTCCCAAGGTCCTCAGGAGAAGTGTTTTTCATCATGCCTTCTTATTTCTTGTTTTTTTCGGCCATTACTTTCTGGAGTACTGCGTCAGCCATACGGGCCCGGGCCTTGATGACGTTGTTGCCATTTTTGACCGATTCGGGATAGAAGTTGCTCTTGTATTTGCTCTTCTTGGTCTTCGTGATCATTTCCTTGAGCTGAATGGTCTGTTCATCCACGTTGTAGACGTACGTGCAATAGTCCGTCGTGTCACCGGCCTGTTCTACCGTTTCAAAGGTCAGGGTTTCCATGCCTGCCGGATAGGACAGCTTTGCCGTACTCATGTCAATGGTCGTGAACTGGTTGTACTGCCAGACTTCTTCTTTTGCAAAGGCCGTCACAGAAACAGCCAGAGTTAAGGCCAATACGGCCAGAATTTTTTTTGCCTTCAAAAAGTACACCGCCTTTTCAAATATAGTAAACCTAGATGTCCCCTATTATACCATAATTCGGCCGCTTGCGGTTAGTCCTTTTTCTCTGTCTCACCATTCGTATCTGCAGAAAGACCGGCTATATAGTCTTTGAAAAAATCCTGGAAGAGGTGTACGGGCTTAGCTACAAACTGGTTCTTGCGCCAAACAAAAAAGCCACTGTCTTTCATATCCGGTTCAAGGGGACAGAGATGAAATTCGTCCGGCACCGTTTCCAGCATGAACGTAAGCACCTTGCCGACGCCTGCCCGGACGAGATAGCCCATATTGTGGACGGAGAGGTTCACATGGCCTCGGATGCGAATCGTTCCTGCATACGGACCGAGCCAGTTTTCTACGTCATTACGTACAGAAGGCCGCATGGGAATAATAATATCCTGGCCAGACAGGTCTTTCGGATGGATGCAGGGCAGTTTGGCTAAGGGATCATCTCTGCGCATGAACAGGCACCAGCCGTCCCGTTTAGGCAGCTGCACAATATGGTATGTGCTAATATCGACCGGGTCAGCGACGAGACCGAAGTCGAGAAAACCCTGTTCCAGTTTTTCCTTTACGTCATCGGCAATGGCCGTGTAAACAGAAAAGGTGACGTCCGGATAGCGTTTTTGGAAGGCTGCTATGCCTTGGGCCAGATATTCCATATTGGCCGTTTCGCCTGCGCCGATAGAAATATTTCCTGCCACATCCATATCAGCATGAGCCATTTCTTCTACGGTCTTACACGTAAGCTCTACGATTTCCTGGGCCCGGCGGCGTAAAAGCATGCCTGAGTCAGTCAGTGTAATGTGATGACTGCCGCGTTCGAAGAGGGTCACGCCCAGTTTTTCCTCAAGGGCTGCCATTTGCCTGGATAGCGTCGGCTGTGTAATGTGCAGGACATCGGCAGCGTGCGTAATGTTTTCTTCCCTGGCGACGGTGAGAAAATACTTCAGCGTCCGTAATTCCATAGTTTCCCCTCCAAAAAGGGCACTCCTCCCAGATTCTGGAAGAAGTGCCGTTACTTCTTAATGTTTTTCTTTTTTGGCCAGTACCTTTTGCAGGACATCGTCTGCCATGCGCGCCCGGGCCTTGATGACGTTATTGCCGTTCTTGACCGATTCCGGATAGAAGCTGCTCTTGTACTTGCTCTTTTTTGTACGCGTTACCATTTCCTTGAGCTGAATGGTCTGTTCATCCACGTTATAGACGTACGTGCAGTAATCCGTCGTTTCGCCGGCTTTTTCTATCGTTTCAAAGGTAAGGGTCTGCATACCTGCCGGATAGGAAATCTTAGCCGAATTCATATCGATCGTCGTAAACTGATTATATTGCCACAGGTCGTCCTTGGCAAAGGCCGTTACAGAAACGGCCAGGGACAGCAAGAGTGCTGCCAGTATCTTTTTTGTTTTCAAAAGAAACACCGCCTTTTCTCTTCCTATGTACTATATGATAAGCCTATAAGAGTTATTATACCATATTTTTAGAAAACAGGAGACACTTAGCCGCGATTGTTGATTTTTTCCGGATAGAGATCGTGCTGGGACAGGCGCTGCCAGGCCACTTCCTGCCACGGTGTGCCGGGTTTGCCGTAGTTGCAGTACGGATCGATACTGATGCCGCCGCGGGGCAGGAATTTCCCCCACACTTCAATGTACTTCGGTTCCATCAGCTTTACCAGGTCGTCCATAATGACGTTGACACAGTCTTCATGGAAATCGCCGTGGTTGCGGAAGCTAAAGAGATAAAGCTTGAGGGACTTGCTTTCTACCATGCGTTCACCCGGTACATAGGAAATGTAGATAGTGGCATAATCCGGCTGGCCCGTCATCGGGCACAGGCTGGTAAATTCCGGGCAGTTGAATTTGACGAAATAGTCCCGGTCAGGATGCTTATTGACGAAGGTTTCCAAAAGGCCCGGGTCGTAATCCTGCCCATATACCGTATGCTGGCTGCCCAGTTCTGTAATTCCATGTAATTCTTCTTTTGTTCTGCTCATATTTGCCTCCTATAAAAAAAGTTTGATGCACCGTGTGGCACATCAAACTCTGCATACAACCTAACTTACCAAACAACCTTGCCCAGGACGTGATCGATGGGAACAGGACCGATGAACCGGCTGTCACTGCTGTGGTTACGATTATCGCCCATGCAATAGACATAGCCTTCCGGTACTTTGACTTCACCGGCACGGCTGTAGTCCATAGGACCGTTGATGTACGGTTCATCCAGGGCTTTGCCATTACGCCAAACCTTGCCGTCGTGGAAGGCCAGCGTATCACCAGGCAGGCCGATGACGCGTTTGACCCAGACATTCTTCGTCTGGAAACGGGAGCTAAAGATGGCCAGGTAATTGTCCATCGGTTCCGACAGGTCATCCAGCCACGTACGAGGATAGTTGACACGGCTGTCAATAATGACGATATCGCCATAATTCGGCGTTTCTCCGAGGACATGACCAATCTTGGAGACGACGAGGTATTCCCCATTATGCAGCGTCGGTACCATAGATTCACCGGAAACCCGGGTCGGCTGAACGACAAATATATGGATCAGCGTGGTGATAGCCAAGGCAATGACGATGGCATACACCCATTCAAGTGCTTCATGCATTACGGTTTTCACAGTTAATTTCCTCCTTGCGTACTCATTTATTGTAACAAAGTGAACCCCATAAAGCAAGAAATATTTATACGCCTACGTGACGCAAAGCCGCTAAAAGGGGCTGCAAATGTTTCTCCCCTACGACGCGGATACCGGCAGCCTTGAGCCGTGCCGCCGTAACACCATCGCCAGCCGTAAGGGTGCGGCTAAAGGTACCATCATAGATTTCGCCACTGCCACAGGACGGGCTCTTTTCCTTGAGGACCGCCCATGTACAGCTGTAGAGACGGGCCAGGCGCAACGCCTGGTCAGCACCGCGTTCATACTCTTCCGTTACATCTGCTCCCGTTTCCGTAACGACGCGGTCGCCCTGCTGTTCCGATGCCGGCCGCGGCGTAGGCAGACCGCCGCCTTGTTCCGGACAAAAGGGAATAAGCGTGACGTCCGGCATATGCCACAAATTCTCAATGGCTGCATAGGTTTTACTCTGGCCGTCGTAGCGGCACGCCTGCCCTAAGAGACAGGCACTGATCAAGATGTGCTTCATTAAAAAATCTCCTTTTGTTATATATTTCACTTTATGAAATAAAAAACCGCATATCAAATTTCATAAATCAGAATTCAATTCATTTATATGAAATTATTTTACGTGCTTTTTACGTCAAATAAAAGAGATAAAACATGTAATAATCGGCAATCATACGTATTTTTGAGAAACTATTTCTCATCTCGATAATTATTAAAATAAGATTAATTACCACATTGTGAAATTGCAAATTCAATTGCCACATACTATAATTGGAAACGCAAAAGATACTACATAGTAATCTTATTGGAAGGGGTTCTTACTCATGGTAGAAAAGAAACAACGCAACACAGCAGAATTACTCGTCGAATGTTTAGAAGAAGAAGGCGTTCATTATATTTTTGGTATTCCCGGTGAAGAAAACCTCGCCATTATGGAAGCCCTGAAACAATCTAAAATCGAATTCATCACAGTCCGTCACGAACAAGGTGCTGCCTTCATGGCTGACGTCTACGGCCGTTTGACAGGTCACGCCGGCGTCTGCATGGCTACCCTCGGACCTGGGGCTACAAACCTCATTACAGGCGTTGCCGATGCAGACTGCGACGGCGCACCGCTGGTCGCCATTTCCGGTCAGGTAGGTACGGACAAGATGCACATTACAGCCCATCAGTATTTGGACCTGCGCGCTATGTTTGAACCGATTACGCGCCGGGCCTATACCGTCGTCCGTCCGGACACGATGGCCGAAATTACGCGTCTGGCCTTCAAATACGCCGAACGGGAAAAACCGGGCGCAACCTTCATCGATTTGCCCGTCAACATTAGCCATATGCCTGTTGGCGACGATGAAAAGCCCTTGCGTCACAAGACCATCCGCTGCGAAACAGCGCTGGAAGACCAGATTGAAGCAGCCGCAGCCATGATCTCCTACGCCAAGAATCCAATCATCCTGGCCGGCAGCAGCGTCATCCGCAGCCATGCGTCGAAGCAGCTCACAGCCTTTGCCAAAAAGCTCAAGCTCCCGGTCGTCAACACGATGATGGCCAAGGGCGCTATTCCTTACGACGATCCGTATTCCATGTGGACGGTCGGTATTCCGATGGATGACTACCAGACGAAAATGCTCGAAAAAGCCAGCCTGGTCATTACCATCGGTTACGATATTATCGAATACGCACCGGCCAAATGGCATCTGAACAACGCCGATATTATTCATATTGATTCCATGCCTGCCGATATCAACAAAAACTACCAGCCGCAGGTCGAAGTCGTAGGCTCCATTCCGAACTCCCTCGAACGGATTATGGAAAAGGCAGCCCGCCTGCAGGAACCAAAGTACTATTTGGAAATGCGCAAAAATATGGTTGCTGAACACGAAAGCTACGCCAACGACATGCCCTTCCCGGTAAAACCGCAGAAGGCCCTCATCGATTGCCGCAGCGTCATGGGCCCGGACGACATCGTCATTTCCGACGTCGGTGCCAATAAAGTTTGGGTTGCCCGCCATTACAACTGCTACAAGCCGAACACGTGCATCATTTCCAACGGCTTTGCCACTATGGGTATTGCCGTCCCCGGAGCGATTTCAGCCAAGCTCATCCATCCGGACCGCAAGGTGCTCGCCATTACCGGTGACGCAGGCTTCCTCATGAACTGCCAGGAAATGGAAACAGCCCACCGCCTGGGCACGAATTTCGTAACCCTTATCTTCAACGACTGCAGCTATGGCCTCATCAAATGGAAGCAGGATATGCAGTACGGCCACCACGAATACGTTGATTTCACCAATCCGGACTTCGTCAAGCTCGCCGAAAGCATGGGCGCTATTGGCTACCGCATCAAGAAGACAGAAGACCTCCTGCCGACACTGGAAAAAGCCTTTAAGCAGGACAAGCCGGTCATCATCGACTGCCCCATCGACTACGCCGAAAACATGAAGCTCGTCGCCCACTTAGAAAACATCATGAAAGAAGAAAACTAAGTACAAATCTGATCTGATAAAAAAGATGCCGTCAGCGCGGCATCTTTTTTGCATGTTCAAGCATATCTGTGACGGTATCCAAGAGATTTTCACCATCGCCATTGTGGGCAAAGACAACGGCTATTTCTACAGCATTGCCATGGACCCAGCTGATGACGCGGACCGTTTCTGTAAAATAAGCCTGATTGACGATGAACTGATCAGCCAACGTGGCTTCGTAAAACTTCGTTCCCTTAACCGTCTTGGCGGTAAAGGGTTTTACAACGGACCAGCCTGCAGGCAGCATCGTGATGAGGCGGTTATTGGCGTGGCTCATGAGCGTTGCCGCGTCAGGCTTATCGCCAATATCCCGGAGGTACGCATTTTCCGTGGACCGTCCCTGAAGCGCCGATTCAACCTGCCACAGGTTGACGCTGTAGCGCAGGACATAGCCGTACTGGAACATGCCCTGGTCGATTTGCACGACTTGCCAGCTTACAGGCTCTACGGGATAAATCTGTTCCAGCATACGCGTTACGTCATTGCCGTAGCGCTGGGCCGTAAGCATTTCCTGTGTGCCCTGGTTCATTTGGAGATCCGTCGGCACCGTAATTATGCCCCAATTGGCAAAGGGCGTTTCTACGCCCTTATCTTTATCCTTAGCCAAAACGGGCAGGCTGAGTGCCGCCACGAGAGCCAAGGTTACCATACAAACTACCTTCTTCTTCAAGGAAAAAGTCTCCCTTCCTATACCTGTAATTTATTGCATAATCTTGCGCGGCCCCCGGTCGAAAAAGATATTCTTCGACGATACAGAAAGGGCTATGCCGAAAATATTCGTCACCTTGTCGCCCAGGCTGTGCAGGCGCATGGCTGCCTTGCCAATAGAATAAAAAATACGCGAATCAATATCCTGGGATGAAGCCAGCGATACAGCAGAGCCCAAGGCAATGCCCAAGTCGGCAATGGTAAAGATGCAGCGGCCGCCAGCCACGCGGTTGGCAGCACAGTCGGTAAAGCCGCAAATCCCGCAGTGAGGCATGCCAAGCGGGCTGTCCGGTACACCTACGAGGATGACCAGGGCGCTGTTGCGGACATTTTCCGAATCGCGTTTGAAAAATTCCAGGCCTGTTTCGGCGTTGATTTTCATCATTTCATCAGCCAGACAGTCCTTATCGCTCCCGGTAAGGGCAATGGTTTTTACCTTGTCCATGCCGCAGCCCTTCGGTGCCGTATGAATGGCTGCCATCATCTGTTTGGCCGTACTCAGTATGGCTTGTTCTTCTGCTTCTTCTGCTGTAATAATCATAGTATGCCTCCTACTGCACTAAGGGCGCTGGCAATGACATCGTCCATATCATAATACTTATATTCTGCCAACCGGCCGCCAAAGAGGACGCCCGTTTCCCCGGCGGCCAGCTTTTGATACTGGGCATAGAGGGCCTGGTTCTGTTCGTTGTTGACGGGATAATACGCTTCCTCACCGGGCTGCCAGTCTGCCGGGTATTCCTTCGTCACATAGGTTACAGGCTGCGTGCCAAATTCGAAGTGCTTGTGTTCGATGATCCGCGTATACGGCGTTTCCCGGTCCGTGTAGTTCATGACGGCTACGCCTTGGTGATTTTCTTCTTCCAGGCGCTTTGTTTCAAAGCGCAGGCCCCGGTATTCCAGGCGGCCCAGCTGATAACCAAAGTATTCATCAATAGGGCCGGTATAGACGATGGTTTTAGCCATGGCGGCATATGCATTCCGGTCTTTTAAGAAATCGACACCGGTCCGTACTTCGATACCATCTAAAAGGCCCTCGATGAGAACGTTGTAGCCGCCCATAGGAATGCCCTGATAGCGGTCGTTAAAGTAGTTGTTGTCGAAGGTATAGCGCACGGGCAGCCGCTTGATGATAAAAGGCGGCAGGTCTGTACAGCTGCGGCCCCACTGTTTTTCCGTATAGCCCTTGATGAGCTTCGTGTAAATATCCGTCCCAATGAGGGAAATGGCCTGTTCTTCCAGGTTTTTCGGCTCTGTAATGCCGGCAGCTTCACGTTGGGCAGCAATTTTGGCAGCTGCTTCAGCCGGCGTGACGATGCCCCACATCTTGGCAAAGGTATTCATATTAAAGGGCAGATTGTAGAGTTCGCCCTTGTAGTTGGCTACAGGCGAATTGACGTAATTATTGAATTCTACAAACTGGTTGACGTAATTCCAGACTTTCTTGTCCGACGTATGGAAAATATGGGCACCGTATGTGTGAATATGGATGCCTTCCTTTTCTTCACAATAGACGTTGCCGCCTACATGGGGCCGCCGTTCGAGAACCAGGCAGGATTTGCCGGCTTGTTTCATTTCATGGGCAAAAACAGCGCCAAAAAGGCCGCTGCCAACGATGAGATAATCATACATAGTAGTAACACTCCTCTATTCGTTCGCTCGGGCATGTTTCATTGCCCGTTATACGCTTTATTATACACCATATTCTATATACTAGCCCACCTGGAAAGAGCGGTCAATTTTTTTTGCTAATCTTTATCCCTCGTTGTTCTTGCAACAGATTATTTTTCTTTCTTATCGTAGAATATAGTCATGAACAGAGATACCCACTGCAAAGATGCAGGTTGTATAGAAGGAGGCATGCCTCATGATTACCAAAGAAAATACCTTTGCTGACGTTGTTAAACAGTATCCCCAGACGATTCGTCTGCTCAACGATTTACACCTCGATTATTGCTGCGGTGGCGATCATACCCTGTCCCAGGGCGTCGTCGGTAAGGACGTCAATCTCGATGAGCTCCTGACACAGCTCAATGCTATTGCTGAAAAAGCACAGAACCAAGACGGTTCCACTGTTGCCTCTATCGACGATTTCAAAAACCTCTCCATTTTGGACATGCTCGATAGTCTCGAACAGACCCATCACGTAACAGAACGGGAACAGATGGCATCAGTAGAACAGCTCCTCAACAAGATCCTCATCGTCCATTATCCTCATCACGGTGAACTCCTGACAAAGCTGCACAGTCTCTACGCCCACCTCAAGGCCGAACTAGAAGAACACTTTGCCAAGGAAGAACGCCTTGTCTTCCCCCTCATGCGGGCTAATATGCCACCGGACCAGGCAACCATTGCGTACGTAAAAACCCTGGAAAACGAACACTCCGCTGCAGGCGACATCATCAAGGAAATCCAGGCCCTGACCGATAATTTCACTTTGCCGGAAGACGCATGTCTTACGTACACACAGACATACAAAGAAATGGAAGCCCTCTTTGACGATATCTTCATTCACATCTTCAAAGAAAATTCCATTCTCTTCCCGGAATACGAAGAATTAACGTGATACCACTCTACCCCTCTACTACTATATAGGTCATCCGGAAAAGAGGCTGCTATCTTCCCCTATTTGGCAGCCTCTTTTTCGTGCGCCTTGACAAATAGTACTGGATGGTACTATTGTTGAAAGTATAATAAAACCCGAAGGAGGAGTATAATGAATAAGAAATGGATTACCAGCCTCATCTTGTCAGGCTGCTTACTCGCAGGAGGGAGTGCCTTTGCCATGGAACCTATACATGTCGATTCTGCAACGGCCAATATGCCGGATAAAGTGCAGAGCCAGCGGCTGAAAGTAAACGTCGTCACGCCGGAAATCAAGGAAATTTCCAATGTCGTCTACGAACAGGTCCCGGCCCGGGGCTTTGAAAACGTAGCCATGAAAATGGATATCCTGAAACCACAGTCTAAGACACCCTTGCCAGCTATCGTTTACGTCACAGGTGGCGGTTTCATCAATGCCAACAAAGACAACGGCTTACAGCTGCGTATGCACCTGGCTGAAGCAGGCTACGTCGTAGCCTCTATCGAATACCGCGTAGCACCGACGGCTACATTCCCGCAGCCGCTTGAAGATGTGAAAGCCTCGATCCGCTACCTGCGGGCTAATGCCAAGAAATTCAATATCGACCCGGACCGCATCGGTATCATCGGCGGCAGTGCCGGCGGCTACCTCAGCGCCATGGCCGGTACGACAAGCGGCACGACAACCTTCGATACAGGCGACAACCTCGACCAGCCGAGCAGCGTCAAAGCAGCCGTTGACCTCTATGGCCTTTCGGACCTGACCCGCATCGGTGACGACTACTCACCAGAAGTCCAAAAATCCCATGAATCAGCAGGCGCCACAGAAGCCCTCTGGGTCAACGGCTCCCCCGTCTTCGGTGGCCGTGACGGCGGCATCAATGCCGACGCGGCAGCAGCCAAGGCAGCTAACCCAATCACGTACATCGGCAAGAACAGTGCGCCAATGCTCCTCATGCACGGCACAAGCGACTACATCGTCTCACCCAGCCAGACAGACCTCCTCTTCCAAGCCCTGCAAAAAGCAGACATCCCGTCGGACCGGTACCTCGTTGAAGGCGCAGCCCACGGCGGCATCTATTGGAACCAGGCAGAAGTACTAAACGTCATTACCAATTTCTTCAATAAATATCTTAAGTGATACGAAATACGACAGAATAGCAAAACGGAGCTATCCCCTGCGTTAGGAGATAGCTCCGTTTTACATTTGCAATCCACGTAAGGTAGCTGCCCTGCAGAATCACAACTATTTCGTCTGCTCTATTTTTTTCAAAAACTCGGCGGGTACGCGTTTGGTCAGCCACACGCCGTTGACGGACTGGTAGAACTGATAGCCGGCTTTTTGCATGTCTCCGGTGGCGACGGTGTAAACAACGGGTTTACCGTGGCGGGAGCCAACTTTTACGGCCGTATCATAGTCTGCGGACAAATGGACATACAGCCTCGATTTCGGGATCAGGCCCTGCGCATTGATGGAGGATACATACTTTTCGCCAGTGCCGTGCCACAGGATATCCGGTGGTGTCTTCTCCTCCAGCTCCACATCCACGGGGATGGAATGTCCTTGATTGGCCCGGATGAGCGTGTGGTCCTCGTTGAAGGAATAGCGCATCTTACTGTCTGTGCGCACGATTTCTTCCAGCATATCCCGGTCAAAGGCCTGCTGCTTGGCAATGCCTGCAACCAGCTCCTCCACATTAGCCCAGCCATGCTCATCCAGCGTAATGCCGATGGTCTCTGGCTTATGGCGAAGAATCAATGCGATAAACTTACTGGTTTCGTTTTTTGTCATTTCTCTCACTTCATTTCCAAAAGAATCGGACAAAGACATATCACTAATTCTTCTCCAACGGTCATAACGACGTGATTACCGGATTATTCAGGAAATCATATACCCGTTTGACTTCACTGGGTTTTCTCGTGTCCAGCATTTGCGGGTGTCCCAGGTCAAGTGTTGCAATTTTCTGCATGTCTTCTTCACTCAGTGAAAAGTCCCAGATGGCAAGGTTTTGTTCCATGCGGTTCTTGTGGACTGATTTAGGAATGACGGAGACGTTTCTTTCGATGTTCCACCTAAGGACAACTTGCGCTGCTGTTTTATTGTATTTCTTGCCTATTTCTACTAACACTGGGTTCGTGAACATGCCGTTCATGCCTTCTGCAAAGGGCGCCCAGGCCTGCGCGGCGATGCCGTATTCCTTGAGTATTTCCAGTTCTTCTTCCCGTTGAAAAAAGGGATGCAATTCAATCTGGTTCACTGCAGGGATGACATCTACATTGTTGCAAAGATCGATAATCCTGTCGCTCGTAAAATTGCTGACGCCGATGGCACGGATGCGTCCGTCTTGATACAGTTCTTCCATAGCTCTCCAGGCACCATAATAGTCGCCAAAGGGCTGATGAATCAAATACAAGTCGAGATATTCTACGTCCAGTTTTTCGAGGGACTGGGCAAAGGCCTGCTTCGTCTTTTTGTATCCCATTTCCTGGATATAGGCTTTTGACGTCAGGAAGATGTCCTGGCGCGCTACGCCGCTTGCTTTGAGTGCCCGGCCGACTGATTCTTCGTTCATGTATACGCTGGCTGTGTCGATGAGCCGGTAGCCTGTCTGGATGGCCTCCAAAACGGCTTGTTCACATACCTGCAGATCATCCACCTGAAAGACACCAAAGCCTTCCAGCGGCATTTCGACTCCATTATTCAGCTTGATTGTTTCCATCTGAGACGTGCTCCTTTCCTGGTTTGCTCTATACAAGGTTACATTAGGATAACTACATTATATCTGATATTTTTATCAATAACAATTTTCTATATTTTATGGTAAAGTATAAATTTTATTCATGGATTAGCGTGATATAATGGATTTATCTCAGGAGCATCATCTTATCCCCTTTTCGAGGAGGTTTTCGCTATATGGATATTCGTGTGTTACGCTATTTTTTGACACTGGCAGCTGAAGGAAGTATTTCTGCCGCCGCGAAGGCCTTATATACGACACAGCCCAATCTTTCCAAGCAATTGTCAGAATTAGAAAAGGAAGTAGGCCAGACCTTGTTCACCCGTGGCAGCAGAAAAATTGTGTTGACCGACGCAGGTGTCCTGTTGCGAAAGCGGGCCCAGGAAGTCGTCCGTCTTTTAGAAAAAACAGAGCAGGATTTAGCAAACTTCGATGACCTGGTCAGCGGTGATGTATACATAGGAAATGGAGAAACGCCGGCTATGAAGATTATTGCAAGGGCGGTCCATCAGTTACAGCACGCGTATCCGCAAATCCGCTACCATCTCCAGAGTGGCTACGCCTACGACGTGATGGAAGATCTTGACAAAGGTCTGCTAGACTTTGGCGTGTTAATTGAGCCCATTGATCTGACACAATATGACCACATCCGCTTGCCCATTACCAACACGTTAGGCCTGCTTATGCGCAAGGATAATCCTCTTGCATCATTACCGGCTATCCGGCCGGAAGATATGCGGGAAGCACCACTCCTTTGCTCTAAGCAGATTCTTGATGAAAATGGTCTTTCCGGCTGGCTTGGCTATGACTGTCATGAGCTCAATATTGTATCGACGTTCAATCTCATCGGTACGCCGGCTCTGCTCGTAAAGGAAGGCGTCGGGTCTGCTATCAGCTTTGAGAATTTGCTCAACCTATCTGGTGATTGTCAGCTCTGCTTTCGGCCATTAGAACCTAGTTTGAAACTTGACGTCTATTTGGTCTGGAAAAAGCATCAGACCTTTTCCAAGGCAGCACAGAAATTCTTGGAATGTCTCCATCACGTCATTGGGGAATACGCATGAGTAGTAAAAAGGACCAAGGCCATATAATGGTGTAGAAACAAAAAAAGGTTCTTCACGGATTTCTGTGGGATGTGAAAATTGCTGAGAATAGACAACAAAAAACGAAGGCTTTCCTTTTGTGGAGAGTCTTCGCTTCTCTGCTTTATAGGCACATTTCAAAAATCTTTTCAATATCGCTTTGCTTTAGGGGCTTGAAGCCTGGGAGTGTTCCGTTGTTGCAGGCTCTTTTTGCCATGGTTTGGAAATGGGTCCGATCGATGCCGATTTCTGTGAAGGTACGTTTTAGTCCTAATGTGTCATAGAGGAAGTTGGAAACGGCTTTTATGCTCTGACGGGCGATTTCCATCGGGTCCAGGGACGAATCGATGCCGAATACGTTTACGCCGAATTGTACATACTTGGAAACGGTCGTTTCGTCGAGACAGTATTCCATCCAACGTGGCGTGAGGATTGCCAGTCCCAGGCCGTGGGTAATATCGTAGAACGCAGAGAGTTCGTGTTCCATGGGATGACAGCTCCAGGCCTGTTGCTTGCCGCCGGTGATGAATCCGTTTATGGCCCAGGAGGAGGCCCACATCAGATTGGCTCTGGCTTCGTAGTTATCCGGCTGCGCCAGCGCCATGGGCGCATACTTGATGACGGTTTTCATCAGGCCTTCCATGAAGCAGTCCAGCATGTAAAGGTCCGGTTCCAGGTTGAAATACTGTTCCATGACATGGCTCAGGATATCTGCTGAGCCACAGGCGGTCTGGTATTTGCTGACAGTATAGGTCACGCTGGGATCCAGGAAGGATACCTTTGGCAACAGTGTCGGCGATACGATGCGCCCCAGTTTTTCGTGTGTTTCCGGATTGGTAATCACACCGCCGCCATCCATTTCCGATCCGGTGGCAGCCAGCGTCAGAACGTCCAGCACGGGGAGGGCTTTTTCTACCGGAGCCAGCTTGCTGCGGTCAAGGAAATCCCACGGGTCATGGTCTACGCAGGCGCCTGCGGCTATCCACTTGGTAGCATCCAGGGTAGAACCGCCGCCTACAGCCAAGAGTACATCAATTTTCTTTTCCTTGCAGATTTTGGCACCTTCTCTTACGGTATCGATGCGGGGATTCGGTTCGATGCCGGATAGTTCAAACAGCTCTAGTCCTGCCTGCTTGATTTCCGCCACGATCGTATCGTAAAGTCCGCTCCGTTTGATGGACCCGCCGCCATACGTCATGAGGACACGCGTTCCGTACCTCTTCAATTCTTCCCCTAAATGGCCAAGCTGATTCTGACCAAAATATACCTTGACCGGGACATTATAAACAAAACTATGCATCACATTCAGCCTCCGTTTTTCTTTTAGCAGCTATTTGTTCTGCCAATATTATAAAAGAAGCGATACTCCCGCAGAAGTATCGCTTCTTTTTGCAATAGTAACTTTTAGTTAGCACTTCTCAGTTTCTTTGACGAGGTGGCTGACGGCGTCTAAAAACCGGCTGACTATTTTTGACGGTGTTGGCGAATGGAGAATCCCAAAGGGTATGGTATAGTCCCATTCTACAGGCAAGACCCGCATCAGGGGGTGGATGTCTTGCCAGGGATCGATGGTCAGCATCAGGCAGTTTTCGTTTTCACACTGATTATAGGCATCCACGCCGTAGAAATGAAATGTTTCAAGCTGAATTTGTGGATACCTGTCTTGTATGTCGTGGCGCAGCAAATCGAAGCTGCTATTCCAGCCGTTGTGAATCACCATCAGTTTTTCCCCATACAAATCGTGTATTTTGAGGGATTCCTTCTCAGCCGGCCTATGACGCATGGGTACGGTGATTCTAATCGGTTTCTTTGCCAGAAGCGTTGCCGCACAGGCACGTTCGTCCAGGTAGGCTTGGTCAAATACACCTACGACAAGGTCTATGTCGTGGCCGAAGTTTTTCTGAATTTCTTTTGCGTTTTCCGGCGTATTTTCAAAGGATACCAGTTTGAACTTTGCCTCTGGCAGATACGCGTGTATCCGGGGCCATAAATCTACCAGAAAGGTTCCCGGCGTCATGAGCGAGGTACCAATGCGAATCAGGTTTTCTCCGCTTTGTGCCGCCTCTTTTGCACGGGCTACGGAGCCTTTGAAGTATTGCAACAGATATTTTGCGTCTTTATAAAAGGACTCTCCGGCTTCCGTAAGCACCAGGCCTCTATGGGTCCGGATGAACAGGGTGAGGTCCAGTTCGGATTCCAACGCATTGATCTGCTTGATGACGGCAGGCGCAGAGATATACAATTCCTCGGCAGCCTTGTTGAAGCTGCCTGCCTCTGCTACGCAGATAAAGGTTTCCAGCTGCAGATGATACATGGCAATCACATCCTCGCTTTACTAATAATATTTATGATTGGCTTCCTGTCCCACTTTTGGACTGCCTGGGTCCTGTCTCCAAGGGAATAATCATGCGCTTTTATCTATATGTTTCTGAAACAGTTTGCGCGTCCCGACGGTTGTCCGGATACACAGATGTGAACTATTCGCCACCTAACACTGCAGTCGTTTGAGATGGTGAGTAGTTCACTCAGGTAATCAGTATACTCAGCTTTAGACATATGGCAGGGAGTTAATTTCTTCGCCTGCGTTCCAAACAACGTTTTTACATCTTTTTAGTTATTCATAAAGCGGTGCCTTTCTTTGGAATAGTAAACCTGCTCATATCATTCCGTTCAAGATTAAGGAGTGCTATTTTATTAGAAAGGCCTCCGCCGTAGCCGGTCAGGGAATGATTACTGCCGACTACCCTGTGACAAGGAATAATAATGCAAATTGGATTCCAGCCCACTGCACCGCCTACAGCTCTTGATGACATCTGCGCAATTCCATGCTTTTTGGCAATAGTGGCTGCAATCTCTCCGTATGTCGTTGTTTCCCCATAGGGTATTGCCAGCATACATTGTATAACTTCTCTGCGGAAATCCGTCAAATTATTAAGCTTGTACTTTGGTGTAAAGTCAGGAATTTTTCCAGCAAAATAAAGGTCTAACCATTTTATGGTATCCTCAAAAACATAAAGGCGCCGTTCTTCGCAATCTGTCACGTGTTTGGCGGCATCTTTTGATCCTTCGAACCACAAGCCGGTGAGATATTCACCATCACTGTTCATAAGCATATCGGAAAATCCATCTGGGGTTTTATATATCCATTTATAGGTCATTGTCTGCCTCTTTTCGTCCGAACTACACACCCATGTAGTCATATAATCTCATACTTTCAAAACGTTCTCCTAAGTAGATTTTTAAGCCGGACATCATGGGTTTTAGCATAGAAGCTAAAGCAAAATATCCTTGCATTTCTTCTTTTGCCGGCTTCACTTCATCCAATGCTACTATTTGCTTACATTTGATTTTCCTGTTCTAATTCTAAATAGGATGGCTTTTTCGAAACTCAGACGGTGTAATTCCCATTTCTTTTTCAAAGAACCGATAAAATGCTGACAGGCTTCCAAAACCAACTGAATAAGCAATATCAATTATCTTCATATCCGTCTTTATCAAAAATTGTTTCGCTTTATCTAAGCGTAGCTTATCCGCATAAGTCTTTGGTGTCATGCCGTATTCATCCTTAAAAATATCCGCAATTCTGCGCTCTGTTACACCAAAACCATTCACTTCTTCACTCAGCTTTGCTTGTTCACGGTATAGCGTTTCTATTTTTCGTTTTACATGCTCCGCTATTTGCTTCATTGGCTGATAGTCAATCAGATCACTACGACATCTCTTACATGGGCGAAAACCCGCTTGTCTTGCCTGCTCAGAGTTTTCAAAGAAACAAATATTTTCTCTTTTAGGAGGTCTTGATTTGCAAGAAGGTCTGCAGTAAATGCCCGTCGTTTTTACAGCATAAAAGAAAATTCCATCATATTCTGCATCGTTACGCAAAACCGCCTGCCACATTTCTTCTTCCGTCATGATTTTTTCCTCTTTGGTGCCGGATCAGTCAATTCTGGGATTGCACCACCAGCGATGGCCCACAAATACAGACTTGCAACCGTTCCATACGGTGAATATCTTTTGCGGTATCGAATAAATTTTTCTTTATCGATTTCTCTGTGCCGATACAACATTCTCATCCCACGTATAATCGCCAGATCACCGTAGCTGACCACATCTGGTCGTTGCATACAAAATGTCATAATCATTTCTGCTGTCCAGACACCGATTCCCTTTAGAGAAGACAGTTCCCTGATAACCTGTTCATCCGTCATTTCCTCTAATGCTTCAATATTAAAGGAGCCATTCTGAACTTTACCAGCAAAATCCAAAATATAATCTGCTTTTTTATATGTCATTCCAACCGACTGCAATTCATCCCTGTTAAGAGACAAAATACCGGCTGCATCCACTTTGTTCAGTTTTGCGGAAAGTCGTTCCCATATCGTTTTCTGGGCCGCAGTCGAAATCTGCTGTCCGATGATATGGTGCACAACAGAGGAAAATAAATCAACGTCTGTCTCACGATACACATGGCCGATTCTATCCATGGCCGATGCCAGCTTCTTATCTCGGGATTTCAAGTATTCTATTTCTTTTTCACCATACCTAAAATACAAATTTATCACCCCCATCTAAAAATTATAGCAAAAGTATGCGACGGATTCTTTTCACATTTGGAAATTCAATTCCTGTAGTACAAAAAGTTACAGTGAGTTCGATAACGATACTGTAGAATCATTCGAGCTGCGCATTGTCGCTTCCTCTGTTGCCGCATCGTATGTATGGTAACTGATACAACACCAAGATAGGGATTGGCAAACACATTGCAGATAATATGCTGATTGTGGACATCCTTAACCGTGGATAGCAACTATTCCCGGCTTCCTTGTATATTCTCTATTTCTTCACGACAAGTGTCAACAATAAGAGATCTTCGTCGCCTGTGTTTTCAATAGTGTGTTCCGAGCCTTGCGGGCAGATGTGCATAACGCCGGGCTGCAACAGTTCTTCCTGGCCATCACAAATAGCTCTGCCTGTGCCGGACAGGACGTAATTCAGGTCGTCGCCCGAGTCCTGCCTGTGCGTGCCTATACAGCCACCCGGGTGGATTCGCGTGGGAATGATGCGATAGGCATCGTCGTTGAACATGCGGACAGTCATGGTTCCTGTACCGTCATTCATGCAGGGCATGGTCATTTCTTTTATCGTACTAAAATCAATCAACATTGTACAGGTCTCCTCTCATGTGTATCCAAAAAACCGGGCAGTCCAGGAAATTTCCCCAGCTGTCCGGTTTTGTATGTGCGTTTACTTTTTCCGTGTCAAGAGACAGACCGATTCTACGTGGCTCGATGGCTTGAAATCGATGTCAACTCCCCGGCTCAATTACTAAAATGGCTCTTTGCCGACCGCGTATGTTCTCGGGAACAGCTCAACGCAGAAACTGCAGCTCATTTACGCCATTACCCGTTCGCGGTAACATATCAAAAGCCATAGCTCTTTATATTATAGAGCAACATGAAGTGATTATCATCATCTCGACTTGGTAAATTTATGATTTCAAAGATAAATTCATCACCTCGACATTACGAAGAAATGGTTATCTTCCAAACTCTTCTTTTTCCTTAATACTTTTTCCATCTGGATACAACCACATCTGCCGACCATTGGCAGAACCTCCAGTTACACATGCAGCTGCTGTTGAAGGACTGCCAAAAGATACATCTTCTATGAATCGCCCATCGTTCACCTTACCCTCAGCAATTAATTCTTGCCGACGCTCATGGACATACTTAGGGCATGATGGGGTTTCGGTAGTGCTGAATTCAGAATTTTTGCATACGATAAACTGATTATCAGAGACATAAGCAGTAGCTTTTACTTTTCTCCCAGCGAGATGCAGCATCTTTTTATCTTTTTCTTCATTGTCAGCAGAGGTAAAAATCCCATCTGGAAAGACATTGATATAAAAATTGATGTCCTGAATATAATTTTCGCAGGTATGTACCTGTACCCCGCTAAGATGATAGTGACGCTTCCGGAATGTTTTCGTACAATTCGCTTTTTGGGGACTCGTCGTCAGGCACTTGTTAAAATGCGCATGGACATATTCACACATAGCATTTTCAATGAACTGTAACTCATTACTGCTAATAGTCGAATCTGTAAATTTAAATCCCAAGGCCGTGTGCCATGAGGCATCAATGTCACCGGAATGAGTATTCATAATTCGTCTCTGGATGGTATCCAAACCAGTCTGACCAACATAGACTGCATCAGAACCAACAAGGAGCAGGTAAATGCCCGGCCCATCTAATTCATTTTCATAATCTTGTATGTTTTCTTTCGCTACGCGAATGGCAGAGATTTTTGATGAGTCACTGCTCATTGTAACCGTACCATTATAGGTACCGTCCGCTAAATAGATTTTTAGGCCGCGCATGGACCAATCACTCCTTAAGATATAGTTTAATCCGACTTCGCCATCTTCTGAACGTTGCAGTTAGCCGCCAGCGTCCTGAAGCACTTCAAGAATCGGCTTAATGAGCTACGAAATTCTATCTTCGTAGCTCATTGTATCATAATACATTTCTGCTTTTCCCTTTTACTCTACCACTTTGTATTTACTTTTGATTGTTATTAATTTCTAAAACAAGATTTGGCAATTTTACATTAAAAAAGTATGCGAGTTCTTTCTTCAGCTCTTTTTTTGCCTTTTTCTCTGGCATATTAAAATAAGCCATAGTCTTTTTTATATCTGCAGTTTCGACAATCTCTTCTAAATCTGTAGAATTTGCTTGATTACAAGTTCTGTCCAAATAATCAAATAAATCTACCATCGTTAGTCGATCGACTCCAAATTTTTCAATTTCTTCTTGTAACGCCTTTTCCAACGGCCTATATACCCATTGTCCTATATATCCAGCGGCATCTATTGCACTTGTTAGTGCATGTAATATATTTATATAGCCATCAGGGACATAAAGAGGTGGATAATCAATACCGTAATGATCTTTTTCATAAGATAGTACTTGCAGATCTGTACTTATTCCCCATGATATGCCATCTGGAGTGCAACACTCGGCTGCATAGTATGTATTCCCCTTATATGAATCTTTTTCTACTCTGATAACCATAGCAACGTCATCAGAATAATTTTGACCATTACTTTTTTTATCATCCATTGTGCGCTCTCCTTTACGCCTCCATCTGATCCGTCCACATTTCACATTGCTGAAGGACTGTCTTCATGGCATCTGCCATCCCTTCTGGTGGATAATGATATTTATGGAGCAAACGCTTAACCATCCGTCTCATACCGGCTCTTGCAGATTCTTTCAAGTTCCAATCTACGGTCCTGGATTTACGTAACTGGTCTGTCAGTTCTCTCGTCATTGCTACCAATTGATCATTCGTATATACATCTTTCACTGCTTCGGGACGTGTCAATGCATCATAGAAGGCCATTTCTTCGTCGGATAACCCTAACGCGTTACCGGCCTTACTAGCGTTAGCCATATCCTGCGCCATTTTCATAAGTTCTTCAATAACTTCTTCATTAGTAAGCATTCCGTTAAGGTAAGAATTCATCGAGCGGTTAAGCATATCAGAAAACTTTTGAGCTTTGACAAGATTCGTTCTCCGATATAAATGTACTTGTTCTGCAATTAACTTTTTGAGAATTTCAATAGATAAATTTTTTTGCGGCATTCTTGAGATTTCTTGTAAATATTTTTCATTAAAAAGGTTGAATTCTTTGTCCGCGTCTGTAAAGAGATTTATGATGCCATCACTTTTAACTGCTTGACGCAGCAATTCATTGATTTGCTGATTTATTTCATTTAATTTTAATGGCTCCTTTCCTTCTAATTTATTAAGCAGTGATCGTACCGTTTCAAAATAAGCTTCTTCCCGGAGTTCTTCTGCTGTAGCCAAGCTTTTGCTAAGAGAAAAAGCTTGTTTCATAAGTAATGATTCTTTTAAGAAATTTTTCTTTTTTTCTTCACAAGTAGGTTGGACCATAAAATCTACGCCATCACGAATAAGTTCTGCACGTCTCAAATCACTTTCTGTCACCAAAAAATCGTGATAATCAAATCCATAAAATTGTTCACGACAGACTTGCAATTTTTCCTGAAACTTTTTATAAGCCGTATCAGAAATATCCATATCCCCATAATTTTTCTTATCACGATCCGTATATTGATTCATTGCCGCCTTAAGAGCCGAAGCAATACCAATATAATCAACAATAAGACCGCCGGCTTTATCTTTATATACACGATTAACCCGCGCAATCGCCTGCATGAGATTATGCCCTTTCATTGGCTTAAAAATATACATTGTTGACATGGACGGCACATCAAAACCAGTCAACCACATATCAACCACAATAACAATCTTCAATTCACTAGAGTTATCTTTAAATTTATTAGCTAATTCTTCTTTATGCAGTTTATTGCCTATAATAGGCTTCCAATCAGCCGGGTCTTGATTATTTCCCGTCATAACTACGGCAATTTTTTCTTCCCAATCAGGTCGAAGTTCTAACATTTTATAATAAATGTCCATAGCGATAGGTCTGGAATAACCTACCACCATCGCTTTACCCGATTGTTCATATTGACGATACGTTTCATAATGATTAATGATGTCCGTGCACAATGAAGTAATAACCTCATCTCTATCAAGAAGACTTTCTAATTTACTCAGGTTTTGCTTACTTTTTTTAATAGCCCCTGGTTCTGCTTCATCAGCTAGTTCATCATACTTCCTATCAATTTGATCTAGTATCTTCTGATCAAGTTTTAATTTGATGACACGACTTTCATAATAGATAGGAACAGTTGCTCCATCTTCCACGGCCTGTGTCATATCATAAATATCAATATAATTACCAAAAACTTCAATCGTATTCCTGTCTTCCAATGCAATAGGTGTCCCGGTAAAGCCAATGTAAGTCGCCTTCGGAAGTGCATCCCGTACTCTTCTTGCATTACCAATTGAAATTTTACCCGTTTTAGGATTCACTTTTTCTTCAAATCCATACTGGCTCCTATGTGCTTCGTCGGCCATTACTATAATATTTTTTCTTGAAGAGAGCGGTTCATCAGTTTCTTCAAATTTTTGCATAGTAGTAAATATAATACCATTAGCTTCTCTACCATTCAGCCAATCCATCAAACCAATCAATTTTGAGGACGTACTTTTTTCACTAACAGACAAACTTCTCTTATCTGCCTGAACAGGAGTTTGACGTAAAAAATCTTTACACTTACTAAACTGCGTAAAAAGCTGATCATCCAAATCATTACGGTCCGTAATGACAACAATGGTCGGGCTATTCATTACTTGCTGTAATAGATGGGCATAAAAAACCATAGAAAGAGACTTACCGCTTCCCTGCGTGTGCCAGAATACGCCACCTCTTCCATCTCCATTTTTGCCACTAGCCTTTATAGTAGATTCAATCGCTTTATGCACTGCAAAATATTGATGATAGGCAGCTAAAATTTTTGCATCTCCACCACTTTCTTTAGAAAAGCAAATAAAATTATGAATAATATCCAAAAACCTATTTTTTTCAAACATTCCTCGAAATAACGTCGTAAAATCAGCTAGTCGAGTATTTTTATAATTTCCATCAACTGTCTTCCATTCCATAAATCGATCAAGGCTTGCCGTAATGGAACCAACCCGGGTTTGTGATTGATCACTGATCACACAGAAGGCATTAAAAATAAATACACTTTCTATTGACTTCATATAATTTTGGAGCTGAAGATAAGCGTCTTTTATTGTAACCTCTTCATTTTTAGGGGATTTCAGTTCCACCAAAACAACCGGCAGACCATTCAAAAAAACGACAATGTCGGCTCTTTTCGTTTCATATTCTTTAAATGTCCATTGATTAGCCACAATAAAACTGTTATTGGAAACATTATCATAATCTACTAACTTTACTAAAGTAGATTTTTCCTGCCCATTATCTTGATAAGAAACCGATACACCATTTTGGAGGTAGTCCATGAACACTTCATTTTTAGAAACTAGTGCCCCCGCTTCATAATTTTTTATCTTGTAGATGGCTTCATTAATCGCCTGGGACGGCAATTTAGGATTTACAGTTTCTAATGAATTCTTGAGCTGATCTTCCATAATTGGATCTGTAAGATCCCGTGAAAAATCAGGTCCGTAACAATATGTATATCCCATCTTCTCAAGCAGTTCCACAATAGAATTTTCATAATTTGCTTCTGTATAAGAAGATTCCATGGTACATACCTCCATTCTGCAAAATTTACAATTTATAATTCGTCATTGGGATGGATAAACAAGAATTTAGTAGCTTAGATGTCGAGTCCAGAGACATCCAGTTCACCAGACATAAGTTTCGGAAGTAGCGTGTCACGTAGATCTGACAATCGTCTGTTCTCTTGCACAAGTAATGCTATTTCAGAAACTATTGGTCGAACTACCAAGTTGTAAGCAGCCAATTCATCAGGAGATGGAACAACTATTGGTAATTTCCGTAATTCACCTAAGCTCATATACTTTTGTGTGCTACCTGCGAGACAATTTTCTATATGTTGTGTTGTCGATTTGTTTTTTAAGTAGTACAAAATATATAAGTCAAGAGAAGGATGTTGTGATGTTTTGAAAAGACCCACATTTTTTATTGCAAATTCTACGGGTGAATCAATAACATAAGAAATTAATCCTACAGTTCCAATCATACTTATCAAAATATCGCCAGTATTGACTTTGCTTCTTTCGTTAACTTTGTCATAGTCGGCTTTTGAAATAATATTTGCTGACGATGTATCTACCCCGAATGGAAGCAAGTGCTTAGAGGTGACTAATGGATATCCATGCTCCGTTGCTTTAGGTGAATCATGTGTTCCATCTCTTATGTCAATTATCTCAGATAAAATGCATGATTGGCCAGAAAGAGAATCATAAAAATTGTCAAAAAGCGTTTGAGCTTGCTGCTCTAAATTCTTGTTTATAACTCCTATCAACGGCGGGAGAAAAACCAACGGAACTGCCGTTGATGTCGTTCTCTTGGAAATTACTAAAAGGAGAACTGACAATATGAAAGAATTCATCAAACAAGAAGTATTGCAGCGTATGCTGCCACTTCTGGACAATTTTCAGATCAAAGAGCTACAGCATACATTGGAATACGCCTTATGTAAGTATTTGGATGGAAGTCCAGATAAAAGCGAAATAAGCAGCCAGGAACTGTTGCAGAAGTTTCTTGAAGCGAAACGAATTGAGGGATGTTCGGAAAAAACATTAACCTATTATCAGAATACCATTGAACGCATGTTGGAGAATACGGGAAAGGAAGTGATGCACATTTTGACAGAGGATTTGCGGTCGTATTTGACTGATTATCAGAAACAGAACAATCTCAGTCGGGTTACGATTGATAATGTGCGTCGGATCCTTTCAAGTTTTTTTTCTTGGCTTGAAGATGAGGAGTATCTTATCAAAAGTCCAATCCGCCGAATCCACAAGGTAAAAACCATGAGCAGTGTAAAGGATACCTATTCTGATGAAGAGCTGGAAAAAATGCGTGATAGCTGCAAGGAAAAACGTGATCTTTCTCTAATCGATATACTTGCCTCTACTGGCATGCGTGTGGGTGAACTGGTGCGTCTGAACCGAGCGGACCTTGATTTCAATGAGCGTGAGTGCAAGGTACTTGGTAAAGGTAACAAGGAGAGAATTGTTTATTTTGATGCTCGTACGAAGATTCACCTACAGGATTACCTCGATAGTCGGAATGATGACTGCGAAGCATTATTTGTCACGTTAAAGTCCCCATATTTGAGATTGACAATCAGCGGTGTAGAATCAAGGATACGAAAAATTGGGAAGCAATTGAATATTGATAAAGTGTATCCGCATAAGTTCCGCAGGACACTTGCTACAAGAGCAATTGATAAAGGAATGCCGATTGAACAGCTGCAACAGCTTCTTGGACATAAACGGATAGATACGACACTTCAATATGCGATGGTTAAGCAGAGTAATGTAAAGCTTGCACATAAGAAATATATTGGATAGGATGTGTAATGATGGAAGATTGGAAAACAAAAACACTTGGAGAGGTTACCTCTTTTATGGCTAAAGGCATACCACCAAAATATGTTGATCATGAGGGTGAAAACATTATACGTGTATTAAATCAAAAATGTAATCGTAATTACCGGATATCGTATAATGATTCTCGATTACATGATAATTCTGTGAAAAAAGTTCCTGACTCTAAAATACTTAGACCTGGAGATGTGTTAATTAATTCAACAGGAACTGGCACTGCAGGCCGTATAGCTCAGATATGGCATATACCAGTTCCAACAACTATAGACGGTCATATGATTTTACTTCGGCCGACTGATGAAATTGATCCTCTCTATTATGGATATGTATTAAAAAGAAATCTGACACTGATTGAGTCTTATGCAGAAGGATCAACTGGGCAAACTGAAATAAACAAAAACAGGCTTAAAGAGGAAACGATTATTTCCTTTCCATCAGATATAAATGAACAAAGAAAAATTGCACGTATTCTGGCGGTTTTAGATGAAAAAATTGAAGAAAATGAGAAAATAAACAAGAATTTAGAGGAACAAATGGAAGCGCTCTATAAATCTTGGTTTATCGATTTTGAGCCCTTTGGCAGAATAAAGCCTTCTGATTGGCAAACCCAAAAAATTTATTCAATTGCAAATATTATTTATGGCGCTCCGTTTTCTTCAAAACTGTTTAATACTGCCGGCATTGGGAAACCCATTATCCGTATTCGTGATTTGAAAAGTCAAGAATTTGTTACTTATACAACAGAAAAACACTCAAAAGGACACTTGATTAAGCCTGGCGATATCGTTGTAGGCATGGATGGTGAATTTAGGCCTTATATTTGGGGCAACGAAGAAGCATGGCTAAATCAACGAGTATGTATTTTTGAAAATAAGCGTCCGAAAGGAAAAGCGTTTCTACTGTTTAGTATACAGCCTTTACTTAAAATGGTTGAGCAAACGCAGATTGGAACGACTGTAATTCACATTGGCAAAAAAGACTTTGATACTTTTGAAATAGTATTGCCAGATGCTAAAACACTTAATCTATTTGACGAGATTACTACTCCTATGATTGAGCAAATTGTCAATAATAGTTTAGAAGATAAACGTTTAAAAGTATTACGAGATACACTTTTGCCCAAACTTATGTCCGGCGAGATTGACGTCACAACCCTTGACATCTAAGCTACTAAATTCTTGTTTATTTGTGTATTTAATTGGATTTTATCGTCTAAGTTCTTTAAAATAAAGCCAATTCTTTTCTGATCCTCAAATTCAGGAACTGGAACCTTTAAATTTGCAACAACATCAGTTTGTACTCTTTGTCTGCCCGAGGATCCTACCATTGATTTTATAGCTGGATCACGTACAAATGGACTGCAAATTAAATAGTATAAATAGTTAGGATCCACCTTTTCTTTTGCTCTAAATACGATATATTCAGTGGAACCAAAGCCAATTTCATATTTATTCAGGCAAAGTACTTGCGCAGTTTTACCATTTTCAAGGCACGGAGTAATTCTTGCCATAAGAGTATCTTTATTTCTAAACTTTGAACCACCCTTGAATTCTTCCAATTGATAAAAAATAGGATCTCTTGTAAAGGGTACAAGTGCATCCATCGGAATTTTCTTGGCTTTACTACCCTTTTTTAATGATTCCCGAGGATTGATTTCAGCGATATCTGAAATGCTTTTCATGCTCCATTCAGATTTCATATCCAATCGCCCCCAGCTTTTTCTTGATTTCATCTTCCAATTCATGAGATTTTTTGAACATCTCAGATAGCTCAGAAGTCAGCCGTTTCATTTTGTCATCAAAAGGCTCTCCATCATCTTCCTGTTCTTCAATGCCAACATACCGCCCTGGCGTCAAAATATAGTCTTGTTTTGATATATCTTCTGTAGAAATGACAGCGCAATATCCCTTTACTGGTTCCAGCGATCCATCTACAAATGCCTTATAGGTATGAGCAAGTTTCTGAATGTCTCCTGGGTTCTTAGGATCATCACTATCGGTCAGTTCCCGTAATGTTCGACTAACCATTGCACCCATTTTTCTCGCATCAACAAATAACGTTTCACCTCTTCGTTTCTTATTTTTATTAAGAAACCAAAGACAAACTGGAATCTGCGTAGTATAGAACAGTTGACTTGGCATGGCAACAATGCATTCCACCAAGTCTGCATTTATGATGTTTTTTCTGATATCACCTTCACCACCAGTATTGGAAGAAAGAGAACCATTAGCGAGCACCATACCAATTTTTCCTTCCGGAGCAAGATGCCAAATCATATGCTCCATCCAGGCAAAGTTTGCATTGCCTGCTGGTGGCATACCATACATCCAACGCTGATCTTCTTTCAACTTATCGGCTCCCCATTGACTGAGATTGAATGGTGGATTGGCCATAATGAAATCAGCTTTCATTGTCGGATGTTGGTCACTTAAGAATGTATCCTCTGGAATATTACCTAAATTTGCATCTATGCCACGAATCGCCAAATTCATTTTAGCCATTTTCCAAGTAGTTGGATTACTTTCTTGTCCAAATACAGAAATATCATTAATCTTTCCTTGGTGGGCTTCAATAAACTTTGCAGATTGTACAAACATCCCCCCTGCTCCACAACATGGATCATAAACTCTGCCTTTATACGGTTGCAGTATTTCTACAATAGTGCGAACTACACAAGATGGAGTATAGAATTGGCCAGCATTCTTCCCTTCCTGCTCAGCAAAGTTTCTAAGACAATATTCATATGTGCGGCCAAGAACATCTTTTTCGTCTGCATCATCCATTTTTACTTTATTCGTAAAAATATCCACTACTTCGCCTAAACGTCTCTTGTCAAGTTCTGGGCGTGCAAAATTCTTAGGTAGGATTCCTTTTAAGGATTTATTTTCCTTTTCTATAGCCACCATTGCATCATCAATGACTTTTCCAATTTGTGGGGTATGTGCAGCATTCGAAATATCTTCCCATCTAGCCCCTTTAGGAACATAAAAGATATTTTCTGCTTCATATTCATCTCGATCTTCTTCAAAGCCTTCGCCTTCTTCGACGAGGGCTTTATATTTTTTTTCAAAACTATCCGATATATATTTGAGGAAGATGAGTCCTAAAATAACATTTTTATATTCGGAAGCATCCATATTTCCACGCAGGACACATGCAGCGCCCCACAGCTCTTTTTCAAATCCTATATCAGCTGTATTCATGTTACTCATTTATTTTCTCCCTTATTTTTTTGAAAGCAAATTTATATAATTCTTTAACGTTTCAATCAAATCGCCTTCTGTTTTTCCAGAGCAATGATTGAGTAAATAATCGCGCATTTCTTCATCACAAAGCAATAAAGGAATACCTTTATAGTCCTTCAAATGTTTTTCCTTCCAATCATTAAATATATCTAAATCTACTGCAATTAATTTTACTCTTCGTCTCAGCATGAATGATAAAGCTGGATCATTAATTCGTATAAGGTCATAGTCAATACCTACAGTAGAAATTTGTTGGCTATCATCCAGCGCTTCTTCCGAATCCACTTCATCATATGAATCAGATGTTTTGATAGTTTCAGTTAAACTAGCTGGTTCAATTGTTTTGTTTTCATACAATTTATCGATGAGTACAAACACTTGGCTATAATCTAGCCTGTCTAAATCAATATCATTAATGGCTCTACCTTCTTTTAAACCTAAAATCCAATCAGCAGATACATGATATGTTTCACTAATTAATCGAAGATTGTCTACAGTTAAAGCTTGTCTACCATTTTTTATTTTATTTAGATTCCCCTGAGTCATATGAAGCTTACCTGCCGTAATAGCATCAGTTTCATCTGCAAAAAGCTCTTTTAATCTGTCACTGACAGAACGTGAATTATCGCACATAATCCACCTCCGGACTACAGCCATCAATTCCAACTATCAGTTCACGATTCCGGAAAGAACTATAATCAATTATTTTCTTAATCCTTCTTTTTATTATCTCAATTACGGTGTTCATTTTCTACCCCATATTCAAAAGTCGAATTAAATAATTCGTGCCACGAATATTTATATTATATCACAAATACTCATCATCTATTGGTGAATCGATAAATTTCTTAAGAAAATATTTTATTTATTTAATGAATTTTTACATGCTAACTGCTCGATTTCTTATTCGTAGCTTTTTTAGTATGCTTTTTATAGCAAAAAAAGTTCAATGCTTTTGAGTATTGGTGAAGTGTCCTGAGCAAGACGTTAAAAGGCCTACCGCTATAGACGTTCACCTAAAGTACACAGGTGGCTCGAACGGCCATAGTGGTTAAAACTAAATAACTACCCCTGTCTACGAGCATGGCAGGTTCAAACGAAGCGAGATTTTTACTCCCGTTCCGGTTGCGACCTGTCATGCTCTTTTGTTTTGCCATCTCCTCCGGCGCGGGGAACGAACGGAGGACAAATGATGACAAACAAAGAAAATCAAGGCAAAAAAATTTATGACAAAGCCAGTAAAAAATGGTATGCCGTCTCTGATGAAATTTATAAAGCACATGACCGCTACTGCAATACAATTCGGAAGCGTATGCAGTACCGAAAGCAGTGTTGCTGCCCGAAAGGTAAATGGTGGCTTTGTGATGCCCAATGCCTGGATTGTGAATTCTACATCGCACCATCTGTATCGCTTGATGAACCCGTTATTTTAGACGACGGATCTAGCGACAGCACTCTCGGAGATTATGTTACGGATCCGAATGCCCTCACTGAAAAGATAGTAGCTGACCGTGATTTGCTCCTGTTTCTTTTTGCTCGGTTAAAGGAAATTGATCCAGATGCAGAGAAAATCATGCAAATCTGGAAAAATCATCCAGCAGGAATCTCAAATCGAAAAATTGCCAAGATGCTTGGACGCTCTCAGCGTACTTTTGCAGATGAAATGAAGCGCTTCCGTGAAAAGTATCGTCATTATCTTGATAATTGATTTACACTACAAGATACAAAAATCCGGTACAGAGCTATCGACTTTCGATGTTCTGTACCGGTTAGTTTATTAATTAGTGTTCATTTTTATAAAGTGAAATTGTATATAAAGCTCTTTTGATATCGATATTTTTTGCATCTGTATCAATACAAGGATAGCCAATCATTTTTTCCGTTTGAGCCATTAACACATCTTTAAAATTAATGGGGAAATTTGAAGAAAAACTATTTATCCCTCTAATGGTAGTAACCTCATCTTGTAATATATATCCTTTCGGTACTAGCCGTGATTTATGCAAGTAATACATATCAAGGTACAAAACGTCATAATAATTTCCACTTATCGATATCATTTCGTAAACATCTATGTGGTCATTACAACTCCCCAGGCGGTGAAAAAATAGTTTCTCTCCCGTTTCTTGTATCAGTAGCCTAGAAAGATAAGTAATTTCTCCTAACGGGCCATTAACTGGTATCGGATTTGTTATTGTACGGCCAAAATCACCAATAGCTCCAGGTATTGTATTTGTAGGGCTAGAATCGCAAATCTTTTCCAGTGCTTTAGGAAGAAGCTTATTTTGCTCTTCATCACTATTTAAAATCAAATTTATTTTATTAAATATAGCTTCCAATTCTTTTTCTTTCTTCGATTTAAATAAATTGCCGAAAAATCCCATAATTCACCTCCATAAAAGAACACTGCATTAACAAAATTTAAAATCTTACTTCTATAATTATTTTATTATATCACATATCCTACGCTTTTCATTTAAATAATTGCTAAAAAATAGATAAGTAGAATTTATCATCAATTACTTTTTGATTTTATGCAATATAATTTATTTTATACAATAAGAAGATTAATGAATTAAAGATATTTCGTCTAATATAAGAACGTCGCGTTGATTACATTATTCCTAATTACTTGTCAATCAAAAAAATCCTCTATAGGACACTTTCCATAGTGTCCCATAGAGGATTTAGCTTATCTTTCCATCTTCTGTTTTACATCAGCTACAATAGTTTTAACCACCTGTTGCATTAAGGTAATATACAGCCTGTTACGAATCTTCACCCACCAGCTGGTCGTGATCTGGATTTCGGCTTCCAGCGGGTCTGTGAGATTCTTCATCTGTGCTTCTACCAGTTTCTGTACATCGTCCAAGTCGATAGATTTAATAGCCGCTTCGGCTTCGCTCCTGGCAAAGTCTACAACGGTATCGGCGACGGCTTTCTTGATTTCTTCACGGTTCATAGTCATTTACCTCCTAGAATCAGCTGTTCATAATCTGTCACTCCCCTGGCGACAGCTCTGGCCAGGGCATCCTGGTCATGGGCAAGAATATCTTCATCGCCGGGATTGGTGATGAAGGCCAGCTCGACCAGGACGGCTGGCATGTCCGTGTTCGTGAGGACATACAGTCCGTTGACGCCGGGCGTAGCGATTTTTACGCCCCGGTCAGTGGTATCGAGGGCATTGACCAACTGGCTCTGGATGCAGTTGGCCAGCACGCTGCCACGGTAACTGCCGGCACAGGCCCAGGTTTCTGTGCCGTTGGCTTCTTCGGCTTCAACGGCATTGCAGTGGATGGACACGAAGATGTCGGCATCACTGGCATTGGCAGCTTCACAGATTTCGTACAAGCTGTCGGACTGGAGCAGTTCCGTTTCTACTCCAGCCGCATTCAGGTAGCTCGCAGCAGATTTGCCCACGGCCAGGGCCACATCACATTCGCGCAGGCCCGTTTCGCTATTGACGGCTCCGGGATCTGGGTTGCCGTTTGGCGCATGACCGGGATTAATGAATACTTTCATTCTTTTCGTCTCCTTTCATCTGTGCGGCGGACTTGACTGTGCCGCCGATATACCCGAGGAGCCCCGATGCGATAGACATCGCCAGCTCGTTCAGGCTATAAAAGATGGCCATTACCAGTGCTGCGACCAGCCCGATAATGACCATGCAGTCGGGGATATTAATTTTTTCAAACATGTATTAAGACACCACCTTGATATTCAGTGTCACTTCTGCGTTATCCGTTGCGCAGCCTTTCAAATACTCGTAAAGGGTATCCGTCAGAGCGCCAATCATGACGTTTCCAAAGTCTGTATCCTTCTCGTATGCAATCTGTATGGTTTCCGAGATTCCGGTACCTGTCGTAATAGAGACTGTGCAGCTTGCATAATGGGCATCGACTACCAAAATCAAACCCTTGGTATCTCCGCTTTCGGTAAGCAGGATTCCTTCTATCTTTGGGGTATCCGGAGACTGGTTCTCTGTCATTAGAATATAGCCAAAAAACAACTGACTGCCCTGGCCTTTCAAAGTTAGGCCGACATCCGTAAAGGGGATGGTAGGAATGACTATCGCGTCAGTGGCACTGATCACCATTCCATCCGTAATGTCAACCGTTGCATATGCACTTTGCGTACTGGATCCGCTGGATTCCTGTTCGACACCGTTCACAGTAATCTTTCCCACGGTGTAGTCGCTGTCGGATTGCAAGCTGATGCTCACCGTACTTTGATATTCCGTCTTGTACACAGTATTGCCGGATGCATCTGTCGAAGAAGACAAATCAGGGTGATTGCACGAAATAGTTAATGTCTGATGCTCTTTCTGGACGACCGTGATGCCCTTACGGCTATCTTTTGATGAGCCGGAAGCCGTCCCCTCCACAAGTTCCCCGTCCGCCGTATAAAATTTCTTTCCCTTAGCTACATCACCGGCGACCGCTGTCGTATCCGATACTTCGCAGAACCGGGCCTTCCCGCCTGCTGTAAGCGGCAACAGGATGGACGGCACTTCACTGTAGCTGGCCCCGGCAATCTTCACATCGACTTTCATGCACCATCACCTCTATTCAATCGTCAGCACCTTCGTCAGGCTGTCCTGAGACACGGCCACCGAGGTCAGCGCGCCAGTAATCTTGGCGCCGTTGATGTAGGCCGTCTTGCCGGATACAATCGTACTCGCCGCCGCTGTGGCATCAGCTGTATCGACCACGCTGGATTTGCCCGTCACGCCGAGCACCGTCACCCCGGCCTTGATATTGCCCGCAATAAGTTTGGCCTGCTCGCTGGCGGCAATGCCGACTGTGCCACTGCCGTTATGGTAGCCGGACTGGATAGTGTACGTGCCTTTGACGGTACTGATGGAACCGGACACCGCGCCATTATCCGGCATGGTGCCAGTCACCGAACCACTGCCTAAAAACGCTGTCTTGCCATTCCTGATGTCCCCCGCCACCGCGGTAGCCGAGGTCGTATCATAGAATTCTGCCGTCCCGGAGCCAGTCGCCAGAGGAATGGACACCTGCGGGACGCTTTCATACGTAACGCCATTAATCTTCAGATTCTTCGCCATGATTCTTTCTCCTTTACTCTACCCTGAGCTGGTAGCCGTTAAAACTGATTCTGCCATAGTTCGACGGGATGGCAGCGACCGTAACCTTTCGAAGTCCTGTATAGCCCTTATCCGCCTCGATGACCTGTTCCGTGTCCGTTGGAATCACGGTTTTCTCTTGATACGCCGAGGACGGCAATACAGGCATGGACAGGATGCCATTGAGTGTGCTTTTTCCCTTCACGGTTCCTTTAAATCTTTCCATGCACCGTCACCTCCCCGGTCACCAGAAACGGGCTGGGCGGAATGACCGTGTCCGTATAGCCGGATGCCAGCACCAGCTCCACGTCGTACCAATAGGCTCCGAAAGGGAGCCGGGCCGTGTCTTCCGGCACTAAAAGCAGAAGGCATTCCTGTTCCCGGCGCACGATGCCGTTATCCAGCGTTTTCACCACCACTGGGGCTTCATCAGAAAGTTCCCGTTTGACGGTAAATGTGAGCCGGTCATCTGGCCCCGGTATGAACGGTTTGCCCGTCACCCGGTCCCGGATGGACATCCTGATTTCCGCCGAATCCCCTCGCGTAATGGAAATCCGGTTCCGAATGACTGAAAAGCCCATCCTGCCACCTCCTATTCGTTCTGCCGCTGCTCGATTACATCCAGACGATGCTGCACATGGTCTGTGGCCTCCTCCACCCTGGAAAGGCGTTCCGCCATCTCCTGACGTTTGGCTTCCGTCTCGGAAAGCTGGCGCCGCAGATGGTCGATACATTCCTGCAAGCTCCGTACCGACTGGTTCAGCGGCTTGATGACGCTGAAGTTAAAAATGATGCCGCAAAGCATCAGGACGGATACCAGGGAACCCGCCATCTGTACCCATTCAGCCATACTGTTCACCTCCCTATCCTGTCCGCTGAAACATGTAAACGACAAGGGACGGCTGCATGTTGTTATGCGCCTGGCCGCCTCCTGTCCGTGAAAGGCTGTGGGAATGATTCCCATCCCAGGACGTATGCCCGTCCACCTGGTTGCCGTGCCAGCAACCATCGCCATAGCCTACCGCCACAGGCGCGTCATTTCCATCGCAGGCGTCCCACTGGAAATTTCTGGGAAGCGCGCCGCAGGACCAGTGACGATGATTTCCGCTATTTCCGACCGTATGGTCATGCGCCGGAGTTTCCGGAATCGTAAGGGTGTGTTTTTCTTCTCCCAGCTTATCCCCAGCCTTGTACATGGTTCCGCTGTCTGCCGCCCCGGCCCCGATCAGGCACCGCCCCATGGCAAAGGCCACCCAGGTCGTTCCCGGCCAGTAGGTAGCAGGATTCTTCCCGTCTGTGGAGATGTAGACGGCATTGACAGGGAACGGACAGGCTTGAATCTTAGCCACGGCTTCCTCATCCATATCGGCATAGGTAACCTTACCCCAGCTGCCATTGCTGTGCAGGACCGTATTCAGTTTCCCTGCAACCGGTGACGGAACCATACCGCTTTGTCCCGCTGTCTTTTCGCCGCAACCGCTGAAATCAGGCAGATTTATGTCCTTCGTACCGTCAAACAACACACGGTGAATTTTCCGTCCCGTTTGCAGTTTCGAAGCACTGGCCGCATTGCCGCTGATGCCGCTGACATGGGCCTTGGCATCGGTCAGATGAGCATTGATGTCAGCCGCCGTAGCGGAAATCCGTTCATAAAGACGGGCGTCATTGCTAACCAGCTGGGACACGGTCTTGTTTTGCTGGTTAAAGACTACCGGGTCTTCTGAAAGATACTGCGGGAACAGCACATCATAATCCAAGGTATTATCTACCGATTCTGCAGGCCGGACTTCCTGCCCGGCCCGGTCGGGAAAATCTGCCGACCACTTCTCCTTGATATACTCAGGCATTTGCCATCACTCCTTTCCCGGATACAATCGTCGCCGTCGAGAATGTGGCTTCGCCATTCCAGTGAATTTTTCCGTTCCAGGAATAGCCCAGATAGATAGCATAGCCCAGGTGCGCCGGCTTGTAGATATCAAGCTGCGCAATCAGCTTCGAAAGCGTCTCCGTATCCTCGTCATTCATAATGCAGTACACCTTGAAATAATATTCTTCATTCACTTCCTCGATATGCCCCACACTGTACATATTGATGATGGAGTTCATGAAGTCCACCGTGGACACATCTACATGCTGCAATTTAAAGAGAATCCGCTGCCTGCGGAATTCGTCCGTATCCCCGTCGCCGGGCTTGATACCAAGAAACGACTCATACAGCGGCAGCGCCCAGGTAGCCGTGTTCACGAAGAAGTTGTCCGCCAGGTCCTGCAGCGCCAGCCGTAACCGGTTATGCTCCGTGCTGCACGTATCCGCCGTCTTTTTAAACATCGGGTCTTTCGCCAGGAACCTGGGCAGATAATCCAAGACATCAATTTCACTTTGGCGCATCCACTCATTCGCTGACAAGGTTCAGCACCACCTTCCCCGCCACGGGAATCTGTTCATTGGTTAGGCTGATGTTGTCGGCCTTCCCGTTAAGTTTCAGGTTCCGATAATCTGTAATCCCGTTCACGCCCAGGATCAACCGGCCAATCTGGGCCAGGCTGACGTAGGACAAGTTGAAGCCGGTGTTCTTGAAATAAGCCGATACGGCTGCCGTCACCGCTTCCACATTGGCCGTCCCGTACACTTCCGCCGTGATGTCCACGGAGATTGGCGCAGGAGACACTACGGTCACAGTAGCCCCGATGGGACGCTGGGACTCGATATACTGAGCCACTTTCTGAATCAGCTCATCCGATGCCGATTCATTCTCCGCCGTCACGATGATGACTTTCACCGTACCGTTCCCATTCCAGAGCGGGATAACCTTGCAGTTGCCCACCCCGTCCACGGACATGGCCCAGGAACGGTAATGGTTGGCATTGCCAGACGTAATGGGCTGACGGACACGGAACAGAAGTCTTGCCAATAATGCGACATCTGTTTCCTCATCGGCCCCGTCCGTGCATTTTTCCTGGTTGGTCACACTGTACACGTTGGGAATGGAATAGGGAATTTCCGTAATTGTACCCGGTGCCACATTTCCACTTACGCCTGTATCACCTGCCTGGACAGCGATTTCCACTTCGGTTCCATCCGCCGGAATCGTTGCCGACTCCGTGGTGTAGAACCGCGACCCGTCTTTCGTCTGGAACAGGCTGCCGCGGATGATGTAGGCCCCGGACTGCCCAGTAACCGTCACCTTCCCATTGGCCTTCACGGCCTGTTTCCGCTGGATGCCAAATTCTTCCGCCCGCAGCGTCAGATAGTCGCCCCATGCGGTTTCGGCAAAAGCGGCGTCCCGCAGCATAGCCATCTCGGCATAGCTGTTCTCGAATTCCACGGCATTGGTATCAATCATGTCACGGGCAAAAGAGCCTTCAATCGAGGTCTTGTCCGTATCGGTCAGCGTGTGCAAGGTCTGCACCATGCGGCTTTCAATCTGGTCTTTCGTCTGGGTGTCAAACAAATTGCTCATGCAAGGCTCCTTTCTGCGGTAATCGTGATGCTTTCATCACTGTAAATGGATGTCACATCCACGACAATGAACAAATCATCTTTTTCCCGCTTTTCCACATCCCCCCGGTTGATCCGGGCGATATAGGGATTGACGGCAAGCCCTTCCCGGATATTCTGCCGGATCTGGTCTGCCGTATAGACGTTGTTGGGCATCGTTCCCTGATAAGGCTCGATAGTGATACCGTACTCATCGTGATAGGCCAGATACCGGTAGCGTTCCGTCATCAGAGCCTTATAAATCCACACCTTGAGGGCTTCATCTTCCGTCACGGTGATATTGTTCCCGTTCTCGTCATAGCGGAACCGATGCTTTTCAAAGTTATAGCCGTATTCCGAAAGGAGCGGCAATGTTTCTCTGGTACTGGCATCCGCTCCGGATGCCAAGGCCACAAAAGGATCAGCCATATCCATCCAACCTCACAATCTCGTCCAGAATCACATACTGCTGGATTTTCCCGTTCACCAGCATGGGCATGATGGCGACTTTCATGCCCGGCTTCAGTGTGTCCGTGGTAATTATCGAATCGGTATAGTCGTTATCAATATCATGGTTATGCGACTGGTAGGCCGCGTCCCCGCTGCCGCCTGCCCGGTTCTGGGTCGCCGATACCAGATGGCCCCTGGCGGTCCTGCCGTAGCCCGTCAGAAGGTAATGGGAAATCCACAGTTCCTCTTTCGTCAGGACGATGCCGTTGTATTTCACCTTGATATCCGGTGGGGACTGGAGAATCTCACCAATCTGGATGGACGGGCTGTTGCTGCTCCGGGAGACCTGTTCCATAAGGTTCAGCAGACTGATATATGGATTTTTCTGCATTTCCCGTCACCCCCTGGATGTCTTGATGATGGTCGCCGGGTAATAGTCGCTCCCCATATCGATGCTGCCTTCGTAATGATGGAAGCATCCGTACACATTAGAGCTGTTGCCCCAGCAGCCGCCGCTGCCGTCATAGACCACCACATGCCAGTTCGGGTCCGGCTTGCTGTAGCGGTTGTACATGATGATGTCGCCTTTCTCCAGCTGCGACGGGTCGTAGGGAATCGCCAGCCCCTTTGCTTCGGCATCGGCCCGGAGCTGGTCGCACCCTTTGACGTTGTTATTGTATTCCTGAGCGGCAAAGGGCGAATATCCGGCCGCCGCAATGGTTGCCCGGTCCACACAGCCTTCTGAGCCATAAGGAGATACCGTCCCGTCAAAACTGGACATACACTGGTCAATGGTATCGCCACTCGCTGCCATGCCGCTTCCCGTATAGGAAGTACCAGAAGATGTTGTCGCAGGCGGCATATAATCCGGGTTGGCATTATAGGACGCACTGTCGAGTTCTTGTTTCTGATCGGTAAGGAGCTTGTTAAATACCAAATTCAAGTCCATGATGTGCTTGTTGCCTTCAATCCGATGGCTGTCGGACTTGATAAAAAACCGCCCTTTGAGCTGTTCTTCCTGGATGTCCACGGAAAATCCGGCAATGCACTGGATGTGTCCCAGGGCATGGACAGACATATCATGGGCCACGGTCTTGAGCATGGCCCGCGCCTGGCTGGCGTCGTCCTGCTTAGAATCGGCCTTGCAGATGGCCTGGATGGTACCAAACTTTTGGATGTCCGTGTTGTTTGGCATCTCGCCTTTCGTCTGGCCCGTGCTGTCCACCACGATGACTTTGGATACCATGTCCTCAATGGACTCGGACACGGATGCCCCGGTGAGATTCGTTTCATCACTGATGAGGAAGTTTTCCACTACCTGGTCGTTCGTGCAGACCACGTTGAACTTCCCGTCCGTCATATAGATGTGGTAACCCTTGCCATCCTGAGCAGCCTGATAGGAAAGGGCCTGCTTGATAGCATCGGTTGCCGAGATATCATCGGCGATGAAGCTGCACACGACTGATAAATCCGGCATCGTCCCAGCTTCAACAGAAAAATCGTGAATTGTCTGCCGGATAGCATCGGCCACGGTCACATTGGCGTACTTGCGGGTAATGCGGGATTTAGCCAGATAGATGATATTGTCGAAGGCCACGAAATGCATGGTATAGGATTCGCTGTCCCGGCTCCGGGAAAAGATGCGCCCTTGGAAAACCGGGAACGTCTCCTGGGTTTTATCATCCAGGAAGGAAAACTGAACTTCATCCCCCAATTCCAGGACGGCATTCGTCCAGTCTTTGTCTTTCGTGGTATAGGCAATATCGAATTCCAACTTGCGCCCGGCCTGCTCCACATCGCCGGACCAGGTATAGGAAATGACGTAAACTGACAAGTCCGTGTGTTTCGGCTGCTCATTTTTCTTCCCGTCCTGCCGGGTCTCCGTATCCTGTTTATTGATCTTTACTAACTGGAACATTAGCTTCATTCCTTTTCAGGTTCATCGTCGTCAGACGGATAATGTCGCCCGTCTTGAGTCCGCCGTTGCGAATGATGCTGCGGTAGACCTGGAATTTGGAAAACTGCTCGTTATTGAGCGTGACCGATTTCCCGATGGCCCGCCCCACGACATTTCCGATGCTGTCGCCTGGATAATAGGTGATGTTCTTCTTCATCTTCTGCCAGAACGATTCCGGCCGTTTGGCAAGGCCCGTAGTTTTATCCGTCTTGGCAGACGCCGTGTCGGCTTCGACATAGCGGTATTCCATCAGTCCCAGTTCGTAATACACATCGCCGCTGCCGTCCTTTTCCCCGAACTTGAAGGAACTGATCAGGCAGGGCATGGAAAGCGGCGTATCCGATACGGTGAGCTGGCAGACCTCACCGCCAGTACGCATGGCTTCCAGCATAGAAATGCAGGTATAAGGCGACATGCTGGCATAAGCAAAAGGATAATCCTGGGCAGGAAAAAAACCGGACAGCGTCAAAGACTTCAGCCCGGTCTTGCCTTTCATGAGATAGTCCCCGTAATTATTGATGTTCACCGTGCCATGGTTCGTATTAACAGCTACCATGAGTTCTGCCGGCAGCACGGGAAAGGTCACGACAGAGCTACCTGCGGACAGGGAAATCGTCAGATTCTGTGATGCCTGCCCAATGGCGTTCAGAATCGATTCGAGAAATGATGCCATCAGATTGTCGCTCCTTTCATGCGGTTCATGCCGTACAGCCGAATTTTTTCCACCAGCTTATCGGCTATAGCATCGATGTCCTGTTCGCTGCGAACGTTCATCGTATCGATGCGGATAGTGATAGAATGACCGCCTGCACTCATGGCCTGCCGGATGCTTTCGTCATGAGGAACCACGGTACTGCCATTGGGCAGGTGGACCAGCTCGCCCCGGCGGTCTTCGTTGATGACAGCAAAGCCGCCGCCAAAGTTTTCAACGCCTTTGGCAAAATGGCTGATGGGTTCAATATTGAATCCCACATGAGTCGGCGTCCCGCCCGTCAGAGACGGGATATCAATCGAAAGGCCGTTGATGCTGGATATGAGTCCGTTCACCTGGTCCATGACCCAGTTCACGCCGCTGCGGAAAGTCCCCTTGATGCTCTCCCAGATGCCGGATGCCGTACTGCCAATGCTTTCCATCGCCCCGTCCCATGCTGAAGTAAGCCGCTGCATCCCGGCATCTACCGCTTCCGACACAGCCTGGACAGCCCCTTCGATGTACTGGGATACCGTGTCCCAGTTGCTCCAGAGAAGATACAAGCCTGCAATGATAGCCGCAATGACAAGCAGGATAGGATTGGCCATCGCCGCCGCGCCGACTGCCCGGATGACTGTGATGACGAGTTTTCCGACTGAAAGGAACGTACTTCCCAGTCCTTTAGCAACCAGACCGATGCCTTTTACTACCGGGATGATGCCCTTAAACTGTGCCGATAAATATTTGGACACGCTCCCGGCCTTGCTGATGCCCGTGGCAATAGAGGTAAAAGTACCGTAAGCCTTGCCGCCTACTGTAAGAATTCTTCCTAACGTAGAACCAAACATTTGAAAGGCTACGATACCGAAAGCGACCTGTCCGATGAGGGCTTTCTGTTCCGGCGTAAGGGAACGGAACCAGGCCGCCAGTTCCTTGACGCGCAGGGACATGGCCTTGAAGTACGGCGTAAAGGACACCGCCAGGTCCATCCCGGCGTTCTTCAGCTGGTTCATGGCAATCTGCATCTGTTCGGACGGGGTCAGCATCTTCTCGTAGGCTTCCTGCGTCATACCCGCGGAGTCGGCCATCTGTTTCATGACCTTGTCGAAGTCCCCGGCTCCCTTGCCCGTAAGGACGAGGATGCTGTTAAGGCCCTCGACAGAACTAAAGAGCTGCGCCATCTGTTCGGCATCACCGCCTGTGGCCCGCTTCACTTCATCCAGGAACTTCACCCAGCCCACGCTCTGAAGGTGAGCGGCGTTGAATTCCAGACCAAGGGACTGAGCTAGTTTCGCGGCTTCTGAGGACGGTTTCAAAATATTGCTGTAGGCCGCCTTGAGTCCCGTGATGGCCTCGCTCGTAGCAATACCGTTCTTGGTGAGGACAGCGATGGAGCCAAAGAGTTCCTGCGTAGTAACGTTGAGCTGCGAAGCAATCGGGATGACGTTGCCCATGGACTGGGCCATTTCGCCGAACGAGGTCTTGCCGAAGTTCTGCGCCAATAACATCTGGTCCGTGATATGGCTTGCTTCTTCTGCCGATTTTCCGTAGGCGTTGAGAACGGTCGTAACGCCATTGACGGCAGTCGTCGTATCTGTGAATCCGGCTTTAGCAGCAATGGTCATGTCCTTTACGAAGCTGACAGCATGACCGGCATCAACACCTGCCGAAATTGCCTGATAGACGGACTCCGAAAGGTCGGCTACGCCGGCCCCGGTTTCATCACTGACGCTCCGGATTTCCTCTTTGATTTTGTCCATGGATACTACAGTCGTATCTACCAGGGTAGACACTTTGGCCAGGCCATTGGTGAAATCGCTGTTCAGCTTGAAACCGGCCGTCGCAACAGCCAGAATCGGAGCGGACAGCAGGGCGAACTTATCTAACAGGCCGGAAATCTTGCCGCCTGTCTGCTCGATGCTTTTCGCCGTCCGTTTCTGGATGCGTTCATGCTCTGTCAGTTTCCCCGACAGACCGCTGACCGACTGCTTCGCCGCTGCCATCTGAGTTTTCATTGTATCCAGGCTGGCATTTACGCTTTTCACGGTCGGCGTGAATAAATCCCGTAGCCGGATAGCCGCATCGATGACGTTATTGGCCATGCTGTCTCACCTCGCTTTCTCAGTTTGTCTACATTAGCAAAAAAGATTATAATAAATTTAAATAATTCAAAAAAAACGCTTAAGCCACGTGTTTTGATATAAATGAATATATTGCAAAATTTAAATTACGTTTTAAAATATCCAATTATTTTTATATATTATTAAAATTCATGAAGGAGGTCTTCACAATGATAGGTAAAAGTAAAATAAGGTTATTATCAATATTTGCATTTTTCATACTGTTAGTGTGTCCAGCAATTTCGTATGTTAATGCGAATGCTGGCACAATGAAAAACGATCCGGGCGGATTTGCCGATTTATATTGGGGAGAAAGTTTAAACGAAGTTACGAGCAGTCATCAAACAAAATATCTGGGAAATAATCATGGAAGCGAACAATATGCAGTAAGTATTAAAAATGCAAATGGATGCATGTATTTGCGAGGACCCGTTTTGGTATTCGCAGTGTTTTTTAATCAAAAACTGGGAGCAATACGTATTCCGATATTTGGCGGATACTCTGCTATGATTTCTCCTTTGGAACAATTATATGGAACTCCAGAGTTTAAGAATGGTTTGTTTACATGGGAAGGCCAAAATACAGATATGATTTTTACAGCTACCAATGTACAGAAAAATGATGGAATAATATATTTGGTTAGTAATAAATTGAGGAAATAAAATCCAAGTTATTTTAAAATAAGATTTTTCTTACCTAAAGGAGCTGGCTTACCAATGACAAAAATTAAAAAAATAATTATACTTATGGCTGTTTTTTTGATACCTATTGTGTGCCCATCATTTTCACAGGCATATTATGTTACTCAGAATAACTATTTAACCGAATGCAAAATTGGCCCCTTAGGCTTAAAAAGCCCATTTGATATGAATGAACTAAATTCTCTATTTGGCAATATGACAAAACCAGCTATTCAAGGTGGTCCTGCAACGAATCCCATGGTGTTGTATTTTAACAATGCCAGAATAATTGTTATCGGCAATAAAATCTGGTGCGTTTCAGTTACCACAAATAAAGGTAAGAACGGAATAGCATTAACGACCCCTAAAGGAATATCAGTTGGCGACTCCTTGGATAAAATATTTACAAAATATGGTGCACCAGACAGCACACGCAAATCCACATTAGATAACACAACAAGGTATACTTACGGAAGTTTTGAGATTGATTTGACCTTTACGGTTAATGAGAAGAATAAAGTTACCGAAATCTCTATTGGTATGCCAACTTGTTGATACTACAGCTATTTAATAAACGGAAATTATGAAAAGAGCCTTCAAGCTATAGCAAAGGCTCTTTTTTATTCCGTTCTTCTATCTCATACCGCACAAAAGCATACAACACCTGTCGTTCCCCGTATCCCAATTTCATGACCGCTGACGGCAGCAGGTGATGGTCCCGGAAAAGGAGATACATCGCCTGCACTTCGCCATCGGTCCGGATCAGTTTTTTATGGCTTCATCCGCTTTTTTCTGCGTAGTGTAACCGTTGAGTTCAGTAATCTGCGCCGTAAGGTCAGCGATTTCTCCCGCCAGGAACAGTTTCCGGATGATGTCGCCCGGAAGGACTACCCCAAACTTTTCCATCAATTCTTTGTTCTTGAAATCGGGATCAGCGATGCCCGCCAGGAGCGTCTGGGTCTGCATCTGGTAAATGTCTACATTATCGGCATTGCCGTTCGTAAAATCCACGGCCATTTTCTGGATGTCGGCATAGCGTTCCGGATCGATGGCCCTGAGCGTAATAACGAAATCAAAGCCAAACAGCTTCGAGAGCCGCTCCATCTTCACCTTTTTAGTCGGTCGTTCGGCCAGTTTATTTACTACGTCTGCTTTCAGCAGCCTGTCTACCATATTCATAGTCATTTTCTCCTTATGCTAAATCCAGTAAATCCCAGTCCGAGAAAGTAAAGCTGTAACTTTCCTCGCCCATCTTGTCCACTTCCCAGTCTGCCAGAATCAGGCTGTCGAAGGTGGCGTCCTTGATGACGATTCGTTCACTGCCGATGGCATCCTTGTCATCAAGAACCGATACAATAGTCACCACGGTCTGTTTACCCGCCTTGATGTTGTCGTTCATCTTCCTGATCATGTAGCTGGAGACTTTGTGGAGCTTCAATTCGCCCTTGCAGTCATACCCGGTGACCTTGTAGCCCTTGCCCACATGGCGGAGCATCTTCACTTCTTCCTTAGTCAGCGTGACTTCAGCCTTAAAAGCGGTGGCTTCCGCCATGAGGTCGCCATCGATATACAGGTCGGCGTACTTGCCATTCATGACCCGTTTGGCTTCCATACTGTTCATCCGGCTTCACCTCCTCAGATATTGATCGTAATCGTGACATCTTCCATGGCATCCAGGAGCGATGCCTTGACGGAGATGAACACATTGCTGCCGATATTAGCCAGCTTGATGTCCATTTCAGACATATCCGCCAGTTCCTCTTTGGTATATTTGCCGTTGGATTCCAGCCAGATTTTCGTGGATTCCACGTCAATATAGGCGTTGTTCTGGTCCTGTTCCAGTAGTCCTTCCTGGGCCAGCTGGTCGAGATAGCCCTGGATAGCCGTTACCAGCAAACAGCGGTTGGCATAACTGTTGGCATACTTGCCGAGATAATGGTCCTGGGCCGTCGTGCGGATATCGTCGTGCATCATATCCATCAGATCCACGAGTTTGATTTTCTGGAAGCTCGTCCCCTTGTCCTGGACGGTCGTTACCAGGGAGTTGATGCCCCGGGCCAGTTTCACTTTTTCGCCGTCAAAGAAAAAGAACAGCTTCCCCGCACCCGTCATGGTATCCATTTCCTCTTTCGTCCAGACATCGCAACCGATAACTTCCGGCAACGGCGCGTAAGTACAGGAAATCGTCATGGGCGTCCCGGCAATGATGCCAGCAATGCGGCTGCAGTACTGGGCCGTCGTGTACGTTTTCGTCCGGGTCTGGATAGTCTTGTTGACGAAGTTGATGACCCCTTCCGTATCTGCTGTACACTCCGGCAACACGGCCTTTATCATCTTGTCTTTATTGGTACGCATCCCCTTGACCCAGGTGGCGATGGTATCAATATGCGACGTTTCAATATCCGGGATAACCAGATAATCGAAGCGTTTGTTCTCGATGATTTTCAGGATATCCGTATAGTCCTCGGTTTCGCTGCTGATGATTTCCGCAATGACTTTCTTCGGACTGTTCACATAACCCCGCAGAGCCAGTTCCAACTGTTCCCGGTTGCTGTCCGACAGTTCCTTGGGAATATCATCTGCCGTGTACAGGCTCACTTCCATTTCGGAAGGCAGCGTTTCTTCCTTCAGAATCATCAGGACAATGCCGCGTTCGCTCCGTTCAATCGCACTGATGCCTTTTTCCTTGAACGCGATATTAATAGATGGCATTTTCATCCGTTATCGTTTCCTTTCCCTTGTACCGCTGATGCAAGATTTCCATGAGTTCGGCTTCATCATTTTCCTCTGCCGAATCATAATAATTCAGCGTAAGCGTTACCCGGCCGCCATCGTTGTCCTCACCGATGAGTTCCTCGCTCATGGACGCGACAGCAAAAAACCTGTCCTGGACGGCAATCCCGTCACGGAACAGGTCTTCAACGGCAGCCAGTACTCCATATATGGATGTGCTGGCTGCCTGTTTCTGTGGTATATAGGTGATGTAAATATCCGTATCCCGGTATACTCCCTGACCGCCCTGCGGCGAAGTGACCGTCATGGATTTCAGGAAAAATGCGGGCGGCCGGAATCCTTCCTTTACTTCCTGCAGATACACGAGATACGGGAACCGCTCTTTCAGCTTCTGCTGTACGGCCTGCAGGATGTCGATATCATGAATCATGTGCCTCCCGCCTTCCGGATGAGTTTCTTCGTGAGTTTCTCAAGGCCGGGCTGCAGGTCCTGCGATTCAAACAATTTCACGGCTTTTTCCGTGTAGTGCTGTCCTTCGTAGTAACCGACAGTCCTGCCGCCGGGCGTTTTCTTGACATGCCCGCTGTTCAGCAGGTGATGGACCGGGTGCTTGTTGACCAGCTCGTAGGTCAGCTCCGAACCATTGAAGCCTTTCACTTTATGTTTCCATCCCTTCTTCAGCTTGCCCGTACTGCCTTCCGGGGTCTGGTTCACGCATTCCTTCTTGAGCTTGTTGCCAATCGTCACCAGTCCCTTTTCGGCCGTCCCCGGAAATTCCTCGATGGCAGACAGCAGTTTGCCGGACAATTCGTCTATTCCCTTAATATCAAATTCACTGTTGCTCATTGTCCTGCCCCCTGATTTCTTCCGTACAGTACAATTCCAGAGCTTCATGACGCATGTACGGATCTACGATGATATCGATGTCATACAGATGATTCTGATACTTCACTTTCATATCATGGGTGATACCTGGCCGCCAGCGGATGGTGATTTTGCTGTACTCCGTATCCGCCTTGCGCTCCATCTCATAGAACACTTTGCCACGGGCCGGCTCGATAGAAGCCCAACAGGTACAATGAACTACATCTTGTAACGTATCGAACCCCAAATCGTCAGTCTGTGCTTTCTGGCTAATAATCTGTACCCGTTTGTTGAGTTTTCCTGTCTGCATAATGATTCCCCCTAAAAAGCACTCCGCCGCACACCGAACAGCAGCCACCGCAGCATCTTCAGCAGGCCGGAATAATCCGCTTCTTCCCGATGCTCATACAAAAAGGCGGCGGCATAGAGAATGGCTTCATGGAACACGACGGGATTCTCTTCGGCATCCGCTTCCTCGCAGCGGGCCAGGTCCAGGCACAGCGCTTGGGCCGTTTCCAGGGATGACAGGATGACGTCATTATTCGATGTGTCATCCTCGTCAATCCGCAGATATTCCCTGACTTCTTCCAGGCTGACCAGCATGGCTTACGCCTTCGCTTTCACTTCGAGGGCTTTGACCGCTTCCTTCAGCATCAGCATACCATCGACGCGCTGGCTGGCGAGGAAGCCGATCTGGCCGTTGGCTGCATACAGTTCGTTGAGGCGCTTGAAGGAGCGGGATTCCCGGTCAGCAATCCAGTAGTAGCTGAAATCGCCGAAGAGAATCGGACGGTTCCCAGCAGCCAGTTCCGGAGCGAAGGATGTGCTGTAGCAGGGACGGTTCAGGATGGTATCCGGAGTGCCGGCCGTAACGGACGGCTGCCAGATATAGTTGCCGTTGTTGTCCTTGACCTTGCGCAGGGCCTTGATGGTGGAATCATTCAGAAGCCATACGGCCTTGCGGCGGTACGGGATGCGCAGGGAATGATACAGGTCGATGACGTCATCGAAAGTGATGGAAACCCCATTCGTCGTAACGCCAAGTTCCGCAGACGGGAACACGCCGGTCGGCTTGCTCTTGCCATCGCCCGTGAGGAAGGCTTCTTCTTCCTTGGTGCCGATACGGCGGGCGAATTCGCCGGCGATATAGCTTTCCAGGTCGAAGACGCTGTCGTTCAGAAGTTCTTCCGACACACGGATGGCCGTACCCAGCTTGTACGCCCCGATAGACTGCTGGCCAAAGGTATCCTGGCTGTCCGGATAGAGGCCGTTTTCTTCCATCCAGGCGGCTTCGCCGTGGCCCGTCACGATAGGAATCTTGCGGTCGCCGCTGGTGTGGATGACTGTTGCCAGGCTGCGGAAGAAGTTTTCTTCCTGGAGTTTGTCGATGAGCTGATGCTCGAATTCATCCGGCACCAGATAACCGCCATCGGCATCGGTACCCACGCTCAGGGCATTCTGCACATCGATGAAGTTCTTATGGCGGATGCTGTCCCAGAAAGCCTTCTGGTAGGCATTGGATGCGCGGCCCTTCTTCTCATTTTCCGTCTGGGGAGAACCCGGCTGTTCGGTAATGGGAACGCTCGTGGGTTTTGCCATTTCGGCATCCATACGCTGCTGGCGTTCCAGGCGGTCGATTTCTTTTCCCAGGTTCACTACATCCGCTTCCATCTTGTCATAACGGGCGGCATCTTCCGCAGAAATCATGCCGTTATCGTCACGTGCCGTATCCAGGAAGGCTTTCGCCGCATCCCAGAGGTTCTTGCGTTTCTCGCGCAGTGCTAAAATCGTATCCATTGTTTATTTCCTCCTGTCAATGAATGAGCAGTGCCAGCCGTTTTTCCAAATCAGCGGCTGGCACTTTCTGTAAAGGTTTATTCGGTTTTACTTTCTGTACAAAGGAATTCGTCACCGTAACCGGGCTGTACAGCATGGCGGCAGACTCCTGATCTTCTTCGTTCTTGTCAAAGAGAATCTCATCGGCAAAGCCCAGTTCCACGGCCTTGCGGGCATTGAGCCATGTTTCATCATCCATCATGTGCGAAATCTTCGTGCGGGCCAGGCCGCTCTTGATTTCATAGGCGTTGATGATGCTCTCCTTGACCTCTCTCAGCATACCGATGGTCTTTTCCATTTCGGCTTTGTCCCCGTAAGCCAGTGTCGCCGGATTGTGAATCATCAGGATGGCCACTGGCGACATGCAGACCTTCGTCCCGGCCATGGCAATGACCGAGGCTGCCGAGGCCGCCAGGCCATCAATCTTAACGGTGACGTTCCCCGGATAATCCATGAGCATGTTATAAATCTGGGCGGCAGCAAAACAGTCACCGCCCGGGCTGTTGATCCAGAGAGTGATGTCGCCGCTGCCCGCGTTCAGTTCATCCTTGAAAGCCTTCGGCGTCACTTCATCGCCCCACCAGGTCTCGTCCGAAATCTGGCCGTCCAGGTACAGCGTCCTATCACTGCCAAAGGCATCAGGCGCTTCATTGGTCACCCATCTCCAAAATTTATGTTTCATGTTCCACCCCCGTCCAAGCAAAAGAAAAGCACCTGGCAGTTTTCACTGCTAGGTGCCAATATATTGAATAGAAATTTTTAATTATTGAACATGGACAAGATTATGCTGTTTGGATAATTGTCAAACCACATATACTCTTCATGCCCCACACTGTACGCCCCGTATTGTCCGGCTCTTGGAACCCGATTAAATCCATACGCCGATTTGAATTCATACGGTGCATTGGCACAGTCAAAACCAGTCCTGTCAAAATGGCGATTGCCGTTCTGATATATTTTAATAATCCAAACGCGCTGATGTCTCATGGTCAGTTCCAATCCAAGCTTCTGATATTGCCATGTGTCTAAATTTTTCCAAGGTTTCAGGTTCTGAATTTTATCTGGCTTGCCATACTTAGCCAGCACTTCTTTTTCCGGCATATCAAGTCCGATGCCACCAACAGACTCATAATACTTTGCTGCTTTTGTTCTCATGAGCAGTATGCCTTTCCGCTCATCCATATTATCTCCGTTTAGGATAACATGCGCATGATAGCTGTCTTTTTGCAAATTTTCACCAATAACTGGCAAATCTCGATAACCATCCGCTTCAATTATACGAATAATGCAGCTGAAATTTGATCCACCTCCAGCCGGGTGGTATGCTCCTACAATAGCACAGCCATTGACAGTGTTACCTTTGAAATCCAAGACAACATTACCATCTGCATCATACCATGCTCCTTGAAGCTTAGACACGATACGTGGTGTCGCATCATAGTATGCCATTACTACTGAGCCGAAACACCACATCATGAATACAGCCACCAGCAAAACGAGTCTTTTCTTGTACCGTTTCATAACATCGCCTCCATAAAAGTATCATTCGATACTTCCATTATACAGGAGTGCCTGGGAAACTCAATCTGATGACAGCCTTTGATCGCCCTTGGCAAAAGCCCCGGCATCCTTGAGCTTGGTCATGCTGCCGTTCACTAGGTACAGGTTGCCGCCTTCCTCATCCGGCACGGGATTCATGTCTTCCATCTCCCTGATATCGTTGGCGGACAGCCAGCCGTTCTGCCGGCCGATGCTGTAGCCGGTCATGCGGCTCTCGTAGTCGCCGCGCATGAGGCCGTTCACATTGAACTTCAGGAAATACTGCTTCTTCTCTTCCGGCAGGAACAGGGCTTTCTGCATAGCCTGCTCCCAGCGGATGACCCAGGGGTCCAGCGTGTATTTCACGAATTCCATGGACTGCTGTTCGATATTATTGAAGGAGCTTTTCTCCAAATCGCCAATCATGTGCGGCGGGATGCGGTACAGTCTGGCAATTTCATCCAGCTGGAACTTCCGTGTTTCCAGGAACTGTGCCTCTTCCGGGGGGATGCCGATCTGCTGATATTTCATGTAGAGTAGGCAAGTGCCGCCGTGCATTGTTTCCAATGTCGGTTTGCACAAGCCTCTCCCCAAACCGTGCTTACACCTCTCGATGTACACGGCTTTCCATTTACACTATGACGAATGATGGATTTTCTTATGGCATTCTTTACAAACAACAAGTGTTTTCCGCTTTCTTGCAATCATCGCCATTTCCCATTGCTCCTTACCTTTGAGGTTTTTCATCTTGTTGATGTGATGAATTTCAAAAGCAATGCCATCACCTTCCGCACCGCATAATTCACATTTACAAGCCTTCAACCTGGCTTCAAGAGAATTTCTTGTGTTGAAATGGATATGGTTCTTCACCGTATCAATGCTTGGTTCGTCAAAGACAGTTCCTCGTTTGAAGTCCGAGAATTTCACAATCATCATGCGCTTTTTCTCTTTCTTCGTTTTATAAGGAATGCCCCACGACTTTCCGCACTTGAATATCCTCTTTATGCCTGATATTCTGGTTTTATGCTTCTTAGCAAGTGTTTTCAGACAGCTGTATTCCATCAGATAAACGAAATACGTCAGCTTTGAGAAATTACTGGCTATGCAGTAATAATTACAGATTCCACGAGTCTGCGAGTTATAGGTATCTACAATTTCAAGGTCAGTAAGACCCGCCATTGAGTTTCTTTGCCATGGGATGAGTTTGCCGTCCTTACCTTGAATGACAATCTCACGGTCGTACATGAACTTCTCAATCCGCTCCATGGGAATAAGCAATTCCACAGAGTTATTAAGCGTCCGCTGTAAAACCCCATTGGTTTTCCTTTTGGATTCCTGACATCTGCGCACGTTGATGTCATATCCGAGAAAATGAGCATTGCCGGAACTGTGCGTGATTTTTGTTTTCTCGTCAGACAATTCCAGTTTTAATCTTGTTGCCACAAACAACGTAAGCTCCTGCTTTATACGCTCCGCATCCTCACGGCTTCCGCTGACACCGATAATAAAATCATCAGCATAGCGTACATAGGCGATTTTCTTGTCGGAAGCGTCCTTGTATGGCAATCTGCGCTTTTCCACTTCAAGCTTATGAATCTGTTTTAACAGTTCTTTCTTTTCCGCTTCATCAACGCATTCGCCGTAACGCTTTTGCAATTTGACAATTCCTCTCACCTTTTTGCCGTATGCAGGTGTATAGGCATAATCAGCAGGCGCATTAAATTCTTTCTGCATGGCTTCTACTTTCTTGTCCAACTCATGCAGATATATATTTGCAAGAATCGGGGAAAGAATGCCGCCCTGCGGAGTTCCGCTGTATGTCTTGTGGTACTCCCAATTTTCCATGTAGCCCGCTTTCAGAAACTTTCCTATCAGATTTATGAACTTGCTGTCCTTAATCTTCTCAGAAAGCAGATTCAGCAGAACCGTGTGGTCAATGTTGTCAAAGCATCCCTTAATGTCTCCCTCGACAAACCATTTCGTACTGCGGAAAGAACGGCTGATTTCTTTCAGCGCTGAGTGACAGCTTCTATTCGGTCTGAATCCGTGCGAATGAGTACTGAAAACAGGCTCATAGATTACTTCAAGTATCTGCCGTATCGCATCCTGTATCAGTTTGTCTCTGAATGACGGAATACCTAATGGACGCATTTTTCCGTTGCGCTTAGGAATGTAGACACGTTTTACCGCTTTTGGCTCATAGGTTTGTTTTTTCAGTTCATCAATAATCTGATTCACATATTCCTTTCCAAAACCGTCAGCCGTATCATTGTCCACACCCTCAGTTCCTGCGCCCTTGTTTGCGTAAAGGTTCTTGTATGCGGTCATGTAAATATCCTCTCGCAAAAGATACCTATAGAGCCGCGTGTAGATACCGTCTGAATGCTCTTCAGAATTTCTGTACATTCGTTCTAAAATTTCAGATGTTGGTTTCATTGAGGTTTCTCCTCCCTTTCACCTTTCCTTTTAGAGTTGCATAAGCTGCGTTCCTTCGCCATGTAAGAGCTATTAACTCTCTCGGACTACTACGAACGCTCCGTACCCATGGGCGGTATTCAAGTCCTATAGACTATAGCCTTTCGGCATCCGCCTTTAGGGTATCCCCAGTTAGCGTCATTGCTTGGTATGCTCGAATTATCGGTTCCGCTTTAGACTCTTTAACACAGGTTCTCCTGCTCGTGCCGTGACATTCGCAATCATGCCGCCTTTGAAGGATGTAAAGACAGTCAGTCACGGAATGGGTAACAGGCTAATTTCCCAATTCCCCTCGGAAATGGACACTCAAGTCTCACGTTCAGTAGATACCTTAAACCTCATATCCGATTGTTGTGGCGGTTCAGTCGTACCCTTTAGCCTTTGAGTAACTTACCGCTTTCCTGTCGTGCTATGTTCCCGTATCAGCTTTCACTTTGCGGTAAGACAGGTCAACTCACCCATGATTGTGGGTGGTAGTACCAAACACTACTATCAATGACGCCCATCTGGGCGCACCCCTTCCTCGAGGACAGCCACCTTATGGGCATTGCCGCTGCCACGATAGACGGCATTCCACGAATCCCGGACCTTAGCCGGGTCTTTCAGGACGCCGGGGTGTTCCAGTACTCCGCTGGGACTGGCCCCGTTGGCAAAGAAAGACGCGCCATATTCTTCGCAGGCCATGGTCATGCCCACGGCATTGCGGGCCATGGCGATAGGAGAATATCCGACCAGGCCATCAAAGCCAAGACCAGGAATGTGCAGCACTTCTTCCTTTGGCAGAGCCACCTGCCCATACGGTTTGATGCTCGGATTTTCATCACTGGTCTTGGTGTACAGATAGAAAATCCGGCCCCGGTCATCCCGGCACACACTCATCTTGTCCGGCCGCAATGGATAGAGTCCCTGTACCCGTCCCAGGCGGTCACGGATAATCTGTGCGTAGGCATTGCCCCAGATGAGCAGGTGGCTCATGAGCGTTTCCCGGAAGATGAACGATGTCATCTCCGGGTTCGGCTCATCATGAAGCAGATGGTACAGCGGATGGTCATAGACCCGTTCCTTGCCGCCCTGCGTGTAACGGTACATCTGAAGCGGCAGGGCAGCTAAAGTTTCCGCCAGGATACGCACACAGGCATATACAGCTGTAGTCTGCATGGCCGTGAACTCGTTCACCGTCTTGCCGCTCGTGGACGGACCGAACAGGTAACGGAAGTCTGTACCGATGTAATAGTTCTGAGGTTTATCCCTTGATTTGAAGAACTGAGATAAAAACGGAATATGCATGGAAACCTCCTGAAATAAAATCAAAAGTATGATGGATCAATGCGTCTTTGCCTCTCTTGCCTTTTGATAGCATCTATGCTATCATCTAAATAGGAACACAAAGGAGATTAGGATGTACAAGATTGAATTTTATGAGAACCAGCGTGGTGAATCAGAAGTCTGGGATTTTTTGGAAACCTTGCGGGTGAAAAGCAAAACCAGTAAAGATGCCCGTATCCAGTACAACCAGATTCTTTTCTACATCGACCTGCTCGCTAAAAACGGTACCAATCTGCCAGTCAACATCACAAAACACCTGGAAGAAGATATATGGGAACTGCGTCCAGGAAATAACCGAGTCTTTTATTTCTACTATGATGAGAGCCAGTATGTACTGCTCCATCATTTCCGAAAAAAATCACAGAAAACACCAAAACGGGAAATCACCCGTGCTAAGGCAGAACGTGATGATTACATCCGTCAGAAGGAGGGAGAACAATGAGAACTTGGGAAGACTATAAAAATCATGTAAAAGCAATCAGTGAAGAAGAACGCCGCAATATGGAAGAAATCGAAGAAGTGAGCAATATTGTTTCTTCCATCATCCGGCGGAGACAGGAGCTTGGCATCAGCCAGCGCACCCTCGCAGAACGGTGTGGCATCCCCCAATCCTCGATAGCCCGTATCGAAACGCTGAAAACAACGCCAAAACTCGATACACTCGTCAAACTCATGCAAGCCCTCGACCTGAAACTCCAGGTTGCTGTAGCTGGTTAACAAAAATTAAAATGCAATAACGCCCCGTTCATCATAGACGCTGCCGCTGCCTGTTCCGTTACGGATGCAGCGATCCAGTGCCATGATGGATGCCACGATTCCGTCGATTTTTTCGACGGATTTTTCTTTGTCCGGCTTGATGTTCCCGGCCGGGTCCTGCCTCATGACCACATTTCCCGCCATCCATTTGAGGACGGGGTTGCCGCCATGGACGATATTCCCTTCCATCAGAAGCTTGAACAGTTCCTTGGAAGGCGGCGACATCTCCTTGAATCCTTGCCCGAAGGGAACCATGGTAAATCCCATATCTTCGAGGTTCTGTACCATCTGGGTAGCGTTCCACCGGTCATAGGCGATTTCCCGGATGTTATAGGTTTCACCCAGGTGTTCGATAAACTTTTCAATAAAGCCGTAATGAATGACATTCCCTTCCGTAGTCTGGATGAATCCCTGCTTCTGCCAGACATCGTAAAGCACGTGGTCGCGCCGGCATCGGAGTTCCAGTGTGTCTTCCGGCAGCCAGAAGAACGGCAAGAGCACATATTTCTCATCTTCCGTCCGTGGCGGGAAGGCCAGAACGAGAGCCGTGATGTCTGAGGTACTGGACAAGTCCAGCCCGCCGTAACACATCCGGCCACGTAAAGACTCCAGATTGATAGGCAGATTGCCTTTGTCGTAGACCTGCTCCGGAATCCAGCGGATACTGGCTGAAGTCCAGATGTTCAGGCGCAGCTGCTTGAACACGTTCTCCTCGGCCGGGTTCTCGATGGCGTTCCGGTACGCTTCCCGGACACGCTCTATGTTGATAGTGTAACCGAGAGACGGGTTCGCTTTATACCAGTTGGCTTCGTCCGTCCAGTCCTCCCCTTCTTCCAATCCATACACAACAGGATAAAAAGTGTAATCCCTCTTCCTGCCGTGCATGATGTCGAGTGCTTTAGTATGCAGTTCATAGCAGATGCTGTTCTTGTCATTGCCGGCTGTAGTGATGATGAAAAAGAGCGGCTGTTCACGGGCATCCCCAGAGCCTTTGGTCAGGACATCGTAGAGTTTCCGGTTCGGTTGGGCGTGGATTTCATCAAAAATCAGGCCGGATACATTCAATCCGTGTTTCGTGCCAGTCTCCGCTGAAAGCACCTGGTAGAACCCGGCGTTTCGGTAGTTGATAATCCGCTTGCCTGCCGACCGTATCTTGGAACGACGCAAAAGAGCCGGGCTCATCTCCACCATCTGCTTTGCTACATCGAACACAATGGATGCCTGGTTTCTATCACAGGCGGCGCCATAGACTTCTGCGCTTGGTTCGTTATCAGCATACAGAAGATACAGAGCAACAGCTGCCGCTAGTTCGCTTTTCCCGTTCTTTTTTCCTATCTCGATATAAGCCGTCAGAAACTGTCTGTTTCCGTCTTCCTTTACGATGCCGAACAGGTCACGGACTATCTGTTCCTGCCAGGGAAGGAGCAGGAACGGCTTCCCCGCCCATTTCCCTTTCGTGTGGCACAGGTTCTCTATGAAGGCGACCGCCCGGTTGGCCTTGTCCTTGTCGTAATGGGATGTCGGCAGCATGAACGCTGACGGTTTATATACAAATGCCAAATTTGTCACCCCCTTAACAGCAGTTCCATTTCATCCGTTTCTTTTTCCGCCCCATTTTCTTCCCCGACCATGCGGCTCCGGGCGGACGGTGTCAGGCCGAACTGCTCGCAGAACTTCAGCATAATCTTCAAATTGGTCTGGGCGATGGACACCTGCGGCACCTGCTGCAGATAGCCGTTCGGCGTCCGTACCATATCCCCGTGCTGGGTGATGAATTCTTCCGCCCCTTTCCACCGGGCGTAGGCCTGGCAGTAGCCGGCAAAAGTCATCATATCCAGGTTGGTCAGCATACCCATCTCCGCCAGCACTTTACCCAGGCGTTTCCATTCTTTCTTGGCGTCGTCTTCCAGCCAGTCCGGACAGCGTGGCAGCCTGCCTTTGGGCAGGGGTTCTTTCTTGTTGAGCGGCCGATGACCGGGATTGCCTTCCAGTACTTTGAGCGCTGTAGGTTTCGGTTTCCTTCCGCGAATGGCCATGGCCGTTCACCTCCTTCAAAAAAAATGTATCAAAAAAGGAACCGACACGCGGTTCCCTGTTGTTGTCGTATTCAGTTTCAGTGTTTCATGGCCCACTCGATGGCATGGCCATCGTCTTCAAAAAGTTTGTCGCTGACTGCCATCAGTCTGATTTTCCCTTCGCAGGTATGGTCCTTAGTCGTGAATGTGTAGGCTGCTCCGTACCAGTAATCCTTCCCCTTGCTGAAGTAATGGCCGGCTAGGAGAACCTGGTCGCCAAAATTCAGGATATGGATCCCGTTCATTTCGAGCTGTTCCGGTGTTGTCGTTTGTGGAAGTCTGTAGGGGTTTGTTGTGGTTTTCATGCTATGTTCCTCGCTTTCATGTGCCTTTTGTCTTTGGGGCTTGTCCCCTTCGTCGTGTATATATATCACTCTAAACGCACATAATAGCAAGTCATTTTTCGAAGATTTATGCATTTTATTTTCTGACAAGGAAAGGGCCTTACGGCCCCGTGTTCAGGCTTTCCTTATTTTATGTTCTTCAGGACATCGACCAGCCATTCGGCTCTGACATGGTATTCGCCCGTTGCCTTTTCAAGAATCCGGCTGTTTTCTTCGATGTAGTGCAAGCCTTTTCCGACTTTGATGAACCGGGCGTCTTCATAGCCTTTTACATCCGTCCGGTAAACCCGCGCCGTGCGGCTTTCGCCATCATAGCTTTTGCCGTCCCAGCCGTTGAAGGTGAAGGTCACCTTTTCCTTCGTGGCCTCGAAATGGGCTTCAAAATCGGCGCGTGTGATGGCTGTCTGGTATTCCCGGAGAGTAAAATGGTTGCGGAGCGTGTAGATGTTTGTCATGGTGAATTCCTCGCTTTCATGTGCTTTGTGTTCTTTGGGGCTGTCCCCTTCGTCGTGTATATATATCACTCTAAACGCACATAATAGCAAGCTATTTTTCGGACATTTATGCATTTTTTTCTACAAGAAAAAGAAGGCCTTGTGGCCTCCTTTCCCAACGGCTCAGTACAGTTCTTCGAGGGCTTCGTATTCCCGTTCCAGCCGGCTGAGCTCCTGGCGGATGCATTGGAACCGGAAGCGGTTCCTGCAGGCCCGCTGTTCTTTCTTCAGCTTCTGGATTTCGGCTCTGCGTCCTTGTAAAATGTACAATCCTGCACCTTTCAGCATTTCGTGGTAGTCTTTTTCGAATCTTGTCATCGTAACTTCCTCGCTTTCTGTTCCTTTTGTTGTGTATATATATCACTCTGAATGGACATAATAGCAAGTCATTTTTTGATGATTATTCGACAAGTTCCCATTCGTCCTCGCCCGGCACAAGACCGAGGCTGCCGCCCGTGTCCCACTGCACATGGATGGTGCCGGCGTCATCGACGTACTGGACAGTGCCTTCCGTCCCCGCAGGCGGTGCCTGCATATCGTCCATGGAAATCAGCCTCACCCGTGCGCCTTTCGTCCTCGCCCTGCTTTCCGTCAGCCCTTTCCGCAGGACGGAGAGGTCGAAGCCGAACTTGCGGTAGTCGCATTCCATGTTACGGTAGTACCAGTCGATTGGCTCACCGAACTTCCGTTCCTCATGCATGATGTACACGAGGCTGCGGATGGCCCCTTTGTCCGTTTCAACGGGAATAGTTTTCTTGTAGTAGAACTTTGGGAATCCCTCATACATATCGAGCCGCTTTTCGTCAGCCCGCGAGATGCGCCAGATAACCACCGGCACGAAGGCATCATCCTTCTTCTCGATAGTGGCGTAGCAGCCGGTCAGCGAGCCTTTGAAAAAAAGCTCATACCCATCTACCCGTCCAGTCCCTATCAGGGCGGCGTCAGGGCAGCGCCGCGCCATCTGGTCCTCGCTCATGTTGCTGCCATAGGCAATGTAGAATTTTTCGTTCATCACAATCATCCTTTCCGAAGGGTAGGCCCTTCTACCGCCCCAAGGGCAGCCGAAGCTGCCCGTGAGGCTATTCCCTTCAAGCGGCGGCATTGCGCCATGCGGAGTTGCCCGTAAGGTGTTTGAGGAAGTGGAGCCGGCAGGTCTTGAATTCGTCACCGATGAGTCCCAGCCGGAGCATCCAGCACCGGAAGGCGTATTTTTCGTTGTCTGTTTCTGTCTTCCGTGCCGAGGCTTTCTTCTGCGTCAGGGCCTGATGGGCAACCGCCAGGCAGAACTGGATGTAGGCCTTGATTTCGCCGGCGTGTAAAGTGCCGTTGAAAAGGCGGAACTCGACAGTTCCCTTGGTAAAAGTGGCGTGGAGGTTCAGCCCGTGGTAGCGGGTGCTGTTGTAGTGATGATTCCGTCCGTAGGGATCTTCCTGATACCAGAGGTCGGCGATGCCGCTAAGCGTATCCGGCTTTTTCCGGTTGAGGTCCTTCAGGAAAATGGTGTTCGTCTTCCGGCAGTACCGATGTTCCCGTGAAGGGTTAATCTGGAGAGCGCGGTAAATCATGTCTTCCTTGCTAGCCATGATGTTCACGAGGTTCCGCAGCGTCCTTGCCGTGAAGCGTTCCGCCCCGACGTGGATGTGGATGCCGCAGGACTTGTTGGCGAAGGCCCCGGCTTTGCGGAGTGTCCGCACCAGTTCCTGCAGTTTGGGAATGTATTCATAGGAAAGGATGGGGCTGACTACCTCGGTGCGGTAGTTCGTGGATGCATCCATGATTTCGCCATTCACTTTTTTCTGCGGAATCAGGCTGGAGTCGTTCATAGCTTTCCATTTCCGTCCCCGGTCATCCTTGGCGGTGTAAGTATCGTAGGCTCCGCCTTCATGGCGGCTTTCTGTTCCGAAGAAGCGGGCCATGAGGCTGGCCGCCCGGTTTCTCGTAATCCCTGTCATTTCCATTTCGATTCCAAAGTGCAGTGTTTTCATAATTCTCTCTGTCCTTTCTATGTGTGCGTGTGTTCTTTCAGTACACTATATATCACTCTAAAGGCACACAATAGCAAGCCATTTTGAGAATAATTATGAATTAAATTGAGGATTTATGGGTTTTGATTCCGGCGTTCTTTCTGCCGTTCCGCATGCTTTCTGGCTTCTTCTTCCGAGCGGAAGGCGCTGAAGCCGCTGAGTCCCTTGAGGAGAGCCATGCGTGATTCGTGGCTGGCTTTCGTCCCCATCCCGATGCGCAGGAGCCACATCCGCAGATAGTACTTCTCGTTCTCCGGTTTCCGTGCGGCGGGATTGATCCGTTTCGCCTTCCTTGCTGCGGAAACCATGAAGGCGGCCAGTTCCACGAGGGCGCGGTTCTTGACTGCGTTCCCGGTCGGGGAAAAATAGAACGTTACCATGTCTGGCGTGATGGTAAAGCCATGCCCGTCCTTTTCATAATTCTGATAAATGGCGAAGAAGGAAGTCTGGTCCGTTATCGGTTCCTGTTGCAGATTCCCAATCAGACCGTCCGGCACACAGATATTGTCGTGTTCCGCAGCCCGGTTCAGCAGGTACTGCTGGGCATGGAGCATGAACACCAGATTGCGCATCTGCGTTCCGTCCATCCCGTCCGCCGGGATGCTGACTTTCATCACATCCGGTTCATCCTGTGATGCTGCCACTGAAATGGATTCTGATTCCGGTTCTTGCGCTGTTTCCGGTATCGGCAGAAGGCTTTCGTTCTGCAGGAAAGTCGTGATGGCTGCTTCTGTCTTTTCATCATCACATTCAATATCCCCGCTGCGCAGGATGCGGAAACCATGCCCTTCAAAGGCAAAAGTCGGTGTTCCCGCGTAGTGAAGCTTTTCGTTATGGTTGAATGGAATCAGCCGTCTGGCCAGTTCCTTTCGGTCGTTCAGATTGGTATGGATTGTCATGGTCTATGTACCTCCTTGTTTTGCTAGTACATATATCACTCTGAACGCCGATAATAGCAAGTCATTTCTGCACTTTATCATAGGGAATTTTCTCATTTCCACGTACCACAAATACGCCATCACTTCCTGCCTGTTCGATGTACCGTTTCACAATGACATCGACAAATTTTTCGTCCAGCTCGATGCCGTAGCAGATACGGTCTGTCTGCTGGCAGGCCATGAGGGTGGAGCCGGATCCGAGGAACGGGTCGAGGACAATGCAGTGGCTCATGGATGAGTTCTGTATGGGATAGGCCATCAGAGCCACCGGCTTCATGGTCGGGTGTTCCTTGCTGGCTTTCGGACGGTCATATTCCCAGATAGTCGTCTGCTTACGGTCAGAATACCACTGATGCTTCCCGTTCAGTTTCCATCCGAACAGGCATGGCTCGTGCTGCCACTGGTACGGGCTGCGGCCCAGGACCAGGGCGTTCTTCTTCCAGATGCAGCACCCGGACAGGTAAAACCCTGCATCTTTGAAAGCCTTGCGGAAGTTCAGCCCCTGTGTATCGGCATGGAATACATAGATGGAGGCATCCGATTCCATGTTCTGTTCCATGTTTACAAAAGCGCTGAACAGGAACTGGTAGAACTTATCATCCGGCATATTGTCGTTCTTAATTTTCCCAGCCGTTTCTTCCACATTGACGTTGTACGGCGGGTCCGTCAGTACCAGGTTTGCCTTCTTTCCGTCCATCAGCCTTGCATAGGTTTCCGGCAGCGTAGCGTCCCCGCAGATAACGCGGTGGTCACCAAGGAGCCAGATATCGCCGCTTCTGGAAAGGGCCGGCTTCTCCAGCTCCCCATCCACATCAAAGTCATCTTCCCTGACTTTCTTATTGTGGACTTTGGAAAAGAGCTGCTCCACTTCCGGGGCCTCGAAACCCGTCAAATCCACATTGAAATCGACACTCTTCAAATCCACGATAAGGTCAGCCAGGAGCTGTTCGTTCCAGGCCCCGGTGATTTTATTGAGCGCGATGTTAAGAGCCTTGACCTTGTGTTCGTCCTCGATATGGACAACCACGCACTGGACCTCTTCATAGCCCAGGTCCTTCAGCACATTGAGCCGCTGGTGGCCGCCGATGACTGTCATGTCGTAGTTGACGATGATGGGTTCCACGTAGCCGAATTCTTTGATGGAGTTCTTGATTTTTTCGTATTCCTTGTCGCCGGGCTTAAGCTGCTTCCTGGGATTGTAGGCCGCAGGTTTCAGCTGCCCGATGGGCAGGGTTTTCCATTCCATATCAGATGTCTTCATGTACCGTTTCCTTTCCGAATGCCGCGGCAACGGCAGCGCCGTATCCGTTCAGGTGATGCCAGCGGCAGTAATTCCGTACGCTGTCCCGTGACAGCTTCGTTTCCCGGGCGATGGCCTTGTAGCCCATCCCCTTTTTTCGCATCGTTTCTATCTGTCGACGCTGATAGTCATCCATAAAGCCGGTTCCTTTCTAACAACAAAAAAACTCCAGGCGTTCATCGCTTGGAGCTGTCCAAAATTCCATTTAAAAATCTGCCGGTATCCCCCCTATGGAATTTCGCGTTTTTTCACGTTTGAGGGGGCGGCGGTCATGGACGGAAGGGCTGCAGAGATTTGCATACCCCTCGGGCTTTCCTTTATCAAAACATTCATGTTATTATAAGATAAAATAATATACATTGAATATAAATTACTATTTGAAGAGTGGCGCATTAAATATATTGTTTGTTATCTATGCTACTAGTATTTATTGCAAAATTTTGTCATATATAGGAGGCGAACTAAAAATGAAAAAGATTTTTTTATCATTGATATTTATCTTCTGTTTAGCATCACCGTGCTTTGCTTCAAACTGGCTTTATTTAGGTAAAACATCAGATAATTCCCAATATTATATTGATAAGGATAGTATAAAAACTCTATCCGATTTCGGGGTTTTATGGTCAAAAGTCTTACATGCTAATGGAAACTATGATGTTAACTATTTGTTATTAAACCGAAATCATAAAACTTTTGCAATTCGAATCTATTCAATTTATGACAAAAACGGTAAATTGATAAAAACTAGAAATGTTACTAATTATCCTTGGATTCCTATTCCCAAAAATTCGATGATTGAAAGTGTATATAAATTTATTTGGTGGCATTAATATTTGTATTTCCAATATCTATCTTCGGTCATCGTCTTGTGGTCATGGCAACTCTTGCACAAAGGCTGCCAGTTCTTCTCATCCCAGAACAAATCCGGGTCGCCGCGATGTGGCTGGATATGATCCACGACGGTTGCCGGGACGAGCCGTCCTTTCTCTTTGCATCGGACACACCAGGGGTGACGCTTCAGGAAGAACTTCCTGGCTTTCTGCCACTCTCTCCCGTAGCCACGCAGCATCGCGCTCTTCCGTTCGCCCCGGCACTGCCGTTCATGTTCATCACAATACTTCCTTCCATATGGCACCAGTCTCGGGCATCCCGGATACTTGCACGGTGTCTGTGGTCTTCTTGGCATAGGATATCCTTCCTTCCTCTGCACAAACCTGTTATACTAAAATCAGAAGAACGGTCTGACTTGCTAGTGAAAGGAGTACTCCCACGGCAAATCCCGCGTTTTTCAGGCAAAGGATATGTTGACGGCGGGAGTGCCGAGGGCTGCTGCAGAAGATTCTGGTTCCTGAGATACCAGCATAGCCTTTGCCGCCAAGAGAGAACCTGTCTATGGCCAGAATGCCGCCGCTGTTTTCAGCAGCTTGCGCTGGAGTTACTGATAGGTTCTTTCTTTTATTTTCCTGCATCAAAAAAGGACCGATGGCGTTCAAGCCTCGGTCCTTCATTCTTTTTTTGCTGATTATAGTATATCTTACAGAAGCCAGTGACATCAAGTGCTGCTTTAGTGACATTCAGTGACATTCGCCAGAAATTTCAATGCGTTTCAGAGCCTCGTCATGCAGGCGGTACACCTGGCGAATGTGGAGCCCGATAGCATCGGCGATGGACGCCCAGTCCTTGAAGGCCAGATAGCGGAGTTCCAGGACAACCCGTTCCCGGTCGTCCGGCACCCGGCTGATAGCCTTCATAATGTCTGCCTTGAGTTCCACCAGACGGTCGATGTCCTCATCCACTTCCTGTTCCATGTCCATCATGCGTGTGATGGTTTCTTCCAGCCGGTGCGGGTTCGGCGTCCCGCTCGGCGGCACCGGGCTGAGTGTCGATGACGCCTTGATAGCCAGCTGCCGCAAGGCGGATACCTGCTCCAGCTTGCTGTCTATCTGGATATTGATATTTCGTGCCTGTTCCAGATACGCTTTTGCTTCCATACGCTTCTCTTCTCCTTCTGTTTCCCGCTTCATAGTATACCCCCGTTTCCTGGTTCCGTCATCCCCAGGTCAGCTTTCACCGCGTCAATCAGTGCGGCCTGGGTTCCGTCTTTGTGTTCCAATACTTTCAGGATACGCTCATCAATCGTGTCCTTGGCTACGATGTGCTGTATGATGACCGTCTTGTCCGCCTGCCCCTGCCGCCAGAGCCGGGCATTGGTCTGCTGGTATAGTTCCAGGCTCCAGGTCAGGCCGAACCAGATCAGGATGGAACCGCCCTGCTGAAGATTCAGCCCATGTCCGGCAGAGGCCGGATGGATGAGAGCCACGGGAATCTTTCCTGCATTCCAGTCGGCGAAGTCCTGCGGCTCCTTCAGTTCCCGGGCTTCCATCCGCTGCTGGATGCGTTCCTTATCGTGCTTGAACCAGTACACCACCAGGACTGGCTGCCCGTTAGCGCTTTCCACCAGATCTTCCAGGGCATCCAGCTTCCGGTCATGGATATTCACGACATTCTTGTCATCTGTGTAAATGGCGCCATTCGCCATCTGCGAAAGTTTCATAGTAAGCGACGCGGCATTGGCGACTGTGACTTCGCCGCCTGGAAGCTCCAATACCAGGGACTGCTTCAGTTCGTCGTAACGTTTCTTTTCCATTTCGTTCAGCTTGACCTCTTTCGCTACGCTCACCAGCTCCGGCATCTTCAGATAATCGTTCGCTTTCATGGACACGGTGATATCTGAAATCTGATGATAAATGACTTCTTCCGCTCCCAGCAGAGGTTTGTAGGAAAATACCACCATGCCGTTGCGCTTGTCTGGTTTGAAATACAGGTTCCGGTACTGGCTGATATACTGCCCGAGCCTTTTCCCCATGTCCAGCAGCCGGAACTCGGCCCAGAGATCCATCAGCCCGTTGCCGCTGGGCGTACCTGTAAGGCCGACGATGCGCTTCACTTTAGGGCGCATAGCTTTCATGGCCTTGAACCGTTTGGACTGGGCGTTTTTGAAACTCGACAGCTCGTCCAGGACGACCATATCGAAATCCAGGCGGCTGTTCTGATACAGCCAGGCCAGGTTCTCCCGGTTCACGATATAGATATCCGCTTCCTGCTGCAAGGCCCGCCGCCGTTCTGCCACGGTTCCCACAACCACACTGCAGGTAAGTTCTTTCAGATGGTCCCATTTTCGGATTTCTTCCGGCCAGGTATCTCTCGCCACCCGAAGTGGCGCCACGACCAGTACATGTTTGATTTCGAAGGAATCATACATCAAATCGCGGATGGCTGTCAGCGTCGTTACCGTCTTGCCAAGGCCCATGTCCAGGAACAGGGCCGTAACTGGATGGGACTTGATGTATTCAATGGCGTATTTCTGATAATCATGCGGCAGAAACTTCATCTGGCACCGCCTCCTTTCCTTTCCTTCATGTGTGCCAATCCATCCAGCATCCCAGGAATATTCTCTGGATTGTCCAGGACGAAAACCGGGAACCCCATTTTACGAAGCATGGCATGGCGGCTATTTTGCAGAGGCCTTGGCTTCCGCCCCGGTGCTTTCACTTCTACAAAAGCCATTATTCCATCCGGCAAAAGTACTAACCGGTCAGGCATGCCGCTGTATGACGGCGAAATAAACTTCAATGCCATGCCCCCACGTTTCCTGGTTTCCATCACTAATTTGATTTCTGTTGTGCGTTCCCGCATGAATTTCTCCTTTCTGTGACGGACGGTGACGCCCCAAACCTAAACTTTTCTATATGTGTTTTTTCTCTAAAAAACAGCCTTAAAAGGGGTTTTATATTTGGGTGTCACCGTCCGTCACACCACTCATTCCAAAAAGTCCGAAATCTTAAGCCTGATGCCGATTATGAACCGTCCGTCCCGCTTTTTCACCCGTTCAAATCCTCTCTGCTCCAAAGTTCTGGTAAACTCTGTGGAATTACGGACAAAGTCGCCCGTCCGAATACAGAAACTCCGGTAAGATTCATATAATTTCCCAGATTGTTCGTGCGCGCCAGGATCTATCTCGCAACATTCTTCCAGGAAATGCGTCATCCAGTCATTATCTGCCCTGTATTTTTGAATGGCCTCCTTCACGCACATCAGTTGATGGAAATGGAACTGGCAGTCGATGGCCTTCTTGGCCCCTTCCATCACCCACTTCAACACGTAGGGTGCCGCATGGTCTAAGAGGTATTTTGAATAATTCTTGATATCCATCTTCCGCGTAATGGTTGCCGTAAAAGGAATGACGATAAGCCGTCTCCAGATGCCGGTGTCCATGGCACCGACGCGTGGCAAATGATTCGTATACAAGACGAGCGTATGGGAAGGCATAAAACTGGACGGGTCTTTATACTTCTTTTCTGCTGAAATTCGGTCTGTGGAGCAAAGCTGTTTTACCACTGAAGTTGAAAGGCGCATGCCTTCTTCCAATTCTGCGGCAATAAGGAGTCTCTTCCCCTTAGCTTCAGCCAGTTCAGGCTTTACGTTCCGCTTGCAGTTGGCCGTTAAAGCATCCGCAGAAATAGTACCGCTATAGCTCCCCAAAACACTGGCAATCGTATTCCAGAACGTAGATTTTCCGTTGGAACCTTCCCCATATGAAATAATCAAGGCTTCCAGCTCCACCTGTCCGATAACCGCCAAGCCCGCAATTCGTTGCACGTAATCAATCAATTCTACGTTTCCCTGGAATGTCCGCCCGACTGAATCCAACCAGAGTGCTTTTCCATCATCACCTGGAGAAACCGATGTAATCTTGGTAATGAAATCCATACTGTTATGTAACTGCCGCGATGATGCCCCTTGCTTCAAGTCATAGGTACCGTCTGGGCAATTCAGCAAGAACGGGTTCTGATCCAGATCATCATAGCTGATTTCAAGCATAGGCTTTGCCGCCTGGAGCGCTGAAACCACATATTTCATATCTCGCCGTTTCATAACAAATTTCTTATAAGCGAGGGCAGACAGATAGGCATGATAGGCCTCGACCTGTTTTTCGCTTATCTGTTTTTCAAGTGACTTTCCTCCGCTGCGGATTTCTTCTTCTGATATTCCACTTTCTTTAAGCGTGTTTATGGTATTAACTAAGGTATCCAGAGCGTCCGCCAATTGCAGGTCAAGAAATTCTTCCATTGCACCCACAGCCCGCTGCTTCGATTCCACCCAGTGCGTTCCGTCATAGCGCAAATAGTCCGTGGCAGCAGTATATTTCAGCTCACTGCCATACTCCCGTACCAACATCTTCGCCTGCCCGATATCCGAATAGTCTCCTGGCTTCAGTGACTTTCCCGTGCCAAAATCATTGTTGTACTGTTCAGGGCTGATATAGCCTTCCTGCTTAGCCACCTTTTCCCCGAACCGGACGGCGCTTTGCCAGATTTTATTGAGTTCGGCATCTTCCAAAGGCGGATCACATTTTTCGGCTTCCTCAAGGAATATGGAATATGCCCGTTCTGTTGCCCCATACCGTTTGATGACACGCCCTGCAAACCGACTCATTGTATTGTTGCGCTGCCCCTGTGGGATAGAATCATTGCTCTTCGTGTCGCAAAATAAATCAGCAATGGTTCTAGCCCCATCCTGCCAAAGGACTGATTCTGCCTGGCTTCCGTAAAGGAACCTGGCAGAATCTAGTGCAGCTCCATCAAAAAACGGAAACTGCTTTTGTACGGCTCGTTTGAGTGCTGTATAAGCATCTCCGTCTGTCATTTTGGGAATCATGAAATACGCATGAAAACGTGGCCTAGCACTTTTTCCATCTTTCTCCTTCATGTTATTGCGAGATGGGACAATAGCCACAGCCACATCGGGTAACAGGGTAATAAGTTTTTTTCCGGTCACCCATTCGGTAGGATTGTCCGTATCTCCATTGTCACAATCCATGACCGCCACATCAGATACCAGAAAGTTATCCCGGTTCCGGTAGTTGTCCTTATACACCGCACATACGTGGTCAAAGGCGGCTGCAGTTTTTAATTCCTCGCCGTTCGAAATAACTGCCTTGTTTGGATATACAGCATTGTGTTCGTTGCCAGTGCAGTCAGCAGTGTAAATCGTAAAAATCATCTTTCTACCTCCTCGAGGTCATTAGTAAAAAATCTCAGCCTGTAATTTTTCCACCGGGCTCTCCTGATTTCCGCATCCATGCCAGGAGAAATGATATCGCCGAACACCCACACTTCCCGGCATAGGCTCATCAGCACATTGCCAAAATGCATACCCATCTCTCTTTCAATCGGGTTATGGTCATCCAGGAATTGCGTAAATAACAGATGCGGTGCGATGGGGATACGGCCCTGTTCGAAAGCAAATCTGGAATATCGGCGAGCATTTTCAGTGTTTTTCAAGGTATCTCCTGAATAAGGAGAACACACATAAACCAGAGGTCGATATGCTTTCATTGCCTTTTTCTCTGCTTCAATAGTGGACAATGCTTGCTGTGGCGTAGGATCTAAGTAGTGCTCATCATTGAATTTATTCATCTCAAATTCCCCTTCCTAAAAGCTCTTTCTACTTTCCTATGGAGAAGGAAATCCATTTTGAGCAAAAATATTAATCTTTTTGATAAAATTCACATTCATATCCATCGGCTCGCAGAATAAGTCCTTCAGCCCACGGCGGCGTCCGCCCCATCTGCTCACAGATGGCGTCAACGCTGACATCCCTGTCGCATTCGATGATAAGTTCATCGTGGACATGGCCGACAATATCACTGCATCGAACAGTTTGCATGGCATAGCAGAGGATGTCACGGCTGATGCCCTGGACGATGTTTTCCACGAATTTCGGGCCGTAACTTTCCAGCCGCTCCCACTTCTTCATTGCGCCGATGCCTTCATAGGTGACGGATTCCCCGCCGAAGCGGTTCTCGCCTATTCTGGGTTTCACATAAGAAAGCCGCCGTCCGCTGGGAAGCTGGATGAACAGCATGCCGCTCTGGTACAGGAAGCGGATGCAGCCGACCCGCATGGGGATATGTTCCTTGATGGCCGTCTTCACGGCGGCATCTACCTGCCACCAGAAATCGACGATATGCAGATTAGCCGACCGCCAGGACTGCACCAGAGGATATAGCTCATTTTCTGTAAGGCCCATGTCCAGGGCTCCCATGGCCTTCAGCGCACCTACGGAGCCGCCATAACCAAGGGCCAGCTCTGCGATCTTCCCCTTCTGCCGGAGATGGCCATTGACGCCATGTTTTTCCACGGGAACGCCGAACATGGAGCTGGCCGAGGCACAATAGATATCGCCATTTCTGGCAAACACGTCCGAGCGCCAAGCTTCTCCTGCCAGCCACGAAAGCACCCTGGCTTCAATGGCCGAAAAATCCGATACCACAAACTTCATTCCCTTACGTGGCACAAAGGCGGTGCGGATCAGTTGGGAAAGAATATCAGGTATGGAGTCGTACAGAAATTCCAGGGCTTCATAATTTCCCTGGCGCACCAGTCCCCGGGCTTCCGAAAGATCCGGCAGATGATTCTGGGGAAGATTTTGTAATTGAATGTGCCGTCCAGCAAACCGCCCGGTCCGGTTGGCCCCATAGAACTGGAACATACCCCTGGCCCGGCTGTCATTACAGGCCGTCAGTTCCATAGCCTGGTATTTCTTGATCGAAGACTTTGCCAGCTTCTGCCGGAGAAGCAGTACACTGCGCAGCGGTTCTTCTGCCGTCTTCAGCAGTTCCTGTACCTGCTTCTTGCCCAAAGAATCAGTCTTCATCCCGTGCTGTTCCAGCCAGGCAATCATCTGTATGACGGAGTTCGGATTTTCTAAGCCCGTCTTTTTCTTTAACTCGTCCATCAATGATTCCCGGCACCGGGCATCCATGGCCACGGCCTGGCCGACCAACGTCCGGTCAATGGCGATGCCCCGGTCGTTGATTTCCTGATCGAGATGATATTCATCCCATACCTGCTGCGGTACGAGATACTTCTTCAAGCGCTTCTGGATGGCCATTTCCACTTCCACATCCCGTTTGTTATAGGACTTGAATAAAGTCCATTTGTCTAAGTCATGCTGAGGAAGGTTTCTTGTCCTGCCGCCATTCGATTTGGTTTCCTTGCAGGGAACGCAGAAATATCGGATCAGGTCTTTGCCTTCCTTCATTTTCTGGCTGTCCAGCTTCAGCACGGCCCCTGCGCCTTCCAGGGAAAGCGGCAGACCCATGTAGGCCGACCAAACCATGGAGCATTTCCATCCTGCCGGATTGAGGAACCTGGCACAATCCTGGGAAAGAGGATGATGGTCATGGAACGGATCCAGGCTCATCCCCAAATCACTCAGATATCGCGACAGGCAGATTCGTTCGAAACTGGCATTGAAGGCCCACTTGGTGACTGCTTCATCGGTTAAGGCTTCCAGAATATCTTCAGGGATAGTTTCTCCCTGGGCCAGGTCAACGACCTGTACTTCGTCGCCATCCACGGCATATCCGAAAAGGAGAATTTCAAAGGCCGGCGATTCAGCATATTTGTACACACCGCATTTAGCCAGGTTGACATCGCTGAACGTTTCAATATCTATACTCATGCTTTTCATATGTTTCACCTCAAGAAAAGCGGCGAGACACAAGGTCCCGCCACCACCATTTACCAATACTTATTTCCGAAAAGATTCCATCTGTTTGCGGTGATATTCCGCTTCCCGTTCTTCCCGGTGCCGTGCTATTTCTTCGTCACGTTGATCTTTCTTGAGGTCTGTATAAATTAAGGCCACAAAAAAACCGCTTGCTGCCAGTGCCACCAGGCAATACATCAGCTCTAAAATCATTTGCATCGTAGTTTCCATTGAAATTCTCCTTCCTTATGCCAAGAAATCGTCATCGTCAGCTGTAGCGAAGTCATCTTCAGCACGTGGTTTGCCACCGAGGGGTTCGCCGTCACGGATTTTCTGCAGGTTGTTCAGGCCGCAAGCAATGCCCTTATTGCCATTGCTGTTAAAAGCGTAGAAGCTGATGGAAGCACGGCCATAGACGCCAGAGTAGACTTCAGAGCGTTCCAGAATGTGCTGGCAGTCGGCATCGACAATGCCAGGCTTCGTAGTAGAATTGGCATTGATGAAGAAACTGTCCTTATAGGCATCATCACCCGGACGTTCCAAATCACCGTCACGGAGTGGGATTTTGATAGCTTCGAGGGCAGGAACTACACGATTGTTGCCTTTGAGTTTGCCCTGGCCTTCTTCGTAAGCGGCCTTAATGGCGGCGCGGATTTTTTCTACGGTCTTCGTATCCGACTTAGGGATGATCAGGCTGACACTGTACTTCGGCGTACCTCCATTGATGGACTTTGGTTCCCAAACATTAGCGTAAGACCAACGAGTGTTGACACCAGTAATTACTTTGCACGGGTTTACATAATTTTTAGACATAATTTTTTCCTCCTTAAAATTTAACATTGAAATCATCTGCCGCGGTGTGCATGGCCGGACGCTTATCCGATTCCGGCACCAGGACAGGCTTGCCCTGCGGCTTTTCTACTAAATCTGACAGCAGTTCTTCGAACCGCTTCTTGCCGAGCTGTTTCGTCATCGCCGTGATGCCGAGCAGCTTCTTTTCATATGGATTGAAGCCCGCGTCTTCCACTTTGGCGGCGACTGCATCTTCATTTACGTAGCGGCGGTTCGACCGGCCTTCGACCAGTTTCCATCCATCCCACTGCTTGCCGGATAGGGCCTGCTGTAAAGCGTATTCTTTGACATCTCCGGCCCAGTTCACCAGTTCATCGGCCTTAGAAAGGACGGCTTCGATTTCTTCATCTTGAAGCGTGGACGGGACGGCGAAATCATACTGAGCCAGTTCTAAGTTATATTCAGCCCGCTTGCGGCATGTCGCCTTGATTTTACAGAAGCGGCAGTGGTCGCCAGCCTTATACTCTCCTTCTCCCTTTGCCGCCAGTTCTGCCGCTGGCTTCAATACGGTTTCAGCCCACTGGAGCAATTCTTCTTTGGGCATGGTGTAGGTGCTGATGTTATCACGGCGGGGCTGGAAAATGGTCATCGATATCTGACGAATATCATAGATGCCATCGAACAGGTTCAGCGCGCCGAGGGCGTAGCACATCATCTGCGGATTCTTCTCGGCGCCTACTAGGACCCCAAGTCCATGTTTGTAGTCAATAACGGTCAAGGTATCATCGGCTACGATGAGGCAGTCGCCAGTACCAAAGCCGCCAGGCACCCACTTCGAGAAGTCCAGTCGCTGTTCCACCATGATGAACGGATCCTTGCAGGATGCTTTGGCCGATGCCAGGCATTCCATGACGAACTGCGCGTATTCATCGGTACACTCCGCCATCTCCTCATCAAAGTACGTCAGAGACTTCGTCGGATCTTCCAATTTCTGCCCCAGTGCCGTCTTTACTTTGAATTCACAGAGTGTATGGGCATCGGTGCCCTGGCGAGCGAATTTACTAGTCGTATCTAGCAGCCTGGCACATTCCTTCGCAGACGGCGGGCAAGCCAACCAACGGTAGCAGGATGAAGCGGACAGCACCGCGTGTTTATCCGGCATGACCAATCGCCTCCAATTCTTTCAAGAGGGTGCTGTACTGTGCCGCATCAACACTGGACAGATTGTTGGCGCCGTGTTTCTGAATGAGGCTGCGGACTTCATCCGTAAATCCCTGGCGTGACCTGTCGGCGGCGACTTTGCGGACATCTTCCAGAGTCAGTTGAGGGCCCTGTTTATTTCCGTTCGCCTTGACTTCTTGGCCATTTTCCATTTCCGCTATTTGAGCTACCTTGTCTGCTGCTTGATTGATAGCGTCTGCCGCTATGCGTAGTAATTGTGCAACTTGTCTTGCTGTTTCTTCATTTGTCATGAATTGTCTCTCCTTCCATCGTAGAATGATGCACGGCAAAGAGTAGTAAGTTCCTTGCCATTCTGGCAGATACTTGACTGATAGCACTTAGGACTTGGATTTCTTCAGCCACATTACACACAGCTATGTCGGTATCTGGATAGTTTGTATTCATCACTTATCTCTCCTTTCCAGAGGCCTTATCACACCTCCTACTTTCTTTTGGAGAAGGAATCCGATTTTGAGCAAACTTTTTTATTTTTTGCTCCCCACCCAAATCGCTCTCCTACTTTCTAATGGAGACAAGATTTATAATTGAGCAAAAAAGCCGCAGGTCTTTCCCGCTAAGGAAAGCCTACGGCTTTTTAATTGAAATATATGAATTTTCTTTGCTCAAAGAGTTCTGCTTTCTCCATAAGAAAGTAGAGGTGAGATTATGAACAAGTCAGTTGAAAACACACTTAATTCTTACTACACTGCAGAACGCATTCAGAGCGAATTATTCTTCCATATGGCTCAACGCATCGCCAAGGACATGTTAGAGGATAAGCTCATTGGCCAGAAAGAGTTTTACATCCTCTCCGACATCAATCGTGAAACATTTCCTCCGTTATTTACGGAAATATCGCCAAAAACACTTGAAATATTATGATGACAGAGTGATATATAGGCATGGAAAGGAGATGTCTACTTGAAGAAGGTAACAAAAATTGCAAAATCTCAAAATGTAGAGAACAAAAAGGAGAAAATTAGGGTCGCCGCTTACTGTCGTGTCTCCACCAGTTCAGATGCCCAGCTTGAAAGCCTTGAAGCACAAAAAGTCCATTATGAAAACTATATCAACAGCCGTGACGATTGGCAATTTGCCGGCATCTATTATGATGAAGGCATCACTGGGACAAAGAAAGACAAACGCCCAGAATTATTAAGACTCATGGATGATTGCAAAGCAGGCAAGATCGATTTTATTGTGACTAAATCCATCAGCCGATTCAGCAGGAATACGATGGATTGCCTGGAATTAGTCCGCGATTTACAGGCTCTGCATATTCCCCTTTATTTTGAAAAAGAAAATATCAATACGGGATCTATGAAAAGCGAACTTTTTTTATCACTGCTCTCCACGCTAGCCGAAAACGAATCCGTATCTATTTCAGAAAACAGTAAATGGTCCATACAAAAGCGATTTGAGAATGGCACATTTAAAATATCTTACCCACCTTACGGTTATGTTTGGGACGGTGAGCAAATGGTTATCAATCCAGAACAGGCAACGGTTGTTCAAAAAATCTTCGCGATGCTTTTATCAGGGAAAAGCACCCAAGCTATAGCTGATGATTTAAATCAAAGAAGTGTTGCATCTAAACGAAGTGGCCACTGGACTGCAACAACCATCCGCGACATGATATCTAATGAAAAATACGTTGGTGACTGCCTATTCCAAAAAACATACTCAGATTCAAATTTTGTTCGTCATAATAACCATGGCGAAGCGACACAATATCTGGTTAAAGATCATCACGCAGCTATTATCAGCCGTGAAGACTTCACGACGGCTCAAAGGCTAATTCGTCAACGAGCCATAGAAAAAGGAATTATTCAAGGGAGCGAAAAATATCAGAATCGTTATGCGTTTTCCGGTAAAGTGATTTGTGGCGAATGTGGCAACACTTTTAAACGGCGAATGCACGGTTACACTGGGTATAAATATGTTGCCTGGTGTTGCAGCACACATCTCCGGAACAAAAATAAATGCCACATGCTCTTTATCCGTGATGAAACTTTAAAGCAAGCTTTTATTATCATGATGAATAAGTTGAGATGTTTCCATCAAATCATTTTAACTCCCTATGTACAATCTTTAAAAACAGATCCTGCTAATAATTCAGTAAAAAAAATCCAGAAACTCCATACGCTGTTAGCCCATAACAGTGAAAAGAGAGAAACATTAACAAAACTTCTGTCTCAAGGTATTATTGACTCTATCATTTATAATAAGGAAACAAATGAACTCCTCTTTCAAGCCGATGCCTATCAAAAAAATATTGAGTCCTTAAAGCACACCGTTTCTGACAGTATGGCCATCATAACAGAGGCAATAAATCTTTTACGCTTCGTTGAAAAAGCACCTGCTGTGACAGCATTTGATCCAATGCTCTTTGAAAAATTTGTAGACCACATTCTCATTCGCTCACGTAATGAGATTTGCTTTATATTAAAATGTGGTCTCGCACTTACAGAAAGAAGGTAACGATATGGGACATACTCCTTATGGATATATCATAAAAAATGGCAAAGCCATCATTGACATAAAACAGGCCAATAAAATCAAAAAGCTTTATGAAAATTATCTATCTGGGATGTCACTGGCAAAAGCCGCCGTTGAAGCTGGAATTGAAACATATCATGGTACAGCTAAACGCCTGATGGAAAACAAGCACTACCTGGGAGATAACTTCTACCCTGCCATTATAGACAAAAATACGTTTGATAGAGCTTCGAAAGAATGCCTTCGACGTGCCACTGTGTTGGGAAGATTACATCGCAAAACAGCCGTAAATCCTGCATTGCTACCGACCTCTTTCCGATTGTCCAAGGCGAGTAAACATTATAAAAATCCCAAGTTACAGGCCGAATATCTTTATAGCCTAATTGAAAGTGAGGTAATATAATGGGAACTGTTATGATCATTCCGGCAAAAAAGCGAATGGGAAACACCATAAAAAAGTCGGAACAGAAAAAGTTACGCGTTGCTGCCTACTGCCGCGTTAGTACCGATTCAGACGAACAGGAAACAAGCTATGAAGCACAAGTTTCCCACTATACCGAATACATCCATAATCATCCAGAATGGAGTCTTGCCGGTATCTTTGCCGACGATGGCATTTCAGGTACAAACACCAAAAAGCGTGAAGAGTTTAATCGCATGATAGACGAATGTATGGCTGGAAATATTGATATGGTGATTACAAAATCCATCAGCCGGTTCGCACGTAACACGCTAGATTGTTTAAAATACATACGAAAGCTGAAGGATAAAAATATTCCTGTTTTCTTCGAAAAAGAAGCTATTAATACGATGGATGCCAAAGGTGAAGTACTGATTACCATCATGGCCAGTCTTGCACAACAAGAATCTCAATCACTTTCTCAAAATGTAAAACTCGGCCTTCAGTATCGATATCAACAAGGTAAAGTACAAATCAATCACAATTATTTTCTGGGCTATACAAAAGATAAAAACGGCCATCTTATAATTGATCCAGAACAAGCAGAAGTGGTCAAACGAATCTATCGCGAATACCTGGAAGGGTACAGCATGGCAAAGATTGCCCGTCATTTGGAAAAAGACGGCATTCGTACTGGGGCAGGCAAAACTAGATGGCACAGCAGTACCATTAACAAAATTCTGAGAAATGAAAAATACATGGGAGATGCACTACTGCAAAAAACATATACAACTGATTTTTTGACAAAAACACGCGTCAAGAATAACGGAATTGTTCCCCAATACTATGTCGAGAATGATCACGAAGCCATTATTCCCAAGGAAATCTTTATGCAGGTACAGGCCGAACTAGTTCGTCGCCGCGTTGTTCATGTCAGCCCTTCCGGGAAAAAGCGTAATTTTTCCAGTAACAACTGTTTTTCTCAGATTGTTCGCTGCGGCGAATGCGGAGATCTTTACCGGCGCGTTCATTGGAATAATCATGGCCACAAATCTATCGTTTGGCGTTGTATTACAAGGTTGGAACCTACTGCTGCAGATACAAACTGCACGAATCGAACAGTAAATGAAGAACTACTCAAGGACATCTCACTAAAAGCTATGAATCAGATTTTGCTAGGCAGTGATTCTTTTATTCAACAATTGCAGGAAAATCTTGCAAAAGCCATCACGAAATCCGACACGCTTTCACCAGATGGGATACAGAAACGCCTGGAAGAATTACAGCAAGAGCTTATCACAAAGGCAAACAATCGTCAGGCTTATGATGCCATTGCCGATGAAATTTTCCGCCTACGGGATCAAAAGGAAAAAGCCGAAAATAATCTGCGCAGCCAGAAAGAAGTAGCTGAACGCATTAAAACTTTGCAAGAATTCATAAAAAGACAACCTTCAAACCTTACGGCATTTGATGAACCATTAGTTCATAAGCTTATTGAAAGAATTACGGTGTTTCCAAAGCACTTCACTGTTGAATTTAAATCCGGCATAAGCGTAGACATAAATGAATAAGAGCAGGCACTCACCATAAAAAGGGAGCACCTGCTCTTTTTTTCTAATTCATTTTTCTGGCATCTACCTGGCGCACTCGACATATAAAATCATCTATGTTGAGTTCTCGGCCCCTACTATGCCATCAAATTCAAAGTTCCGTAAAACAAATATCTATGTTGTTTTACGCATTCATTTCGAACACTGGCAATTCAATACTTCAGTAAAAATCCAGACCTTGTGATAAAATAATTTTGCCACAGCCTCAACCTATCTAGTGGCGTTAATTCAAGGTTTTTGGAATGTATAGTAGAGTGAAAATTTACATAACACTACATCTTGCGTGACATCAATGCTACCGACTCAACGTGGTGCGTACGGCTGAACATGTCGACAGGTTGTACTTTTTCTGTCTTGTAGCCGTGTTCGTCCAGGTAGGCCAGGTCGCGGGCGAGGGTGGCCGGGTTGCAGGAAACGTAGACGACGCGTTTGGGTTTGCTTTGGGCAATGGCGGCGAGAACCGGTTCACCACAGCCGGCGCGTGGCGGGTCGAGGACGATGACGTCAGGGCGGATGCCGTTACGGATGAGCTCGGGCAACTTGTAGACGGCGTCGCCGAGGATGAATTGCGTATTTTTGACGTGGTTGTCCTTGGCGTTGCGGACGGCGTCACGAATGGCCGGGGCGAGGATTTCAATACCGAAGACTTCTTTGGCTTTTTGGGCCAAAAAGAGGGTGATCGTACCAGTGCCACAGTAGACGTCGACGACAGTTTCGCCGCCTTTGAGGTCGGCAAAGTCCAAGGCCGTTTCGTAGAGGCGCTGGGCCTGTTCACTATTGACCTGGAAGAAGGACTGGGCCGAGATGTGGAAGGTCAAGGGACCGATGGAGTCGTGGATCGTGTTCTTACCGTAGATAAGGCGCGTCTTCGGGCCTAGGATGACGTTCGTATGACGCGTGTTCACGTTCTGGACGACGCTCGTAAGTCCCGGAATCTGGCTGCGCAGCATGCGGACCAGGTCCTTCATGTGCGGTACCTGGTCGACAGCCGTGACCAGGCAGACCATAATTTCGCCCGTATGGACGCCGACGCGGCCCATGACGTGGCGCACGATGCCTGTGCGCAGGTCTTCGTTATAGGCGGGAATCTTAAAATCCTTCATCCACTGACGGACGACGCCGGCAATGAGGTTGTTCTGATCCTTTTGAATGACGCAGTTTTTGACATCGATGACCTGGTGTGTCGCTGCAGCAAAGCAGCCCATGGCTACCTTATGCTTGCCTACAGCCGCGACGGGAAATTGCATCTTGTTGCGGTAGTGCCACGGCGACTGGGCGCCTAAGGTCGGCAGGATGAGGACATCCTTCAGGTGACCGATGCGTTCGATGGCATCCTGGACCTGCTGGCGTTTTTCCCGCAATTCGCCTTCGTAGCTCAGGTGCTGGAGCTGGCAGCCGCCACAGCGGTCGTAGACGGGACAGAGGGGCTTCACGCGGTCCGGTGAGGGCTGGATGACCTCTTCCAGGACGGCCGTGGCGTATTGTTTCTTTACCAGGTCGATGCGGGCCCGTACGCGTTCGCCTGGCAAGGCATAGGGCACGAAGACCGTAAAGCCTTCGTAGCGGCCAATGCCTTCTCCCCCTGTGCCCAGGCGGGTAATGTCGATTTCATAGGATTTTCCCTTTTGGACGGGCAGTTGTTTTTTCTCGTTCATCTATATCTCCGTTTAAATTATTCCGTAATGATTTCGCTGACGACGGGATCGATGTGTTCCGGCTCCTGCGGCGTCACTGTGATCAGGTCGGCAGCCTGCTGTGCCAGAGCCGGCAGGTCGGCATCACTCTTGCCATAGAGCGTAAAGAGCGGTTCGCCCGGACGGACGGGGTCGCCCAATTCCTTATAGAGGCGGATACCTACCATAGGATCGATACTGTCTTCCTTGCAGGCCCGGCCGGCGCCCATGGACATGGCGATTTCACCGAGGCCGCGGCCGTCGACGGCACTAATCCAGCCGGCGTCCGTGCAAACAGGCGTATAGGCCTGTCCGGCTTTGGTGAGAGGCCGTTTGCCGATCCACGTATAGCTGCCGCCCTGGGCCTTGACGAAGGCCTTGAAGACGGCGAGGCCCTTACGGGAATCGATGAGTTCCTGCAGCTGGTGCCGTGCGTCCGCATCATCCTTGGCCTTGCCGCCCAGGATAAGCATTTGCGAGCCAATAGCCAGGACGACTTCCATGAGACGGCGGCCACCCTTTCCGGATAAGGCTTCAATGGCTTCATCGACTTCCAGGCTGTTGCCAATGGCCGTGCCCAAGGGCGCTTCCATAGAGGAAATGACCGCATGGGTCGGCCGGCCGACGAGGTGGCCGATGCGCACCATGGTGTGGGCCAGGTGACGGGCGTCTTCTTTGGTTTTCATGAAGGCTCCTTCGCCGTATTTGACATCGAGGACGATGGCCTTGGCGCCGGCAGCGATTTTCTTGCTCATGATGGAGCTGGCAATGAGGGGCAGGCTTTCGACGGTTGCCGTGGCGTCGCGCAAGGCATAAAGGAGCTTATCCGCCGGGGCAATGTCGGCAGACTGGCTCATGATGGCCATGCCTATGTTTTGGACCTGATGCAAAAATTCGTCTTCTGTAAGGGTCGTGCGAAAGCCCGGAATGGCTTCGAGCTTGTCGATGGTGCCACCTGTAAAACCCAGGCCGCGGCCGCTCATCTTGGCCACGGGGACGCCGGCCGCAGCGACCAAGGGCGCTACGATAAGGGTCGTCGTATCGGCAATGCCGCCAGTACTGTGTTTATCTACAGGAATGCCGGCCAAAGGCGACAGATCCACCATATCTCCGCTGTGGGCCATGGCCAACGTGAGGTCGGCAATTTCCTCTTCTGTCATGCCTTTTAAATAGACGGCCATGCACCAGGCAGCTGCCTGATAGTCAGCCACACGGCCATGGACGTAGTCGTCGATGAAGCGTTCTATTTCTTCTTTGGGCAGGACGAGGCCGTCCCGCTTATGGGCAATGCAATCGATGGGCCACATAATCTCACCTCAGTTCCTTCAAAAAGCTTGTACCGGCCGGCAAAGTACCGGTGCCAAAATTTTCCATAATTGTCTGGCCCAGGTCGGCATAGGTGCTGCGAATACCTAAATCGACAGGGCCTGTGAAGGACGGGCTCCAGGCCACAATAGGTACCCGTTCGCGCGTGTGGTCTGTCCCCTTCCAGGTCGGGTCGTTGCCGTGATCAGACGTGATGATGACCAGTTCATCGTCCTGGAGCTTGGTCAGGAACTCGCCGAGCATGGCGTCGAAGTCTTCTAAGCACTGGGCATAGCCGGCCGTATTGCGTCGGTGCCCGTACTGGCTGTCAAAATCGACGCAGTTGACCATGAAAAGTCCCTGCCGGTCGCGGTGAGACAGGAGCTGCTCTGTGAGCATGGCCATGTCGGCGGCGTTATCCGGCGTGTGGTACGATTCGGTCAGGCCGATGTGGGCGTAAATATCGCCGATCTTACCGACACCGACGACGCTGTAGCCGGCTTCGGAAAGATAGGAAAAGACCATCTTTTTCTTTGGCAGACGGCTGTAGTCGCGGCGGTCGCCTGTGCGTACGAAGTGACCCAAGGTGCCGACGAAGGGCCGGGCAATAATACGTCCTACCTCGTAAGGGCCGACACATACTTCGTTACGTGTGATTTCACAAATGCGGTAAAGCTCATCCAGGGGAATGACGTCTGTATGGGCGGCAATCTGGAAGACGCTGTCTGCCGATGTATAGACAATAGGCAGCTTCGTACGGAAATGCTCGGCTCCCAGGCGTTCAATGATTTCTGTACCTGAGGCGATTTCGTTACCTAAGTAATCATAGCCCGTCTTTTCCGTAAAGGCTGCCAGGAGATCCGGCGGAAAGGCGTGGGCAAAGGTCGGGAAAGGCGTTTCTACGATATTGCCCATGAACTCCCAATGGCCGCTCGTCGTGTCTTTGCCGGCCGACTGTTCTTCCATGAGGCCGTAGGCACCGCGCAAGGTCGTGTCTTCTCTATGAATATGGGCGATTTGGCCCCAGCCGAGGCTGCGCAAGGTAGGTACGCGCAGGCCGCCTGGCACATGGGCATCGATGTGGCCCAGTGTATCAGCACCGGCATCACCAAAGGCTGCCGCATCAGGAGCGTCACCGGCGCCGACGCTGTCCGTTACGATGACGATAATTCGCTTGTATTGCATGAGAATCCCTCCCTTTAGTGTTTGGCCAGGTATTTCATGGCCTTGTGGAAATTGGCAATAGTCTTGGCATCGACGATTTCATTGCTGTCGATGAGGTCTTCCACTTCTTCCGGCGTATAGTATTCGAGATTCATAAATTCATCTTCGTCCAGGTGCTGCTCCCCTTTTTGCAGGTTTGTTGCCAAATAGAGGTAAATCCGTTCGTTGCAAAAGCCCGGCGACGTGTAGACAAAGCCCAAGAATTTCATGTCCCCGGCTTTAAAGCCCGTTTCTTCTTCGAGCTCGCGGGCAGCGCAGAGATCAGGCGATTCACCGTCGTGCTCGATCTTACCAGCCGGTACTTCCAGCATAGCCAGGGCCGCAGCGTAGCGGTACTGCCGTACGAGGATGATTTTGCCGTCGTCCGTGACGGGGACGATGGCGCAGGCGCCGTTATGCCAAACGACTTCCCGCGTCGACGTCGTCTGGGCGCCGCCTTGGCCGTCGTCGATGGAGACCTTGTCAACGGTCACGTGCAGGACGTGGCCTTTCATGATTTCTTTCCGTTCGATACAAGTTTCTGTACTGATACTCATCTGTATTACCCCCTAACGAAAAAGGCGCGCAACAGTCTGCACTGCCGGCGCCCTTTTTTGTCTATTTCGTTCCTGTACTGCCAATACCGCCGCTGCGGATTCCGTCGGCTGCGTCATCGCTGACCGTCAGATAGGCCATGAAAATCCCCTGGCCTACACGTTCCCCTTTTTCCAGGGCGCACGGCGTGTCTGTCGTGTTGTAGCAGGCAATCATGATGTGGCCTTCATTATCGGCATTGTTGTAGTAGTCGCTATCGACAATGCCCGTGCCGTTGGCCAGCATAATGCCCTTCTTGAAGGCCAGGCTGGAGCGGATGAAAATGGAAAGGTATTCACCCTGTGCCATATAGGCCTTCAGGCCTGTCGGTACAACCGTGACAACATGGGGCGCCAGGACGATGTCCCGGGCCGCTGCCAAGTCGTAGCCTGCACTGCCGGCAGTTTTGCGTACAGGCAGCTGTATATTTTGGTCAGCATAGGCTGACACTACTTCAAATCCCCGTGTCTGCATAGCGTCACCTTAGCGCTTGTGGTCGTCGCGACGAGGACGGTTGCCGTGGCCGCCATGGTTGTTGCCGTGGTGGGCCGGTCCGTCGCCACCGCCGAGGAGTGCTTTGCGGGACAGGTTGATACGGCCTTTTTCATCGATTTCGATGCATTTGACCATAATTTCATCGCCTACATTGACGACGTCCTCTACCTTTTCGACGCGTTCCTTAGCGAGCTGGGAAATGTGTACGAGACCTTCCTTGCCCGGCAGGACTTCGACGAAGGCACCGAAGGCCATGAGGCGTGTAACCTTGCCGACGTAGGTTTCACCGACGACGACGTCCTTGGTCAGGTCTTCGATCCATTTTTTAGCTTTTTCGCCGCCTGCTGCTTCGACAGAGGCGATGTATACGAGGCCTGAATCATCGATATCGATTTTGGCACCCGTTTCTTCTGTAATCTGTTTGATCATCTTGCCGCCCGGCCCGATGACGTCGCGGATCTTATCCGGGTTGAGGTGGATAGTAATGATACGCGGTGCATACTGGGAAAGATTCTGGCGCGGTGCGTCGATAGCTTCGAGCATCTTGCCCATGATGAACATACGGCCTTCGTGGGCCTGTTTCAGTGCCTGTTCGAGGATTTCCCGGCTCAGGCCTTTGATCTTGATATCCATCTGGATGGCTGTGACGCCAGTCGTCGTACCGGCCACCTTGAAGTCCATATCGCCCAAAGCATCTTCCATGCCCTGAATATCCGTGAGGATCGTGAAATCGTCGCCTTTGGTGACGAGGCCCATGGCCACACCGGCAACCGGTGCTTTAATAGGTACGCCCGCATCCATAAGGGCGAGCGTGCTGCCGCAGGTACTGCCCATAGAGCTGGAACCGTTCGATTCAAGGACTTCCGAAACGACACGGATAGCGTACGGGAATTCTTCTTCGCTCGGCATAACCTGTGTAAGGGCCCGTTCAGCCAGTTTGCCATGGCCGATTTCACGACGGCCGGGACCGCGGGACGATTTCGTTTCGCCGACGCAGAAGCTCGGGAAGTTGTAGTGGTGCATGTAGCGCCGTTCTGTTTCCAGGCCTACGCCGTCAATGTGCTGGCATTCCGAAAGGGGTGCCAAGGTGCAGAAGCTGAGGACCTGTGTCTGGCCACGCGTGAAGAGGCCCGTGCCGTGCGTCCGTTTAAAGAGACCGACTTCGCAGCTGACCGGGCGGACTTCATCTACTTTACGGCCGTCAGGACGAATCTTATCGACGGCGATCATGTGGCGGACGATTTCCTTGATCATCTTCTGCGTAATTTCAGCGACATCGGCCTGGTTGTCCGGGTAAATGTCGGCAAAGTGTTCGTAAATATCGTTTTCGACAGTGTTCATCTTTTCTTCGCGCGATACCTTATCGGCGTCGAAGATCGCCGTCTTCATCTTGTCTTCGCCATACGCGTGTACGGCTTCGACGATGTCAGCAGGCGGTTCCTTTTCGACGAATTCCTGTTTCGGTACGCTAATCTGGGGCAAGAAGGATTCCTGCCATTCAACGACTTTCTTGATTTCGTCATGAGCGAACATGATGGCATCGAGGATGTCTGCTTCAGGAACCTGTTTGGCGCCGCCTTCTACCATGAGGATGGCGTCCTTTGTGCCGGCAACGCAAATGTCCATGTCGCTGGCTTCGGACTGTTCTACTGTCGGGTTGCAAATGAGCTTGCCGTCAACGCGGCCGACGCGGACACCGGCAATCGGGCCGGCGAAGGGAATGTGGGACATGCACAGGGAAACGGAAGCGCCGATCATGGCAGCGATTTCCGGGGCATTGTCGTGGTCTACGCAGAAATCATAAGCGACGACGTGTACGTCGTGGCGGTATGTTTTCGGGAAGAGCGGACGGATCGGGCGGTCGATGAGGCGGGCAAAAAGCGTAGCCGATTCAGGCGGTTTGCCTTCCCGTTTGATAAAGCCGCCGGGGATCTTCCCTACGGAGTACATTTTTTCTTCATAATCGACAGTCAAGGGGAAGAAATCTGCATCTTCCCGGGCTTCCTTAGAGCCCGTTGCCGTGACGAATACGGCTGTATCGCCGTAACGTACCAAGGCGGCACCACTAGCCTGTTTGGCGAGCTGTCCTACTTCGATGACGAGGGGACGGCCGGCAAAATCCATCTGGAATACTTGTTTTTCCATATTTTTAAATCCTCCTTGCAATGTTCTTGCAATCTATATGCAGGCTGTAGGTCATAGGTCAAAAGCCGCATCACCGGGCTCCTGGCCTATAACCTACCAACCTGATGCACGTACAATTGTTCTGAAAAAAGAGGCTGATGTGCAACACATCAGCCTCACACGTATGCGATTATTTACGCAGGTTCAGTTTTTCGAGAATAGCGCGATAACGATCGAGGTCATGTTTCTGCAGGTAAGCGAGCAGGTTACGGCGCTGGCCAACCAGTTTCAGCAGGCCACGACGGGATGCATGATCCTTCTTGTGGCTACGGAGATGTTCCGTCAGGTAAAGGATGCGGCTCGTGAGGAGCGCGATCTGTACTTCCGGGGAACCCGTATCGTTTTCATTTGCACCAAATTTGCTTACGATTTCTTTCTTTTCTTCAACACTTAACATTGTAATGCCTCCATTTTTTTAAATACTATTCGCAAAGCGCTGCGTGATCGTCGGAGATTCGAGACACCCGGCGCCCGTACGACAACATTTATTATACTATAAGTACGCTCTTCTTGTAAAGGCTTAGAACTTCTTGCCTGTCAGGAGTTCGTAGGCTTCCTTGTACTTTTCGATGGTCTTGTCGATGACTTCCTGCGGCAGGAGGTAGTCGCTGTCCGGGTTGGCTTTGAGCCAGTCGCGGACGAACTGCTTGTCATAGGACGGCTGGGACTTGCCGGCTTCGTAACCAGCCAGGGGCCAGAAACGGGAGCTGTCCGGTGTAAGCATTTCGTCGCCTAAGATGATGTTGCCCTGTTCATCCAGGCCAAATTCAAATTTCGTATCGGCAATGATGATGCCGCGGGACAGTGCGTAGTCGGCGCATTTCTTGTAGAGGGCGATGGTGTAATCGCGGATCTTTTCAGCGTATTCTTTGCCCTTGCCCGGGAAGGTCTGATCGAGGAAAGCAGCGCCTTCTTCGAGGCTGACGTTCATGTCGTGTTCGCCCAATTCGGCTTTAGTGGACGGTGTGAAAATCGGTTCAGGCAGTTTTTCCGATTCTTTCAGGCCTGCCGGCAGCTGGATGCCGCATACAGTGCCGTTTTCCTGGTAGCTTTCCCAGCCGGAGCCGGTAATGTAGCCGCGGACAATGCATTCCATAGGAATCATGGTCAGCTTCTGGCATTTCATGCTGTTGCCTTCAAACTGAGGCTGCTGGAAGTATTCAGGCATATCCTTAACATCTACGGAGAGCATGTGGTTCGGGATAATGTCTTTCGTAAAATCAAACCAGAATTTGGACATCTGCGTCAGGACGGCACCTTTCTGGGTGATCTTGTTTTTCAGGATGTGATCGAATGCAGAAATACGATCGGTTGCGACCATGATGATGCTGTCGCCAATATCGTAGACTTCGCGGACCTTACCGGATTTGAATGGTTTGTATTCTTTCATTATGTGCGCCTCCATCAGATGGGAAATGAAATTTTTTCAAAGCTCAGGTTTATCATAGCACAAACCCTGCTTATAGACTAGCAAAGATACGAGAAAAATGCGTTTTTTACTGCTTAGCGGACGCCGGCGAGCCGGGCCGGGTCCATGTGGGCGTCAAACTCTTCTGCCGTGACCCAGCCGCTGGCAATGGCTGCTTCGCGCAGGGTCTTCCCTTCCTTGGCAGCCGTCTTAGCAATGGTGCAGGCCTTGTCGTAGCCTACGACGGGCACCAGGCCCGTAACCAGGATGAGGGACTGGTGCAGGTTGTAGTCGATCCGTTCCACATTGGGACGAATACCCGTCACGCAGTGGACGCGGAAGGAATCCATCGCGTCTGTGAGGAGACGGATGGACTGGATCAGATTATAGGCCATGACAGGCATAAAGACGTTCAGCTCGAAGTTGCCCTGGCTGGCAGCAATGCCCATAGTGGCATCGTTGCCCATGACCTGCACGGCAACCATCGTAACGGCTTCACACTGCGTCGGGTTGACCTTGCTCGGCATGATGGAGCTGCCCGGTTCGTTTTCCGGAATGAGGAGCTCGCCAATACCGCAGCGCGGGCCTGACGAAAGCCAGCGGATATCGTTAGCAATCTTCATGAGGTCACAAGCCAGGGCTTTGAGCATGCCGTGGACGACGACCAGCTCGTCCTTACTCGTAAGGGACTGGAATTTATTAGGCGCCGTGTGGAAGGTCGTACCCGTGAGCTCGCTCACGATTTCGGCAAAACGTACGTCGTAGCCGGCCGGGCAATTAATGCCTGTACCGACAGCGGTACCACCCATGGCGAGATCCCGCAGGTACTCGATGCCTTGGATGAGCATTTCCTTATCGCGCTGGAGCATACGGGCCCAGCCGCTAAATTCCTGGCCCAGCGTCAGGGGCGTAGCATCCTGCAGGTGCGTACGGCCGATCTTGACGATGTCCTTAAATGCCACTTCCTTATTGTGCAGGGCGCCGTAGAGGGCATCTATAGCCGGGAAGAGGCGCTGTTCGATGAGCAGTACACCTGCCATGTGCAGGCCCGTCGGAAACGTATCATTCGAGCTCTGGGAATGGTTGACGTGGTCGTTTGGATGGACCTTCGCTTCCTTCCCTGCTGCCGCCAGGATCTGGGCTGCCCGGTGGGCGACGACCTCGTTCATATTCATGTTAAACTGCGTGCCGCTGCCGGTCATCCAGACGGCGAGCGGGAAATTGCCATCAAGCTTGCCGGCGAGAACGTCGTCGCAGGCGGCGGCAATAGCGTCGGCCAGGTCAGGTGTCAGTTCGCCCAGCTCTTTATTAGTCAGCGCGGCAGCTTTTTTTAAATAGGCAAAGACCGTGACCATTTCCGGGGGAATCTTTTCCGTACCGATGCGGAAATTTTCCAGGCTCCGTTCGGTCTGGGCACCCCACAGCTTATCTGCCGGTACTTTGATTTCGCCCATTGAATCTTTTTCTATACGATATTCCATAATTTACTCCATTCCTTTATCTGAATAGAAGAAGTTGTGCAGCTCCTCTGCTACGTTGTGGCAGCCAAGGCCCATCTTCGGTTCTTTAAAGAGGCGGCTGTCCATTTCTTTCAGATCCTTTGAAATTTTGGGCCGGAATTCCATCTGGCCTATAATGTCCCGTTCAATATCGATACCCGGTGCGTATTCCATGAGGGTCAGGCCATCTTTGGTATTGTTAAAGACAGCCCGTTCTGTAATAATCTGCACTTCCTGCGTGCGCGCGTAGGCAAAGGGACCGGAGAAGGTAATCTGTTCGACGTCCTTTTTGAATTTCTTGTACTTCCCTTCCTTGAGGATGACCAGCTTGCCATCGCGGAAGGTTTCCTGCAGTCCGCCGGCCGTAAAGGTGCCGATGACGAGGACGCGCTTGGCATTTTGGGAAATATCGATGAAGCCGCCCGGGCCCGTAAACTTACCGTGGAAGCGGGAAACGTTGATGTTACAGTGCTGGTCTACTTCAGCCAGGCCGAGGACGGCCATATCGAGGAGACCACCGTCGTACAAATCGAGAATAGCCGGCATACTGCTAATACATTCAGGATTGATGCTGGCGCCCATGTCGAGGCCCGTCAGAGGCACGCCGCCAATGACGCCCGATTCCGTCGATAAGACGACATCGCCAATGCCTTCTTCGGCAGCAACAGAGCCAACACCTTCAGGCATACCGATACCCAGGTTGACAAACATGCCCTCTTCCAGGCGCATGGCCGCCCGGCGGGCGCAGACCTTGCGGGCATCTAAGGGCAGCAGGTCCAGACCGACGAGGGGCTTGCGCGCTTCGCCGCACAGTTCCGGCCAGTAGCCATCGTGACCAAAGCTTTGGGGATGCTGCTCCGGGTCCGCTTTGACGACGTAATCTACCAGCACATGATGGAGCTTGACATAGCGCGGGTCGAGACTGCCCTTGGGGACGATATCCTCTACTTGGACGACGACGGTACCGCCGCCGGAACGACAGGCTGCAGCCAGTTCGAGCTGTTCACCCAGGAGGGCTTCCTTTTCAAAGGAAATATTGCCGTCTGCATCGGCATAGGTGCCGCGGATAAAGACCATGTTGAAATACGGAAAGGCCGGGTAAAAGAGATATTCCCTGCCTTCGAGTGACCGGACTTCACACAAATCGGCTTCCTGCCGGGCCCGTTCGTTTACTTTGCCGCAGCCCAGGCGGGGATCGACGAAGGTATGAAGGCCGACGCGGGTCCAAACGCCGGGGTCCTTGCGGGCCATTGCGCGGTACATGCTGGTGAGCGTGCCTAAGGGTACCATGTGGACACTGAGTTCGTTAGCGTCAGCTAAGGCCCGCAGAGACGGTTCCTGGGCCATATAGCTCGTAATAATGCTTTTTACGAGTCCCGGCAAGGCCAGGTGGTTGACACCCCGTTCGTGGTAATCACCGACGCCGGCAGCCTTGCAAAGAACGAGATTCCGCGGCTTTTGTTCCCGCTTATACCGTTCGCCTAAGGCAGCCAGTATGGCTTCGGGCGTGCCAAAGCCGGAAAAGCCGCTAATTCCCAGGCGCTGGCCGTCCAGTAAGAGGTCGGCAGCTTCGGCCGGCGTAATAAATTCCGTCAAAGGGATCACCTCCAAGAGATGGTAAAAGAGAAAGGGCAGGCGCGAAATCAGATAGCCATTCCGGGTCTGCCCTTTGTTGTTATTTTCCTAAATGACGCAAGCCCTTAGCGCCAATATCCTGACGGACCTGCTGGCCGTCAAAGGAAATGCGCCGTACGTTAGCATAGGCCTGGTCAATGGCTTCCTGCAGGGTGGCACCGAGGGCAGTGACGCCGAGGACACGGCCGCCGTTTGTGACATACTGGCCGTCTACGACCTTGGTACCCGAATGGAATACCTGTACATCCGGAGCGACGCTGTCGAGACCGCTGATGACATCGCCCTTGTGGCTCGATTCAGGATAGCCTTTGCTAGCCATGATGACACAGCACGCAGAGGCCTGTTTCCAGTGCACCATATCGGCTGTGAGTGTGCCCTTAGCACAGGCCAGCATGATCTGAGCCAGGTCGCCGTCGAGGAGGGGCAATACAGCCTGCGTTTCAGGGTCACCAAAGCGGCAGTTAAATTCGACCACCTTCGGGCCGTCAGCCGTAATCATGAGGCCTGCGTAGAGACAGCCCTGATAGGTAATGCCTTCGGCAGCCAAACCCTTTACGACCGGTACGAGAATCGTATCGTATACGGTCCGGGTCAGTTCCGGCGTCATGACCGGAGCTGGTGCGTAAGCGCCCATGCCGCCTGTATTAGGGCCCTTATCGCCGTCGAAAATGCGTTTGTGGTCCTGGGCAGAAATCATGGGCACGATGGTCTTGCCGTCGACGAAGGCCAAGAGGCTCGCTTCTTCACCGACCATGCATTCTTCAATGACAATGCGGCCGCCGGATTCGCCAAAAATGCGGTCTTCCATGATGGCATCGACAGCAGCCAAGGCTTCATCTACAGTCTGGGCAACGACGACGCCTTTACCGGCAGCCAAGCCGTCGGCTTTGACGACAATAGGCGCACCCTGGGCTGTAATGTAGTCCTTGGCAGCAGCGCCATCCGTAAAGGACGCATACGCCGCTGTGGGTACGTTATATTTTTTCATGAGGTTCTTGGCAAAGACCTTGGAGCCTTCCATCTGGGCTGCAGCCTTATTAGGGCCGAAGACGGCAATGCCTTTGGCCTGGCATACGTCGGCCAGACCTTCCGTCAAGGGCACTTCCGGGCCGACGACGACGAGGTCTACGCCTTCCTTTTCGCAGAAGGCAGCAATGCCGCTCAGGTCTTCTACCCCGACGGGGACGCACTGGGCCACAGCGGCCATAGCATCACTGCCGGGCAGGGCGTAGAGCTTTTCTACAGACGGGCTCTTGGCGAGCGTTACGGCCAGGGCATGTTCCCGGCCGCCGCCACCGATGACAGCTACTTTCATTATTTTGCGTCCCCCTTTTCGACCTGTTCGGTCAGGTAGGCAGCAATAGCCGTGTCGTACTGGGCTGTATGCTGGAAGGCTTCACGGGCCAGTTCCAGGCGATAGGCATCAGTGAATTCGCCATTTTTCTTGAGGATGTCGACGATTTCGCCGTATTTCTTAGGGTTCGTAACGATGGCTACGTATTTATTGTTCTTAGCCGATGCGCGGACCATGCAGGGGCCGCCAATGTCGATGTTTTCGATGGCTTCCGGCAACGTAACGTCCGGCTTGGCAATGGTCTGCTGGAAGGGATAGAGATTGACGACGACTAAGTCGATTGGTGTAATGTCGTGGTCCTTCATGTCCTGTACGTGGCTCGGGTTGTCGCGGACAGCAAGGATGGCACCGTGGATTTTCGGATGGAGCGTCTTGACGCGGCCGTCCATCATTTCCGGAAAGCCTGTTACGTCCTGTACCGCCATGACGGGGACACCTGCATCGCGGAGGGCCCGCATGGTGCCGCCTGTGGAGATGATTTCAATGCCGAGCTCAGCCAAAGCCTTGCCGAGTTCGACGATGCCTGTTTTATCAGAAACACTGAGCAGTGCGCGTTTTACCTTCATGAGAATTCCTCCTTAGTCTTCAGTACCCTTTACCAGGTTGCCTTCAATAGTCAGCTTATCTTCGCAAAAGAGCTCTACAGCACGGACATATGTCGGGTGCTCTTTAGTCAGGATGCGGGCAGCCAGCGTGTCTTCCGTATCCGATTCGTAGACCGGCACGGCTGACTGCAGGATAATCGGGCCGGCATCCATATCGGCTACGACGAAATGCACCGTGCAGCCGGCAATCTTAACTCCCGCTTCTACTGCCTGTCTCTGGGCGTGGAGGCCGCGGAAGCTGGGCAGGAGAGCCGGGTGAATGTTGATGATTTTATGTTCGTAATGGGAAATAAACTTGCCGCTCAAAAGACGCATGAAGCCGGCCAGGCACAGGAGGTCTGCTTCATAAGGCGCAATGGCGTCGAGAATGAACTGTTCAAAGGCATCCTTGCTGTCGAATTGCTTGCGGTCAACGACGATGACGGGAATATCCCAGCTTTTGGCCAGATCGATACAGCCGGCACCGGGAATGTCACAGACGAGGGCCATGATTTCCCCGTTGATCATGCCTTCTACAACGGCGTCATGAATGGCTTCGGCGTTAGAGCCGCGGCCGGAAGCAAAAAGGACGATTTTTTTCTTAGTCATCGAAGGCGCCCCCTTTGAGCGTCACGCGGACGTCACTCTGGACGGTCTTGCCGATGATATAAGCTTTTTCGCCGCGTTCGGACAAGTTGGCCATGATGGCATCTACGTCGTCAGCTTTGACGATGAGGATCATGCCGATACCCATGTTAAACGTACGGTACATTTCTTCTTTGGCTACGTCGCCCCATTTCTGGAGGAGACCAAAGATAGGCAGCTGCGGCCACGTAGTGACGTCGATTTCTACGCCGATACCCTTAGGCAGGACGCGGGGAATATTTTCATAAAAGCCGCCGCCTGTAATGTGGACCATGCCTTTAATGTCGAAGTTGCGGATGAGGGGCAGGCAGGGACGGGGATAGAGGCGCGTCGGCGTGAGCAGGCATTCGCCAATGGTCATGCCCAGTTCGTCCACGTACTGATCGAGCTGCATCTTCTGCCGTTCGAAGACGATCTTGCGGACCAGGGAGAAGCCGTTGGAATGAACGCCTGTAGACGGCAGGCCGATGAGGACGTCGCCGGCACCGATGGTTTCACCGGTAATGACCTTGTCGCGGTCGACGATGCCGACGCCAAAGCCAGCCAGGTCGTAGTCGTCTTTGGCATAGAAGCCGGCCATTTCAGCCGTTTCGCCGCCTAAGAGGGCACAGCCCGATTCTTCACAGGCATGGGCTACGCCTTTGACGATGGTCGCTACCTGGACGGGATCGAGTTTGCCTACGGCAATGTAATCGAGGAAAAAGAGCGGTTCTGCGCCCTGGACGAGGACGTCGTTAATGGACATGGCAACGCAGTCCTGGCCGACCGTGTCGTGCTTGTTCATCATGATAGCCAGGCGCAGCTTCGTGCCAACGCCGTCAGTACCGCTGACGAGGATCGGTTTTTTGATGTTGCTGTTCATGAGCGAAAAGAGGCCGCCAAAGCCGCCGAGGTCGCCAAGTACTTCCGGGCGATACGTGGCTTTTACGGAGTCTTTCATGAGTTCTACGGCTTTATTGCCGGCATCAATATCTACACCAGCGTCGGCGTAAGTGAGTCCTTTTTTATTCGAGAGCATATTTTTCTCCTTCCTCGTTGGTCACAGGTACAGCAGTGGGATAGTCGTTGTTAAAGCAGGCGAGACAGAGGTCTTCGCGGGGAATGTTGGGAATGGCCTTGCAGAGACCGTCGAGACTGATGAAGTGCAGCTTGTCGACACCAATGTATTTGCGGATTTCTTCTACGCTCAGGGCCGAAGCGATGAGTTCCTTGCGGACCGACGTATCGATACCGTAGAAGCACGAATACATAATCGGCGGTGCAGATACGCACATGTAGACTTCCTTAGCACCGGCTTCGCGGAGCATCTTACAGATAATGCCGCTCGTCGTGCCGCGGACGATGGAGTCGTCAACCATGACGATACGCTTGCCCTTGACGACGGATTTGACGACGTTGAGCTTCATGCGTACAGCCAGCTCGCGTTCCTTCTGCGTCGGCTTGATGAACGTACGGCCCATGTAACGGTTCTTGATGAGGCCGTGGTTGAAAGGAATACCCGAGGCCATGGAATAGCCGATGGCAGCTGTTGTGCCGCTGTTGGGGACGGAAATGACGAGGTCCGCATCATACTGCGTTTCGTTCCACATTTCCTTACCCATGTTGAGGCGGGCCTGGTAAATATCCTGGCCGTCGATAACGCTGTCCGGACGGGCAAAGTAAATATATTCAAAGGAGCAGACCTGCTTGCGCTGGGGCTCTGCATACATGATGGATTTCATACCGGCTTCTGTAATATCGACGATTTCACCGGGCTGTACATCGCGGACGTAGGTTGCGCCCAGGGCGTCGAGACCACACGTTTCCGAAGCGAGCACCCAGCCGCCGGTCGTCGTTCTGCCGATGCAGAGGGGACGGAAGCCAAATTTATCGCGCACACCATAGAGATGGTCCTTGGTCATAATGGTAACGGAAAAAGCACCTTCCAAGCGGTTCATGCTTTCCTTGATACGGTCGACTACCGTCGTCTGACGGCTGCGGCTAATGAGGTTGACGATGATTTCCGTATCCATCGTCGTCTGGAAGGTAACGCCGTTGGCGTCGAGTTCTTCCCGCAGTTCGCGCGTGTTCGTCAGGTTGCCGTTGTGTGCCAGGGCAATCTGGCCGAAGGCCGAGTATACGGCGAGAGGCTGAATATTGCGCGGGTTGTTGGACCCGGTCGTCGAATAACGGACGTGGCCAATGCCGATGTGTCCGCCTAAATCGTCAGGCAAGCCTTTTTCAAAGACGGTGCTAATGAGCCCCATGCCGCGATAGGTAAAGATATCGTGGCCGTCTGTAAGGGCAATACCGCCGCTTTCCTGGCCGCGGTGCTGCAAAGCAAACAAGCCCCAATACAAATATCTCGGTATGTCCAGTGTCCGGTCGAGAATACCGATGACACCGCATTCTTCGTGCTGCTTGTCCCAAATCGAGTCGTACATTAGTGGGAACCTCCCTGTTGTGTGAAATCTACGTTTTTAATGGTATTACTTGTTCTTTTCTACGGCGTCGCTGACAGTACGGACGACGGATTCAACAGTGTCCTGTACCTTGTTGTAAACCGACGCGGCCGTATTGAGATGCTGCTGGAGCTTGTCATTCTTTTCCATGACGTCGCGGCTCATCTTTTCGCGGTATGCCTTGTACTTGGCAGCCAGTTCGGGGTCACTCGTAGCGCCGATCTGGACAGCCAGGAGGGCTGCGTTTTTAGCGCCGTTAATGGCAACCGTCGCAACAGGCATGCCTGACGGCATCTGGACGATGGCTAAGAGTGCGTCCATGCCTTTAAGGCTGCCGCTTTCGAGGGGCACGCCGATGACCGGCAATGTCGTAAAGCTGGCGATAACACCGGGCAGATGAGCAGCCATGCCGGCACCGGCAACGATGCAGCTCAAGCCTCTGTCCCGGGCTTTTGAAGCAAATTCCTGGACAGCCGCCGGCGTGCGGTGTGCTGAAGCCAGTAATACTTCGCATTCTACGTCAAAATCATGAAATACTTCCAAGGCTTTTTTCATTACGGGAATATCAGAGTCGCTTCCCATGACCAAACCAACCTTCATAACGGAACCCCTCCTTAGAAAAGAACAAAACCCAAAGGGATACAAGGCCCCCTTTGGGTTTTTCATTTAGACATACGGATAGCACAGACATCTACAAACTGTTTACGACTACGGCCAGCCCATAAACCTGTGAACATTCTGCATCTCCTCATAACTATATCTAAATATAAATACAACATGATTGTAACAAAAAGGCCTGTACGTGTCAATGATGGAAAATTTACAAAGTTTTTTCACAAGGGCCTGTTTCCTTAGGTTCTGACGCTTTATGTGGACAAAAAAAATAAAAACCCTTGCAGCAGCCACTACAAGGGTTTACGTTTTGCTATTAGAGAATCTTCGACAGGAATTCCTTCGTCCGTTCTTCCTGAGGATGGCTGAAGACGTCGTCCGGTTTGCCTTCTTCGACGATGTAGCCGCCATCGACGAAGAGAACCCGGTCGGCTACTTCGCGGGCAAAGCCCATTTCGTGCGTGACGATGGCCATGGCCATGCCGTCCTTAGCCAGGGCTTTGATAACATCCAGTACTTCGCGGACCATTTCCGGGTCAAGCGCCGATGTCGGTTCGTCAAAGAGCATGAATTTCGGTTTCATGGCCAGAGCCCGGGCAATGGCCACACGCTGCTGCTGGCCGCCGGAAAGAGTATTGGGATAGGCATCTTTCTTTTCTTCCAGGCCGACCTTGCGCAGGAGGCTGACAGCCGTTTCTTCAGCTTCCTTACGGCTGATATGACGGGTCTTCATAGGCGACAGCATGATATTTTCCAAGACCGTCATGTGCGGAAACAGGTTGAAGCGCTGGAATACCATGCCGACTTCCATACGGACGGCGTTGATACTCTTGGCGTCGTTCATGCTGATGCCGTCGACGACGATATCGCCGCCTGTAGGCACTTCCAAATAGTTGATGCAGCGCAGGATGGTACTCTTGCCGGAGCCCGACGGGCCGATAATAACAACTACTTCTTTATCCTGAATGGTCAGGTCGATGCCCTTCAGTACCTCGTGCGTCCCAAAGCTTTTCTTTAAGCCTTTAATTTCTATCATCCGTTGCATACCTCTTTTCCAAATAGCTTACGAGCCGGGCAATGCCGAGCGTCATGATCAGATAAATTGCAGCTACTGTGAGCCAGATTTCAAAGGAGCCATAGGTCTTGGCAATGATCAGCTGGCCACGGCGGGTCAATTCTTCAAAGCCGATAACGGAAACCAGGGACGTTTCCTTGGTCATGGAAATGAATTCGTTACCAAGGGGCGGAATGACCTGCTTGAAGGCCTGGGGCAAAATGATGTAGCGCATGGTCTGTCCCCACGAAAGGCCCAGGGAACGGCCGGCTTCCATTTGTCCGCGGTCGACAGACTGAATGCCTGCACGGAAAATTTCCGATACGTAGGCACCACTGTTGATGGAACAGGCACCGACGGCAGCGACGAAGGGGTTGATCCGTTCGCCAATGAGCATAGGCAGGGCGAAATAAATGAGGAAAATCTGTACCAGCATAGGCGTGCCACGAATGACGTTGACGTAGCACACGGCGAGGATATTCAAAACTTTCATATGCGACAGGCGGCAAATACTGGTGATCAAGCCCAGTACCAGGCCGATGCCGACGGACATAGCCGTAATTTCAATGGTTACGGCTGCACCTTGCAGCAATAACGGCAAGGAATTCAGAATCAACTGAAAATCAAAGGTCATGCCAAACACTCCTTTAGATGGCGGTAAAAATAATTTCATCAGTACTTGTCATTATAAGTGTATCAATATTCAATGTCAATGAATGTTAACGAAAAAAACTCTGTGCCGGCAGAGTAAATGACCCCATAAGTGCCGGTACAGAGTTGCTTTTCTTATTATTTTCCTATTTTTTCGCTCAGCGGCCCAGCTGGTGAACCAGACGGTACATGTTTTCGTCCAGGGGGAAATGGTACCGCGGCGCTTCCGTATAGGGCGTAGCCGCAATGGTTTCACCGATCTGGCCGATGACGCAGTTGTACGTCCCCGACAGGAGGCAGTCGATGGCCTTTTCCGAAAAGAGGCTGGCCATGATGGCGTCCCGGGCAGTTGGCGAACCGCCACGCTGGACGTAGCCAAGGACGGTCAGGTTCGGTTCGAGATAGGTGTGTTCCTTTATATAATCATATACATCAGAGCCCTTCATAGCCCCTTCGGCGACGATGACGATACTGCTCATCTTGCCCATGCGGTGCGATTCGTTGAGGTGCATGCACAGGTCTTCCAGGGACACGTCGTGTTCCGGTACGAGGACCGCTTCGGCACCGGCAGCCAGGCCGGCGTGCAAGGCGATGAAGCCGGCGTGACGGCCCATGACTTCGATGACTGCTACGCGGTCGTGGGAATACGCCGTATCGCGAATGCGGTTGACGCACTGCAGGACCGTGTTGACCGTCGTATCAAAGCCAATCGTATATTCTGTGCCATCCATGTCGTTATCGATGGTACCGGGAATGACGATAGTCGGAATGCCCTGCTTGCTCAGCGCCTGGGCACCGCGCATAGAACCGTCGCCGCCGATGACGACGAGGGCGTCAATGTCATTTTCGCGGATATAGGCAGCGGCTTCCTTCTGTGTCTTTTCTTCCATGAATTCCAGGCAGCGTGCCGTGCGCAGCATCGTGCCGCCACGGTGGATAATACCGCCTACATCACGCCGGTCGAGCGGCATGATTTCGTGGCTCAAAAGACCTTCGTAGCCGCGGATGATACCGGTTACGGATAAGCCCTGTTCGATAGCATAACGCGTCACGCCACGAATGGCTGCGTTCATGCCCGGCGCATCACCGCCGCTCGTCAAAACCCCGATTTTTGTAATCATTTTTGCTCAGTCCCCTTTCTTTCCCTCGATGCAAACTGCACCTTGTCGCGTCCGAGCTGACCAATAATGATCTCTACGATTTCTTCGGCACTGTGGTTGGTCGTATCGACGACGTAATCACAGTACGGATAGACGTGCTTCCACTGCTCGTCCATGTGTTGCACGAATTCGTGGAGATGATCGTAATCGACTGTCGGCCGTTTCCCTATGTGACGGCTCACGCGTTCTTCTACGCGAAAGGCAGCCGAACGCAGGGCCACGATGTAGCCATGACGGTGCAAAATACGATACGTATCGATATTCATAGGGAAATTGCCACCAAACGAGATAACCGCTTCGTGATAGCGGCTTACTTGCTGTAAGACATTGATTTCTCTCTCTCGGAAGGCCTTCTCCCCTGCTGTTTCATAAAAGTCCGCAATGGACTGTCCTGTCTGGCGCTCCATACGCCGGTCCGTATCGACAAACTGCCAGCCCAGATGCACAGCGATCTTGCGCCCAATATGACTTTTGCCACTGCCCATCATGCCCACCAGGACAATGTTGCGCTTCATCATAAGTCTATTCCCCTCCTGCAGCAGCTATTCTGCACTTATTCTATTAAAACATTATATCAAAAAACACGTATCATGCATATAATGAATATTAGAAAAAGACAGGCACGTACTCAATTTTACATACGTAAAAACGGCACACACCGTAAAGATGCATGCCGCTTTTACTAATAAAATAGATTAGAGACCGTTGTGATCAAAATAATCAGCCAGGCCTTTGACGATACTTTCAGCAAAATTATCCTGCTGGGTTTCCGTGTTGAGGGCCTTTTCTTCAGCCGGGTTAGAAATGAAGCCCAGTTCCAGGAGCGTAGCCGGCATGTTCGTGTGCAGGAGCACGTAGAAGTTTGCCGTATCGACACCGCGGTCCGGGAAGCTCGTTGCTTTCATGTTCTGCTGGTGAATGTACTTGGCCAGGCCCAAATCGTACTGGGTCTTCGGGTTGTAGTACGCCGTGACACCCATGGCATCAGGCGACGAGAAGGAATCGATGTGAATGCAGACAAAGACGTCGGCCTTGGACGCATTAGCAATGTTGCAACGGGCCTGCAGTTCTTCTACAGCGCCGTCATTCGGTGCATAGACGTCGACGTCGGTCGTACGGGTCATGATGACGTTAGCACCGGCTTCCTGCAAGAGCTGCTGGACCTTCTTGGAAATGGCCAGGGTAATGTTCTTTTCCTGGCTCATAGAACCGATGGCGCCTGTATCGGTGCCGCCGTGGCCCGGGTCAATGCAGATGGTCTTGCCTTTGAGACCTTTCGTCAGGCTGTACGATGCGCTCTTGCCGTACGACGGGATGGTTACCGTAGCCGCACCAACTGCGCTGCCGCTATCCGTCCGGGATTTCCAGGACGTTTTCGTCTGCTGCGAGGGATGAATACCAATGCTCGTGTCGCCCCAATGGCTCCACTGTTTTACTTTGCCTGATTTGTCGTTAATATCGATGACCACGCGGTTATTGGTCTTGGCCTTGGCGTCAGCCGGTAAGGTGAAGACCTTGAGATCATTGGCCGTGATCTTGCGCGGTACCTTGATATTGACATCCGTAGCCGACGACCGCTGAGTGAGCCAAATACGGGAGATGACGTTTTTGTTGGCGTCATACTGTTTTTGAACGTTCTTGTCAATTTTCGTATTGGGCAGGGTAACGGTCACGTATTGGCCGGACTTATCGAGGTACAGCCGCGGTGTCACTTTTTGTGATACATCTACGACAGTACGCACAAAGGGCGTGTTGGCGTCATTACGCGTGGCCACGCGGACGCTCGAAATTTCCGTACTGGCGGCGGCAGCAGAAGCCAGCGGCAGGACACACGCCAGGGCCAGTAACGGTATCATAAGTAATTTTTTGAACACTGTTATCTACTCCTTTTCACTTGAACGTTACTATTATAACATACCTCTCCCTGTAAATTAAGCTTTTTTTCTGTTATGAGCGGGCCGGAACGGTGACAGTTTTGTTACAGCCGTCCACGGGAAACGGACAAAAAAAGACTGCCTGAACAGCTACGTTTCAGACAGTCTGTGAGAAATATATTCAAATTCAGTCTTCCGTTACCAAGGGACGCTGGAGGACCGGCCGTTCCATGTTTTCCTCGAGGCGACGGATGACGCGCGGCACAGCATCAGCTACGTCGACAGGCGAAAAGCCGTACGAGCCGTATTCGTCGTGGCAGTAATCACCGGCGGCGCCGTGCACATAGACGGCTGCACAGGCGGCGCTGCACAGGTCGGGCAGTCCGGCGTGGACGGCAAAGGAAGCGGTCATACCCGTGAGGATATCGCCCATACCGCCGCAGGCCATACCGGCGTTGCCTGTAGGATTGACGTAAGCATGGCAGGTCTTGGCCGAAACGATGACCGTCGGTGCGCCCTTGAGGACCAGGTTGACATGCCACTGGCGGACGAATTCCTTTGCCTTGCCAAGGGGATCCGCCTCAATGTCTGCCATAGAGAACCCGCTCAGGCGGCTGAATTCGGCCAAGTGAGGTGTCAGAATGAGACGGCTGCCATAAGGGGCCAGGAATTCCCGTTCGCCTGTAAGAACGTTGAGAGCGTCTGCATCGAGGACGATAGGACAAGTCGTGCCGGCAATGACGGCCTTGACGAAGGCTTTCGTTTCCTCGTGGACGCCGAGACCAGGGCCCATGGCAATGACCGACCAGCGTTTGGTCCGGCAATCGGCGAGGATTTCTTCGGCATCGGCAGCCGTGAAATGGTCGCCTGTACCGACGCCATGAACCATGGCTTCTATTTCCTTACCGATGCAATAGCCTGCCGTTTCCTTGGGCACGCGCAAAAAGACCTTGCCGGCACCGCTGCGGATAGCGCCGCGGACAGCCATGAGAGCAGCACCGGCCATGTCGCTGCTGCCTGTGACGATAGCTATGGTCCCGTGGGTCCCCTTGTGGGAATCGGGACGGCGCGGTACGAGGACTTCGGCAATATCCTGTTCCATGAGAAGATACGCCGGGTCAGCTTCCTGGGCCTGCAAGAGGGGCCATGGCATGCCGATAGCGTCCAGTTCGATCTGGCCGGCACAGGCCCGGCCGGGATAGAATACGAGGCCCCGTTTGAGAGCGCCAAAGGTGACGGTCAGGTCCGCAAAGAGGGGCCCGTTTTCTTCGTCACTGCCGGCGCCGCTGACAGCACCTGTATCGGCGTTGACGCCGGTTGGAATATCGACCGCAATGACCTGCAGGGAGCCCGTAGCCGCTACGGCGTTGACGATGGCGACGATGCGGCTCATCGGTTCCCGCAAATCACCGTGAAAGCCCGTCCCCAAGAGGGCGTCGATGACGACCTGGCTCGCTTCCAGGCGTTTCGTCAGGAGGCCCCAGTCACAAGGACGGCCTTGGAAAAATTCGAGAATACACAGATCTTCGTCGGCGAGCTGGCGCAGAGTCGTCAAATGATCACACGCTTCCTCGCTGTAGTCTTCGGGCTGGCCCAGGATGTAGACGTAAACCCGGGCGCCGGCCGTCAGGAGCTGGCGGGCGATGACGAAGCCGTCGCCACCGTTATTGCCTTTGCCGCACAGGATGACCACGTCCTTACCGCCCCAGCCGCCAACGAAGGCATCACCCTTTTCGACGACGGCGTGGCCGGCATTTTCCATGAGGATTGCCGGGGCAATGGCGTAGATACCGTGCATAGCCGTTTGATCCATGTGCCGCATCTGGGCGGCTGTGTTAAGTTTCTGCATGTGCTTCCCCTTTTCTCTCTATCCTTATAAGTATAACGTCGGGTCGACGGCTTCACCGTTGACGCGGATTTCAAAGTGTACGTGTGGCCCTGTCGAGTTGCCTGTCGAGCCGGCATAGGCGATGATATCGCCCTGTTTGACCTGGTCACCCTGCTTGACGGCAAGCTTCTGGTTATGGCCGTAGAGGGTCATGAGGCCCTTGCCGTGGTCGATGACGACCGTGTTGCCATAGCCGCTCATCCAGTCTGCTTCGAGGACGACGCCACCCAAGGCAGCCTTGACGGGCGTACCGTAATCGACGCCAATATCGATGCCCGAGTGCAGGATCTGGCGGCCGTAAATGGGATGCATACGGTAGCCGAAGGGCGATGTAATGACGCCCTTGACGGGCCAGATCATTTCCCCTTTGCCGATGACCGGAGTGCCTTTAAAATCCTTATTAATGGCATCGTTGAAGGGCTTGGAAATACTGTCCTTGGCATCGTGCCAATGGTTCCACTGGCGGATCTTGCCGGATTTATCGTTAATATCGATGACCACGCGGTCGACGATATGCTTTTTTTCATTGCCCGGCAGGGTAAAGATTTTGTAGTCCTTTGCTGTGAGCGCCTGCGGTACGTCAATACGCACTTCCGTCCGGGAGCCCCGTTCTTTGATTTCTATTTTGCTGATGACATGGCGGTCCGCCTGGGGCTGCTTGTCTACATCCCGTTCCAGTTCCGTGCCGGGGATGGTGACGATGAGCGTCCGTCTGTCGGCGGAAAGGGTTGCCGTCGGTTTGACAGGCTCTTCCGTTTCTACGACCGTACGGACAAAGGGAACGTCCGCATCATTACGCGTTACGACGCGGACAGCCGTCACGTCTGTGCGCGCCTGAGCCGTTGTCATACCCAGTGGCAAAAAGCCCGAAAGGACGAGGAGCGGCAGTACGAAATATTTCTTATTCACCCTAATTTCTCCTTCAAATGAAGCATACGAAATTGACACATTTAACTTTCTTATTATACCACAAAATCGGCTTTTCATTTAAAGGAGATTCAAGGCCACACGACTTGGGCAATAGCGTAGGCCCCGTCGTGAGCAATGGAAAGAGCCGGCAGGCTGCGCAGCTCGGCGACAGCACAATACGGGCCATGCAGGATAAAGCGGGGCGCACCCAGATCATCATGGGCAACCTCTACGTCTTGCCACTTGCCTTGGCGAAAGCCCGTACCGACAGCCTTCCAAAAAGCTTCCTTGGCGGCGAAAATGCCGGCCAGGGAGGCGTACTTGCCAGGACCGCGGCTTTCACAATAGGCCAGCTCTCCTTCCGTATAAAAACGGCTCAGGGAGTTCCCCCGCGTAACGGCCCAGTTTTCAATGCGTTTAATTTCTACGATGTCAATACCGCAGGTCATAGAATCCCTCCTCTAAAAAAACAGCCGCAATTCCCAAGGGAATCACGGCTGTACGTAGTTACCATTTCTGCATGCGGATACAAATGGCAATGCCTTCGAGCAACGCCTTAAACGTCATGAACGAAACAGTGAGGTCCTCATAAACGGCAGGGGCTACCTTGTAGTGAATGGTTACTTCTTTCTTCTGATAGTCATAGATCAGACCGTGTAAGTTCGATTCAAAGGTATAGGCTGGCGCCGGAATCTTAAATTGCGGCGGCTTCTCCTTCTCCAGGCCCTGCAAAAGGCGTTCGAGAAGAACCCGTTTGGGTACTTCAGGCTGTAACATTTCTTCGACAAAGCTATCCAATACAGACATAGGTGCCTCAGGCTTCGTCAAGGAAATAGGCGTGAATAGCGCGGACGGCTTCTTCTACATGTTCTTCGGCAATGAGGCAGGTAATGCTGATTTCGGACGTAGAAATAATTTCGATATTAATGCCGTGTTCGCCGAGAACACCGAACATGCCCGAGGCAATGCCCGGGTGGCCGGCCATACCGGCACCGACAACGGAAACCTTGGCCATTTTGTCATCGACGAGGATTTCTTCGAGGCCCAGTTCTTCCTTAATCTTGGCCAGGACATCGTTCGTAGCAGCCAATTCATCGCGGGCTACGGTAAAGGTAATATCTGTCACGCCTTCGTTGGCATAGCGTACGCTCTGGACGATCATGTCGACACTGACATTGGCATCGGACAGAGCAGCAAAGATTTTATACGCATTGCCCGGTTTGTTGGGAACGCCAAGTACCGTAATTTTAGCTACATTTTTATCATCGGCTACGCCGCGAATTAAATACTGCTTGATTTCCATGGAATAAGCCTCCTGTATGATAGTACCTTCGTTGTCGGAAAATGTAGAACGCACATGGATTGGCATGTTGAAGCGGCTGCCCATTTCAACTGCCCGGGGCTGCATGACACCCGCACCCAGCTTAGCCATTTCAAGCATTTCCCCATACGTGATTTGGTCCATTTTACGCGCGTTGGGAACGACACGCGGATCGGCTGTATAAATGCCTTCCACGTCCGTATAAATTTCGCACACATCGGCATGGATAGCACCGGCAATGGCAACGGCTGTCGTATCAGAACCGCCGCGGCCCAGCGTCGTAATATCGCCTTCACCGGTAATGCCCTGGAACCCAGCGACGATGACGATGTTGCCTGCATCGAGGGCTTTCAGGATACGGTCAGGCTGAATATCGAGGATCCGGCCTTTATTAAAGGCATCGCTCGTCTTGATGCCGGCCTGGGCACCTGTAAAGGAGATCGACTTGTGTCCTGCTGCCTGGAACGCCATAGCCATGAGGGCGATCGAAACCTGTTCACCCGTCGAAAGGAGCATGTCCATTTCGCGGCCGTACGTTTTCGACGTAATCTGGCTAGCCAATTCGATCAGTTTATCTGTCGATTTACCCATAGCAGATACTACGATAACGATTTTATCATCCGGTTGTGAACCCTGCAAAACCCGCTGCACGATGGAGCGTATTTTGTCCGGCGTGGCAACAGAGCTGCCGCCAAACTTCTTAACAATTAATGCCAACGTATATCCCTCTCTTTTAGAAAAAAGTTGTCTGTAATAACGTTACATTACGACTATCTTATGCAATAATAGCATGCGCAAGGCGCGCTGTAAAGACATTCGCCGTGTATACATAAAAAAATAAGGTCTGCACGGCCCGGGCGGTCTGGCCGCTTCCATAAAAAAGGGATTCCCTTATCGGAAATCCCTGCACGTGCAAAAAACGATGAGTAATCAGTAAGCCGAGTTTTGTTCTGTCCGGAGACAGCGACAATCATCTATCTAGACATACCGTTGCCGGCATGTTCAAGCGACACAACCCGGAAGATCAGCGGGCCGCCTCATCCCTTCCCTATTCGGTCTTGCTCCAGATGGGGTTTACCTAGCCAGCACATTACTGTACTGCTGGTGCGCTCTTACCGCACCGTTCCACCCTTACCGCTTGCGCGGCGGTACACATTTCTGTGGCACTATCCCTAAAGTCACCTTCGCCGGACGTTATCCGGCATCCTGCCCTATGGAGCTCGGACTTTCCTCTGACCTATGGCCAGCGATTGTCATTCATACTCATCTTTTCTAGAATACTATAAATCAGAGATGCCGTCAAGAAAAACTTTTCAGCCTTTATGAGCGGCTTGGGCGATAACCTGACGGATATGCGCTACGGCAGCGGCAATGTCCGGCTGGGAAACGATGGCACTGATCATGGCAAAGGAACGGAAGCCTTCCTTATAGAGCTCAGGAATCGTTTCGGGACCGACGCCGCCAATGCAGGTCAAGGGCATTTGCGTCTGGGCTGTAGCGTAGCCAATGGCTTCGGCCGTGACCAGGTCGTGTGTGTCCTTCTTCGATTCTGTCGGATGCATAGGGCCAAAGCCGACGTAATCGGCGCCATCCCTGATGGCTCCCTGAATATCGGCAATGGTATTGGTGGAAACGCCAATGAACATGTCCGGCCCGGCTAAGCGGCGCACAAAGGTGCACGGCGCATCGTCCTGGCCGACGTGAATACCGGCAGCGCCACAGGCAATTGCCAGATCGGCCGAATCGTTCATAATGAAGACAGCACCGGCAGCGCGGCACAGGTCGGCAATGACCTTGGCTTCGGCGTATTTTTCGCGCCAAGATTTATGTTTTTCCCGATACTGAATGATTTTGACGCCTGCCGCCAGGACCTGCCGGGCCGTTTCTACGTTGCCTCTTCCTAAGGACAGAGCTTCCCCCAAAATAGCGTATACCGGTTCATTTTTGAAAATTTCTACACATTCTTCTCTTGTCATGCAACTCTCTCCTCTTTCCTTCTAGCAATGGCCAAACATATCCTTACTCGTCGGGTCTGCCTGGAAGCAGACCTGCCAGTCCCGTTCCTTCGCGGCTGCCTGCAGGCGCTGGGCCAGGACGGGAATAGAAATGATTTCCGTACCGTAATGACCGCCGTCGGCAATGACCATACCTCGCTTTACGGCATCCTGGGCTTCGTGGTATTTCACGTCGCCCGTAAGATAGAGCTGGGCGCCGGCTGCTGCCGCATCGGCAATGAAGGACGCGCCGGCACCGCCGCAGAGGGCGACCTCTTTGACGACGAGGTCTTCATTGCCGGCATAGGTTAGAATCTGCAGATTTAAGGCCCGTTTGATCTTGCGCAGGACATGGCGTGCCGTTTCCGGCTGGGGCAGCGTACCGATGCGGCCGCAATAGTAAGCCGTCCCTTCGTTGGCTACGGGATAGATATCAAAGGCCGGTTCTTCGTAGGGATGGGCCATTTTCATGGCCGATAAGAGCAAATTCAGGCGGCTCGCCGGAATGATCGTTTCGATGCGTACTTCCGGCGTCTTTTCGAGTTCTCCCACAGTACCGATGAAGGGATGGGTACCGGCGCGCGGCTTGAACTGCCCTTCGCCGGCGACGCTGAACATGCAGTGGCTGTAGCCTCCGATAAAGCCGGCACCGGCATCGCCCATAGCCGTCCGTACAGCTTCCGCGTAATCTGCCGGCACGTAGACGGCAAATTTATAGAGCTGCTCCGTATGGACCGGCACGAGGCCGCGAATGTTCGTCAGGCCGATGGTTTCAGCCAAAATATCGTTTACGCCGCGGGCAGCACTGTCCCAGTTCGTATGCGCGCTGTAGACGGCAATGTTATGGCTCAGGAGCTTTTGGAAAAGCTGGCCGTCGTAACGGTCTGTACGCAGGTTGGCCAGCTTCGAGAAAATAACCGGGTGGTGGCTGATGATCAGGTCGTAGCCCTTTTCGGCCGCAAAGGCAGCTGTTTCCTTGGTTACGTCCAAGGTCACCAGGGCGCGGCGGATTTCCTGCTTCGGGCTGCCTACGAGGAGTCCCGGGTTATCCCATTTTTCCGCCAAATACGGCGGTGCGAAGGATTCCATAACCTTGATTATTTTGCTGAGTTGTATTGACATAGGAGTTCCTCCAATTCGTTGATGTGCCGCTCCAGCAGGGCCAGGCGCTGGCTTTGGTCTTTCTGGCTGCGCAGGAGGCCCGTGCGGACGCGTTCGTCCTTTTGCCGCAGCTCGGCAAGGAGGCGCGGTACGAGTTCATCGTGACGGGCCCAGTTGCACGGGCCGATTTCGCAGAGCCAGCGCGGCGGAACGTCGGCACGGCCGGGACGGGCCAGGATAATTTCGTAGAGGCGGCCGTCTTCTTCGACGAGCCGTTCGTCTTCAATGTGCCAGGCCATATCGTAAATATGGCGGCGCAGGACGGGCACGTCGCTCTGAGGCTGGAAAATGAGAAATTCCAGTTTTTCTACGACGCCAGGCGACTGGCGCAGGAGGTTTTGAATGAGCGGGCCGCCCATGCCACAAAAGAGGGCGCCCGTTACTTCGCCGGGCTGCAGCGTTTCAAGCCCGCTGCCGAGACGGCATTCGATTTTTGCCGTCAAGCCCGACTGGCGTACGTGTTCCTTCGCCGCCGTCAAGGGGCCGGGCACGACGTCTGAAGCAATGGCTTTAGGACAGCGGCCGCTCTCACAGAGGGCAATGGGTATATAGCCGTGGTCTGTACCGATATCGGCAATGACGGCGCCAGGCGGCACCAGCTCTGCTACGGCAGACAAGCGTTTAGTTAAATTGATCAATCTAGGCACATCCTTGTATGATATAGTCTTTTTCTACAGGAACCATTCGTTTTCCTGCCGGGCCTGACAGTGTTCTTCCAAATAGGCCACGTGGGAGAAGAAATCGGCGTCATCAAAGTACTTGGCCCCGTGGGGACAAATAGCGATGCAGGCCTGGCATTTGATGCACGTTCCCGGTACGTTCAGGGGATTACGTCTGTCAATGGCACCCATGGGACAGGCTGTGACGCACAGGCCGCAGCGGTCGCATTGGTCTTCCTCTGTGAGGGGCTTGGCCTTGAGGAAATGAGCCGGCGTACCATCGGCCTTTAAGGGCGTGTAGTACGGTCCTACCGGCGCGTCGCCGCGGATCACCGGGCGCGGACAGGCAGCGGCACTGCGTACAGACTTGATTTTCACGGCCATTTGCCGGGCCATTTCGACAAGCTGTTCCTGGTCGGTTCCATCAGGCCGGTTGGGCATAATGCGCTTGGAAAAAACATGACCGCAGGCACAAGCCGCAGCAGCCGTGACGCAAAAGCCATCGTCTTCGAGGACGTCGCGCAGCTCCGTAAGGGAACTGTCGAAGTTACGGTTGCCAAAGGTCACGACGGCTACAGCCGGCGTCTGGTCGCCGCGAAAACAAGCCTTCAGGTCCGGCAAGAGCTTATTCGGTACGCGGCCGGCGTAGGTCGGTACGGCCAGGAGCACGACGTCAGACGGGGCAAAGCTCATCGTTTCCCGCCGTTTAGCCGGCTTGGTCATATCCATACTAAATGCCGGTACGCCCAGCCGTTCTGCCAGGGCATAGCCCAAGGTTTCAGCCACGCGGCGCGTATGGCCAACGGGACTAAAATATATGATATACACGTTATCAACTTGCATGATCCGGTCACCTGCCTTCTTTTCAGTTCTGTTACAATTTTAGCACATTCCGTGACAGAAGTGGCAAACTTCCCTATAATAAAGATATAAATACGTTACTACTTTTTTTCGATAGAAGGAGGCGCACTCCTATGCATGTACGTAAAACATTACTGGCCCCGCTCGTAGCGGCCCTGCTCTGCACGGCCAGCCTGTCCCTGGCGGCAGACACAGCGCCGGCAACAGCTCCGGCCAAAACGGCACAGACAGCAGCACAAAAGGACGCTGTCAGCCAGGCGCAGAATGAGAAGGTCGTCGATCCGTTAACGGGCCGCGACACGTCGCTCTTGAAGAAATTTTATCTCCTCGACGGCGGCACGTACGACAAGACGACGGGCCTCATCAACAATCTCAACCCGGCCCTGACTGGCCTCGACACCAAACAGGATCCGTATTATCTGCGCGTCAACAAGGAGCTGACCGATAAATACTTCCGCCAGGTCCGGGCCTACAGCACAAAAACACACGAGCTCCTGGGCGATTACTACGTCGCCAAAGACCAAAGCTCGGTCTGGCGTCTCGACGGCAAGGACCCCGGCATGATCTACGGCAGTGCCGAAAATCTCGTCAAAAAGAGCAAGCTCATCGTTTATCCGCGCTACTTGGTCCTCGGTTCCCAAGGCCTGGTGCGCATGGATATCCCCGGCAACGTACCCTATGAAATAGACGCCAAAAGTCTCAATGAAAATATTGCCCGCGTCAAAGACAACGGCGTCATTGAACCGCTGACGACGGGCAAGGCCAATATTCTCGTCGATTACGTCATTGGCGATCAGAAGGGCTCAGCCGTACAGGAAATTTCCGTCATTACCCAGCAGGATATGGAACGCTTGCGGGCTAACGTCTACATGAACGAGGTGTACTGGAACACGATCTGGCGCTATGACCCCTGGCCCTACGGCTGGGGCTTCAGGCCCTATTATCATCACCCGGCACCGCCACCACCGCCGCGTCATCACCCCATGGGGCCACCGCCGCCACGGCGCTGACAAAACAAAGGGAGTGTGACAAAATGCGAAAGCATTTTGTCCACTTCCTTTTTTTCATGCTCTTTTTCCTTTTTTAGAGAATGACCTTTGAAAAATGGGCGCAAAGCCCCTTTCCCCATAAAGCAGTATTTTTACAGTTTATGCGGATTTCTGCAAGCGTAGTTTTTTATTGTGATATTTATAGAGGTTATGTCCGATGGAAACCAGGAAAATCTCTAATCGAAC
>NZ_JACOGK010000002.1 GCF_014269395.1 Megasphaera hominis
TGCAATGATTGAAGATTACATTGGCTATTACAATACTAAGCGTTTACAGAGAAAACTGGGTGTAGTAACCCCGATGGAAAAGCACAATAACTATTACGTGGCAGCATAAAAACTGCCACCGGATATCGGTGGCAGTAATAAGTACATGTTTTATTTTTTGCTCTGTCTACTTGACGGGGAGCGGTTCATTCCGCCGGGAGCCGGTCTTTTGCAGTTTTATAAATAGCCAAGGTGCATACTGATTTCTTTTGCCTTAGCCTTTACTTTACGCTTAAGAAATCGAATATAGGAAATCGTCGCCTTGCTTGCCAAAAAACTGACGCTAATCGCTGCTACCACTTCTTTTTCCCTGTTATATACAGGTGCCGCCAAACAGCAGCCGCCAAGAATGTTGCCTTGGTTATCAAAGGCATAGCCGTAGCGGCGTACATGACGCAGCTCACGGTAAAGGCGTGTTTTATCCGTAAGAGTGTACGGCGTATACTGCTCCAGGTCTACATCATCAAGAAGTGCATGCAGTGTTTCATCAGGCACAGCAGCCAGCATGACCAGGCCACAGCCTGTTGCGTGGGCACCCAGTTTAAAGCCTAAATTGAGGACTGAACTGACGGCTTTTGCCGGTGCCTGTTTGCCAATAAAAACGGCAAAGCGCCCATCGCGGATGACTGCGTGCGTTGTTTCCCCGGTCTCCTTCTGCAGGTCCTGTATGCCCCGCGTCAATTCGACGGAAAAACTGGTTGTACTGATACATTGCGCTGCTAGTGAGAACAATGCGACGGCCGGATAATAGACCTTCCGCTCCGTGTCAAACTGCAGATAGCGTTTTTGGACGAGTTCCTGCAGTAAGTACGATAAGGAGCTTTTAGGAATACCCGACGCCTTTTGAATCATCGTAAACGTAGGCGCTTTTTCTGCCTGTACAACGATTTCCAATACATCCAACGCCCGGGCAGCAGAGCGGACAATAGGACTGTTGCCTGATTTTACCATAGATATCCTTCTTTCCTGAAGCACGACTACCTATTGTACACGTTTCGTATATGGAACCGCCCGTAGGGCTGCCCCACCAGAGAGGCGCCATACGGGCGGAGTCTTGTAACAGACGAAAAGATAAAATCAGTTGCCAAAATCAAAGATCTTGGACGGGTTGAGAATCAGGTTTGGATCCAAGGCTTTCTTGATGGCTTCCATCATGCCTAATTCAACCGGGTCTGTAAATTTCTTCATTTCTGCAATCTTACGCAGGCCAATGCCGTGTTCACCGGAGAGGCAGCCGCCTAAGCTGTATACGAAGGTGTACAGCGTGTCATGGTACTGAGGAATGATTTCATTCCATTTTTCCAGAGGCATATCCATTTTCATGGCGTTAACGTGAATATTGCCATCACCGATATGGGCAACAACGTTCGTCGTAATGCCATATTTTTCCTTGATTTCCGGCAATTTAGCTACGAGATCAGGAATCTTATCGATAGGAACTACGATATCTTCTGCCAGGAATACGCGGCTGTCGTTACGGGCAGCTTCGCCATTGCAATAGCGGGCATTCCAAATACGTTCGTCAGCTACGAGCGTTTCTGCAGCATGATTGTTCTGGCAAATTTCGTCAGCCGTAGCTACGCGGTTGTCCAGGTCATCCTGATCATAGGAATCAACCGTTACGATAATGTAGTTGCCATCTTCCTTCGAATACGGCAGTTCGAGACCGAGGAAACGTTCGGCACTCTGGATCGCTTCCGTGTTGAGGAATTCAATAGCCGTGGGCTGTACACCTGCTTTTTGCAGCTGGTTTGGTACGGCCAGGGCGTCGTTGACATTTTTGAAAATGCCGACCAAATCGAAGTGGAACGGAGCAATGGGGCGCAATTTGAGGCAGACTTTGGTGACGATACCCAGCGTACCTTCACAGCCGCAGATCAATTTTTCCAGCGCATAGCCGGTCGTATTTTTCTGTAACCGTTTGCCAACGCGGGTAATTTCACCGGTCGGGGTAACGATTTCCAGCCAATACACCTGATCGCGTGTCGTACCGTATTTAACAACACGGCTGCCGCCGGCGTTCGTAGAAATGTTGCCGCCGATTTCGCTGGATGCTTTGGAGCTCGGGTCACCGGCATAGTATAAACCGGCTGCTTTGGCAGCGGCCTGTACTTCTGTCGTAATAGTACCGGCTTCAGCAATCATATACAGGGCATCTGCATTGACTTCCAAGACTTTGTTCATCTTTTCCAGGCACAATACGATACCGTTGTAAACAGGAATAGCACCGCAGGCCAGGCTGCTGCCGCCGCCACGGGGTGTTACAGGAACCTTGTATTTGTTAGCCAGCTTCATGACGCCTGCTACTTGTTCCGTCGATTCCGGGAACACGACTACTTCCGGTGTATGGAAATAAATCGGGTTCGTTTCTTCGTCTGTCTTGAAGGTATCCAGTTTTTCCGGATCCACTGTCATGTTGTGCTTGCCCAAAAGTGCCAGCAGTTCATCCAATAATTCTTTTGAAACTTTGTTATAACGACTCATAAATACTGCCTCCTACGATTAAGTATGTTTTACTCTTATAGTATACATGTCTTTTCGTATTATTGCTATACTACTATGCAATATTTTATTCCATACCAATCTTTTTATTATAGTTGATCAAGGCCGGTAATACACCCAGAGCGACAGCCAGGCCTACGAAGAGCATCAGAGCCCAGTAGTAGCTGCCCGTTGCACCTACGATCAAACCAACGACGATCGGCACAATGGCCCCGCCCAGGTTACCAAACATATTCATAGCACCGCCAACGGCACCACTGTGCTTACGGTCAGAGCACAGTGCCGGCAGAGACCAGTAGAGGCAGCCGCACCATTTTTCAAAGAACATGGCGATGGATAAGAACGCTACGGCAATATACACATTCGTAGCTGCCGAAAGGAGATACATTGGAATGGCAATGCAGATGCCCAGAATCGGGAACAGACGACGCATGATCTTATTGCTGTCGGCTGCGTTTTGGCGCCATTTATCGGTTAAGGTACCGCCGACGATTTCGCCTAATACACCGATCATGTAAATGACGAAGATGGCTCCGCCTAAGCCTTTAATATCCAGGCCGTGTGTTGCATGGAGGTATAAGGCACCCCAGGTCATAAGGCCATACCAGAACGAGTCATAGGCACCAAAGCCGAGGCACAGGCTCCAGAAGCTGCGCGACGTCAGGTATTTGCCAAGGGTCGTACCGGAAGAAGCCGTTCCATCCTCTGCTTGCGCAGCTGTCATGGATTCGGCATCTTCTTCTTCAAAGGCTTTCCGTAAATATTCCCGTTCTGCTTCGTTGCAGCGCGGGCTGTTTTCCGGCGTATGAGCCATAAGCGGCTTGCAGGCAATAACGACGAGGATTGTCAAAACGCCGGCTGCCATGAGGGCACCGCGCCAGCCATCGAGAAAGGCCACGAATAACGCACAGAGCGGAGCACCAATGGCATTGCCTACGGCAGAACCGGAATCGAGCAGGGCTGACCCTTTGCCACGTTCATTCTTCGTCAGCCATACAGACTGCAGTTTGCCACCGGCCGGATAAATCGGTGCTTCCGATACACCGAGGAGGGCACGGACGACAATAAAGAGTGTACTGCTCGTAATAAAACCCGTAATAATCTGGAATACGCCCCAAAGGACACCTGTACCAACGATTACCTTCCCGGGCTGCACTTTATCGCAAAGCCAGCCACAAGGGATCTGCATCAATACATAGCCCCAGAAGAACGCACTAAAAATGACGCCGACCATTTCCGGAGAAAAGCCCAAATCGGACTGAATAGACGGCATGAGGACGGAAATAACCGCCCGGTCTACATAGTTAATAGAACAGAGAATGAAGATTGCAATAAACACTTGCCACCGCACATTGGTGGGCTTTTCGACTAATGTATTCGTTTTGGGATCAATAGATGCCCTACGAAAACCTCCTCTACCGAAAAAAAATATCGGCAGCAGCCATCGTTGCTGTCATATATAGTCAACAGTCTTATATCCGGATTCTAAGAACTGTTGCCCTAGTCGTTTGTTCCATATATTGAACTTAATTCTCTATTCTGAATTTTTTTATAAGGAGTCCGTTTCTGCGAACTCCTTATATACCATATCGTTCTTCATGCTTGTATTCTAGCACTCACCAAGCATTACGTCAACGCATATCGTCTTTCTATTTTGTCATGGATAAAAATTATCCTTTGCTTTCACGTTATCCTTCTGTATTTTTACACTGTACGGTCCCGGCAGATGTTTCGATGTGATACTCCCTATTTGCCGTTCTGACCGCTATGGTTCCTTCAGGCAGACCGTTATCCTCCTGCCAGGTAAAGCTTCGTTTATATCGCAGTGCCGCGCGTTTTACCGTTACCTTATGATAGCCCCGCGTGCGACTTATGTCGTGGCGGTTACAGGCAATAGCCATAACCTGGTCTGCCACCGTATCGAGAACGGAAAAAAGCTGCTTTTGATAGCGTTTCGTATCGACGAGTTCCCCCATGGCCGGCGTGTAAGCGCCGCCGAGTACCTGGGACGGATCGTCTAAATCGCACGTCGCCTGCAGGCCCGTACGGATAACCGGAATCCCTGTTTCCAGGAAACGCTGCTTCATATAGGCGGCACGCTGCACGCCTTCATGGATGGAAAGAGGCCTGTAGTCCCCTTGCTTATAGGATTCGGCCAGCTCTGTACCGTCAATGACGGCTACAGGGTAAATGCGAGCCAGATCCGGCTTAAGGCGGCAAATAGCAGCCGTCGTCCGTACGAGACTGGCCCGGTCTTCACCTGGCAGGCCGGGCATGAGCTGATGGCCTACAGTAAAGCCGGCAGACCGCAAGAGGCACGTTGCCCGGACGACATCGTCTGCCGAATGGCCCCGTTTTGCCTTATTTAACACCACTGCGTCCATAGATTGCACACCCAGTTCCACAATGGTCAGGCCATACTGTGAAAGCCGTTGCAGCGTCTCTGGCGTAATGCAGTCAGGACGGGTAGAGCAGCGGATGGCGGCAATGCGCCCTTGATCGAGCGCTTCCTTGGCAGGGGCCAAAAGTTCTTCTTGCAGGGCTGCCGGTATGGCTGTAAAGCTGCCCCCATAAAAGGCAACTTCCCAATGGCGCTGCTCCTGTACGCCCTCTGTATAGCGTGCAATCTGGGCAGCCACACTTGCTGCCCTGGGCACACCTTGGTGGCCCGTAATCCGCCACTGATTACAAAAAACACAGCGGTAGGGACAACCAATATGGGGAATAAAAATGGGAATGATGGAAGTTTTCATCGTCTGCCTCCAAAAAAAAGATGCGGCCCAGGCCGCATCTTTTACTGTATGACGTGGAGCCGCTTCAGCGCTTCCTGCGCTGCATGCTGTTCTGCGTCCTTTTTCGTTTTTCCTTTACCTTCACCTAACGCCTTGCCGTTCACAACGACCTGCATATAAAAGGTCTTGTCATGATCCGGCCCTTCTTCCCGGCAAAGTTCGTACGTAATATCCTGTTCACCATCTTGCTGGACATATTCCTGAAATAGGGTTTTGTAATCTTTGCCATATTGACCGCTGGCGACGAGATCCAAATAGCCTTTCAGCTGATGCAAAATAAAGACACGTGCCGCTTCGTACGAGTGATCGATGTACAAAGCACCGACGACGGCTTCAAAAACATCGGCCAGAATACTGACCCGCGTGCGCCCGCCAGAGCGCTGTTCGCCTCGACCCATGAGCATATAGTCCCCTATATGATAGCCGCCAAATACGGCAGCCAGTGGCGTTTCGCTGACGACACTGGCCCGGGCTTTGGAAAGCTCGCCTTCGGGCATTTCCGGATAATGAAGAAATAAATATTCCCCAATAACCAGGTCAAGAATGGCATCACCCAGGAATTCCAGCCGTTCGTTATGATGGGCGTGAGCCTTTCTATTTTCGTTCACATACGAGGAATGTGTCAGTGCCGCATCGAGAAGGCGGAGATCATGGAACTCCGGTAATCCTAATAAGGCGATACATTCTTCGAGCTGTTGTTTTCTTTCTGGTTTCATCAATACACTTCTTCTAGGCTTCGTATTTCTTGAACAGGAGGGTTGCATTATGACCGCCAAAACCGAAGGAATTAGAAATAGCTACTTTTACATCAGCAGCTACAGCCTGACCAGGTACGTAGTTCAAACCGATTTCTTTCAATTCATCTTCCGGTTCTTCCAGGTTAATTGTCGGATGTACCTTGCCTGTTTCAATCGTCATAGCGCAAGCAATGGCTTCGACAGCGCCGGCAGCACCAAGCAAATGACCGGTCATGGATTTCGTCGAGCTGACGAGCAGTTCTTTGGCATGATCACCAAAAACGCGGGCAACGGCTTTGGATTCATTTAAGTCATTAAGGTGCGTCGACGTACCATGGGCGTTGACATAATCGACATCTTCCGGTTTGAGGCCTGCATCATCAATGGCAAGCTTCATGCATTTAGCCTGCTGAATGCCTTCCGGCGCAGGTGCCGTAATGTGATAGGCATCGGCATTGCTGCCATAGCCGGCTACTTCACAATAAATGTGGGCACCGCGTTTTTTTGCATGTTCCAGTTCTTCCAGAACGACAATGCCGGCACCTTCACCCATGACAAAGCCATCGCGGTCTTTGTCGAAGGGACGGGATGCATGGGCAGGATCATCATTACGCGTGCTCAAGGCTTTCATAGCAGCAAATCCGGCAACGGCACCGGGAGAAACAGCGGCTTCTGTACCACCGGCTACAGCTGCATCCAATTCACCGCGCTGAATCATGCGGCAGGCGTCACCAATAGAGTTCGTACCGGTTGCACAAGCGGTTACGACGCTGGCACAATGGCCTTTCAAACCAAAGACAATGGATACCTGGCCGGAAGCCATGTTGCCGATCATCTTAGGCACAACAAAGGGGTTGACCCGGGACGGACCCTTTTCAAAGAGGCCTTTATAGAGATTGTGCAGCGTTTCCATGCCGCCAATCCCTGTACCAACGACCGTACCGATACGATCGCGATCTTCTTCATCCAGATTGATTTTCGAATCATCCAATGCCAGTTTGGCAGCAGCTACGGCATACTGTGTAGAAACATCCATGTGACGTGCTTCTTTACGATCAATGCCAAAGCTGGAAATATCGAAATCCTTCACTTCTCCGGCAATGCGTGCTGCATATTCCGATGCGTCAAAATGAGTAATCGGACCTATCCCGTTCTTGCCGGCCAGGAGGGCATCCCAAAAGGAATCTTTACCTATTCCTACAGGAGAAACAACTCCTAACCCGGTAATTACTACGCGTTTTTCCAAAATATTCACCTCATCCAAAAAAAATGTCATCTTTAGTCGGGAATCGCATCGGTTTCCCGTTTCAAATATGCAAAGATTTCCTTAACCGTCAGGATTTCATGAATTTCCTGCATCCGCCGGCCGGAAAAGACCAGACCTGTTTCTACATCGCCTTGCTGTGCCCGTGTGAGGGCCCGGATAATACAATATTTATGACTGCATTTGCGCAGGCAGTGGTCACACATGATAGGCTTCGGCGCCGTTCCCAGCAATACGCGTTCCGAAAAGGGCGTACGGATTGCCTGGCCCGGCAGTCCGACCGGACTATGCACGAGTATATAATCTTCGGGCTTATTAGCGCGAAGATATACTTTCTTTAATTCTTCAGAACCATTTGATTCGACACTGGCAGCAAAACGGCTGCCCATCTGTACCCCATTGGCACCGAGGCGGAGCATTTCTGCAATGTCTTCGCCGTGTAAAATACCACCGGCACCAATAACCGGAATATCAACGGCAGCCCGTACTTCCGGCACAATGAGCCGGCTCGAACGATTTGTGCCCAGATGCCCGCCTGCTTCCGCGCCTTCAACGACGACGGCGGCAGCGCCGAGGTTCTGGGATATTTTAGCTAGTTTGGCAGAGGAGACAATCGGTACAATGGCTGTGCCCGAGGCTTTTCCCCAGGCAAACATGTCCCGCGAAAAACCTGCTCCCGCTACAACTAAGTCGATTCCTTCTTCAATTGCCGTCATTACAATCCCTTTAAAATCCTGGGCTGCAACCATGGCATTTATACCAATAATTCCGTTCGGTGCCAGTTTTCTGGCCAAACGGATTTCATATCTGATTTCATCGTATGGCATGCCGGAAATGGCAATCAGGCCTATACCGCCTTCATTTGCTACAGCAGCTGCTAAGCGGGCAGTGGACAAACGTATTGCCATGCCTCCCTGAATGATTGGCACTTTGGCTACAAGCTTACCTATACGTAATTCTGGCAGCTTCACTATGGTTTCCTCCATTCAAGATACCGTTTGGGAAAAGGACAGGCGTCCTTCCCCCATCCGGATCTTTTTTGCATACTTACGCTTTCTTTTCCTTTTCGATGTACTCCACTGTATCTTTAACAGTTTTGATTTTTTCTGCAACATCGTCAGGGATTTCGATATTGAATTCTTCTTCGAAAGCCATAATCAGTTCTACGATGTCCAAGGAATCAGCGCCTAAATCGTCAATATAAGCAGCGTCCATCTTGACTTCTTTTTCGTCAACACCCAGCTGTTCTACAACGATACTTTTTACTTTTTCAAAAGTTGCTTCTTCGCTCATTTCCAATTCACCCCCTTTCAATATCCTATTTTTATTATATTACATTACCATGCCGCCGTCCACGTTGAGGACTTGTCCCGTAATATACGACGACGCATCCGATACGAGGAAGAGTACGGCTTGTGCCACGTCTTCAGCAGTAGCTGCGCGGCCCAAGGGAATGGAACGTAGCATTTCTTCACGTGCTGCTTCCGTCAGTACGGCGGTCATATCCGTTTCGACGTACCCCGGAGCAACAGCGTTTACACGGATATTCCGTGACGCCAATTCTTTGGCAACGGCTTTAGTAAAGCCCAGGATCCCTGCTTTGGCAGCGGCGTAGTTTGCCTGGCCGGCATTCCCCGTTTCACCAACGACAGAGGAAAGATTGACAATAGCGCCATGCCGCTGTTTCATCATCAGCTTCGATACAGCCTTGGTGCAGTGGTATACGCCTGTCAGGTTGGTATCGAGAACATCCTGCCAGTCTGCCGCTTTCATACGCATGAGCAGGCCATCGCGGGTGATACCGGCATTATTTACGAGGATATCGACAGAGCCAAACTGGTCTTTCACAGTCTTTACCATATCCGTAACAGCAGTTTCATCGGCTACGTCACACTGCAGGGCCAGTACCTGGACGCCCTGATCCTGGACGAGTTGTTTCGTTTCTTCTGCTGCTGCCGTATTGCCGGCATAAATAATGGCAACGTTAGCCCCGGCTTTTGCCAGAGCCAGTGCAACGGCTCTGCCAATGCCACGCGAACCGCCTGTGACAATCGCTGTTTTACCCGTTAAGAGCATTTTATCTAACCCCCTGGAAAAATTCAAGTGTTTTCTGTAAGGATGGTATATCTTCTACGTTTTCACTATGGATTTTACGGTCAATCTTGCGGTTAAAGCCACAAATTGTTTTACCCGGTCCTACTTCGACGAAGGTTTCAGCGCCAAAGGCCTGCATCGTATGCGTGCAATCAATCCAGAGTACCGGACTGGCTGCCTGTTTGACCAGTGCTTCTTTAATTTCAGCAGCAGCCGTTTCCATTTTCGCATTGACGTTGGCAACAACCGGAATGGCAGCATCGTGAATCGTAATCGAATCGAGTACTTCTGCCAACCGTTTGGCTGCCGGTTCCATCAAGGAACTGTGGAAAGGTGCGCTCACATGGAGCAGAACGGCCCGTTTGGCACCAGCTGCTTTCAGCGCTTCTACGGCTGCTTCAACGGCCTTGGACGCGCCGGCAATAACGGTCTGGCCCGGGCAGTTGAAGTTTACTGCCTGAACGACACCGCCCTGCGCAGAAATATCGGCACAAATGGCCTTGATTTTTTCATCGTCGAGACCGAGGATAGCAGCCATACCGCCTTCACCAAGGGGTACTGCTTCCTGCATAAACTGGCCACGCAGCCGGACTGTACGGACGGCATCGGCAAAGCTCAGGGAGCCTGCTGCCACGAGAGCAGAGTATTCACCCAGGCTGTGACCGGCAACGATATCCGGTGTTACACCTTCCTGTGCCAGAACACGGCAGCAGGCTGTGCTGGCCGTCAGGATAGCCGGCTGCGTATTGCTGGTCTGCATAAGATCTTCGTCCGGTCCTTCAAAAATCAGCTTCGTCAGAGAAAAGCCTAAGGCATCGTCTGCTTCTTCAAAAAGCTCTTTTACGACGGCATAGTTTTCATACAGATCCTTTACCATGCCTACCTTTTGGGCTCCCTGACCAGGAAATACAAATGCTGTTTTCATCATGGTCACCTCAATCCAATCAATACCACTTCATTACGACGCTGCCCCACGTAAGGCCGGCACCAAAGCCTGCCAGGCAGACAATATCACCACGTTTGATCATGCCCGTACGAACGGCTTCATCCAACGCGATGGGGATAGAAGCACCTGATGTATTGGCATACTTTTCTATATTTACATATACTTTTTCCATCGGCACCTGCAAGCGGCGGGCTGCCGATTCGATAATGCGGATATTGGCCTGGTGCGGTACGAGGACATCGATGTCTTCTTTCGTCAGCTCCGCCCGTTCGAGCGCCAGTTCGGCTGCATGGGGCATGGCCTTTACAGCAAACTTATAGACTTCTTTACCGTCCATAATGGCCAGCGCAGAGCCGTCTTCCCGGCGGGCGTCGGTCATAGGCTGGGCAATACCGCTGCGAATAGTCAGGAAATCACCGCCCGTACCGTCTGCGCCCATAGCACCACCAAGGATACCATAGCCGGAGGGTACACGGCCGATGACAGCGGCACCGGCACCATCGCCAAAGAGGACGCACGTAGCACGGTCCTTCCAGTTGATGACGCGGCTCAATACTTCTGCGCCAATGACCAGGACATGATTATACATGCCATTTTCAATCATTTGGGAAGCGATAATAGAGCCATAGGCAAAGCCGGAGCAGGCCGCTTCCAAATCAAAAGCAGCTGCATGGACGGCGCCTAATTTAGCCTGTACCATGCAAGCCGTACTCGGCAGCGTGAGGTCCGGAGTCAGCGTGCAAACGATGATCAGGTCCAAATCTTCCGCTTTGACATTGGCAGCTTCCAGCGCCTGCTGTGCAGCTTCAATAGAGAGATCGGACGTATTCACACCTTCAGGTGCTACATGACGGGCACCGATGCCGGTGCGCGTACGAATCCATTCATCAGACGTATCCAGGAAGGTTTCCAAATATTCATTGGTCCAAACCTGATCGGGAACGCTATGACCTGTCCCGAGAATACCTGCCGGATTAGCTTTCACTATCATACTGTTCTACCTCTTCTTCCTCTATACTGGTGCGGATGTGTCCGGTTACGTCTTGTTCGACCAGTTCACCTGCCACGCGTATAGCATTCTTAATGGCTTTTGCTTTGGAACTTCCGTGGCAGATAATGAAACTGCCATTTACCCCTAAGAGCGGCGCACCACCGTATTCGGTGAAATCAAGCTGTTTCTTCAAGGATTTCAAGGCCGGGTAAATAGCCATGGCACCTAGCTTAGCAATAAAGCCGCTTCGTTTTATGGCATCGCGGACGAGCTGGTAAATGAACATGCCCAGTCCTTCACCAAATTTCAAGATAACATTGCCGACAAAGCCATCGCAGACGACGACATCGACCGTACCATTCGGTATATCACGGCCTTCGACATTGCCATAAAAAGATATGGTTTTCAGTTTTTCCAACAAGGGATAGGTCTGCTGGCAGAGCTCATTGCCCTTGGTTGCTTCCTCCCCGATATTGAGCAAGCCAATTTGCGGCTTCTCTATACCGAGGATATATTTGGCATAATGCGAGCCCATAATGGCCGCTTCTACCATATGCTTAGGCTTGCTATTAGAGTTGGCACCCGAGTCGAGGAGAACCGTGATTCCCCGTTTCGACGGAATCGGCGTCGCGATGCAGGGCCGTTCAATGCCCTTAATTCGTCCCAGGCCCAGGAGAGCCGCGGCTACGGCGGCACCAGTACTGCCTGGTGCTACGACGGCATCGCACTTGCCATCCCGCGCGAGACGGGTGGCTACGACGATGGACGCATCCTTTTTCTTGCGGATGGCCTGTGCCGGGTGTTCGCCCATTTCTATGACTTCACTGGCGTGTGCAATAGAAAGGCGCTCACTTTCTTTTACGTGCTGGTCTTGCAGCACCTTGCGTATTTTTGTTTCATCGCCCACGAGGACGACGTCAAGCTTATATTCTTTTACGGCATTGATAGCGCCGATGACAACCTCTTCTGGCGCATAATCGCCGCCCATAGCGTCTACAGCTATTTTCATTTACTATCGCTCCGTTATTCTAAAGATTCCACGATAAACTTCGCGCGAAACACTTCTTTCGCGTTTTTGCGTATCTTTACCCACACGTAATATTTCTGATCACGCTGCCGGATGACTTCTGCCCTTGCTACGAGCCTGTCTCCGCCGGTTACGGGCTGTTTATATTTAAGATTCGCTACTGCAATGATACATACAGGCAAATTCAGGACCGCTTTGGTCAGTGAATCAGCCTGTGCGTAGAGGTAACGGGACTGCACAATGTGTGCTGCATCCAGCATATCCTCTGTGGCCGTCATGATGGAAATCGCATCCTTGCCGGGATTACATTCAATCAGGTCGCCCATGACCTCTGTCCGGCGTGCCTGCGCCTGCTGTGCTGCTTCAGCACGCTGTTTAATCCGTATACGCAGTTCCGGAATACCCAAGGCCATGCGATCCAGTCGGATCGTCGCTATGCTGACGGAGAATTCCTCGGCCAGTTCTTCATCGTTAATGAACGGATTTTCTTCAATCCGGCGAGCTAGTAGTGCATGTCTTTTCTCTCTGGCTATACGAACCATTCCATCACCTTAAAAAATTATGACCAAGTATTAATAGTACATACAACAGAGATTATATAATGTTTCTGCTGGTTTGGCAAGGAAAAATAAAAAGTATGCTTCCATCCTGTTCCTCTGGTGAACCTGAGAAAGCATACTTCACACTCCTTTAGTACTTATCAAAATCCATGTTATCCAAGATGTTTTTCAATTCGATCAGTTCATCCTTCGTCAAGGTGATACCCTTCGTCATGGCCTGATAATCAGGGTCCCACGACCGCAGGTCAAACTTTGCCGGCCGGTTGTTCCAGCTGATATAGGTCAATTGTTTATGCCAGCCATCCTTGTTTTCGGACAGTGTACCGCAAATATCTTCAATGTTGAAATTTAATTGTGCCACTCTGATTCCTCCTGTTCTTGGAAAATGAGACATTCTCCACATTGCTTATATATATTTTATATAACTTTTATATGCAATTATTTAATATGATAAGGCATATAGGACTTCCCTGTCAACTACCGGAAGGGTCCCTCCCGTTCAGGGACTTTACTTTTTCCGCTTAAACAGGCCGCCCTGCGTTTCCCGGATATCAAAGGTCGTAATGAACGCCTGAGGGTCAATATGCTTTACCGTATCCTGGACTTTCGTAATTTCCAAACGCGAAACGACACAGTATAAAATCAGCGTTTTGTGCCGGGAATAGGCGCCTTCCCCGTGCAGTAAGGTAACCGCACGGCCCAGGTCCTGGGTAATCGTGCGGGCGACTTCGTCATGCTTCGCCGTAACGATAAAGAGGCCTTTCATTTCATCGAGGCCGTTGACAACGATATCGATCATCTTGTACGCAATAAAGTAGGCGACAAGAGAGTACATGGCGCTGTCGACACCAAAGACGAACCCTGCCGAGCCAAGAATGAAAAGGTTGAAAAACATGACGATTTCACCGACCGAAAAGGGCGATACCTTTTCGGCAATGATGGCCAAGATTTCTGTCCCATCAAGAGAACCGCCCCAGCGGATGATGAGGCCGACACCGATACCCATGATCATACCGCCGAAAATGGTCGATAAAAAGGGATCTGCCGTCATGGGTTCCCAATGGACCATACTGCTCCATACGGACAGGCAGAAGACCGAAAACAGCGAAGAAATCGTAAAATGCAGGCCTATCTTGTGATAGCCAAAAATAAAAAAGGGTATATTTAAAGCGACGATGAAAACGCTGAAGGAAATGCCCGTAAGGTGGGCCGCCATCAGCGCAATACCGACAACGCCGCCATCAATGACATGGTTTGGTACGAGAAACACATTGAGCCCGAAGTTATAAATAAAAGCCCCTACGGCCAGGCCTAACGCGTGTAATAGGTGTGAAATCATGTAACCCCTCCTTGTGAATGTAAATACCGCAGCCCAATAATACAGGCCACGAAATCATCCACCGGTTCAGGAGGATACTGCAGTGAAAGTGGAACCAGACGACGCCAGCCGTGACGTGGCGTATACTTCCAATACAGTTTACGTCCTTCTACGGTGGTAAATTTTTCGTCAATAAGTGAAAAGGTAATCTCCGGATGATGCGTACGTATCCAGGCTTCTGCCACAGGCTGCAGATGACGGTGATTGGTCCCGTCACCCATGACGATATGGGAAAAAGGATGGTGTGCGTATTGCCTCGTCAAATGCTCTGCCAACGTGCCCGTAGGCACAATCTGACGGCTCACGAGGCTGCCATCTTCCCTTAGGATAGCCGTACCGGTCTTTTCCGACCCCGGATCGATAGCAAATAGCATGGGCACCTCCTATTGTCCCGCATAGGAGCGGACAATAATGTCAATATTAAGCGGTCCGGCTGTATAAATATCTGTCGAGGCCACGGCCCGCAAAATGATATCACCGTTGCCGCTGGCCTTGATCCGCTGGATCGTGTCAAACATTTCAGCCGCCGTAAGGGAGCCGATATTCCCTGTCAGCGGATCCGGCAGAACGCCGCGCTTGACAGCCTGCTGGTTGACTTCGTGGAGGAAACGGAATACCTGATATTCCGCGCTGCCGCTTACATCCTGGGCCTGCAAATGTTCTTCATATACCAGTTCTTCCCGATGGTACACGAGCTTATTATCAAACAATTCGAAGTGAACCATGGCCGGTTCGCCCAAAATGATATTACCGGCTGCTACGATACGCACGAGCTTGCTGCCCTGCGGTGCATCGTGCAGCGCTGTAATGGTCTGGTCTATTTCATCCTGGGAGATATAGAGGACCACAGCGTTCTGGTTTTGAATGCCCAGCTGATCACGGATACGTGCGTTCGTCTGGGAAAGGAGCTTGCCCAATTCGGTGCGCAAGACCTCTTCGTCCTGCCCATTTTGAATCACTACGCTCGAAAGGACCTCCCCGACGCGGAATAAGACCTGTCCTTCACGGATATCGGTCATTTTCTGGTTCAACAGCTTGATCCGTTCATCCAGCTTGCCTATCGTTTCCGTCATGCGGGCCTGTGTCTGTTCCAGCTCTTTATTTTCTGAATTGAGCTGATCATTACGGGCCATCATTTCGTCGCGGGCTACCTGGACTATGGTCAGCTGGCGGCTCATATCATCGCGGGCCGCCTGGGTCTGCTGCAGGTCCAGCTGGGTCATACGGATCCGCTCGTTGGCATCGGTAAGCTGTTGTTCCTGCTTTTGCAGCAACTCTTCATTTTTTGCCAAGAGAGCATTTTTTTCCTCCATTTCCAGGCCTAATTCTTTAGCCTGTTGTAAAAGTTTATCCTTCTGCTGTTCCAATTCAGCCTTTTGCAGCTGCAGCTGATGCATGCCAAACAAGGCAATGCGGACATTTTGTGAAAGAACGGACATAACACCTAAGGTAACGGCAGAAATGCTGACTCCGGTGATAATGGTAATCAGGATGGATGAATATTTCGGCCGCAGGCCAAATAATTTTATTTTTCTTTTCCCTACACGGGAGCCTATCTTATCGCCAAGATAAGCAATGATTCCGCCCATCACGGCGAGAACCAATAACATGACCCAGCCGAATTCCATAGTCGCACCTCCATTCTTTTTATCATTATATCATAGGATACTATATAACAGGTGTAGAAAATAAAGCAAATTGAAAAATAAATAAAAAAGGAGAGTGACCAGTACGGCGGCCCTTGAGTCCAGTACTAATCACTCTGAATATCACTTTGATTTGCGATATACCAGTACAATCCCGGCAATGCCACACACAATATCCGGCAGGAACGCCGCCAAATAGGCCGGGATTTTACCGCCATTGCCCAAGGCATTCCCAAGCGTCATGATGGTGTAGTAAATGAAGATAACGACGACACTGATGCCGAAACCAATAGATGAACTGCCCCGCTGCTTTTGCATCCCCAAGGGGGCGCCGACAATGGCACAAACCAAGCTGGCCATCGGCATGGCGAAGCGGTTATACATTTCTACTTTCATCTTATTCGTATCGACAGCATTTTCATCGAGCAGCTTAATCTGGTCGCGCAGCTCACGAATCGTCATTTCATCCGGTTTCTTCTGCGATTCACTAATGCGGTTCGGCCGCTGGGAAATCGGTAACTCCTGGTTCTGGAAGGTCATTTGCCGCGTCACCTGGTCCCCGACAGACACGTCGTAAATGATGCCCTGGTGCATTACCCATTTGGTGCCATTCCAATCGGCATAATCGGCCTTTTCCACACGCATGAGCTTATCGTTTTCAAACTCCTGTACCGTAATATCCCGCAGTTGTTTCACATTTGAATCATACTGACGGGCATACATGAGACTGTTAATATCGTGACCCTTGACATCCTTGAGAATGATGTGGTCCTGCGTCGTCGGTGCTACCTTATGCTTGATTTCCTGATCGATAATCGTGTTATACGCATTATTAGCCCGTGGTACGACGTATTCATTAAAAGCCGTCGTGCCCAAGGAAATGAGGAGGGCTGCCACGAAAATAGGCATGGCCAGGCGGATGAAATTCTGGCCGCCCGTACGCATGACGATCATTTCACTGTTACCGGAAAGCTTGCCAAAGGCCATGAGAGAACCGAGCAGTACCGACATGGGGAAGGTTACGACAATAATGGACGGCAACGCCAGAACGAGGACACGGAAGGCATCCCACATAGACGCGCCATACTGATTGATCAGGTTGGCTATCCGGTACAGCGTGCCCGTACCGATGAAGACTGCCGTAAAAGCACAGACGCCAAACAGAAACGGACCAATAAATTCTTTTAGTACATATTTATCTAGTATTCTCATTCAATTCCCCTTGTTACATGGTAAACTCTTCACCTAAATAGAATTTCTTCGCCACTGGGTTGTTGGCAATGAATTCCGGAGAGCCTTCGAGAAGAATCTGCCCCTCATTCAAAATATATGCTTTATCGACAATGCTCAGTGTTTCCCGGACATTGTGGTCCGTAATGAGTACGCCAATCCCCCGGTCTTTCAAATGGCTGATGATTTCCTGAATATCATTGACGGCCAACGGGTCAATGCCGGCGAAGGGTTCATCCAGCAGGATGAAGGCCGGATCCATGACGAGACAGCGGGCGATTTCTACACGCCGCCGTTCGCCACCGGACAACTGTATGCCCAGCCGGTCGCGCAGCTTGGTGATAGTAAATTCCTCCATCAGCGATTCTGCCTTTTCGTGCTGCTCTTTTTTAGAGAGCTTCGTCGTTTCCAGCATGGACAGCAGATTATCTTCTACAGTCATCTTGCGAAAAATAGACGCTTCCTGCGGCAAATAGCCCAGGCCATAAGCAGCCCGCTTATGAATTGGCAGATTCGTGATGTCGTGATCGTCAATGTAGATAGTACCTTCCGTCGGATGTTCGATACCCACAATCATATAGAAGGTCGTCGTTTTACCGGCACCATTGGGCCCGAGCAGACCGACAATACTCCCTTGGTCAACGTGGATACTGACCTTATTTACCACGTTGCGGTCTTTATACGTTTTGATGAGATCGTTCGTCTGGATATACATTATTTCCCCTGTTCTTCGCTACCTGGTATAAATACGACAGTCGACCGGCCATTGGACTGGACGGAATTGTCGGCCAGGTGTACTTCTACATCGTTACCGGAGAGCTGATTGCCATTTTGCGTGGCATAGACGTTCCCGGTCATGTGGATAATGCCGTTCTGCTGGCCCGGCGTCTGCGTATACACGGCTTTGTTACCATAGGCCGTTAAGCCGTCTGCCGGTGATTCGATGTGTACATTACCCGTACCGACGGCCCGGATTTCTTTGAACCAGCCATCAATATGATCTGCCCACATCTGGGATCCCTGGGCTTCAAGGTAGCCGTGGCCTGTTACGATGCCATGATCCTTATCCAGGTAGTATTCTACTTTATCACCATTGACTTTTTTGTCGCCATATACACCTTTGACATTGCCTGTAGCGACGAGATAATTCTGGTTTGTCGAATGCAGGGTTTCAGAGGTCATATGCATATCCGGCTGCTGAGCAGTTACGTTCCCTTGCATATCTGCTTCAGCCGTCTTCAGGTTATACGTAGCTACATCGCCGGTGAGCGTTGCCTGATCACGGACAATGACGACATTGCCCGTAGCCTTTGCCACCTGTGTTTTGCCATTGTATTCCAATTTATCAGCCGTCACGGAAACGGAAGGATTGCTATTGCCAGCGTTGTTATCTGCTGCTAAGGAAGCGGCAGCAGGCAGAATCAGGGCGCCGGCCAGTGCAGCTGCTACTAATTTCGTGCGTAAATTCTGTTTCATGCTCTACTCTCCTTTGGTTACCTTAGCGTGGCCTTGTACGGTTACATGTTCCAGCGCCGCATCCGTTACGAAAGAATCACCGCTCAATGTCGTCTGATCATGCCGATTCAGCAATACCTTGCCGCCATTAATAAGCCGTGTATCCATATTATAATACACACTACCCTCTGTCTGCAATGTATCGCCCTTGTCGGTTTCTGCCTGCAGCGGCTGTTTGAGTTCAATGATCTTCTTCTTACGGTCTACGACACCCTTATCGGACGTGATGGTCAGTAAGGTGCCGTCTTTTTCCCAGATTTCTGCTTTCGGTTTGATGAAATACATGATTTCTGTTTTCGGATCGACGAGAATCTTATCGGCCGTCAGCCGCCACGACAGGCGGTCGCCATCTTTTTCTTCAATTTCCGAGCCATGGAATTCTACGAGGTCACTGCTGGGCGGCATGTCCTTTACAGGACCGCCGGCCGTATGCATGAACCAATAGAGGAGAAACGCAAAAAGTGCCAGGACAACGACGACGAGAATCGTAATTTTATGCTTTATCAACGTTTGTTTTAGATTCACAATCTGTTGCCGCCCCCTCTTTTTGCAGTGCTATAATTTCTTCCGGTTCTGTACTCCAACGGTGCTGGAACCAGAGCCATTCTGTAGGATGCTCTTTAATGAAGTTTTCCGTAATGACTGCCATCTTGCGGGTCATGCGGGCAATGTCTTCATCTTTGTTGCCTGTATCTTCAAAATGCATGATCTCGCCAATTGCCAAATGGGTACGATGCTGGTCATCGTGAATAGTAAAGACCGGTACAATCGGCGAATGAAACTTCTGGGCAAACATAGCTGGCCCTTTTGGCGTAGAACTCATTTTCCCCAAAAACGGCTGGGGTACACCGTGAAAGCCGCCATCCTGATCGGCTAGGAAACCGAGCAGCTTTTTCCGGCGCAGCGCCCGGGCTGCAATGATCATTTCATTTCCGCCCCGGGCAAAGACTTCGAGGCCCATGCCCTCGCGGTTTTCGTTTAACAGGCGGGTTACGGAACTATTGGCCTGATTTTTTACGATCGTCGAGGCGGGATAGCCATACAGCGCCAGTGCGCCCAGCCATTCCCAGTTGCCAATGTGTCCGGTCAGGATGATGACGCCTTTATCTTCTTTCAGCGCCTCATCCAGCCGTTCCGGATGATCCAAGGTCACATACTCAGCAATATTTCCGGCGTTCAGATTTGGCGTATACAAAATTTCCAGCGCCGACTGGCCCAGATTGCGAAACAGTTCATCTACAATTTGGCGTGCTTCTGTTTCACTGCATTCCAGGCCGCGTACAGCCTGAAAGACAGCGCGGTTATACTGTTTTTTCATAATCCGGCTAACTAAGGGTCCCAGTTTCCGTCCCCAACGGACTACCGTCGGGTACGAAAGTTTCTGAACCAGCTTGCCTATTGCCCGGATGGTATAGTACTGCCATTCCGTAAACACTATGCAGACGCCCCTTTCTCTTACTGTTTATATTCAGCCTGGCCAGACTGAAAGTGCTGTAAGATGGTCTCCCAAACGTTTTGATTTTTTAAAATATATTCGACCAGTTCACGCAGTGCACCATGACCGCCTCTAAACGCCGATACAAACGCGGCTTCCTGCCGTACCTCTTCACAGGCATCGAGTGGTGCTGCACTAAATCCGACAGACTGAATGAGGGGCAAATCATTCAAATCATCCCCCATATAACAAACGTCCGACAAGGAAATACCCAGGTCCGCACAAATCTGCTGTAATGCGGTAAGCTTATTTTGTACCTCCTGGACGACATAATCTATGTGTAAATCCTTAGCCCGCTGTTCCACCATAGGAGAACGGCGGCCTGTAATAACAGCCGTTTTGAGCCCAGCCATGCGGGCCAGGGTAATCCCCATACCATCGCGGGCAGAAAAGCCCTTTAATGCATCACCGGAAGGACCATAATAAATAACGCCATCGGTCAAAACGCCATCGACATCAAGAGCCAGCAGTTTGATCGTCTTTACATGTCTCATCAGACCACTCCCTGACGCAGCAAATCAGTCAAGTGAATCATACCGACAGCCTTATTATCCTGGTCGACAACGGGCAGTACCGTAATCGGGCGGGGCTGATTCTTTTCCATAATGTGCATAGCTTCTGCCGCCAGCTTATCGCTCGTAATGAGACGCGGGCTCTTGGTCATCATTGCATCGACAGGCCACTGCAGGAAGTTAGAGCCGGTTTCAAGGCCACGGCGTACATCGCCATCTGTCACCAAACCAACCAAGACCCCTTCACTATCGACGACGGAAACAGCACCCAGCCCTTTTTCAGTCATCATGAAGAGGGCATCCTGTACCGTGCTGTCAGCGCTGATAACCGGATTATCGTTGCCCTTATGCATGACGTCGGCAACAGTGAGGAGCAGTTTGCGGCCCAGAGCGCCACCGGGATGGAAAATGGCAAACTGGTCTTTGGTGAAATGATGGCACGAAAGCAAGACGACGGCTAAGGCATCGCCTAAGGCCAGGGAAACGGTCGTACTCGTCGTCGGTGCCAGGCCCAGCGGGCAGGCTTCTTTTTCTACTAATACGTCGAGAACGACGTCCGAGTTTTTCGCCAGTGTCGAATTATGTTCACCGACGATAGCAATGACCTTAGCACCAATACGTTTCAGGCTGGGCAGAATATTCAATACTTCTGTCGTTTCACCACTCTTAGAAAAGGCCAGAACAACATCGTCGCCCGTTACCATGCCGAGATCGCCGTGAATGGCTTCAGCCGGGTGGAGGAAAATAGACGGTGTCCCTGTACTTGACAAGGTTGCCGAAACCTTCCGGGCAATATGCCCCGATTTGCCCATGCCCGTAACGATGACACGGCCCTTAGAGTCCAAAATCATATTGACTGCATTGACGAAGCTCTGGTCCAAGCTGGGAATCAGATTTTCAATGCCTTTTGCTTCCTGTAATAATACGTCTCTTGCTTCTGCTAAAATATCCATTTCCATTCACCTCTGCAATTATTTCGTTGCCGTTGAAACACTCTGATCGGTAATCGCCTTAATAGCTGCCATATCCCGCAGCACCGCTTCTACCTGGGAAAGGTAGAGCATGTTGGGACCATCGCACAGGGCTTCTTCCGGGTTATCATGTACTTCCATGAATACGCCATCAATACCGGAACCGGCTGCGGCTCTGGCCAGATTACCAATAAACTGGCGCTGGCCGGAGGAACTCGTACCGGCACCGCTGGGCAGCTGTACGCTGTGGGTCGCATCAAAGACGACAGGATAGCCAAAGCTGCGCATAATGGGAAATGCCCGCATATCGACAACCAGATTATGGTAGCCCAGGGAAACGCCCCGTTCCGTCAGAATGATATTTTCATTGCCTGCGTGGGAAATTTTTTCTGCTACATTTTTCATATCCTCCGGCGCCATGAATTGCCCTTTTTTTACATTAATGCATTTGCCCGTTTTAGCAGCTTCCTGCAGCAGGTCTGTCTGCCGGCACAAAAAGGCCGGTATCTGCAGGACATCCAGTACCTCCGCTGCCGGAGCTACCTGGGATACATCATGGATATCACTGACAACAGGAACCTGCAATTCTTTTTTCACATCGCGAAGAATTTCCAGGCCCCGCTTAAGTCCCGGGCCACGGAAAGATTTCCAGCTGGACCGGTTCGCCTTATCAAAGGACGCCTTAAAAATATAGGGAAGGCCCAAACGGCCACAAATCGCTTTCATTTCCTGGCCGATTTTTAAAATACGGTCCGGATCTTCAATAACGCACGGGCCTGCCATGACGAACAACTTGCCATCGCCGCCTACGTGCAAACTGCCTGCTTGTACTTGTTTCATGCCTGTTGCTCCTTTGCAAAATACGATCGTATATGTTCCAGATCTTCCGGCGTATCAATGCCGATAAACTGTTGCTCTGTCGTAATAACTTTAATCTTATAGCCATTTTCCAAAACGCGCAACTGTTCCAGCGATTCCACTTCTTCTGCCGGTGTTTGTGCCATCTGGGCATATTGAAGCAGGAAATCACGGCGATACGCATAAATGCCGATATGCTTGTATGGCCGGATTTGATCGTGGAAGGGATGCCGCGGGTATGGAATGAGGGAACGGGAGAAATACATGGCTTCCTGTCTCTTATTCATGACTACCTTGACGGCACTGGCATCGTCATATTCTTCTTCCTGAAGGGGTGTAGCCACGGTTGCCATGGTCAGCTGCGGATCTTCTTCAAAGACCTGGCAGAGCGCATTAATGACTTCCGGCGTAATGAGAGGTTCGTCACCCTGCACATTGACAATGACATCGGCTTCAGGATAATGGCCTACGGCTTCAGCCAAACGGTCCGTCCCATTCGTATGGTCTTCCCGCGTCATGACTGCGTGACCGCCAAAGGAGACGACGACATCATATACTTTAGGATTATCGACAGCTACGACGACAGCTGACAGTTTATCTGCCTTGGTAGCTTGTTCATATACACGCTGGATCAGTGGCTTGCTGGCAATATCAGCCAGCGGTTTGCCCGGCAGCCGCGTGGAGGCATATCGTGCCGGGATAATACATACGAAATTCATAAGTTCTTATCCTCCTATATGCTGCAGAATTACGTTCTGCAGTTCCTCTTTACCTTTTTCAATCACTATTTCTATGCCCAGTACCCAAAGAGGCACGTCGTGCTGTAAAATGAACGACGCCGGCAATTTGACAGCGTCCTTTTCCGTCGTAACCAGAACGGCTTTTTTTTCTGCTGCCATCTGTATCATAACAGAAAGATCGTCATTCGTATATTGGTGATGATCGTCAAACCGTAAATTTCCTGCCAGGGTATAGCCGCAGGCGGTTACTGTCGCTTCAAAGGAAGCCGGATTCCCCAAAGCCGACACAGCGATGACTGCCTGATGCGGCAGCTGCTCACACGTATGGCGGTCCGCCTTCGCTTCGTACCACGCGGCAAAAGACACGCACCACGCAGGGCGGTGCACCGCTTCGGCTACGGGTGCTGTACTGTTATAGCGCGTCAGAACAGCGTAAATAGCCTGTTTGTCTGCTTCCGTACGCTGGTCCGCTTTCGTGATGATAAAAAAACCAGCCCGGCTAAGGTGAGATACGGGTTCCCGCAAGATGCCCCGTGGCAAGAGTGCGCCATTGCCAAACGGATTGGTAGCATCGATGAGAACAATATCTAAATCGCGGGCCAGTTGCCAATGCTGAAAGGCATCATCGAGAAGCAGGACCTGGCTGTGAAACCTGTCGATAGCCAGTTGTCCCGTCTGTGCCCGTTCCCGGCCGACGAGAACCGGTATTCCCGGCAAGCTGCGGGCCAGAAGCAGCGCTTCGTCACCGCCTTCTTGGGCACTAAGGAGCACGTCTTTTCCATCAGACATGATGGCCGCGCCATGTTCGGCTGCCGAGCGGTAGCCCCGGTTGAGAAGGGCCACCCGATAACCTTGACGTTGAAGCCACTGTGCCAGCATACAAGCCGTCGGTGTCTTTCCCGTACCACCGGCCGTAATATTGCCCAGACTGATGACTTTCGCCGCCAAATGGGCCTGCCGTTCCGGATGACGTGCATACGCTGTAAAGCGTCGTACGACACCGTATCGATAGACGGCAGACAATCCTTTTAGCAGGGCCAGCACGGGCTGGTCCGCCAGGCTATGGGAGCGGTCTTCCATAAGATACGTTATATACGCGGCAAGCTTGGTATAAAAAGACATGTGCTCATCTCCAAAGGTGGAGTTCATCCAGTATTTTTTGTAATTCTGCCAGATTACGGCGCGTAGCCCCCTGGTTTTCCTGCACGATTTCAATGCAGTGGCGTCGCATGCTTTCGGCCAGCTGGCGGTCATCTACGATATTGACGCACGTTTGAATGAATTCGTCTTCGTTCTTGACCATAACGCAGGCACCGCGACTGCTGAGCAGATCGTAGATTTCTACAAAGTTGAACATATTCGGTCCTACGACAATCGGTTTGGCATGGGCCGCCGGTTCCAAAATATTGTGACCGCCGACGTGAGCCAGACTGCCGCCGACAAAGACCAGGTCGCCCAGGCTGTACACACGGCCCAGTTCGCCGATGGTATCGAGAATCACGCCGTCATAGTGTTCTTCCTTTACCTTACCGGCCTGCATTTCGCTCCGCTTGACCATGGTAAAGCCAAATTTACGGCCTTCGTCGCGAATGGGGTCGGACTGGTAAATGTAACGGGGCGCAATAATCAGACGGGCCCGGGGATGCTTTTTCCGTATTTCAAAAAAGGCCTTATAAACCGAACCATTTTCACCTTTATGCGTACTCCCGGCAATCATAATGGGGTAATCCTCTTCTGCAAAACCGAGCTCCGACAAAAAGCGTTTCTTTTCTTCCGGCGTGACGATGCCATAGGTCTGATCGTACTTGGTATTCCCCGTTACGATAACCTTATTCGGATCGGCTCCAATATCGATGATATACTGCGCATCAATCCGGCTCTGCATACAGAAAATCCGGATTGACGACAGGACGTGCCGGGTAAAGAAAGTTATCAGCCGGTAGCGGGAAACGCTGCGCTGGCTAATGCGGCCGTTCATCATCATGATGGGGATTTTTTTCTTATCGGCAATGCGCAGGAAGTTAGGCCAGATTTCTGTTTCTACGAGGACGATGATTTTCGGCTTGATGATATTCAGGATACGTCCCGTCAGATACGGTAAATCCAGGGGAAAATACAGGATCCCATCTGCACCGTCAATGATCTTGTGGGCCATGCGAAAGCCTGTTGCCGTAACGACAGAAACGATGATCACTTCCTGCGGGTGTTCCCGCCGCATTTCCCGCACAATAGGGCTGGCTGCGACAATTTCCCCTACAGACGCCGCGTGCACCCAAATAGCCTGGCGGTCTGATATTTTTTTCTTCAGTTCATCCGGTAAAAAACCGATACTCTGCTTGATGCGCTGATAAAATCCTTCTTCATGTATGAGCCTGTAAATCAGCACAGGGATGAGGGAGGCCCAATACATGAGAAGCAAAAAATTATAGAGCCAGTACATCGATTTGACACGCAAGCGATTTAACATAGAATTTAACCTTCCGCTTTTTCATTAAACTGTACAGCATGTAAATGGGCATACAGGCCGCCTTTATTCAGCAGTCCCGTATGCGTACCTTCTTCAACGATACGACCATGATCGATAACGACGATCTTGTCTGCATCGCGAATCGTGCTCAGGCGGTGGGCAATGACGATGGATGTACGGCCTTCCATCAGCCGTTCCAGTGCTACCTGAACGATTTTTTCCGATTCCGTATCGAGAGCCGACGTGGCTTCATCGAGAATCAAAATGCGCGGATCTTTTAAAATGGCCCGGGCAATAGCAATACGCTGGCGCTGACCGCCGGACAGGGAGTTGCCCCGGTCGCCTACGAGGGTATCGTAGCCTTGGGGCAGCTGCAGAATAAATTCTTCTGCGTTGGCAGCCTTAGCAGCCAGTTCGATTTCTTCATCCGTTGCATCCAGGCGTCCATACAGGATATTTTCCCGGATGCTGGCATTAAAGAGCATCGTTTCCTGCGGTACCAGGCCAATCTGCTGGCGCAGGGACGAGAAGGTAACGTCGCGAATATCTGTGCCGTCAATAGTAATACTACCGTCGGTGACGTCATAAAAACGCGGCAACAGGTTCGTCACCGTCGATTTACCGGCCCCGCTCGGACCTACGAGGGCCACGACTTCGCCGGGCTTGACGTCCAGGTTGAAATCGATCAGGGCCGGGTGATCCTCGTCATAGGAAAAATTGACGTGATTGAAGCAAATTTCGCCCTGCACTTTCGGCAGTTCAATAGCGTCCGGTTTTTCCTTGACGTCCGGTTCCGTATCGAGTGTTTCAAATACGCGGTCTGCAGCAGCCAGAGATTTCTGGATATCGCCGTAAATTTCGCTAATCCGGCGGACCGGGTTTGCCAGGTTGATAGCATAAATCAAGAAGGCAATGAGGGAGCCTGCCGTCATTTCGCCATCAATAACGCTCATGCCGCCATACCAGATGATGGCAGTCACAGCGATGGCTGCAAAGAACTGGATAAACGGCGTCAGGAGTGCTGTCAGGCGAACGGTCGACATGAGGGCCCAGAAGTTGCTGTCATTCTGTTCCATGAAGCGTTCGATTTCAAACTCTTCACGGTTGAAGGAACGAATGATGCGGATACCCGAAACGGATTCCTCCAAGAGGGCTGTAATATCGGCCATCTTCCCTTGTACGCGATGACCGGCACCGCGCAGGCGGCTGCCGAAGAAACGGATCGTAAAGACCACAAGCGGCACGATGACCAATGTCAGAAGGGTCAGTTTCCAGTACAAGAGCAGCATAGACCCTAAGGAACCGATGAGGATAACCGCTTCCTGGACAAAGGAAATAAGATTCCCGGCAATGGCCGTCTGTAAGGCCGTAACGTCATTGGTCAGGTTACTCATAATATTCCCGGTCTTACGCTTATCAAAGTACGACAGGGATAGTTTTTGTAAATGCCGGTACAGGGCTTCGCGGATATCGTTGACGATTTTCTGGCCGACATAGCTCATCAAATAGCGTTCGCCAAAGTAGAAGAAGCCCCTGGCAAAAAAGAGTGCCAGAATGCCAATGACGATCAGGTTCAGTGTGTAAATATCTTTGTTGGCCAAGACCTTATCGATGACGTCTTTGATCAGCCACGGGACGACGACGTTGCTCGCGCCCGAAAAGGCCATACATATGACGGCAACGACTAAGCGTTTCTTATATGGCAAAATGAAACGCAGTAATCTTTTGTAGCCTTGCCAGCTGTTATATCGCTTCATGCAGAATGGTTCTCCTTAGCAAATTGTAAAATGATCTCTGCTGTACGCCGGACAGCCCCGGGTTCTCCCATTTCCTTGCGCACGGAAAGCATGGCCTCGTGGCGCTCCTGCCAGGCCTGTTTATCCGTCAGGAGGGTCACCATATCGGCAGCAATGGCTTCCGGTGTGACTTCATCCTGCCAGAGCTCCGGCATAATGCGGTGCCCCATGATGATGTTGGGCAGGCCGATACTTTGAATATGCACCAGGATTTTGGACAGCCAGTACGTAAGGGAGCTAACGCGGTAAATAAGCAGGGTCGGCAAGCCCATGAGGGCTGTTTCCAGAGTCGCCGTGCCTGAAGCAGCGACGGCTGCCGTGCTGATGTTCATCATATCATATACATGGCCTGATGCAACATGGACGTTCTCCAGGTCCGCCGGAATCAGCTCCTGCAACACGGACGCATCGATGGTCGAGGCCCGGGGAATGAGAAATTGGACCCCATCCCTTTGTGCCATAATTTCTTTGACTGCCGCCAGCATAACCGGCAGCAAGCCGCGTACTTCCTGCAAGCGGCTGCCCGGCATCAAGAGAATCGTCTGTTTCGCCGCATCGAGGCCAAAGGCCTGCAGTGCCTCGTCTTTAGTCAGCTCCGGGTGTACTACATCGAGAAGCGGGTGGCCGGCGTAAGCAACACGGGCGCCCAGTTCTTCATACAGCTTGGCCTCAAAGGGAAAAAGAGAAATAGCCAGGTCCGTATGCTCGGCAATCACCTTGCCACGGCTCTTATGCCAGGCCCAGATGGTCGGCAAAATATAGTAAACGACACGGATCCCTGCTGCCCTGGCCTTTTCGATGAGCCTCATATTAAAGCCGGGATAATCAATACAGACCAATACATCCGGTTTCTCTTCTTGCATCACCTGCAGCAGTTGTGTGCGCAGGCGAAAAAAGAAAGGGATCTTACGTAAGATTTCGCCAACGCCGATAAATCCCAGATTATTGATATCATATACGATTCGCACGCCTGCTTGTGCCATCTGGCTGCCACCCATGCCGAGCAGTTCAATATCCGGATCCAGCGCTTTTAAGGCCCTGGCCAGATTTGCACCGTGCATATCGCCAGAGGCTTCGCCGGCTGAAAACATAATTTTCATGAATACTCCTACTTAAAACGTCTGATCGACGGCACAAATGCAGATATGATGTGCATCTGCTGCTGCCAATACTTGTTCCTGTTCAACGAACAGCGTGCGCCCGGCTTCTACAGCCAGGACGTTGCAATTACTTTCAATCATGCTTTCAAGCGTTGTCATACCGACAGCCGGCACGTCAAAGCGCTGGTCCTGGTTGGGCTTGGCCACCTTGACGACAACCGATTCCTTACGGCCCAAGGCACCGCCGCGGCGGATACAGGCGTCGGTACCTTCAATGGCCTCTACGGCCATGACAGCCTTATGCCGGACGACGACAGTCTGGCCGATATCCATGCCGCCAATAGCCTTTGCCGTGGCAAAGCCAAAGCGGATATCATCAGCTTCGGCTTCTGTAGGCTGCCGTTTGGTCAGCACGCCCGGCGCCGGCATGAGCGGTTTCAAATACAAGGTCTGATCGACGACTTCAATGCCATCCTTTGCCAATTCATCCACAATGGCCAGCATGATCGTGTCATCCTTGCGGTTACGCAGCCGGTTGAGCAGCTTCAGGGCCCGCAAATCGGGCATTTTCAATCCCTTAAAGAGAATTTCTTTGGTCACCTTGCCGATCATGGTCACCTTGGTCACGTCGTGTTTCAACAAGGTCTTAATGATCTTATTCAGCTTGGCCACGTTGATTTCATAGTATACATCTGCTTCTGCCGCCAATTCCGGCGCTACATCCTCAACGACAGCAATGACCACCACTTCATGGCCGCTTTGTTTAGCTGCCCGCATGAATTCTACAGGCAGATTGCCAATACCGGCCAATAAGCCAACTTTTTCCATGTACGATCACCTTTATTACACAGGTATGCTTACCTTGAATTTACAAACAATCACTTTATTATACCAAAAAACAGCCGATCATGTCATTAATCTAAGAACGATTCACATAAAAAAAGGGCGGCAAGGCCGAGCCTCACCTCCCCTTCATACGCACATTAATCCTTCGTGCCTCTCATAATGCCACGTTCAGCATTGCGCAGGAAGCGCAGAAGATGTTCGACTTCTTCATAGCTGTCCAGCTCTTGTTCCATTTCCGAAATAGCCTGTCCCAGGTTGAGACCGGAACGGTACAAAATGCGAAATGCCTTTTTTAATTCACGACGAACTTCATCGGACATACCGGCACGGGAAAGTCCCACACTGTTCAGACCAATGACACGGGCTGGCTGCCCATCAGCAATGACATACGGCGGAATATCCTGCACTACCTTGGCCAGGCCGCCGATCATGCTGTTTCGACCCACTTTGACAAACTGGTGTACGCCGGCAATACCACCGATGACCACGCGGTCTTCTACGGTAACGTGACCGGCCAGGCCGGCACAGTTACTCATGATTACGTGATTACCTACGACACAGTTGTGCGCTACGTGCGTGCAGGCCTGGAACAGGCAATCATTGCCAATCCGCGTTTCTTCCCCTTCACCGGTAGCTACGCTGACCGTTACAAATTCACGGAATACAGACCGGTCACCGATGATAAGGTAACTTTTTTCTCCGTGATATTTTAAGTCCTGCGGTTCTGAACCGATCGAACAGCTAGGGAAAAACCGGCAGTTTTCACCAATTGTCGTCCAGCCGTCAATGGTTACATGTGCCATAACTTCTGTGCCTGCGCCGATTTTGACATGCGGCCCAATCACTGCATAAGGCCCGATTTTTACACCAGGACCGATTTCTGCCTGCGGATCTATAACAGCCGTTGGATGGATCATGCTCTGCGGCATGTTTTCTTTTTCCTCGGTCATTAGAGTCACTCCTTGCTAGCCCGCCCCTATCCGGGCAGGTGCTCATAAATAATGTATATGAGTATATTCCCTCTCTCTCGAAAAGAATATACCCTTAAAAATCAGGCATATTCGCCCTATTATCTGTTAATTACGCCTAAAACCTCTTATTTTCTCATAAATTGGGCTTATTTTTATTTTCTTGGTTCCTGTCCCGGCATGAGGGCAAAGAGATATTCCCCTTCTGCGCAAAGCGTATCCCCTACGTGAGACTGGGCTTTTACCTTGCCCATACGGCCTTTAATCTTGACGATATCGGCGCGCATGATGATCTGGTCACCCGGGCGGACGGGATGACGGAAACGCAGTTTATCAATGCCCGTAAAGAAAGGAATAAGACCCCGGTTTTCTTCCGGATAGAGCAGTGCGACGCCGCCTACCTGTGCCATAGCTTCGGCCAGGAGCACGCCGGGCATTACCGGTTTTCCGGGAAAATGTCCCTGAAAGAAAAGTTCGTCAAACGTTGCGTTTTTAATACCGATGGCATATTTCATCGGTTCCAATTCAATAATCCGGTCTACGAGCAGCATGGGATACCGGTGAGGTAAGATTTCCATGATATCCGTTACTTCTAATGTCTTGTCTATTGCCATTGCAATTTCCTCCCTTTATTTTATTTCTTCGCTGATTTTGCGTGCCAGCAGGTTATTTAGCTTATGGCTTGACTTTACAGCCACAATATGTCCCTGCAGCGGCCGTCCCAGCAAAGCTAAATCGCCGATGACATCCAGCACCTTGTGCCGCACCAGTTCATCTTCCGTACGCAGCTTTGAAAGGCATGTCGTGTCATCATAGACGATCGTATTTTCCAGCGTACCGCCTTTACCCAGGCCCAGTTTTTTCAGCATGGCCAGTTCTTTGGTAAACGCAATCGTCCGGGCAAACGCGATCTCACGGATATACGTTTCCCGGTCCAGCTCGACATCCAGAAACTGTACGCCCAAGAGCGGATGCGGATTGATGGATGTAAAGGTAATGCGGAAGCCGTCATACGGAAGAATGGCAATAAACTTATCGTCTTCCTGCACGAGGTGTTGGTGCTGCACGGCCAGTACACGGCGCGGCGCAGATAATTCCTGAATCCCCGCCTTTTGGATCAGCTCCACAAAGGTAAGACCACTGCCGTCTGCAACAGGGGGTTCTACGGAATCCATTTCTATAATGCAGTTATCTACAGCCATGCCGTTCAATGCAGAAAGCAGATGTTCGACCGTAAAGACCTTCGCATCGCCCTGCTCCAATGTCGTTGCCCGCATGGTGTTGGTCACATTGGCAAATTGTGCCGGCACTGCCGGGTTGCCGGGCAAATCCGTCCGGACGAAGACGATTCCCGTATCAGCCGGGGCCGGGCGCATTACCATATGCACTTCATTGGCTGCATGTAAACCGATACCGCTGTACGACACGGATTTTGCCAGTGTCGTCTGTACCACATTAGTCATTGATACGCCCCTCCTTTCCTGGCATTAAATGCTCAATTTTAATCATACTAATTTATTATACATTATTTCCCTTAGAGTGACTAGTAAGAAATTTTGTAAATACGTATTTTAGCCTGTATAGGCAAAGAAAAAAGCCGTACCTTCCGGCACGGCCTCTTCCTGTTGCTTATTTGATTAACTCATAGACAGAGGAAACCACCTTATCCCATTGCTGCGTTTGTACCGTTTCTGTAGCTAGTACCTGCTTGCCGTCAGTGCACTGACGCGCAACGGAGCTGGGCGCCGTGCCATTATAGGTCTGACGCTGGGCCACGCAGGTTTCAATATCCAGATAATGATGGATATCGGCCTCAAAGAGGGGGCTCATGTGCTGCAATTCTTCTAAGCTAAGCTGCTGCAGTACTTTGCCCTGTTCGATACAATAATGTACAGCTTTGCCGACAACGGCATGCGCTTCCCGGAAGGGCAGCCCTTTTTTAGCCAGGTAATCGGCCATATCCGTAGCATTCGAGAAATCGCTTTCCAGAACGCTGCGCATGTGTTCTTTATTGACTGTCATCTTATCGATCATGGCGGCATAAATGGTAAGGGCAAATTTCAGGTTATCAATGGCATCAAAGACACCTTCTTTGTCTTCCTGCATGTCCTTATCATAGGCCAGGGGAATGCCTTTCATCATGGTCAGCACGGCCATGAGATGGCCATAGAAGCGGCCCGTCTTGCCCCGTACGAGTTCGCAAATGTCCGGATTTTTCTTCTGTGGCATAATGGATGAACCCGTGCAATGTGCATCATCGAGCTCGATAAATTTGAATTCCGAACTCGACCAGAGAATAAATTCCTCGGACAAGCGGCTCAGATGCATCATCAAAACGGCGGCAAATTCCAGGAAAGCAATAATATAATCCCGGTCGCTGACAGCGTCCATACTATTGTCATAGAGCTTGCCAAAGTGCAGTGTCTTACCGACGTACGGCTGATCCAGCGGATAGGTCGTACCGGCCAGGGCGCCGGCACCGAGAGGCATCATATCTGCCAGCTCCCAGGCAAAGCCCAGGTGCTTGAAATCACGGGACAGCATGGAAAAGTAGGCCATCAGGTGGTGACTGAAGAGAACCGGCTGGGCCCGCTGCAAGTGCGTATAGCCCGGCATGATGACATCGTTATATTTTTCTGCAGCCTTGACGATACTTTCCTGAAGCTGTACGAGCAGCTTGGCGACTGCCGCAATTTCCCGCCGTACGTACAGGTGCGTATCTAAGGCAACCTGATCGTTACGGCTGCGGCCCGTATGAAGCCGCTTGCCAGCTTCACCGATCGCATCGGTGAGGCGCTTTTCGATATTCATATGAATGTCTTCCAGCTCTACAGAAAAGTCGAATTCATCCCGTTCGATCTGTCCGAAAATATCCTTCAGCCCCTGGACGATAGCATCCTTATCTGCTTCGGAAATAATGCCCTGCCGGGCCAGCATCGTCGCATGGGCAATGCTGCCGCAGATATCCTCTGCATACATACGGCAATCGAACTGAATCGATGCGTTAAATGCTTCTACGTTTTTATCTGTAGCCTTTGTAAACCGGCCGCCCCATAATTTCATTCGGATTCGCTCCTTATTTGTTCTTTTTTTCGACGTTCTGCAACATCAGTGCCCGCATCGTAAGCGGCAGGCCAAAGAGGTTGATGAAACCGCCGGCATCTTTCTGATCATATACATCGTCTTCGCCGAAGGTGACATATTCTTCGCTGTACAAGGAGTACGGGGAAGTCGAACCGGCGCTAATGATGTTGCCTTTGTACAATTTCAATTTAACCGTACCCGTGCAGGTCTTCTGTGTTTCGTCAACAAACGCAGCCAGAGCTTCACGGAGCGGCGAGAACCACATGCCGTCATATACGAGTTCTGCATATTTGTTGGCCACATGTTCTTTGAAGTGGTTCGTAGCTCTGTCGAGTGTCAGATATTCCAATTCTCTGTGGGCATACATGATGATAGCACCACCGGGATTTTCATAAATGCCACGGCTCTTAAGGCCGACGAGACGGTTTTCTACGAGATCGACAATGCCAATACCGTTTCTGGCACCAATAGCATTCAGTTCCGTTATCAATTCGAGGGCATCCATCTTTTTGCCGTTAACAGCAACAGGAATCCCTTTTTCAAACTGCAGTTCTACATATTCCGGTGTATCCGGTGCTTTTTCCGGCTGCGTAGAAACCATGTATACCATATCTTTCGGAGCATTTGCCGGATCTTCCAGATCATCACCTTCGTGGCTCAAATGCCAGATGTTCCAGTCCATGCTGTAGGGATACGGATTTTCTTCCGATTTGTAATCAACCGGCACATTATGTGCTTCCGCATATTTGATTTCATCTTCACGGGATTTAAGATCCCACATTCTCCACGGTGCAATCAGTTTGATTTCTGGAGCCAACGCTTTAACCGTCAGTTCGAACCGTACCTGGTCGTTGCCTTTGCCTGTAGCGCCGTGGGCAATAGCGTCAGCGCCTTCTTTTTTGGCAATTTCTACGAGTTTTTTGGAAATCAAAGGCCGGGCAAAGGATGTACCCAAGAGATATTTGCCTTCATATACAGCGTCCGCTTTCACGCAGGGCCATACATAGTCTTCCATAAATTCTTTTTTAATATCCATAATGTATGCTTTGGAAGCACCGGATTTGATAGCCTTCTTTTCAATGGCTTCAAAATCATCAGGCTGTCCTACGTCAGCGCAGGCTGCAATAACTTCTGCACCGGGATAGTTTTCCTTCAGCCAGGGAATAATGCAGGATGTATCCAAACCACCGGAATAGGCTAATACGATTTTTTTAATATCACTCATTTTTGTTTCCTCCTCTATTTCATAAGCAACAATATGATGACCAACTGTCTACGTCAGTTAGTATACAACTACTCGCAAGAATATGCAAGTAATTTGAATAAAAAGTTTGAAAAAATTGAAAATTTTCAAATATTCTACCATTCAGCAGGGGAAAGGGGGCCTAAATCTAGTCTTTTCACCTGCTCATATGATACAATATACCCATATCAGGAGGAACTATGAAAAAAAAATACCTTTTCATATTCGTCGTCGTCTTTGCTGCCTTCAGCGCCTGGAATATCATTTCCGACACGCCTAAGACAAGGCCACAGACGCCTGCCAGCAAAATTGAACAAACAGCGCCGTCTTCTTCCCTGGATGCATTTAAGGAAGGACTCTATCCTTATTTACACTTCCGCGCTGCTATGGAAGCACGACGCCGGGAAGTAGCCACGTATGTATCGATTCAAAACATCCCTAAAACCTTGCAGGAAGCTGTCATCGCGACAGAAGACCGGCGCTTTTATGAACACGGTGCCGTCGACCCTATTGGTATCGGCCGGGCCGTTCTGGTCAACTTTACGTCCGGTGAAACCGTAGAAGGCGGCAGCTCCATTAGCCAGCAGGTCATTAAGAATACCTTTCTTACACCGGAACGGACACTGACCCGCAAGGCCCAGGAACTCATTCTGGCCTTTTTGCTCGAGCACAATTACAGTAAAGACGAAATTCTGGAAATTTACTTGAACACAGCGTATTTTGGTGCCAGCGCCACCGGCATTTATGAAGCAAGCCATATCTACTTCGGCGCGCAGCCACGGGCCCTGAGCCTGGCCCAATCGTCCTTGCTCGCAGGCCTGCTGCAAGCTCCCAGTTATTATAATCCCCTGGAAAATTACGAGGCTGCCCGGGAACGGCAAAAGACGGTTCTCTCCCTCATGGCCGAACAAGAATACATTACGCGAAACCAGGCCGAAGCGGCCTTTAAAGAAAGCCTGCATCTGCGCCGCTGATTCTTCCATAAACGAAAAAAAGCCCGAAAACAGCAACGTACACTTGCTGCGTTCGGGCTTACTTTTTGTTCTTATTCTTTTGGCTTGTTGGTCAAATAATAGGAAATACGGCTCAGGCCAATCGACAGGTCTTCACGGAATACAAAAATCCGGTCCGGCACATTGAGGCGCAACGGTGCAAAAGAAAGAATCCCTTTGATCCCGGCGTCTACCATCTGGTCGGCTACCTGCTGGGCTACCGAAGCCGGCGTCGTGATAATACCGATCTGGATATTTTCCCGGCGTACGACATCGCCCATTTCCGAAATAGGCGTAACGACGACACCACCGACATTTTGGCCGATAATCCGATGGTCTACATCAAAGAGGCCCATCGTGCGGAACCCCAGACGGCCAAAGGTCTTGTAGTTGGCCAGGGCCCAGCCCAAATGGCCAATACCGGCAATCCCGATTTTCCAATGCTGCTGTAAGCCGATGATTTCTACAATCTGCTGACAGAGCTCGCTCACGTAGTAACCAACGCCTTTTTTGCCAAAGGCACCGAAACAGGTCAGATCCTTGCGGATCTGTTCCGGTGTAATGCCCAGGCGTTCGCCCAGCTTTTCGGAAGAAATAATATCGATTCCTGCGTCCTGCAGAAGCAGTAAATCTCTATAATACAACGGCAGTCGTTCAATGACCGCATCGGATATTGCCTTTTTCTGTCTCATGGGTGGAGCCTCCCAACTGTATAAACTATTTGCAACAACGTAACGTTGTGAAACTGAGTAGTGGATATTTCAAGACTTATTATAACTTATTGTGAATTATTTCGCAAACTTTTTTTCTGATTCTTTCGATATTCTTCATACGTATTTGTCAATAATCCCGCAAAAAGCCATAAAGTAAGTGATATTTGAGTACTAAAGAGGTCGTAGTCGCTAAAGCCGCTCACGGCTACAGCCAGCATAGCACCTGCTACGGCCATGACCAGGGCCCGGTCAAAGGGGGGACCGGAGTACCTATGCAAAAAACGAATAGCATACCATACGACACCAAAATAAAACCAAAAATATGCAGTAAAACCGAGTAACCCCGTTTCTGCCAAGATGTTCAAATACATATTATGGGCGTGGAAGATAGTGATGCCTGCTTCCTGGATCAGTTCATTGTATACGGGATAGACGTATTTAAAGGCCCCCCAGCCAATGCCCAGAAGCGGGTGATCGGCTGTCATCTGCAAGGCAGCCAGCCACATGTCCATGCGCATAGATACAGATGTGTCAGCTGCGCTTTGGCTAAAAATAGAAAGCAGACGCCGGGTAACACCGCCATGATGGAAGGCCAGCACTAAAGGGATGACCAAAAAAGACAGCCAAAGCCGCTTGTCCCACACGAGTCCAAAGAAAAAGATGAGCGCACAGGCACTAATCCAGGCACCACGGGAGTACGTAAGGACTAAGCACAACGTAAGCGCTGCCAGCAACAGGGCGAAAGGTGCCGCCTGCTTCCACCGGCCCCACCAACGGATAACCAGAGCCCCGGCAGCACTCATGACCATGAGCAAATAGGCCGAAAGCAAATTCGGATTATACAACGTAGAATACATGCGGCGGCGCAACAGCGGAAAGGCCGAATTATCAACCCACTCTTCTTCCCGCAGGGTCAGCATATGGGCGTACTGATAAAAGCCATAGAGGGCCACTAAGGCCGTACTGAGGAGCAGCCCATAAACGAGCAGCTTCCGTTCAGCCTCGCCGCGGACAAACTGCTGCAGCAGACAGAAAAGCAGGAAATATTGCAGTACTGTAAACGCATAAAAGGCCAGGCCTAAGAAGAGCCGTGGCGATCCTGCCAGGGAAAGGAGGGCTACGACAGCAAAGGCAGCGGCCGGTACAAAAAGGATGGGCCGCGTCCGGTCAGGCAAATCATAACACCAAACATAGCGGGCCGCCAGTACTAGGGCTGCCAAAAAGAAGGCTTCCATGACAAACAGCTGCAACGGCATAAAAACTACCGTCCCTAAAAGCGCATACACAACGTGTATGCGTGCTTTTTCCTGAGAACTACGAGCTGTTGGTAAGAGAGCCGTAAAATGTATCACAAGTTCGTTCCTCCGAATGTACGTGTTCGAATGCGTCTTTTATCCGTCCGGTCCCCCAGTACTGTGCAGGATCATCCTGTTCCCTACGGGGCCGTAACTGGTAAAGTTTGTTCTGTTTTGCACAACCTATGCTATCTTATTAATCTTACAATAAGCATCTCCGTTTTGCAACCGAAATTTCACAGATAAAAAAATACAACAACGATTCCCAAAACACATGGAAATCGTTGTTGTATAAAGGAACAGATTACAGTGTGACGTGCCAGGAATCCCGTAAATGGCGGCGCACATCTCCCTGGATGTACAAGGAGCCGACGATACATAAGACCTGAGCAGGCTGCACAGCCTGCAGGGCCTGGTCCAAGGCCGCCTCCAAGCTGGAGGCCCAGTCTGCCCGGCAGGGCAGGATGCGGGCAATCTCCCGGGGATCAGCACTGCGTGGCGTCGGTGCCGGCGCGCAGATGACATAATCGTCAGAACGGAACAAGGTGTGTACCATCTGCGTATAATCCTTGTCGGCCAATACGGAAAAGAGAAATACGCGCTCACGCGTACCAAAAACCTGCTCATAGGTCCGGCAAAAGGTATCGATACCGGCCGGGTTATGGGCACCATCGATGACGATATCCTGCTCCCCTGCCTTGAGGACCTGAAACCGGCCGGGCCAGCGCACTTGGTGAATGCCGGCTGCAATGGCTGTCTTCGTCAGGCGTTTTTCCTGCCGCGCTACGAGGAGCAGTGCCATGAGAGCAGCGGCGCAATTTTTCTGCTGGTGTTCGCCCAAAAGCGGCAGATCCACCGTCAGCGCCCGGCCCCGGCCCGTATGCTCCTGCAAAGTCAACACCTGGCCTTGAACATCAGGCGGCGCGGCTGCCTTAATCGTGAAGCTGTGCCCCAGGGCATAAAGACGGCTATGCTTTTCATAGGCTGTCGCCGCGATGACGGAAAGGCCCGGTTTTTCGGCCGTCGTTACTACAGGAACGCCGGGTTTGATGATGCCCGCCTTCTGGACAGCAATTTCTTCAAGCGTATTACCGCAGTACTTCATGTGGTCCATGGCCACGTTGGTAATGACCGAGACGACAGGCGTAATGACATTCGTCGAGTCCAGAAGACCGCCTAAGCCGACTTCGATAACGGCATAGTCTACACGGGCCTTGGCAAAATACCAAAAGGCCGCTGCTGTAAGCATTTCAAATTCCGTCGGCCGTTCGCCGCCAGCGGCAGCAATAGCTTCTACCTCGTGAGATACGACGGCTACGGCTTCTGCAAAGTCAGTCCGGGAAATTGCCCCTTCGTCTACGCAGATCCGTTCCGTGTATTCTTCCAGGTGGGGCGACGTATAGCGGCCTGTACGAAAGCCGGCCTGATGGAGGGCACTGGCAATCATCGCCGTCACAGATCCCTTGCCATTGGTACCGGTCACGTGGATCGTCTTGTACCGGTCCTGAGGATTATGGAGCCGCGACAGAAGCTGTTCCATACGGCCCAAGCCCAGCTGGATACCAAAGGCACTGGCATGTTCCAAATAATACACCGCTTCTTCGTACGTCATAGTATCACCTTATAAATTCTTCAGGTCAGCCATCCGTTTGGTAAGGGCTGCCATTTTATCCGTATAATCTGCCAGTTTAGCCCGTTCTTTTTCAACGACCTGCGCCGGTGCCTTGGCCAGGAAGCCTTCGTTGCCCAGTTTCTTTGACAGGCGGTCGATTTCCTTTTGGAGTTTGGCCTGTTCTTTTTCAATGCGGGCCGTTTCTTTTTCTACGTCGATGAGGTCTTTCAGCTGCAGATAGACTTCGATGCCCGGTACTACCGTTACGACAGCATTTTCCGGCTTCGGTGCCGATGGAGCGAGGAGAATGACCTGGTCGGCAAAGGCCAGCGTATGGAAATAGCTTTCGTACTGCCGCAGGTTGGCTGCCATTTTTTCATCGGCCGGTACCATGATGACCGGGGCCTTCTTGCCCATGGGTACGTTCGATTCGGCACGCATGTTACGGATACCTTTAATAGCGTCCATGAGAACGTTCATGACGGCCGCATCAGCCGGGAACTCCTGGTTTTCCTGTTCCTTAGGCCAGGGAGCGACGATGATGCTCTTCCCTTCGTGCGGCAGATGCTGCCAGAGATGTTCTGTCACGAAGGGCATGAAGGGATGGAGCATTTCCAGCGTATGTGTGAGAACGTAGACGAGAACGTACTGGACGGTCTGACGGCTCTTCTGATCATCCGATTTATAGAGGCGCTGTTTTGCCAGTTCAATATACCAGTCGCAGTAGAGATTCCAAATGAAATCGTATACTTCGTCAGCGGCATCGCCTAATTCAAATTTATCGAGGTTTTCTGTCACCTGGCGGACGGTCTGATTAAAGGCCGTGAGGATCCAGCGGTCTGCCAGCGTGAGGTCGCCGGCTGTCGGTACGAAATCCGGATCATAATCGGTTAGGTTCATGATGACGAACTTCGAGGCGTTCCAGATTTTATTGGCAAAGTTACGGTTTGCTTCAACCCGTTCCATGTAAAAGCGCATATCGTTGCCCGGTGTATTGCCCGTTACCAGCGTAAAGCGCAGGGCATCAGCGCCGTATTCTTCGCACACGCCGAGGGGATCAATACCGTTGCCCAGGGATTTACTCATCTTACGTCCCTGGCTGTCACGGACGAGGCCATGAATAAAGACGTGTTCAAACGGAATATCCTTCATGAATTCACAGGTCATGAACATCATGCGGGCAACCCAGAAGAAGATAATATCATAGCCTGTAACGAGGACGCTCGTCGGGAAGAACTGCTGGATATCGGCAGTTCTTTCCGGCCAGCCCATGGTCGAGAAAGGCCAGAGGGCCGAGCTGAACCACGTATCGAGTACATCCGGATCACGGTGGATATGCGTGCTATGGCAATGCTGGCATTCCGTAATATCGTCCCGGCTAACCGAGGTCTGGCCGCAGTCATCGCAGTACCAGGCCGGAATCTGATGGCCCCACCAGAGCTGCCGGCTAATGCACCAGTCATGGACATTTTCCATCCAGTGGTTATAGGTCTTGCTAAAGCGGTCGGGCACGAATTTCGTCTTGCCATCCTGTACGGCATCGATAGCAGCCTTCGTGAGGGGACCCATCTTGACGAACCACTGCTTGGTCGAAAACGGTTCGATAATCGTTTTGCAGCGCGAGCAATGGCCTACAGCATGGGTTAATTCTTCAATATGATCGAGGAGGCCTAATTCCTGCAGGTCTGCCACGACGGCTTTGCGGCAGTCTTCACGGGTCATGCCTTCATATTTGGCACCGGCCTTGGCATTCATGGTACCATCAAGGTTCATGATCATGATTGCTTCCAGGTGATGGCGTTCGCCCATTTCAAAGTCATTCGGGTCGTGGGCCGGCGTAATCTTAACGGCGCCCGTGCCGAATTCGAGGTCGACGTAATCATCGCCAATGATTTCTACTTCCCGGTCTACGAGCGGCACAATAACTTTTTTACCGATATATTTAGCCAGACGCGTATCCTGCGGATTCACAGCAACAGCCGTATCACCCATGATCGTTTCCGGACGGGTTGTAGCAATCATGATGTAGTCATCTTCACCGACGATGGGGTATTTGACATACCAAAGATGGCCGGCTACATCAGAATGATCTACTTCGATATCCGAAAGGGCTGTATTGCAATGGGGGCACCAGTTGGTAATGCGCTGGCCCTGATAGATGAGACCCTTTTCATAGAGGGAAACGAATACTTCCCGTACGGCCCGGGCACACGTATCGTCCATGGTAAAGCGGTTGCGCGTCCAGTCACAGGAAGAGCCTAAGCGGCGTACCTGCGTTTCAATACGGTTGCCATACTGTTCCTTCCAGGCCCAGACACGTTTCAAAAATTCTTCACGGCCAATGTCGTATCGGGTTTTTCCTTCTTCTTTAGCCAGCTGCTGTTCTACTTTTACCTGTGTCGCAATGCCTGCATGGTCTGACCCGGGAATCCAGGTGACATTATAGCCCTCCATGCGTTTGAAACGGACGAGGATATCCTGCAGCGTGTTATCGAGGGCATGGCCCATGTGCAGCTGCCCCGTTACGTTCGGTGGCGGCATGACAATGCTAAAGGGCTTACGTGACGGATCAGGATCCTGATGAAAATACCCGTTTTTTTCCCAAAAGGAATACCAATTCATTTCTATATCATTTGGTGCATACGTACCCAGACTTTCTTTGTTCCACTCCATGTGCAGGACCTCCTAAAAAGTAAAAATAAAAAGCGTTCTTTCATCCTTGTTAGGACGAAAGAACGCTGCTCTTCCGCGGTACCACCTAAATTGCCACGGCCGTAGGCCGGGCCTCTTCATTCTACAGTTAACGCCTGTCAGACGGGCAGGTTCTTCTTCCTGCCAGCTCCCGGGTGACCCGTATTGCCGCCTGCGAATGCCTTTTCAGCTAACCGGCATCTCTCTGACACACGCAGACAATACTTCTTCCGCTCATCGCTATTTTTACTATGTTCTTCATTTTAGCAACTTTAAAAGGCCTTGTCAATGTATGCGGACTCGTTTCAAAGCGTGTCAATTACCTTGAAAAGGCTTATCTTCCTATGTCTCAAGCCTTGCCCTGCTTAAAGAGGGTTATCATTTCCATGGTCAGGCTCGTGTGTTCCCGGTCATCCGGCAGGTCTTGCCGCTGCAGCCACTGGGCCGTCGCCAATTCACTGTGGTCGACGTGCAGATCGGCCTTGCCGTCGAGATCGCAGAAAAAGCCAAAGAGAAGCGTATCCGTAAAACACCAGGGCTGGCTCTTATAAAAGGTCAGGTTCTTTACATGAATGCCGACCTCTTCCATAACTTCGCGGTGTACCGTTTCTTCAATGGTCTCCCCTATTTCGGCAAAACCTGCCAAGAGAGCCGTATTTTTATATTCCCGTCCGGCATATACAGATACAAGCAAGGCGTCATCATGGCGTACGCCAACGATAACAGCCGGATTAATCCTCGGATAGTTCATAATCTGGCACTCCGGGCAATAGAGCATACGCTCCTTCGTACTGGCAACCAGCGGCCGGCCACAGGAACCACACAAGCGGTGTTTATGGTACCAGCCGCACAGGGAAAGGCCTGTCACTGCGGCAAATGCCAGAGAGCGGGGCCGGGCCATGCGCATGTGCCGGATCGGGACGTACGTAAACCCATCCCCTTCGGGCACAGACTGGCGGGATAAAAAGAAGTTTTGCTCATCAAGACGGAACAGCCAGATGACATCTTCTTCGCCTAAGAAAGGAAGCTCCTCCGCCCGGGGCAGAACCAGTGTCCCCTCTTGAAAGCGGGCCAATACGCCGCGCTCTTCATAGGCTAAGACTACACTGCCCGGTCCATAGGGAACAGGCGTAAATTCATTATGATAGACGTGGGGATATATATCCTGAATCATAGCAATCGTTTTCTCCTCGCAAAAAGACAGAAAGCGGCCCGCTACTGCCTAACCGGCACAGCAAGGCCGCACATCGTTTAATCGATATACACAGCACCCGTATTATCCGCTTTTAAGATATGTCCAAAGGAAGAAATACCGTGGGCGGCAAAGGTTTCGATCATGGCTTCTTCGATTTCCCGTTCCCGTTCCGTTGCAAAGGCAATGAGTGTAGAACCGGAACCACTGATCGTCGAGCCCAGGGCGCCAGCTGCCACGGCAGCGTCGAGTACTTCCTGACCGGCCGGAATAAGCTTGATCCGATAAGGTACGTGAAGCTTATCCTGCAAGCTGTATTGGAGCCGGTCATACCGTTTCGTAAAGAAGGATGATAAGAGGAAGCTCACGCGGCTCACGTTAAACACGGCGCTGCGATAATCAATGCTGTCTGGCAACGCCTGGCGCGCATCTTCTGTAGAAACTTCGATTTCCGGACTGACCGTAATAAAAGACAGTTCGTTCCCGACAGGAATGGAATTAGTCAGCGCCGTATCGGTGAGCACAATAGACGAGGTAAGGCCGCCATACGTAGCCGGTGCCACATTATCGGGATGGCCTTCCAGCTGGCTGGCAATAACCAGTACATCTTCCTGCTTCAGATTCCGTCCCGTCAGGGCATCACCAACCATGATACCGCCTACGAGCGCAGCGGAACTGCTGCCCATGCCGCGGGCCGGTGGAATCCGGTTGATCAGTGTCACGTGGCCCGGCGGCAAAGCCTGGCCATTCCGCTTGGCTACCATTTCCATGGCCTCTGTTACCATATTCTTTTTAGGATCCAGCGGTATGGTATCCTGGCCCAAGCCTTTGATTTCAATAGTCAGGCCTGTACCTGCCGGTGTTTCTTCAAAAATAATTTCATTGTATAATGTCAGCGCAATGCCGACAGCATCAAATCCGGACCCCATATTAGCGGAAGTAGCCGGAACCTTTACGTGTACCTTCTGTATCATGACATTCCCCTTTATATTTCAATAACTCGTATTGCATTGGCAATACGGCGGACGCAGGACAGCCCTGTCATTCTCTGCAAGGCGTCACGCACCAGCCCATCTGCTGAGGAATCGATAAGAAGTACGATTTCTGCAACCTCTTTGGTTTCATCCTTTTGGATCAGCGACCGGATACTGATACCATTTTCTGCAAAAATGCCGGCAATACTCGAAAGCACGCCAGGTGCATTGTCTACGATGATACGCAAATAATAGGGAGCTTCAATATGGCTCGGGTCCACTAGCGGTACCTGGTGCCAGACGTAGCCCCGTTTGCCCGTGATGGTCAGATTCGTATGAAGGATTACATTCATGACATCGCTGAGCACAGCGCTGGCCGTCGGGAACGCTCCGGCTCCCTGGCCGTAGAACATGACATCGCCCACACCGTTGCCGCGCACATAAATAGCATTATAAGCGCCACTGACGTTTGCCAGCGGATGCTGCTTAGGAATGAAAGCCGGGTGCACGGAAAGAGAAATGCCATCGTCTGACTGTGTGGCAATGGCCAGCAGTTTGACTGCATAGCCCATCTCTTCAGCATGGCTAATATCTTCCTGCGTGATTCTTTCAATCCCTTCTACAGCTACATCACGGAAGGTTACAGCCGAATGGAAGCCCAGCGTAGCCAAGATAGCTATCTTGCGGGCTGCGTCATAACCGCTTACATCATTTGTCGGATCCGCTTCGGCATAGCCTTTATCCTGTGCTTCCTGTAACACGTCTTCATAGGAAAGGCCCCGTTCGGTCATATTGCTCAAAATATAATTGGTTGTGCCGTTGAGGATACCAATAATACGATCGATGCGGTTGCTGTTTAATGACGAGTACATGGGCCGGATAATAGGAATACCGCCGGCAACGCTGGCTTCGAATTGAAAATCTACATTGTGTTCCTGGCTCATCTTGAGCAAGGGAATCCCATAATCAGCAATGACGTCTTTATTAGCACTGACCACGCTTTTCCCCTTTTTAAAGCATGCTTCAATGCATTCTTTAGCAAAATCGGCACTGCCCATGACTTCTACGACAATTTCAATGTCATCGTCATTGATGATATCCGAAAATTCTGTCGTCAAGGCAATGGACTTCGGCAAATCCATGCGTTCATATTTGGCCAGGTTACGGATCAAGATCCGTTTGATCGTAATTTTTGTATCCAGCTGTTCTTCAATGAGATCGGCGTTCTTTTCCAATAAATCCACGATTCCCTTGCCTACGGTACCGCACCCCAGCAGCGCTATCGCAACGTGTTTCATACTACCCCTCCTTACGTTTGACCAATCAGTTTGACTGTATTGATCCCCGGTTGTTTCATGAGCATCTTCATGAGTTCTTCTACTGTTACTTTCATATTCTTCGTTTCAATAGACATGGTAACGTTCGCCAGGCCCTGCAGGGGAATGCCCTGATTAATCGTCAGGATACTGGCATTATTCCCGGCTACGATGTTGAGGACCTGTGAAAGTTCGTCCGGACGGTCGTTGATCATAATAGAAAAGGTAACGATGCGCCCTTGGGACAAATCATGAAACGGATAGACGTAATCTTTATACTTGTAAAAGGCACTGCGGCTTAAATCCATGAGCTGTACGGCTTCATTAATCGTCCGTGTCTGATGTCGTCTCAATATTTCTTTTACCCTGATGGTCTTTTTTATCGCCTCAGGCAGAATATCCTCTCGCACGAGGTAGTATTCATATACAGAGTCGTTCTTTACTTTCATATGTCGGACCTCCCTAAAAAATATGAATATGTAGCCATTAGTCCCGGAAGTAACTTCGTCTTAGGCCGCCAATTTAAGGCTTCTATGGCTTTCGTATTGTCTAGTGCCGAGCGGTATATGTCGCCGGAACGGGCCTCTTTATAGACTACATCAGGACTCATATGTGAGAAATAAATAAGGATTTCTTTTAGTGCATTAATCGTCGTTTCAATTTTTGTACTGATATTGTATACCCCTGGCGCCACGCTTTCTGCCATAGCGGCTATATTGGCAGCTGCCACATCCTTGACATAGACAAAATCACGGGATTGGTCGCCGTCTCCATAAATGATCAGTTTTTTTCCAGCTGCCAGGGCCTTGGCAAAGAGGCAGACCACACCACCTTCTCCGTGCGTTCCCTGCCGTTCGCCGTACACATTGGCATAGCGCAGGACAACATAGGAAAGACCATAGGCTTCATAATATAAGCGCAAATATACTTCAGCCGTCACCTTGGTCAACCCATAAAAGGAGGTCGGCTGAACCGGGGCTTCTTCACGGATAGGAACGGTTTCATTATTGCCGTACACAGCCGCAGAAGAAGAAAAAATGACCCGTCTGACCTGATACTGCCGGCAGTTTTCCAAAATATTGAGCAGACCCATGATATTTAGTTCGGCATCTTCTGCAGGGTGTTCCATGGAGTAGGGTACCAATGTTTGTGCAGCCTCATGAAAGACGATTTCAAAGGCGTGGGAAGCAAAGACAGAGGCTACTTGTTCCCGGTCACGGATATCCATTTCGTAATACTCGGCCCGGTCATCCATATTCTCCCTGCAGCCTGTGCTGAAATTATCAATTACCGTTACCCGATGGCCTGCGTCGGCCAGTGCATTTACTAAATGCGAGCCAATAAAACCGGCTCCGCCTGTCACTAATATTTCCAAAATGTGTCACTCCCAGCTGATTGGGTATCAAGGCAGATCCCCGTAATGAATACATTTGATTTCACGCTGTTGCAGCAAATTCCGTATAGCTGGTGACAGAAGTGCCGCCAGTTCATCCTGCCAATGGTAGCCCCACGTAAACGTCTGGGCCAGCACATTCGTATGCAGTCCCGGATGCATCATGATTTCATGCACGCCAAAAGGTAACTGCTTGATGATATAAGACAAATTTGCTTCATTCATATTGCCGCCATCTACCATACCCCAAAAATGATCAGTTGTTGTAAAACCCAGCCGTCTGGCATCTTTTTCTGCCCGTTTGGCCAAAAAGGTCAGGCCGTTTCGCCCCATAACGCGCACAGGTTTTGCCGTCCATACCTTGAAACGATACGACTCGGCAGGTATACGCAGACGGTGCAGCTTATACTTTTTCATTAACGCCTGGACGATGGTCCACACCTGGGGCAATACATGTAAATGCTGATGGCTGTCTACATGTGTAATCTGCAAAGGCTGCTGCATGATTTTTTCTAATTGCGCATCCAGTTCCCGGTACAGTTCTTCATAATTAATGCGTCCGCTGTACACGCGTTTCATGAATTCGCCATAGCTTTCCGGAAAAAGGCCCCGCCCGTCGACGAGGGACGGTACTTCTTTGGGCGCTAAGACAGGCGACAAGCTGCCTACGAGGCATAAATGTGCACCTATACCCAGACCGGGCCGGGCTGCAGCCAAGGCTACGGCCTCGTTAAATGCCGGTCCCGAAGCGAGTAAGGACGTGCTGGTCAATACACCTTGGTCAAAGGCCTTGGCGACGGCCAGGTTTACTTCATGATGAATACCAAAATCATCGGCGTTAATAATCAATCTGTTCATATGCTGCTCACCGTAAAAAATCAAAGGTCTTAAAATTCAATTTTCCTACAAAGGCCAGTTCTGCATCGCCATATTGATGGCGGAACTGTGCTATGGCTGCCGCAATGCCCGCATAGGCTCCTTTAGGAAAAGTCATACCGTACCGCTTTGAAAGCGTATTCATAGCGCGGACAAAGGCATCACGTGCCAAAATGGACGCCGCCGCTACGGCCGTATCTCTTTCTCCTTTGGGAATCTGGATAATACGGTGAGTTTTCGCTACCGTCTGCAGTTCATTCAGGACATATTCATCCTTACCGAACTTATCCACTATTATACATGGACATTTGTGCTTACGCAATAGACATAAAATGTTTTGTCCATGTAGACTCCCCAAAAGATGGTTCAAGTTTTTCTTATTTTTTTTCAATAGTTCATATTGTTTATTATACTCTTCCGGCATAAGAACTGTCACCACACAGCGATCTGCCAGGGTTTGGCGGATATATTCGGCCAGCGTGGCAATTTTCGTGTCGGTCAGGGCCTTGCTGTCGCAGACCCCGGCTTTTTGAAAGAGGACTTCCTCTTCTTTCGTAATTTGGCAGGCTGCTGCGACTAAGGGACCAAAAACGTCTCCTTTGCCCGATTCGTCACACCCCATCCAGGTATCGGCAGCAGCCGGGCGGATAGCCGGTGCTTCCCCTTGAGAGCCAAAAAATCCGGCTGCCGAAAGGCCTGCCGGCTGAGCCTGATCCAGTCCGGCCAGAGCCTGCTTCAAGGCGCCTTCTTTAGCCTGAAGAACGACGGAAATTCCTTTTTTGCCATGGTATATATTGACGCGGCCTTCTTCACTGCCCAGGCGGCATACGAGGTTCCAGCCGTAATTGATAGGCTTTTCCCGTACACACTCGATACCGGCTGCCGAAAGCTGTGCCTTATAGGCCCGCACCTTTTCGTCAAGAATCTTGTCCATATTGTTTATACGCCTCTTCCCGGACGCGGCGCTGCCATTCCTTCAAGGGAACCCCTGTTTTTACGGCAGCAGCGCGGCAGTCATCGTATTCCGCTGAAATATTGGTCAGTACACCTGCGTGCCAGCAAAGCTTGCAGTGCAAGACTTCCCCGTCGATCGTTACCGTTTTAATAGCCCGTTCACAGGCGATGCGGCTCAAGGGAAAATAGCGCACGCCGACGCTGGTCGTTTCTTTAAAAATAATTTGGGCCGCTTTTTCAATCAGCTCTTCCCGGCAGAGAACGCAAAGCATGGTGGCCATACGGCCCTTTTTCATGACGATGGGCACGCCCCAGACGTCGTTGACGCCGGCATCGAGGAGGCAGCGGAAGACGTACTCCATATTTTGCGGATTCATATCATCGATGTTAGCTTCCATTTGCCAAAGTGTTTCCATCTGCTCACCTCATGCGATTGATCATATCAGCCAAACGGCCGGCGCCAAAGCCATTATCAATGTTGACGACAGATACGCCGGCGGCGCAGCTGTTGAGCATAGCCAAGAGAGCCGATAAGCCATGGAAATTAGCGCCATAGCCAATACTGGTAGGCACGGCGATGACCGGCTTATTGACCAAGCCGCCGACGACGCTGGCCAGGGCCCCTTCCATACCGGCAACGACGACGACGACATTGGCCTTACGGATATCGTCGGCCCGGCGCAGGAGGCGGTGAATACCAGCTACGCCCACATCATAAATGCGTTCGACTACATTGCCCATAATTTCAGCCGTAAGAGCAGCTTCTTCCGCCACGGGAATATCGCTGGTTCCTGCTGTCACGACGGCGATGGTCCTGTCGCCATTATCATTATGGGTGTCCTTACGCTGATACACCATACGGGCCAGTTCGTGGTATTGTACGTCCGGGAACTGAGGCACCAGCCGGTCATACACGGCTTTATCGGCCCGCGTGCCGATGACGTTGTCGTATTGCTGCATGAGCAGTGTCAATATTTGCACAGACTGGTCAATCGTCTTGCCGGCACAGTAGACAACTTCCGGAAAACCACAGCGTTCTTTTCGCTGCAGATCAATATTGGCAAATCCCATATCTTCTACTGACGCAGCGTCAGCCAAGGAAACAGCTGTCTGCAATTGCTGCTGCGCCGCATCCAGGGTCAGGCTGCCGTCTTTATATTGTTGTAAAATAGTCGTAATATCTGCCATAGCTCTACTCCTTAAATCCATTCATTTCCCATGCTTTATAGAGGACAAGGCCCACGGAAAGGGAGAGATTCAGTGATTCCGTATCCTTTCTCATGGGAATAGAAACCAAGTGATCGCACGCCTGAAGACACGCCGCCGTAAGGCCGTTACCTTCATTGCCAAAGGCCAAGATGTGCGGATTATCATAGGCGACGGCAGCGTACGATATCGTGCCGTCAGGAGTCGTCCCTAACAGCTGCCGTCCCGACTGCCGGCGAAAGGCAAGCAGTTCCTCCTGCGTGACCTGCTGCACGACGGGAATCTTAAAAATAGCACCCATAGCGCTGCGGATTGTCTTATCATTATACACATCTACACTGTCTTCACTTAACAATACGGCCGCCGCATTGGCTGCAGCTGCTGTACGCAGGATGGTCCCGAGATTCCCCGGGTCCTGAATCGCTTCCAGGTAAAGAACCGGCCGCTTGGGATCGAGTCCCTGCAGCGATGCCAGGCTGTGTGGCAAGAAAGGCAGCATCGCTGCCAGGCCCTGCGGATTTTTTGTATCCTTCAGCTTATCGTATACGGCCTCTGTAACGGCAAAAAATTCCCAGCCCAGTTTTTCCCCGGCTGCTTCTAATTGGGAAAAACCAGGATGAGACTGTCCTTTAGGCGAAACAAAGCAGACGCCATCTGTGACGCCGACGTGAATCGCGTCACAGATAATACGGAAGCCTTCGGCAAAAAAGCGGTGCGCTTCCCAGCGGCCCTTTTTCTGCTTCAGCGCGCACGCTGCCTTAATCCATTGATTATCTCGCGATGTAATATCCTTCATGTGCTGTCCTCCGTGTACTAAAAAGTGCAATATCCTTCAGGGATATTGCACTTATGGCACTACCTGCAACGTATTTATTTGGTCGTATCCTGACGGTTCGATTGAAGCAGGCTGTCCCTGTTTTGACGGATACTCGTCAGCGTCTTTTCTAACGTTCCTTCTACATATTTCAGTACATCGCCGGCGTATGTAATAGAGCTGCTTTTCAACTCATCAGACGACTTTGTTGCGCTCATGACGATCTGATTGGCATGTTCCTGTGCCTGCCGCACGAGTTCACTTTCTTCAGTCAGTTTAGCAATATAATCCTTTGCCTGGGCTACCATGCTGTCAGCATGACGCTGGGCATCGGCAATGATCTTATCCTTTTCAGACAAAACCTTTTTGGATTCTTCCAATTCGGCTGGCATGGAAGCCTTTAAGTCATCAATGATCTGCAGTAATTCTTCTTCTTCAATCATCTTTTTGTTCGTAAAGGGCATCTTCGACGCATTCAGTACTAAACTTTCCAAATCTTCTAATAATTTATCAGAATTCATGTTCTCCACCCCTATGCCTTATATTTATCTTTAAATTTTATTTGCAGCTGCTGCTTTACGTATTCAGGTACCATTCCATCTAATTTGCCACCAAAACAGGCTAACTCCCGGATACCCGTTGAACTGACGTAGGAATACTTGGTATTCGCCATAATGAATACGGTTTCAATACTCGGTTCAATTTGTTTCATGAGCAAAGCACGCTGAAATTCATATTCGAAATCGCTGAGAGCACGGAGACCGCGGATAATCAACGTAGCGTCGTGTGCTATGGCGTATTCGTTGAGCAGGCCCTCAGCACTGGCCACCTCTACATTAGGAAGATGGCTGGTCGTTTTGCGCAGCATTTCTTCCCGTTCTGCCATTGTAAATACAGGTTTTTTTGTTGGATTGCTGAATACAGCGATAATCAGCTTGTCTACAAGCTTACTGCCCCGTTCAAATATATCAATATGTCCGTTCGTAACAGGATCAAAACTTCCCGGACAGATTCCGATTCGCACAATTATTCCCCTTCCTGGCGGCGGCAGATAAAACTGACGCGCGTTTCTTTTCCATAGGTTTTTTCTCTGATGACCTCATACGCCGGATCGTCAGCAATCGGTTCCTGCCGGCAATGTTCCATGATAATCAGGCCATCGGAATCCAGCAAACCATATCCGAAAATACAGGAAAGTGTATGGCATACCAGATTTTTGTTATACGGCGGATCAGCAAAAATATAGTGAAACGTCTGGCCTTCTAAGGCTGCCAAAGCCCGTCCAACTTCCATGCGATATACATCATAGTGTCCTTCAAAACCACACATAGCGGCATTTTCCCGGATGAGATCCCGCGTGTAATGATCGATAAAGGCACAGTATGAGGCACCGCGGCTGAGCGCTTCCAGCCCGAGTGCACCTGTCCCAGCAAAGATGTCCAAAACCCGGCTGCCGGCGAGACCGTAATTGTTAGCCAGGATATTGAAAATACTTTCCCGCGTGCTGTCCAGTGTCGGACGTGTCAACATCCCTTTAGGAGACTTTAATTGTCTGCCCCGGGCACTGCCGCTTATGATTCTCACTTCATCACCTGCTCGTACATGTTAATTATACACGTTTTTCTATACATATCAAATACCAAACCTAAAACGGACAGTCCTATTTTTTCTTGATCCGTTCTACCTTTAGTTCATTGCCGTGCACGAGCCGTATGATATTCGTCCTGTGCCGGACAATGACAAACAGAGCTGCCAACGCGCCAAAGGCAACGATTTCAAACGGTTCATGAAAGGCATACATAACAAAAGGCACGAGGGCCGCGGCAATAATAGAGCCTAAGGACACGTACCGCGTCAGGCCGACGACAATACACCAGACGACAAAGACGATGAGCGTTTCCCTTGGTGCCAGGTATAGCAGTACGCCTAACCCGGTAGCTACGCCCTTGCCGCCCTTAAATTTCATAAATACTGAGCACGAATGGCCTAAGATGGCTAAGAGCCCGCCGGCAATCATACAGAGCTCCAGCTGCTGCGGCAGCCACGACAAACCGGCCAATTCGCCCAGGTAGACGCCCAGTGCACCCTTGCAGGCATCGAGGGCGAGGACGCACAAGCCGCCAGTCTTGCCGAGAACGCGGTAAGCATTCGTCGCGCCCGTATTATGGCTGCCGTATTGGCGGATATCCTTATGATAGAGGCTTTTGCCGATGACCAGCCCGCTCGGGAAAGAGCCGGCCACATAGGCCAGGGCCAACCAAAAGAGACCTGCTGTCAACTTTCTTCATCTCCCTTTTTTCCGCGCAAAATGAGGCGGATCGGCGTCCCTTCAAAGCCGAAGGTTTCACGCAGCTTGTTTTCCAGGAAACGGGTATAGGAAAAATGAACGAGCTGCGGGTCATTGACGAAGAGGACAAACGTCGGCGGTGAGACGGAAGCCTGGGTCATATAATAAATTTTCAGCGGACGTCCGTTTTTAGCGGGTGCCGGATTGGTCAGCTGGGCATCTTCGACCAATTCGTTCAGAACACTCGTAGAAATACGCATATGCTGCTGTTCCGATACGTATTTAACGAGATCGGCCAAACGGTTAATGCGCTGTTTCGTCAGAGCCGATGCATAGAGAATCGGTGCATACTGCATAAAGGCCAGTTCCCGCCGAATATCATCGGTATATTTAAGGCTGGTCTTGCTGTCTTTATCGATGAGATCCCATTTATTGACGACGATGATACAGCCCTTACCGGCTTCATGAACGTATCCGGCAATCTTTTTGTCCTGTTCCGTCACGCCGTCTACGCCATCGAGGACTAAAACGGCAATATCGGAGCGGTCTACAGCACGCAAGGCACGGACGACGCTATAGCGTTCGACGGGCAAGTCGATTTTGGCCTTGCGGCGCATACCGGCCGTGTCGATGAGCACGAATTTCGTATCGTCATGAGTCCAATGCGTATCGATGGAGTCACGTGTCGTACCGGGAATATTGCTGACAATAACCCGTTCCTGTCCCAGGAGTGCATTCGTAAGAGATGACTTGCCTACGTTCGGGCGGCCGACGAGGGCAATATGAATGGCATCTTCATCGTCTTCGTCTACCGGTATTTCTTTGATATACTTCAATACTTCATCGAGCAGATCACCGAGATTCATAAGATTGACTGCCGAAATACCGATGGGATCCCCCAAGCCAAGGCTATAGAACTCATAAATGTTAATTTCCTGTTCCACACTGTCGATTTTGTTGACAGCCAGAATGACCGGTTTTCCTGACGAGCGGAGAATATTAGCTATTTCCTGGTCCTGCGGCTGGATACCGGTTTTGCCATCGACGACATAAATAATGACATCGGCCTCGCGGATAGCAAGCTCTGCCTGATACCGCATGCTGGTAAAGAAGTTGTTGTCTACATCATCAAATTCGATACCGCCTGTATCAATCATCGTAAATTCATGGCCCAGCCATTCGCCATCAAAATAAATACGGTCGCGCGTAACGCCGGGAATATCTTCAACAATAGAGATGCGTTTTTTGACAACAGCGTTGAAGAGTGTCGATTTTCCTACATTCGGCCGCCCAACAACGGCTACTAACGGTTTATACATATTCTTGCTCCTTATTCCTGCCAATGATATAAGAGATCTTTCAATTGTGGGGCAAATTCGCTCACACCTACGGGGACACCGGCTCTCTTTTCAAATTCTTCCAGTGTCAGGTCATCGAGAAAAATATTTTCGCCTTTACGCAGGGCCGTACCGGGAATAATGATACCGTCCCAGTGACCACGCAGGTCCTGCCAGGCATTCAGCATGTCTTCTGCCGTGAGCAGACCGGCTACGTTGATTTGCGTACCAAAGTAATAGTTTGTTACGGGAATAACTGTGGCTTCCAGGTTGTCTACGTGCACTTCATCGACCAGCTCCTTAATGGAAGGCGCTGCCAAGGTTCCTGTAAAGAGAGCCAGGCGCAGCGGCTTGTCATAGGCCGTACGGACTGTTCCGTCCCAGCTGTGCCACTGCTGTTCAAAGAGGCGCATCATGCCAATGCCGTCTTCGATTTGCTCGTAGTTATCATAATAGGCCGCATCCGGCAGGGGAATACCGGCCTTGAGATAGAATTCGTCAGCCAGATAGACAAAGCTGCCCGTACCGGCTGCACGGCTTTGATCGATAAAGGGCTGGGAGCGGTGAATGATGTCACGGGCTTCTTCTGCCGTGACCGGTTCCAGCTTTTCACAGCTGTCGCGGAACTTGGTCATGCCCAAGGGTACGACAGCAATGCCCAGGACGTTAGGGCCGAGGCCCTTTAAATCCTTCAGGGTACGCGTATATTCTTCCCCATCATTATATCCTGGTACGAGAACGATCTGGCAATAGATGTCGATATCCGCATGGACGAGCTGCTGCAGTTGTTCCATGATCTTCTCCGTGCGTTCCTGCCGCATCATAAGACGCCGTAATTCACCGTTTGTCGTATGGACAGAAATATGAAGCGGGGACAGATGGAACTGATGAATCCGTTTCAGATCGTCTTTCGAAAGGTTGGACAACGTAATAAAGCTGCCGGTTAGAAAAGACATACGGTAATCGTCATCTTTTACATACAGGGAAGGACGCATACCTTCCGGCATCTGGGCAATGAAACAAAACACACAGTTGTTCCAACACTGGCGGATATGATCGAAGACGGCATTTTCCATGGTCAGTCCCAGGTCTTCGCCAAAGCGCTTCTGAAAATAGCAATCCCGCAGGCTATCGCCATTTTTCACAACGAGATGCACCTTTTCGTCGGCTAAGGCAAAATTGAGATCAATCAGGTCTTCAACGGCCTGTCCATTGACGGAAACAATCGTATCGCCTGGCTGCAAGCCTTCCCGCTGTGCCCGGCTGCCGTCCTGTACACTGGCAATGACAGCTTTTAACGTGTCAGACATATTTTTATCCTTTCTAAAATAGGGAGTTTTAAAAAAAAGGATAACCGGTTTACGCCGGCTATCCCTTTTCCCACGAAAACTTATTTATCTTCTACAGCGTCGCCAATTGTAGCCGATTCTTCCTGCTGTTTTGCATGTTCCAGATAGTCGTGAACTTCCTGTTCTTCTTCATCCTTCTGCAATGCCAATACACTCAGGGAAATCTTCTTCTTATCTGCATCAATGCCGATAATCTTGACGTTCATGATATCGCCGATATTCACGAGATCTTTTACGTTAGCACCGCGTTTTTCCGTCAGTTCGGAAATGTGCAGGAGACCCTGTAATTCCGGATCGATAGCCAAGATAGCGCCGAAGGGCAGCAGTTTTTTAACTTCGCCTTTGACTACGTCGCCAACTTCGATCTTTTCAATAGCAGCGATCCAAGGATTCTTCTGCAGTGCTTTCAAGGAAAGCGAAATACGATTGCGTTCTTTATCGAATTTCTGTACGAGTACCTGCAGCTTGTCGCCCTGCTTGAGAACTGCGTCAACGGAGCTGATACGTTTCCAGGAAATGTCAGAAATATGGAGCAAGCCTTCTACGCCGCCGAGGTCGATGAATGCGCCATAAGGCATGATCTTAACGACTGTGCCTTCGAGTACTGCACCTTCTTCAATTTTTTCCATGGCTTCTTCCCGTTTTGCTTCACGTTCTTTTTCGAGAACAGCTTTACGGGAGAGAACGAGGCGGTTTTTATGTTCATCAATGTCGATGACTTTAACCTGGAAGGTCTGGCCTACGAGGTAATCCAAGGATTTTACAAAACGGATATCGCCCTGGGAAAGGGGAATAAAACCACGCAGGGATTTAATGGAAACGACCAGGCCGGCTTTGTTGATTTCTTTACCGGTACATTCAACGAGCTGATCATTTTCAAATGCATCGCGGACTTCTTTCCAGTCTTCGACTTTCTTCATTTTTACCAGGGAAACGACAATCGAACCTTCATCCTTAATATTGTTGGCAATTTCAACCGTCAGTTTATCACCGACTTTAACGAAATCGCTAGCCTTTGCAGGTTCGGGTACAGCCATTTCCTTTTTCGGCAGGATTGCTTCTGCTTTCGTGCCGATGGAAACATAGGCAGCATCATCGTTCACAGAAATAACCGTGCCTTCTACTACGTCGCCTTTCTTTGGATTTTCTTCATAATCATACTGGTCCAACAATTCTTCACTCATTACTTCTGTGGCATCTGCTTGCAAATTTTCCATAATCTTAACAACCTCCTGTATTATCCAATCCGGCGTGGAAGCGCCGGCTGTAATGCCTATATTCTTCATACCACGGAACCAGGCCGTATCTAATTCAGCTGCTGTTTCAACGTGATATGTCGGGCAACCCTGTTCTTTGCACACTTGTGCTAACCGACCGGTATTGGCGCTGTTCTTGCCGCCAATAACGATCATAGCGTCCATCTTGCCAGCCAGCTCAATAGCAGCCTGCTGCCGTTGCTGTGTAGCTGTGCAAATGGTCATATCTATCTCCAAGTCATCGACTTTGGATTCGAGTATCGCTTTGATGCGTTTGAACTGCTCTTGGGAAAAGGTAGTCTGCACGACGACGCCGGCCTCTTTCATATGAGGCAGGGCCCGGGCCTCTTCTTCCCTATCTAATATAATAGCACGATTTGCCCCCCATTGTGAAATACTAATTACCTCTGGATGGGCTTTTTCGCCAATAATTATAAGATTTTTGTTCTTTTCGATGATTTTTTTCGCATCTTGCTGTGCTTTTTTTACATGTGGGCACGTGGCGTCCACTACTTGTAAGTGTTTTTCTGACGCTTTTTCATAAACCTCCGGCCCGACACCGTGGGACCGGATCAAAAGCGGCTCTCCTGTGCTGACTTCGTCTAGGGAAGCAACCGGCGATACGCCGCGCTCAGCCAGACGGGCTACGACCTGGGGATTATGTATAATAGGCCCCAGCGTATGCGTACCACTGGCCGCATGGGATGCCAGTTCTATAGCCCGGCGTACACCGTAGCAAAAACCGCAGGCATCGGCAATGAATACGTTCAATGCACTTCATCCTCTCCGTACTGGTGAATCAAGGCCAGTACTCCGTTTCTTATTTCTTCCAAAAAGGCCTGGACCTGCTCGCGTTGTGCTTCCCGGTCCCCCTGACAAGGTGGCGGTGGCTGTATGAGCTCCCCAAATACAACGCTCACAGGGCCTGTCTTTTTAGGCAGCTGCCGCGAATTGATAATGGCCGTCGGCAGCACAGGTGCCTGTGCATGAATGGCGATCATGGCGACGCCTTCATGAAAAGGCCCCAGGACACCTTGGTCCTTGCTGGTTCCTTCCGGAAATATGCCCAGGACTTCACCGCTTTTTAGCACGCGTAACGCCTCTAACAGTGCTTTGCGGTCGACGCGGCCGCGATGGACAGGAAAGGTCCGGACATAGCGCAGGAACCAACCCATAAGGGGATTGCGGAAGAGTTCTTCTTTTGCCATAAAATGAATCAGCCTGTGCCGCATCGCCGTTCCTACTAAAGGCGGATCAAAATAGCTGGCATGGTTCGAGGCCATGATAAAGGCCCCTTTTCTTGGCACGTGTTCTGCCCCAAACACCTTCATGCCCAGCCACAAATACGTGGCCACATTGAAGAGGAAGCGAATCACGGCATAACAAAAGTTTCTCATTTTTCCCGCATCCTTATTGTTTTTCTTCGATAATCCTGCAGATCAAATCTGCCGTTTCCTGCAAATCGAGCTGGCTGTTATCGACGAGTATGGCGTCCTCTGCCTGTTTCAACGGTGAAACAGCCCGATGGGAGTCCATATCATCGCGGGCAGCTATGCTGGCAGCAATAGCCTCCAGTGTGTCCGTACTGCCCTTGGCTTGCAGTTCCAGATAACGGCGGCGGGCTCTGGCTTCGACAGAAGCGGTCAGGAAAATTTTCAGATCCGCATCTGGCAGGACTACCGTACCAATATCCCGGCCATCAAGGATAACGCCGCCGGAAGCGGCCATATCCCTCTGTAATTTTACCAGTTTAGTACGCACTACTGCAAGTGCTGCGACAGGAGAAACGTGAGAAGACACGTCAGCGGTACGAATATCCTCAGTGACTTCCGTGTCGCCTACATACACGCGGCAATACTCAGCAGCCGGTTCCAGGCGGATTTGTATCGTATCGGTCAGGCTTTGTACCGCTTCAGTATCAGCCAGATCGATATGATTTTTTAACATGGCCCAGGTAAACGCCCGGTACATGGCACCTGTATCGATGTACAAGTAATGAAGCCGGTTAGCTACCAGCTTAGCCACACTGCTTTTACCGGCCCCGGCCGGTCCATCAATAGCAACCGTCAGTCTTTTCATTCTTCCTTCGCCTCCGCTGCGGCAGCACGTCCGGCTACAACACCTGTAGAAAAAGCTGCCTGTAGATTATAGCCACCGGTAAAGGCATCAATGTCCATGACTTCGCCGGCGAAATAAAGTCCCTCAACACATTTCGATTCCATTGTCTTCGGGTTAATTTCCCGGACAGAAACACCACCGGCTGTAACGATGGCCTCTGCAATCGGCCGCGTTCCCGTAAGGGTCAGGGACAAGGCCTGGAGTACCGTTACCAGATCCTGGCGCTGTATCCGCGTAATCTGATTGACTGGTGTTTCTTTCGCAATACCGGCCTGGTCTAACACGACGGGAATCAGGTGCTGGGGCAATAATTCTTTCAGGGCATTATCTACCTGCTTGCGCAGGTATTTCTGAAAATCCCGTTGTACCCGTGCATCCAGCGCGTCTGCCGTAAGGGCCGGTTTCAAATTAATACGCAGCTGCATGGGAAAAGTCCACTTGGGCTTGTGCGCTACGGCACTGCTCAGCATGAGGATGACCGGACCGGAAACACCCGTATGGGTAAAGAGCATTTCCCCAAACTGGCTGGCCAGCTTCTTGCCCTGCTTCCAGAGAGACACATCGACGTTGCGTAAGGCTAAACCGGCAAGGTCCCGCACCCACGCATCGGAGGCCGTAAAGGCAATAAGCGAGGGCCTGAGCTCGGTCACCGTGTGGCCCAGGGCCTTAGCGAATTCATAGCCATCGCCGCTCGAGCCCGTGACGGGATAGGACACACCACCGGTCGTAATGATGCAGGCACCGGCTTCATACGTACCACGGCCGGTCTGTACAGTAAACCCGCTTGCAGCGTGGTGCACTGCCCGGACCGGTTCCTGCAGATGCAGGTCCACCTTTGCCGCCTGCAGGCGATGGTACAGGAGCTTGCGTACTTCAATAGCACTATCGGACTGGGGAAATACGCGGCCGCCCCGTTCTTCCTTCGTAGCCAATCCCCAGGCGTGCACCTGGTTCAGCAGATCCTCATTGGTATAGGCCTGATAGGCGCTAAAGAGGAATTTGCCATGTCCCGGCGTACGGGCAATAAAATCGGCCATCGGGCATGTGTTGGTCAGATTACAACGTCCCTTACCGGTAATGCCCATCTTCTTCCCTACAATATCGTTTTTTTCAAAAAGCAAGACATCTGCGCCTTGCTCAGCTGCGGCCAGAGCCGCAAAAATACCGGCCGCTCCGGCGCCAATGACAATCACTCGTTTCAATGTTATGTACACCCTTATTTATATTTGTATAATTCGGCAATCTCTTCCGGTGTCAGGCGGCGATACGCCCCGCGTTTGACACCGCTCAGCGTCAGGAAGGCATACTGGACACGGCGCAGGTTGTACACCTGCAGGCCAAAATGTTCAAACATGCGGCGGACCTGGCGGTTCCGGCCTTCATGAATCGTGATTTCCACATTGGTAATCCCTGTATGGACATCATATCCATTATAGCAAACAATGGCCGGTGCTGTCATGCCATCTTCCAATTCTACGCCGTCAGCCAACTGCTGCAGCACCGTATCGGCAATGCGGCTCTTGATCTTTACTTCATAGGTTTTATCGACGAGTTTGCTCGGATGCATGAGAATATTAGCCAATTCCCCATCATTGGTCATGAGCAGGAGACCTTCTGTATTTTGGTCCAGCCGGCCAACAGGGTAAATGCGTTCCGGTACTTTTTTAAAATAGTCCATGACCGTTTCCCGGCCCTGGTCGTCACTGGCGGTTGTAATGACGCCCTTGGGCTTATTAAAAAGAAAATACCGTTTCTTTTCGGCTTCCAGCCGTTTACCGTCGACGAGGATCATGTCCTTATCCAGATCTACTTTCGTCCCTAATTCACGGACGACAACGCCATTAACGCGCACCTTACCAGCGAGAATCAGTTGTTCCGATGCCCGTCGTGAAGCGACGCCACAGTTACTCATTACTTTTTGCAATCGTTCTTTCATCTTGTTCCTCCGTTGTCAGCGTCGTGGCAGTCTGCGTTTCCGTCCCTGCTTGTGGCTGCAATTCCTGGGGCATCTTCTCTGCCAGCTCGGACAAGGAGTCGACACCCATACATTCTAAGAAATACGCGCTCGTTCCATATAAAATGGGCCGGCCCGGTGAATCCTTCCTGCCCAGGTCCTGAATCAGTCCCTGTTGCAAGAGCGACGCAATGAGCCGCTCCGAAGATACACCCCGTATTTTTTCTATTTCTGCCCGTGTAACAGGCTGTTTAAACGCAATAATAGCCAGCACTTCCAACGCTGTCGTAGAAAGCTCTGTCGTCCGTGTATGTACCCATTGCACGGTTTCATACAATTCAGGCCGTACGACGAGCTGATAGCCGCCGGCTACGCGCAGCAGGCACAGCCCCCGCTTTTCCTCACGCAGGACACCGGCCAGGGTCTGGGCTGTCTGTTCGATTTTCTCTTCATCCCAGCCTGTGTGGGCCGTCAGTTCGGCAACACTTAACGGCTGGCCGCTGAGAAACAGCAGCGCTTCCAGTACGGCCGTCGGTTCAGGCGTTCCCGCCGGGGACATAGCGTAAGGCAACGGCATTTCCTTCCTCTCCGTCAGACAAGGTACAGCATCTGCCCAGCTTCAGCAGTTCCAGGACAGACAAAAAAACGACAACCAGCTCGGTCCGCGTGCGACAAATGCGAAAGATATGCCACACCGGCACGGGCCGTGACGTCTGTTGCAAAATCATTTCCACGCGGCGCATCGATTCGGCTACGCTGTAAATTTCCTTCTGCAAGTGGATCTCCGTCACAGGCGTCTCCGGCAGCGTTTGGTATACCAGCCGAAAAGCCTGATATAAGGCGCTTTTTTCAATCTTACCGGAAAACTGTTTCGTAAAAGGCATCGGGGTCCGCTCCCGGCCCGGCATCTGGCAGCGCCGTTCCCAGAGGGTCGCCATGGTAGTAGAAAACTGTTTCATCTGCCTGTACTCTACCAGCTGGCGGATCAGTACCTCTTGCGGGTCTTCTTCCTCCTCTTCCAGCTGCGGGGGCCGCGGCAACAACAGACGCGACTTGATTTGCAGGAGTGTGGCTGCCATGACAAAGAACTTACTGGCGTAATTGACATCAAAGGTCTCGAACTCCCGCACATAGGCATTGAACTGATCAGTAATTTCCACAATAGGTATATTATAAATATCAACCTTGTTTTTTTCAATCAGATACAATAATAAGTCAAGCGGGCCTTCAAAATCCGATACTTTGTATTGATACGCTTCCATGGGCATCCTAACCCCCTGCACAGTCACATACACCATGCATATTACAAAAAAGGTTTGGATCTACATCCAAACCTTCAAATCAGTTGCCAGAGCACATAAATCTCAACCGTTACCATGCTCGTCGCAATGTGTTGTTAAATGGTGCCGGGGACCGGAATCGAACCGGTACGGATATTTCTATCCGACGGATTTTAAGTCCGTTGCGTCTGCCAGTTCCGCCACCTCGGCATGACGTGATTTTTTGAAAATATGGAGGCGGCACCCAGAATCGAACTGGGGATGAAGGTTTTGCAGACCTCTGCCTTACCGCTTGGCTATGCCGCCATATGGAGCGGAAAACGAGGCTCGAACTCGCGACCCCCACCTTGGCAAGGTGGTGCTCTACCCCTGAGCTACTTCCGCATATAGATGGTGCTCAGGGACGGAATTGAACCGCCGACACGGGGATTTTCAGTCCCCTGCTCTACCGACTGAGCTACCTGAGCAAAAATGGCGACCCCGATCAGATTTGAACTGACGATCTTCGCCGTGACAGGGCGACATGTTAAACCGCTACACCACGGGGCCGTTTCCACTTTCCGTCCGGGGCCTTAGTGCCTCGAACAAAAAGTATTGTATCATGTACCATGCCTTTTGGCAAGTCTTTTTTTCATTTTTTTTGCTAATATTTTTCCCAGCCCTGCCAAGGCGCATAGCCAGGCATTTCTAAACTGTCCGGTGCCGGAACAGCCAGGCTGCAATAGGCATAGTGACCGCCGCAATCAGGAACATGGGTACCAGATCCCGCCAGATGGCAGCCAGGCCGGCGCCTTCAAGATAGACCCGTTTTACGGCATCTACGGCAAAGCGCATGGGATCGGCATAGGTAATGATTTGGAGAAATTCCGGCATGTTACGGACAGGCGTAGCAATACCGGACAAAAGTACCATGGGAATCATGAGGACCAGCACGTAGACCAAGACCTGCTGCATATTGCGGGAAACGGCAGAAATAGAAAGGCCAATCCCCGTCGAGCTGAGCATAAAAACCAGAATAATAACCGTCAGTGTCCCTAGAGAACCGGCAAAGGGCACGGCAAACCAGTAGCGGGCAATGAGGTAGAGCATGGCACTTTGCGCAAAGCCGATGAGCATAGGCGGCATAGCTTTGCCAATGAGGATTTCCAGCGGCGACAAGGGCGTTACGAGCAGCTGCTCAAAGGTGCCCTGCTCCCGTTCCCGGGCAATGGAAAGGCCCGCCAAAAAGATGACCTGCACAAAGGAAATCATAGCAATCAGGCCGGGCAGGAAATTCCAGCGCGTAATCTGATTGGGATTGTACCACGTGCGGCTTTCAATAGTAATAGGGCCTGCTGACCCGCGGCGCGATTCATTCCAGGCGGCGGTGATCTGGCTCACGTACCCGGTGGCAATGCCGGCGATGGAACTGTTACGTCCATCGGCAATGACCTGCACCGGTGCTGTACCACCACGGCTTAACACATCTTCAAAATCCTGGGGAATGACGATGGCAATAATGACGTCACCGGAGGTGATGAGATCGCCTAATTCGCTAGTATTGCCCAGGACGGCCTTCAATTCAAAGGACGTAGTCCCTGAAAAGCGGGCCAGATAGTCGCGGGAACTGCTGCTATGCGATTCGTCAACGACGGCATAGGGCACGCGATCGAGGTTATAGTTGGCAGCGTAGCCAAAAATAAAGCCCTGTATAATAACCGGCATGACCAGCATAAACTGCATGCGCGGGTCCTTGAAGATCGTAATCAATTCCTTTTGGCACAAGTAGCGCAAATGCTGCCCAAACAGTGCCAGCGTCTCGAAGAATGTCATTATTCCATCTCCTTACGGGTCATGCGGAAGGCCAGGCCGATAAACAAAATGGCGAAGCCCAGGAGAATCAAACCGTTGCGGATGATAAGGGGCCAATAGTTGCCGGCCAAGAAGAGTGTCTTCATGAGCTGCAGATAGTACGTCGTCGGCAAAAACTGGCTGATTATTTGAATGGCCAAAGGCTGGGAATGTAGGTCAAAAAGGAAACCAGAGAGCATAACCGAGGGCAGAAAACTGATCATGAGCGACACCTGGCAGGCGAGAAACTGATTTTTCGTGAGGGCCGAAATAACCAGGCCAATTCCCAGGGAAATGATCAAATAGAGCATAGAGACACCGATGAGCAGGATGAGTGAACCGCGCATGGGCAGGTCGTACAGCACGTTCCCGGCAATGAGGCACAGAATCATCCCAAAGACGGCGACAACAAAATAAGGCAGGACCTTGGCCAGGATGAGCTCACCAATTTTAATAGGTGTGACAAACAGAGACTCAAAGGTCCCCCGTTCCCATTCCCGGGCCATGACGACAGACGTCAGAAAGACACCGCTCGTCGTCAGGACCAGCATGAGAATGCCCGGTACGAAAAACCAGGCGCTCGTATTGGCATCATTAAACCAGATTCGGCTTACTGTCGTCGCCTGGCCGGCGCTGGCGCTCCGTACGGACAAACCGGCTTCCCACGTCAGCACAGCCGCTTCGATGTAGCGCTGAGCCGACATGGCCGTCGTCGCTTCGGTCCCATTGAGAATGACCTGCACCTTGGCTGTCCCTTGATTCACATCGGCAGCAAAATTCTGAGGCACCCGGATGATCGCATCTACGTCGTGCTGCGCCAAGAGAGTTTCTGCCGTCCGCATAGAACGCACGTAAACCGGTGAAAAATACGCCGATCCTTCCGTAAAGTTCACCATTTGACGGGCCGTTGGCGAGGGATCCTCCAAGACAATGGCCGTCGGTACATTTTTGACGTCCAGAGACATGCCGTACCCCATGATCAGGATCAGGATGAGAGGCAGCACAATCCCCATGAGCAGGCTGCTCTGGTCGCGCATGAGCTGAAAAAATTCCTTGCGCGTCAGAGCGCCCATACGGCGGAGGCTATGGCGATTTAGTTTCATTTTATATCCCCTCGTTTCCTTTCTGCCGGGCCTGTTCCACAATCGCAATAAAGACAGCGTTCATATCGGCACCGGGCAGGTGCAGTTTCTCCCTGATTTCATCGGGCCTGCCCAGAACCAGAAGGGCCCCCTTGTCCTGGATCATAATGCGGTCACAGTATTCCGCTTCATCCATAAAGTGCGTCGTAATGATAATCGTCGTCCCCTGGGCAGACAATCGTGTAATCTGCTGCCAGAACTGACGCCGGGCCAGCGGGTCGATGCCGCTCGTCGGTTCATCAAGGAAAAGGATTTTCGGTTTATGCAGCAAGGCCGCTGCCATGGAAAGGCGCTGCTTATATCCGCCAGGCAGCCGTTCGGCTACGTAATCGGCTTTCTCCGTCAGTTGAAACTCTTCCATGACCGCCGTGATACGTCGCTCCAGTTGCCGCCGTGTAAGGCCATAAATACCGCCAAAAAAGCGCAGGTTCTCATAGACGGTCAGGCTCCCGTAAAGTGAGAATTTTTGTGCCACATAGCCGATATTTGCCCGCGCCTGCGTACGGGCCTTGCGCAGGTTCACTCCGGCTACGCTGAGATAGCCCGAGGTAGCCGGCAAGAGGCCGCAAAGCATGCGGAAGGTCGTCGTCTTACCGGCGCCATTAGGCCCCAAAAGGCCAAACACTTCACCGCGATGGACCTGGAAGGACGTATGGCGGACGGCGACAAAATCACCAAAGGTGCGAACGAGATCGCGGGCTTCTATATCGACCGGCTGGGTCAGCGGATCGACAATGAGGCCATCCGTCCGGGAAAGCCCAGGCACAGCCTGCCGTTCCTGTGCCGCGTCCTGATGCAAGAGAATCATAAACGCATCTTCCAGGCGCGGCGCGACAGGTTCTTTTTTCCAGCCATGCTCTTTCAGTATGGCCGGTACGGCAGCCGGCGTCGTCGTAATCACCCGCACGCGCCCGCCTACTGGTACGGCATCGGTCACGCAGGGATCGCGCAACAGTTCACTTTGCAAAATGCGCAAGGAAAAGCTCGCCGGTGAAAGAACGCTAAAGCAGCGTCCCTCGGCGAGACGACAGAGATGCTCCGGCGTGCCGGCTGCCAACATGCGCCCGCGGTTCAAGACATATACGTCCTGGCACAGGCTGGCTTCCTCCATATAGGCCGTACTGACGAGCACAGACAGGTGTTCTTCCTGCACCAGGCGCTGCAAAATTTCCCACAGCTCCCGCCGCGACAGGGGGTCGACCCCGGCCGTCGGTTCGTCAAGCAAAAGCAGCTTAGGCGAACGGACGAGAGTACAGGCAAGTCCCAATTTTTGTTTCATCCCGCCGGAAAGCTTGCCTGCCAGACGGCCTGTAAAGGGAGTCAGTCCGGTCATTTCCAGGAGCCGGGCAAACCGCTCCTGCCGCTGCGCTGCCGTAATGCCGTGGAGATCGGCATAGAGATCCAGATTTTCCTGTACCGTCAGGTCTTCGTAAAGGCCAAATTTTTGCGGCATATAGCTGAGTTCATCCTGTACGGCCTGAGGCCTTTCGGCCACGTCCAGACCGACGACGTGAAGGGTCCCTGCATCGGCCTTCATGAGGCCGCACAAGAGGCGCATAAACGTCGTTTTACCGGCACCATCAGGGCCGATAAGTGCCGTCAGCTGTCCTGTCCGGGCAATCAGGTTTACGTCCTGCAGGGCCGCTACGGGAGGCAGCTTCTTCGGGTAAAAGGTTTTGCTTATGCCTGCCGCTTCAATAACGGCTGTCCTCATTTTGCTCCCTCCAGATCAATCGTAACCGTTGCCGGCATACCCAGGCGCAGGACATTTTGCGGATCGTCTACATAGACCCGCACTTCATAGACCAGAGCCGTGCGCAGTTCATCTGTTTGTACGGTTTTCGGCGTAAATTCTGCCGTATCGGCGATATAACCGATCTGACCGGCAATAGGCGTATCGGGCTGGCTGTCGATATAGACCTGGGCGGCCTGTCCTTCGTGGATCTTGCCCAGATCCGTTTCTTTTACATATGCACGGACCCATTTTTTATTTAGAATCGATAGTTTAAAGACCGGAGCCGACGGCGAGGCCATATCCCCCGGTTCGAGGAGGCGGCTGCGGATGACGCCATCTGTCGGTGCCGTGAGTACGTATTGGCTGAGGACATACTCTTCCTGGGCCAGTTCGTCTTGAAGGGCCTTTAAATTAGCCTGAGCGGCCGCAATATCTTCGTGGCGCGCACCGTTTTGGGCCAGTTCCCACGCTTGTTTAGCCGCTTCTGCCGTCGCTGCTTTGGCAGCCGCATCGTGTTGTGCCGTATCCAACTCCTGGCGGCTCACACCTTGAATATCTTCATAAATTTGTTTGGTCCGGTTATAGACGCCGGCTGCATTTTTAGCAGCCGATACTGCCGCATCATAATTGGCCTGAGCCTGGCGGATATCTTCCGGCCGGTTGCCATTGAGCAGCTTATCTACGGCGCTCTGCTGGGCTGCGATTTGGGACTTCAATTTCTGAATTCCCAGCTGCAATTCCTTACTGTCTAAGGTTGCCACGACCTGTCCGGCCTTTACCGTGTCGCCTTCGTCGACGAGAACACTGTCAATACGATCGCTTTCCCTGAAGGCCAGGGATACTTCACGCACGTCCACATTGCCTGATAAAGTAAGCTGGGCTGCTGCCCGTCTGGCTGCCGCTGTTTCGTACTGCGTATAGGCAAAATACGCGGCACAGGCCAAAAGCAGCACCAGCAGGATTGCCATTCCTTTTTTATTCCGTTTCATGGGCTATCCCTCCTGTTATTCCACACGTACTTCTTACCTATATCATACCACAACGTGAAATGACTTATAAAGAAAAGATATACAAACAACTGCTAAAAAACCCCTGCCGCAGCGACAGGGGTTGTATTTCATCTTATTTTGCATAATCAATCATCCGCGTTTCACGAATGACAACGACCTTGATCTGACCGGGATATTCCAGTTCAGCTTCAATGCGTTTTACAATGTCGTGAACCAGCAGGACGCAGTCAGATTCATCCAGTTTTTCAGGTTTAACCATGACACGAATTTCACGGCCCGCCTGTATAGCAAAGCAATCTTCGACACCGTCGAACGATTTTGCGATTTCTTCGAGTTTTGTCAGACGCTTCAAATAGTTTTCCAGCGTTTCCCGTCTTGCACCTGGCCGTGCTGCCGAAACAGCATCTGCCGCTGCTACGAGAACAGCTTCTACACTCTTTGGTTCTTCATCACCATGATGGGATGCAATACAGTTGATGATCGGTTTCGATTCGCCATACTTCTTGGCTACTTCTACACCGATAGAAACATGGGTACCTTCCATTTCGTGATCCAAAGCCTTGCCGATATCGTGGATCAGGCCGGCACGTTTGGCCAGATTATCATCGACACCCAATTCGGCAGCCATGATTCCTGCCAGCTGGGATACTTCTACAGAATGGCGCAGTACGTTCTGGCCATAGCTGGTGCGGTACCGCAGGCGGCCCAGGATTTTGATCAGTTCCGGATGGAGACCATGAACACCGGCTTCATACGTTGCCTGTTCCCCGGCTTCACGGATCTTCTGATTGACCTCTTTCCGGGCCTTTTCGACCATTTCTTCAATCCGTGCCGGATGAATACGGCCATCGGCAATCAGTTTTTCCAGAGCAATACGGGCAATTTCACGACGGATAGGATCAAAACAGGACAAAATAACAGCTTCCGGTGTGTCGTCGATAATCAGATCGACGCCCGTCAGCGTTTCAATCGCCCGTATATTGCGGCCTTCTCGCCCGATGATACGGCCTTTCATTTCGTCATTCGGCAGGGATACGACAGAAACGGTCGTTTCTGCCACATGGTCGGCAGCACAACGCTGAATTGCCGTAGAAATGATTTCCCGTGCTTTTCCTTCTGCTTCTTCCTTGGCTTCCTCTTCCAGATTCTTAATGAGCATCGCCGTTTCATGCTTGACTTCTGTCTTGACGTTGTTCAGGAGCAGTTCTTTCGCATCATCATAGGTAAGGCCGGAAATACGTTCCAATTCTTCCATCTGACGGCTGTACAACGAATCAATTTTCTCTTGCGTTTTGGCAATTTCCTCTTCTTTGTGCTGCAACGCTTCATCGCGTTTTTCCATGGAATCGGATTTCTTGTCCAAGTGCTCTTCCTTTTGCAAGAGACGGCGTTCCATCCGCTGGAGTTCATTTCTCCGTTCTTTGTGATCCCGTTCTGCGTCAGCCCGCATTTTATGAATTTCTTCCTTGCCTTCCAGAACGAGTTCTTTCTTGCGCGATTCTGCATTTTGCCGCGCTGTCGTAATGATCCGTTCTGCTTCTACTTCTGCCTTGCCAATCTTTCCTTCAGCAATTTTCATCCGATAGAAGTAGCCCGTTCCTACGCCGATAATGCCACAAGCAACTGCTGCTGCAATAGTAGCTAATAACATAATCTTCTCTCACCTCCTCTTCACAATAAAAAGCCGAACACGCGTCCGGCTTTTTATATGTGTAATTATTTCATTTACATCATTTTCAAAAAACCTGCAATTACGCAAAATAGGTAACCAGTATCTAAACCGGCTCTTATAATTGTAAATTTTTTTACTTCTCATGTCAAGATATACACGTCTGCCTGTCAAGGTGCAGCTGCTCTTTAAAAAATCAGTCCCAGTGGCGTTCCGAAAGGATGCTGCTGATAACGAAGGGAGAGAAGCCGCGGTTTTGTAAAAAGCGGGCCACCTTACGCGGATCTGCCGCCGTATCAAAGCGGCGTTCTACCAGCTCCGCGGCTACTGTTTCTTCGTCAAAAGGCTCTACTTCTTCCCGTTCCGGCACAGGCAGGTAACGGCGCTGCAGGCGCGTCACAATATAGCGGTGACCATATTGCCGTTTTCTGGCGTAATATTCATACACGGCTACGGCCAGACGTTCGTCGTCAATAAAACGTTCTTGCCGCAGCGTCTCCAACACGGCTTCAATGACAGTATCATCAGCCCCGCGCTGCCGTAATTTCCGGGTCAGCTCGCCAGCGCTAAGAAAGCGTGTATTCAGCAATCGCAAGGCTTTTGCATACGCTTCCTGATACTCCATCTTACTCTTCTTCTCCTGTCAGGTCTGTATCATCTTCCACGTCATGCAGCTGCACTTCTTCCGATACTTCTTCAAACTTTTCCGGTTCGGCAGCCAGGGTGTCGCGAATGATTTTTTCAATTTCGTCGGCGATTTCCGGCCGTTCTTTCAGGAAGAGTTTTACGTTTTCCTTGCCCTGACCGAGACGTTCGCCTTTATAGGAATACCACGTACCGCTCTTTTCGATAATATCCATAGACGACCCCAGATCGAGGATCGTACCTTCACGGGAAATGCCTGTGCCATACATGATATCGAATTCGCAATTGCGGAACGGCGGTGCTACCTTATTTTTGACCACCTTGACGCGGGCCCGGTTGCCAATGACGTCGCCGCCCTGCTTAATGGCTTCGCCCTTGCGGATTTCTATACGGATAGACGCATAGAATTTAAGAGCCCGGCCACCGGTTGTCGTTTCGGGGTTGCCAAACATGACGCCGACCTTTTCACGCAGCTGGTTGATAAAAATGACGATCGCTTTCGATTTGGAAATAATGCCTGTGAGCTTACGCAGGGCCTGGCTCATAAGGCGTGCCTGCAGGCCTACGTGAGAATCGCCCATTTCGCCTTCGATTTCCGCTTTCGGCACCAGTGCAGCTACAGAGTCGACGACGATAATATCGACAGCGCCACTACGGACGAGTTCTTCTGTAATTTCCAGGGCCTGTTCGCCATTATCCGGCTGAGATACGAGGAGGTTCGCCGTATCGACGCCCAAATGGCGGGCGTAAACCGGATCGAGAGCATGTTCGGCATCGATGAAGGCTGCAATACCGCCGCTCTTCTGGGCCGACGCAATGGCGTGCAGGGCCAGTGTCGTCTTACCGGAAGATTCAGGACCATAGATTTCGATAACCCGGCCGCGGGGATAGCCGCCTACACCAACAGCAAGGTCGACAGCGAGGGAGCCAGAAGAAATGACTTCAATGTTCATCTTGTCGGCTACGTCGCCTAAACGCATGATGGCGCCTTTGCCAAAATCCTTTTCAATCTTGCGCATTGCATTTTCTAGTGCAGTTTGTTTAGCTTCCATATTTCACTCCTATTTTATATATTCTAAAAGATATTGAACGGCATAATATATAGCACGCGTGGCTGCGCGTTCTTTCACTTCCCTGCGGTCTCCGGGATAGACATCGCGGTGCGTTACGGTCCCCCACGGACCGGCAATTCCTGTATAGACGAGGCCTACAGGCTTATCGGCTGTACCGCCGGACGGACCGGCGATCCCGGTCGTGCTGATCGCAATATCGGCACCATAGAGGCGGCAGCTCCCCTCAGCCATTTCCCCGGCCGTCTGGGGGCTTACTTCCGTATAAGCTGCCAGGGTTTTCGCAGAAACGCCAAGGATTTTCTCTTTCATTTCATTGCAATACGTTCCGGCAGAACCGAGAAAATACGCAGAACTGCCGGCTATATCCGTAATCAGGGAACCGACGAGACCACCTGTACAAGATTCAGCCGCACTCAGCGTCAGCTTATGGGCTTTCAAAATCCGGCCTAAGGCAGCGGCCAGCGGTTCCTGGTCGATCGTCACGGCGGCGCGCTGCAGGCGCCGTTGCAGTTCTTCTGTCAGTGGTTCCAGCAAGGCCGTCGCTTCTGCTTCGTTTGCGGCTTTTGCCGTGAGGCGCACTTCTACGAATCCGGGCCGGGCATACATGGCAATCGTCGGATTGGACTGGCTTTTGATAAGATCCATGAGGGTTTCTTCAATGAAGGCTTCACCCAAATCATAAATCTTGATATAGCGCGATTTAATATAGCCCTGGGAACCAAAGGTTTGAAGCAGGTATGGTTTCAAGCGGTTTTCATACATCCAGCGCATTTCAGCCGGCGGTCCTGGCAGGTGGACGAGGAGTTTGTCCTCCTTATGGATGGCTACGCCCGGTGCCGTACCGGCACCGTTTGTAAAAATGGCAGCACCGGCGGGAATCATAGCCTGGCGTTTCTGGTTATCCGTCATCCTGCGGTTGCTGTGATGACCTTCTACCCAATCTTTAATAGCCGCTTCTATTTCTGCATGATATTCCAAGGGAGCGTCCATAATTTTGGCCCCGATGATCTTCGTCATATCGCCTTGCGTCGGTCCGAGTCCCCCTGTCGTAATTACGATATCGGCACGGCTGAGAGCCGTACGCAGAACCTGTTCCATCCGCTGCGGATTATCGCCGACGGTCGTATGATAGACGACGGAATAGCCTAAACGGTTTAATTCCTGTGAAAGATACTGGGAGTTCACATTGACGATTTCTCCCAGAAGAAGCTCGGAACCAGTCGTTACCAGTTCTACTAACATACACGTCCCCCCAATTATTACTCGGCCAGTTCAGCCACCAGATCGTAGGCAAAGCCCTGGGCAATGCGGACGGTAACCATATCGCCGGGCTGTACGTCTGCTGCATCTTCCAGATAGGTCAGGCCATCTACTTCCGGTGCCTGAATTTCAATGCGGCCTACGGCCTGGCGCTGGCCATTTTCTTCTTCGATCCGTTCCACCAGCAGCGTATGCAGGGAGCCTTCCAATTCCTGATTGCGGTGTTCCGATACCTTGGCCTGGATGGCCATGAGCTGGTGATAGCGTTCTTCTTTAACTTCTTGTGGAATCTGATCCGCCATGCGTGCTGCCGGTGTTCCGTCTTCCTGGCTGTACGTAAAGACGCCGACGTCATCAAATTCCGTCTTTTCTACGAAGTCGCAGAGTTCCTGGAATTCGCTTTCCGTTTCACCGGGGAACCCGACAATAAAGGTCGAACGCAGGGTCAGCTTGCGGCCATGGGCACAGAGCTTATCTACCAGGCGCAGGACATCTTCTTTCGAGTCACGGCGGTTCATGCGTTCCAGGACGGTCTGGGAAATGTGCTGCAAGGGCAGATCGACGTAGGGACAGATCTTGTCTTCTGAAACGATGAGATCCAGCAGTTCATCTGTAAAATAATGCGGATATAAATAGAAAAGGCGGATCCAGCGGATACCTTCAATTTTGACCAGCTGGCGCAGCAATTCCGGCAACAGGGAGTGGCCGGCCAGGTCAACGCCATAGCTCGTCGTGTCCTGGGCGATGAGGTTAATCTCCTTGACGCCATCAGCGGCCAGCTGCTTTACTTCTTCGACGACAGAGTCTACAGGACGGCTGTACAGCTTGCCCCGCACGTGGGGAATAATACAGAAGGTACAGCCATTGTTACAGCCTTCGGCTATTTTTACATACGCTGTATACCCCGGCGTCGTGCGCTGACGGCTCGTATGGGCATCATACAAATGGCTTACGTTGTCCATGAAGCAGGCCCGCTTGCCTTTTTTGACCGAGTCGATTGCTTCGAGAATCCGGTCCCAGGAGCCCGTGCCGAGAAGGGCATCGATTTCCGGCATTTCCTTGAGCAGATCTTCCTTATACTGCTGGCTCAGACAGCCCGTGACGATGAGGATCTTGCAGCGGCCTTCCGTCTTATAGCGGGCAGCCTGTAAAATCGTATCAATCGATTCCTGCTTAGCCTGTTCGATGAACGTACACGTGTTGACGATGATAATATCCGATTCATCCAGGTCTTCCGTAATTTCCATATGGTGATCCTTGAGAATCCCCAGCATTACTTCCGTATCAATCAGATTTTTAGAACAGCCTAAGCTGATAAAACCAATTTTTTCCATGCAGATTATGGTTCCTTTCCAAAGCGAATAGTTTTAATCCACCAATCCTGAATGTTCCTGCGCCCTTGATCGGTATACAGCTTGCGTACCGGGAAGAGGACCGGATACATATTGCGTCCATCCAATTCCTTCGGCAGCACATCGCTGGCGGAAGTCAGGAAGAGATGTTGTTCATGTAATACACCTAAGACACTGCGCGACAAGAGCCAGTCCGTAAAGAGATAAGACAGGTTTTTGTCGCTGCACCATTTGGTAATACCGCTGCCATAGAGCCAATACGACGTGCCATTTTCCGGATAGAGCACGATAATCGGTGCTTTATCGTTCAGATACTGCCGTGCTGTCGCTGCATCAGCAACACCTACATCGGCTTCTCCTGCAGCTACACGGCGAACAATGGGCGTCATGGACTTAGCGTAAGAAGCAACATGGGTCTGTAGTGCTTTAAAGTACCGGCTCGACGCCTCTGTCCCGGACATTTCTACGTAGGAACAGAGAAAATCACCGGCTAAATCCGTTGCAGCCAAATCGGGAAAAGCCAGAACCAGGTTAGGATCTGTCAGGAGATCATCCCACGTTTCCAATTGGTCGCCGCGGCGCTGGTAATAGTCACGGCTGACGACGAAGACCATGGGGTTGTACCAAAGACCCGTCCAATAGCCGTTGGCGTCTTTAAACGAAGCCGGTACAGTCCCCGTCGTAACAGATGTATACGGCTGCAGTAAGGCCGCCTGCTGCAGATTCTTTAAAATCGGTTCCGACGCAATGATCAAATCCGGTCCGTGTACCGAAGCTGCGTCGGCCACAAGTGTCTGCAACTGTTCATCCGTCCGGGTTTCAATCTGTACGCGCATGCCTGTATCGCCATAAAAAGCCCGTGCTAAGGCATTATTTACATCCGCAGGCATGTCCGAATAGACGACGAGATGCTGCTCCGAGCGGTATGCTTCTTCTGCTTTTTGTTCCTGTTGCTGTTCTAACAGGACATTACTAAACCACAAGACAGCCAAGACGAAACAAATGACTGCCAGTAATGGTATATTTTTTTTCATAACATCACCTGAATGCAGAATGGTTCGTCCGGGCTTTCTTGCCTGGTCCACGCCGTGCATCATGATTCCCCGGCACACCGGCAGCGCGGCGGCCCGGGCGGGCTTTCGCCGCAGCTGCAGCAGGCCGCCTGCCCCGGCTCCCCTGTTCTGACCGTTTACCGGGACGGCGCGGCGGAATGAGGCACTTCGGGCCGTAGCCAATCAGATCACGGCGACCGCACAGGCACAACGCCTTGTGGACAATATCGTAATTAGCCGGGTTCTTATATTGCATGAGGGCCCGCTGCATTTGCTTATCTTCGGGCCGGCGGGCAACGTAAACCTTTTCTCCCGTCAAGGGATTGATGCCCGTGTAATACATAGCCGTAGAGAGGCTGCCCGGCGTAGGAATAAAATCCTGTACCTGTTCGGGCTGCATATGCATATCCCGCAAAAATTCAGCCAATGCTACGGCATCCTTCAGGGTACAGCCCGGATGACTGGACATGAAATAGGGAACGAGATACTGTTTTTTCCCAATTTTCTCATTGGCTTCATCAAACCATTTTTTAAACGTCAAAAAGGCCTGCACGTCGGCTTTCCCCATGAGATCCGTTACGTGTTTGACGACATGCTCCGGAGCTACCTTTAACTGGCCGCTTACATGATAACGGCACAATTCTTCTACGAATTTATGATTGTTATCTGCCAGGACATAGTCATAGCGCAAGCCCGAGCGGACGAACACTTTCTTGACGCCTGGGAGCTTGCGTATTTCCCGCAGCAGTTCCAAATAGTCAGCGTGAGACGTGTCCAGATTAGGGCACATTTCGCTGCCCACACAGTGGCGGTTCCGGCAGACGCCGGCTGTAAGCTGTTTTTGGCACGACGGATGACGGAAATTAGCCGTCGGTCCGCCTACATCGTGAATATAGCCTTTAAAGTCCGGCAGGCGAATCATGCGCTGCGCTTCGCGGATAAGGGATTCATGGCTGCGGTTTTGCACAATAGGCCCCTGATGGCTGGTAATGGCGCAGAAGTGACAATGACCAAAGCAGCCCCGGTGGCTAGTCAGGCTGAACTGTACTTCATGCAAGGCCGGTACACCGCCGGCAGCATCGTAATCGGGATGCCAGCGACGCTGAAAAGGCAGTTCATAAATGGCATCCATTTCTTCTGTGGTCAACGGCAGTGCCGGCGGCGTCTGTACGACATAGCGGTTTTCCGACTGCTGGATTAAGATTTTTCCGTAAAAGGGATCCTGTTCTTCATACTGTTGTTTAAACGCCTGGGCAAAGACCAGTTTATCGGCCTTTACTGCTTCATAAGACGGACAGACGACGGTCTTATCCGTCACAGGAGGGTGACTCGTTACGTAGCAGATGCCACGGATATTGTACATTTCAGCCACGCTCTTCCCTTCGGCAAGGGCATCGGCAATTTCAACTACTGAGTGTTCCCCCATGCCATAGCTGAGCAGGTCTGCCTTGCTGTCGAGGAGAATAGAATGACGCACTTTATCTGACCAATAATCGTAATGGGCAAAGCGGCGCAGGCTGGCTTCAATACCGCCGATAATAATAGGAACATCCTTGTAGGCTTCCCGCATGCGGTTGGCATAAACGATAGTAGCCCGTTCCGGCCGTTTGCCGGCTATGCCGCCTGGCGAATAGCTGTCCGTATTGCGGATTTTCTTGGCAGCCGTCTTTTCGCTCAGCATGGAATCCAAATTACCGGCTGTAATCAGGGCAGCCAAACGGGGCCGTCCCAAGGCCTTAAACGGTTCGGCACTGTGCCAGTCCGGCTGGGAAATGATGCCTACGCGATACCCCCTGGCTTCGAGCACACGGCCGATCACGGCTGCGGCAAAGCCCGGATGATCGACGTAAGCATCGCCGTTAATATATACAAAATCCAACTGGTCCCAGCCGCGTTCTTCCATATCACGACGGCTGGTAACCAAAAATTTTTCTCTCATAATGTACCTCTATAAAAGTAACCAGATAATAAGCAGCAAAAAGAGAATAATTCCTGCTACGAGGGTTATTTCCTGCCACTTTCCCTGGCGGCGCCGCTCTTTTCCCCGTTCCTTGCGGACGGGATTCCCCGTGACGGGACGGACTTCAGGCTGTGGCGTCCGGGAAACAAAAGATTCTTTATATTCTTCTACCAGCGCGTCTCCATTCAGGCCAAGGTAGTTTGCGTACGTACGAATAAATCCCTTGACAAAGACAACGCCGGGAATCGTATCAAACTTTTCTGTTTCTACAGCTGCCAAATATGCTTCTTTAATATTGGTGGCGTCGGCCACTTCTTTCAGTGTACGGCCCTGCCGTTCCCGTTCTTGTCGTAGTCGGGTTCCTATAGAAGACAAAAAATCGCTCCTTTCAAAAGTACAGGCTATCATTTTTATTATATACTATTATTGTAGAAAATGGTATCACGACTGACTGCTGAAAAACTTTTCCTGTACTTCTGCCGGCGACATAATAATTTCGCGCGGCTTTTTATTGCCTTCATTAGGGCCGACGATGCCCATGGCTTCCATCGTATCGATCATGCGGGCAGCCCGTGTAAAACCGACGCGAAAACGGCGTTGCAGCATAGACGACGAGGCCTGGCCTGTTTCTAAGACCATATCGATGGCCTGGGGCATGAGCTCATCTTCAAAAAATTCGCCCGTATCGCCACTGCTTTCCTGCGTCTGCTGGATGGATTCGTCGTACTGGGGTTCACTGACATTCTGATTCTTAATAAACGTAACCAGGCGTTCGATTTCCGGATCGGAAATGAAGGCCCCCTGGACACGAATAGGCTTAGGTGCCCCAGTCGGGAAGTAGAACATGTCGCCGTTACCAATGAGCTTTTCAGCACCGCCCATATCAAGGATCGTACGGGAGTCGGTCTGGCTCGATACGCGAAAGGCAATGCGGCTGGGAATATTGGCCTTGATAAGGCCTGTAATGACGTCTACAGATGGACGCTGCGTAGCCAGAACCAGGTGCATGCCACAGGCCCGGGCCTTTTGGGCCAGGCGGCAAATGGAATCTTCGACATCATTTGAGGCCGCCATCATAAGGTCCGCCATTTCATCGATAATGATGACCACATAGGGCATCGCTTCTTCAGGATATTTCTCATTAAAGCTCTTAATATCCCGAGCAAAACCCTGGGAAAACCGTTTATACCGGTCATCCATTTCCCGTACAGCCCAGCGCAAGGCATTGGCTGCCTTTTTCGGGTCCGTTACGACAGGTGTCATCAAATGGGGTATTCCATTATAAACGGAAAGTTCTACGACTTTCGGATCGATGAGTACTAATTTAACATCTTCCGGCCGTTGTTTAAAGAGAATGCTGGCAATAAACGTATTAATGCACACACTCTTCCCGGAACCGGTCGTACCGGCGACGAGCAAGTGTGGCATTTTGGTAAGGTCGGCAATGACCGGATTGCCGGCAATATCCTTGCCCAGGCTGACGGGTACACCGCTGGCAGCGTGCTGGAACGCATCGCTTTCAAGCACGTCCCGTAAGTTAACGCCGGTGCGGCTCTTATTCGGCACTTCAATGCCTACTGCCGCTTTGCCCGGAATAGGCGCTTCAATAAACACCTGCGTTGCCGCCAAATTGAGGGCAATATCATCGGCCAGCCCGACAATACGGCTGACGCGGACACCGGCTGCCGGTTCCAGCTCATAGCGCGTTACCGACGGTCCCTGGCTGGCATTGGTTACTTTCGCTTCGATGCCAAAGTTCTTTAACGTTTCCTGCAAAATTACGGCATTTTCCCGGGCTTCTTCGCTCAGCCCTTCAGCCAGCGGCTTGCCCGGCTTTAAGATGCTCAGGGAAGGCAGGCGGTATGTGTTTTCGCTTTTTGCTACGGCTACAGCCGGGCTGCCTTGTGGCGCCACATCGACGGCTGTAGCCGTGGCATCGATTTCAACGGGCTTGAGATCGGCCAGTTCTTCTTTCAGGATATCCCGGGCAGCCTCAGGTGCCGGGCTTTCTGCCAGGTCCCTGCCGATTACCGGCGGCGTAACCGTCTTGGCAGACACAGCAGAAAGAACAGGCCGCGTGCAAGGCAAGTCCGGTTCGGCATCGTTCATACGGTGTTCCGCCGGGGCCTCCGGTTCCAGTAGTTCGTGGTCAGGTCCGTACTCTTCTACAGAAAGGAAACCACCCGGTGCCGCCTCCGGTACATATTCGCTATGGGCCGGTGTTTCCGGCTCTGACGGCAGTACGGGCGGCACTGCCGCTTCACCTATAGCGTCTACGGCTTCGCTGCGCTCTTCTTCCCGGCTGTTTTCTTCTTCTTTTTCAATGTCAAAAATATGATGGTGTTCATGCCATTTGCGTGATGCTTCCTGCAGGCCCTCTACGGCCTTATCAGACACCTTGGCGACCTCTGCCGAAGCCTTGTCCGAAACGAGCGTAACAGGCCGGGAAATGGACCATTTTTTCCATATCAGCAACGTGACTCCGGCCATGGCCAACACGCTTAAAACGGCGCCAAACTGACCGAGAAACGAACGCAGGGCCGAAGCGACAAAGCCGCCAATAAGCCCGCCGCCAACACGCAACATAGGCGGCATAAATTCTGTTCCTTCCGGCACGAACACAAGATGTATCATGCCTAAGAATAAAAGATAAAGAATCGCGCTGGCCAGCCAGTTACGGGTCAGCGGGCAGGCCTTGCGCACCATAATATATTTCAGGCCTAAGCCGATCAGGGCCAGTGTAAAGAGGATCCGGCCACTGCCGAAAATATACGACAGGATATTGTCCAGACTATGGCCGGCACTACCCGTATCTACGCCAACGATACTTACGCTCATAAAGATACCGCTGCAAATCAGGATGATGCCCAGTATTTCGTACCGTAAGAGGGATGTTTCTGTATTCTTTTGTTTCTGCGTACGGCCTTTGCGCTTACTTGCCGTACGGTGCGATTTCGTATGCTGCGTTTGCTTGCCTTTCGCTTGTGCCAAACTCATTCACCTTCTGTTACGACACCTTCTGTGTCATTTATTCTTTGCCACACCGTTTCTTCCAGCGTTCAGCCATGGCTGCCTCAGCACCACTATCAGTTGCTTCATAATAGCGATGCTCTTTAAGGGAGTCAGGTAAATACTGCTGTTCTACCCAGTGGTGCGGATAGTCGTGGGGATACTTGTACCCCTTGCCATGGCCCAGGGCTGCTGCGCCCTGGTAGTGTGCGTCGCGCAGCCACGCCGGCACACCGCTGCCACTGCCGTACTGGCGTACATCAGCCGTTGCCGCGTCTACAGCCAGACAGGCACTGTTGCTCTTCGGTGCACAGGCTACATAGATGACGGCTTCAGAAAGGATAATTTTCCCTTCCGGCCAGCCGACAAGCTGCACGGCCTGTGCAGCGGCATTGGCTACTACGAGGGCCTGCGGATCGGCCAGACCTACGTCTTCTGCCGCGCAGATAACCAGACGCCGGGCAATAAAAGAAGGCTGTTCACCCGCCTCTATCATGAGGGCCAGATAATGAAGAGCCGCATCGGGATCAGAGCCGCGCATGCTTTTAATAAACGCTGAAATCGTATCATAGTGGGCATCGCCTTTTTTATCATACGTATAGAGACGCCGGCCGGTTACTTTTTCTACAGCCGCTGTGGTCATCGTACTTCCCGGCGGCAGCATGAGGCAGATTTGTTCTAAAAGATTAAGGCCGGCCCGGGCATCACAGTCAGCCACGCGGGCAATAGTTCCTAATACATCATCTGTAGCCGCGATAGACAACTGGCCCAGTCCCTTCTGGCGATCACCTAGGGCCCGCCGCAAGACGGCTATAATGGCTTCTTCCCGTAAGGGTTCAAAGGTCATGACGCGCAGACGCGACAACAGAGGGCGGTTGACTTCAAAATAAGGATTTTCTGTCGTCGCCCCAATGAGTGTCACTGTACCGTCTTCTACATATGGCAAAAGCACATCCTGCTGATTTTTATTAAAGCGATGAATTTCATCGACGAATAAAATAGTCCGTTTTTGGTATACCTGCAGCGTTTCCCGCGCTTCCTGTATGAGTCCGCGTAGTTCCGCCGTGCCTGCCGTTACAGCATTCACTTTGACAAAGCGGCTGTGCGTGACTTGGGCGATGACGTGAGCCAGTGTCGTCTTACCGACACCGGAGGGCCCATAAAAGAGCAGGCTCGGCAAGGTATCGTGTTCAATCATGGCCCGCAAAAAGCTGCCCGGCCCAATCAGCTTTTCCTGGCCATATATCTCATCCAGCGTTTCCGGCCGCATACGTACGGCAAGGGGCGCAAAAGTGCGCTGCGTTTCTTCGGCAGCCAGAGAGAAAAGATCATCTCCGTCCATTTGTTTGCTCCTATTGTAAATAGAAAGCCGCCAAGATAACTTAGCGGCAATAAAATCGTTCCATTCATAATCAAAAAAAACAAGAAAAAAGAAGCCCCACCATGCCGTTTATAAACCAAGTTTTGAGCCTGCCTGAGCAGGTGGGTGTCCTCCTATGAAGATCGACAGTCCAGTGAAGGCATTGCCTAACAACACAGAGTCCGGACTCCCAATGTATAAGATGTTGGTCCAAAACACTAGATCATTTTACGCACACAGTAGGGTTTTCTCTTGCACTTAGTATAATAAAATACCAGAAAAAAATCAAGTCTTGACAAAGTAATTACAAAGCCTTATACCTGTGGCAGTTGAATCTAAGGCCTAATCCGTATATAATTTTGGGCAGATACACAAAGAAAGGACACATTATGATGGATAAAAAATATTTCTTCTTTGATATAGACCGGACGCTGGGTCTCGATATTTCCCAGGTCATTCCGGCCGATACGGTATACTGCCTGCGGCGGCTGCAGCAAGAGGGGCATTTTATTGCCATTGCCACAGGGCGTCTGCAATGTGATGGCTGGCGTACAGCCCATCGCTACGGCATCCCCTCCATGGTCAGTGATGGCGGCAACAGCCTGACCCTGGACGGCAAGGTAATCGAAATGGAAGGCCTGCCAATGGAAAACTGCCGGGCCCTCCTGCACGAACTGGAACGGCGCCACCTGCCTTGGGCCATCTTCCCGGACAACACACTCCTCCGGTACACGCCCTACGAAGAATTCCGCCACCTGGGCCAGGCCAATCTCTTTACGACGGTCGTACAGCCCATCGACATCGACCAGGTGCAACGGATTTACAAGCTGGTCCACGTGCGGCCTGCCCCTGGTGATCCGCCCCTTTCTACATATGGCTTATCGCGTCTGCCTTACATTACCAATACGTACCTCGTAGAGCCGACAGATAAAGGCGCCGGTATCCGCCGTCTCCTGGCGCACATCAAGGCCCGCCCGGAAGATGCCGTCGTCTTTGGTGATGGCTTGAATGACCTGGCCATGTTTGTGCCGCCTTTTTTCCGCATTGCCGTAGGCAATGCCCGGCCGGAACTTAAAGAACGGGCCGACTTCGTGACTAAGGCTAACGACAAGGGCGGCATTCTATACGCGTGCCGTAAATTCGGCTGGCTTTAACCTACGCTGCCACAGCAGTCAAAGAACCCTGTACCACCAAGCGCTGTATACGCTTGGTGGTACAGGGTTCCTTTTTGAGTAGTGTAGTATGTTTTAGCGTTCAATCATTTCGTGATTGGCCACTTTTTCAAAGTACCGGTTGGTCCATTTCCAGCGGTTATGCAGCCAGAACCAGTCTTCCGGGTATTTACGTATATGCTCTTCCAAACGGTCATTCAGTGCCTGCGTAACGTCATAAACGTTTTGCTTCTTTTCTTCCCGTGTAGGCCGTACGCCTTCGGCAAAGGGGCGGAAGGGCGGCAGCACCTCAATGACATGATGATACGGCCGGTCTTCGTGAATAAACGTGGAAATGATCGGATAGTTTTTGAGCGCAGCCATTTTGGCCGGCCCATCAGCGGTCAGTGTGTCGCGGCCAAACCAGCGTACCATAATGCCTGTGTAGCCCGGATCCTGATCCATGAGCAGGCCAATATAATGGCCGTCACTCAGGAAACGAACCATGTCACGGATACCGGTCTTATAGGTAACGTGCTGCTTCATGAGAGCCCGGTATTCGTTAATAAAGGCGTCGGCACTGTGACTGTTTTGTTCCTGGGCAACCGAAATAAGGGGATAGCCGTGCATGGCCAAAACGGCACCCAAAAGTTCCCAGTTACCCGCATGGGAGGCCATAAAGACGGCCCCTTCGCCACTTTCCTTCAGTTGATCCAAATATTCTTTTCCCTGCCAGGTTATCTTTTCATCGAGTTTTTCTTTCGTATATAAGGGATACGAAAGAACTTCAATGATCATGGGCCCAAAACGGCGGCTGCTGGCCTCGGCAATATCCATTGCCTTTTTAGGGTCATCTGTAATGCCGCATTCCATGATTTGGCGTTGGGCCAGCTTTTTTCGTTTTTTCGGCACAAAGGTCCAAAAGAACCAGCCAATAAACGTCCCCATGCCGCGCCGGACCGGTTCCGGTACGTGGCAGATAATCCAGCTCAATACTTTCATGAACGTATACATGAGCTAGCCTCTTCTTATTGCGCCGTTTTAGCTTCTAATTCGGCGAGCTTCTTTTCCAGTTCTTTAATCCGTTTTGACATTTGGGGCAAATGCTTCAAATAGATCTGTGAACGTTTCCATTCCATATGCGGCTGCATCGGATAGCCGGCATAGGTCTGATTGCCCTTGACATTCCCTGTAATCCCCGTTTTACCGGCAAAGACGACATTATCGCCGATCGTAATGTGACCGGTGCAGCCTACCTGGCCGGCAAAGACGACGTGATTTCCTGCCTTGGTACTTCCGGCAATGCCAACCTGGGCAATGAGGAAGCAATCTTCACCAATTTCGACGTTATGGCCCAAATGGACGAGGTTATCGATTTTCGTACCTCTGCGGACGAGTGTACTGCCGAGGGTACCGTTATCGATACACGTGCAGGCACCGACTTCTACGTCATCTTCGAGTTTGACGTTGCCAATCTGGGGGATACGCGTATGCTTGCCTTCATTGGTAGCAAAGCCAAAGCCTTCGCCGCCAATGACTGCATGGGCACGAATGACCAGGCGGTTGCCAAGCTCACAATTTTCGTGGATGACAGCGCCCGGATAAATGACGGCATCATCGCCGATGACCACATTATCGCCAATGAACACATAGGGATAAATGGTGCAATTCTTGCCTATTTTGACATGTTTGCCAATGACTGCATAGGCCATCACAGAGGCATCTTCGCCAAGACTAGCACTGGGATCGACAACGGCTGTCGGATGAATACCCTTGGCTACCGTCTGCCGCGGGTGAAAGAGGACTAAGAGCTGGGAAAAGGCCAGGCGCGGGTTTTCTACCAGCACCAGGGTATTATCGCCAGCCGGTACCTCTTTCGCTACGATGACAGCGCCGGCATGTACTTGCGGCAAATACTCTGTATAGGGATCGACGGCAAAGGTAATATCCGTCTTGCCCGCTTCTGCTAAGCCCTTAATATCTTCGATTTCCCGTGTTCCATCACCGAGTACGGTTCCGCCTAAAATAACGGCCAGCTCCTGTACGGTCTTTTTCAATATGGTCAGCCCCCTTACTGTAATTTTGCAATCAAATCGTCCGTTACATCGATGCCGCCGCTAGGTACGACCTCTTTATATACGACGATGCCTACGTTTTTATCTTTGGCTATATCTGCCAGCTTGGTCTGAATTTCAGAAAGAAACTGCTGCTGCATACTGGCCGCATAGATCTGCCGTTCCTGCTGGGCCTGCTGCTGTTTTTTCTGGAAATCCTCTGCTGACATGGATTGCTTGTCTTTCTGCAGTTCATCATTCAGGGCCTTATCTTTATCTTCCATCTTTTTCTGGTACTGTTGTACCATCGGTGCTTCTTTTTGCACCCGTGCCATATCGACATAGCCGACTTTATCTTCACTGCCGCAGCCGCTCAAAGCGCCAATAGCCAGGATCATGCATACTACAGCAGCAAACCGTTTTCCTAATCGTTTCATTCGCGAAAAGCCTCCTGTTTATACCAGCTTGACAATAATATCGTCGGTCACATCCCGTGCCGTCCCTACACCCTCATAATTGGAGAGGATCAGGTCAATGCCCTGCTCCTGGGCGACACTGGCTGCTTTTTCTCTGATATCCGCCAAGATCTTCTCTTTCTGTTCGTTCATTTCCTTTTCTTTCTGTTCCAGCTTATCTTTCCATTCCTTGTTCCACACGGCCGGTTCCGGACGCTTGTTCAGCTCGCCTAGCTGCTGCTGGAACACAGACTGATTTTTTTGCTGTCGTGCCTGCAATTCATTCTTTACCTGAAGGGCATACGCTTCCAGCTCTTTTTGGGCCTTTTCTTTTTCCGGCGCCATAGCTGCCTTTACTTCAGCAATCGTCGCTTCATCCATGGCCTGATTATGGCTGCCCTTCCTCAGCAGGGCCTGCAATTCTTCTTGGGCTGCCTGTCGTTCGTCCTTGCTAAGGACCATCGTTTCCAGCTTCAGCCGCAAATTGACAATTTTCAGGTTATCTGCTGCCGAAAGTTCAGGCTGTTCCTGTTTCTTCGTCTGGAGCAGTTCCTGATACTTTTGTTCCAGGCCGGCATTGAGCTCATTTTGCTTGATTGCCACGCGGGCCTGCAGTTCCTGATTCAGGGCAGCCGTCGACAAGGCGTCGGTCACAGAGAAATCCCGTTCCGCCTTCCCTTGGAGAGCTGCCTGGTGCGAATAGTTCCATTGCTCGAACTGGTATTGTGCCACCATGGCATTATATTCCAGTTCCAGGTGATGGTATTGACTATACGCAGGGTGGCTCATCATGATATGTTCCACATCGGCATAAGCGATGACTGGCCCTTTTTCTTTGACAGGCGTTGCCGGTGTGCGGCTGTGCATAAACCAAAAGGCCAGGCCCAGGCAAAACGCAAGCAGTATGGCACCGGCAATAGCCGCGTATTTCCGCTTCATGGCATCAGATCCTTATTTGGACTGGGTAGAATCACTGGACTGGCTGGATGAGGAAGAACTGCCCGATGCAGCCGGCTGGGATTCACTTAATTTTTTGGAAACCTGTTCCGTAATATCCTGGCCACCATAGAGTACGGCCCGTTTATCGATAACAATGCTCAAGCCCTTCGTGCTGGCAACGCTGCCAACGGCGTCATCGACTTTATCTTTTACGCCCTTATAAATGGTTTCCTGTTTTTTTGCTAATTCATCCTGCATCTGGCTAAAGAGCTGTTGTTTCTGTTCGTCCGTCATGTTCGCCGACTGTTCTTCAAATTGCTTCTGTGCATCCTGGCTAGCCTGCTGCATTTCTTTTTGGGCATCAGTAATCGCCTGATTGTCCGGCGGAATGACCTTACTCATATCGACGACGCCAATATTGCTGGACGGTGCGGCGTTGACAGGATTGCCCATCTGCATAACGGCCACACCGGCGACGCTCAGTACAAAGATTGCCGCAATGACTGCGGAAAAAATCTTTACGTTTTTCTTCTTACCCATTTCTGACATCATAACTACATTACCCCTTTACAAGTTCCTATAAGTAACCAATGACACGCAGCCACGTGTCATGATCGGAAATGAGATACTCCAGGCTGACGTATTCATGAAAGCGGTACGTCAGTCCTGCTTCATCTTCATGGTGTGTCAAATCCCGATCGTAACGGAATCCCCAGCGTCCGCCCAAATGCTGGCGCAGCCAGAGATGATGACTATCATCTTCCGTTTCAAAATCATACCCTAAGCGCGTATTCTTGCCGGCACGATAGAAATATCCGGGAATGACATTCCACTCCAGTGAGCCCGGCATGAACTCCACATCGGTGTACAGCTCATGTGCCTTGCCCAGCTTACAGCCTACACGGGCCCGCAGGACCGTATTATCATCCTTACGGTGACCGCCTCTTTCGTCACGGTTAATATCCATATAGACTTCTGCCTGCAAATCATAAAAGTCTGTTTCTGACTTCAAGTTGATCCGCGTATTTTCTCCTACCTGCAGCTCCGGCTGCACGCGCAGCTGATAATGCTTGATGACCCACTGCTCTTGCAGTGTCTGCTGCAGATCCGACCGGATAGACGTAGCATGACGCTGCACAAATGCAACAGGAAGACCGTCCAATCCGGCGTAACGGTCTTCCATGTGCTTGCGTGTACTGAGAAAAATCAATTTCGGCAGATTTTCAGCTTCTACATTGACGTTGACATTACGCACGACCGGCAGCTTCGGCAGGAAAAAAACCTGTACCTGTGCTTCCGGGCCTGGCGTAATGACAATATGCGGATAAAATTCTGGCAGTTCCGTTTCCAGTTCTGCTTCCATGACGGCCTGGACTGTACCATTGGCCCAATCCAGGGCATCGACAGGCAGTCCCACCAAAAGGTTTTCAATGAAGGCCTGGGCGTGAGCGAGATCGTTTCCTGCCAGCTGCTGGCCTAAGGCCGGCAATGAGCCAAAGTCAAAGGCAACGTGCACGCTGCGGATCGTGTCTCCCCACGGACGGATTTGTACGCGCAGGACCGTTTCCGGTCCCGGCACGATTTGGATATGTTCAACCGTATAACCGATGAGCACGCGGTCGATAATATCATAGACCTGACGGTTGTACTCGCCTTGCCGGCGCAGGATATCACCGTCATCCTGCTGGAGAAAGACGTGATTGCCTACGGTTTGAATACTGGCAGCAATCCGTTTTTCTACTAACGGCGGTATGGTTCCTGCCGTTGCCGTAAGCTCTACGGTTACCTGACTGACCGGTGCTGCCAGGGCACTACTTAGACTAGCACAGACAAACAATCCCGTCAACATACAAGTACGAAACATGAACTCCCCACCTATCGTCAGGCGGCCTTAGAACTTACCGCCAAAGCTGAAGTGGAATTTGCCGCCGTCATCGCCAAAGCCATAGTCGAGACGGATAGGCCCGATCGGCGTTGTAATACGGAAGCCAAGACCGGTCGAAACGTGGAGGTCTTCGTTGTCATGATACCAGGGCACGTGTTCCGTACCGCCCCAAGCCGAACCGGCATCGACGAAGAAGACGCCCTGTACTTTTTTGGCAATGGGATACCGGTATTCGACTGTACCGGCGTACATCTTGTCGCCGCGGAATTCGTCATCTTCATAGCCGCGCAGTGTATCAGCACCGCCGAGGGTAAAGAGATCGGAGTACGGCATATCGCCTGTAGCAATACCACCCATGAGACGTACGGCAATAACATGGGAATGACCTACCTTGTAGTAGAGACGATTTTCTACAGTAAATTTGTAGTAGTCGAAATCGCCGCCTAAGCCGTGGCCTGCCACCGAACCGGTGAAGGACAGGCGCTTGCCGCGTGTCGGATCGTAGACGTTATCACGGTTATCGAAGACATGGGCCCAGGTCAGGCTGTTCGTACGGCCAAAGTTGTAATCCATATAGTGCATGCCCTTGAAGTCATAGCCATCGTTGCCGGGATAGCTGGCATCCTCACGATAATCGAAGCCGCTGTCGTGATCATTGTATTTTGTCTTTTTCGATTCGAGGGTGACATAATCGCTGACGTATTCGCTGCGGACACGGCCATAGGTTACGTTCATGCCCCGCGTTTCGCGGTCATATTCAGCAACAGAGTCGCCATCTTCGTTGTAATCATCGTATTCGTATTCGCGGTCAAAGATACTAAAGCCAATGGAATCGCCGTGATCATTGAGCCACGGATGAGTGTACGAGAAGGTATAGTTCTTATTGGAATCTGTATTACCGCCAAATTCCCAGTTGATGCTGGCCTTATCGCCGGTACCACGCAGGTTCGTTTCCGTCAGGCCCAAGAGACCTACGAGGCCATTGGACTGGGAATAGCCGCCGCCAATGGTAACCTGGCCGGTCTTGGCTTCAACGACATCGATTTCCATGATGACGTCGTTGGCATTCTTTTTGCCCGGCAGCATGCGTACGTTAATATCTTCAAAATAGCCCGTATTATAAATACGTTCAATACTCCGGCTGGCAGCAGCCCGGTTGAATACGTCGCCCGGCTTCATACGGACTTCACGCGTTACAACATGGGTTTTAGTCTTTGTATTGCCGCGCACGGTAATCGCTTCTAAGTGGCATTCAGCAATAGCCAGGTGCAGGACGCCTTTATCATCGAGGGTAGCATTCGAAACGTGGCTGTACATGTAACCGTCTTTGGCATAGAGATTGTTAATATTGGCTACATCTTTGCTGATGAGGGTGCTGTTGAGGGGAGAGCCCGGAACATAATCGATCATCTTAGCCAGGACATCTGTCTTATATACCGTATTGCCCGTAATTTCGACGCTGTTGATGATGGGGTTCATCTGGACGGTGTAATTAAGCGTAACCCCTTCCGGTACGTTGTTCAGCGTTGGCCGTACTGTCGAAAAGAGGCCACTGGCACCAATGACGTTGACGTCATGGCGGATATAATCGAGATTTACCGCATCGCCGACACGCATAGCCAGCTGCGGTAAGAGATGCTGTTCAATGGCCGGATCCGGTACAGGGCTGATGGAGACAGACGTCGTGACCTTATTCAGATAGGGAGCAATATCGGCTTCTGTAACGGCATTACCATAGGGCATCGTACCTTCCTGCCCCGTCGGTACAACTGCCATGGGATATTTGGGAATGGAAGTATCAATCTGGACGTCGCCTAAGCCAGATACATAGGGCACTGCTTCGCCCGGCAAGCCTTCTGCTTTGGCACTTTCTTCTGTGCCAACAGTCCCTTGTTCATAGCCTGTATTGCCGCTAATGACCGATTTGGCAACTTGCTGTTTCCGTTCCTGTTCAGCCTGCTGAATTTTTTCAGTCTGTTCCTGTTCAGCTGTCTTACGTACGTCTTCCGGCTTTTTGCCGCTGGCAATGGCCGCCAGTTCTTCGTCCGTTTCGTACCCTGTCAGGCCGGATTGTGCATTTTTCATGGCCGCTTCGGTTTCAGGTGTATTGGCACTGGTTACTACCGTGTTGATAGCCATCGGTTTGGCCTGGTCCTGGGCGGACAAAGGAGCTGCCGTAGCCTTCTTTTCCACCGTTGCCGGTGCCGCATCATAGCCCGTTTCTGTCTGTGCCGTATCGGCAGCCCAGGCCGGGCAGGTCATCATGGCACTTGTAATCATCATGAGAAGAAGCTTTTTATTTCGTGTAATCATAAAATCCTCCGTTGTCATTTTTTTATTTCCGTACCGCGCAGACTATGACGCGCATCTTGTACGGCAGCTTGTACCTGGCTGTCGGTTAAAACCTTTTCCTGTACGGGCTGTGTATGTTGTACAGCAGGTGCTGGTGCTGTTGTTCCAGAGTCTGCTGTATCAGGCTGTTGTCCTGCCGCTTGTGGTGCAGCAGGTGCTGTGTCCGGCAAGGCTGCACTGCCTGGCCCGGTATCTGCTGGCAGCTCTTGTGCCGGTGGCGGAGCTGCCCGGGCCGGTGTTGCCGGAACAGATTCAGGTGGCTTGGCCTTCTCTTCCTGCAAGGCTGCCGGCGCCGGTGCCGGCAAGGGCCGGACAGTCGTCGTTTTTTCCCAGCCCGTCAGCTGCCAGCAGGCAAGGGCAATAACGGCTGCCGTACCGGCAGCAGCTATTTTACGTAAGCCCCGGGAATGTCTTTCTTTTTTGCGCATCTGCTTCATTTCTGCTTCTGCCAGCATCAAATTCAGCTCGCCGCGCACATCCGACTGTTTGCCAAAGGACTCCTCTGCCTTCTCCAGCCAGGCTTTGGCAGAGCGGACCCGTTTCACCTTTTCTTCATCAGATTTTCTCATACGGCAGAAACTCCTTTCCCGCTATGTTTGTACAATCGGAAAAACAGATCTGCCCTTATCCCTTGTTATTTCCAAAGAATATACCTATTATCTCATATATTATCATATTTGCGCTAGTTTTTAATCTTTTAGCCCCCATTTCCTTTTATTTACTGTCATGAATAAAGCGGCTCAGCATGCCGCGAATGCGGCGTATGCCCCGTTTTTGCAGGCGATATACATAGGGAACGCTGACTGAAAGGTCGCGGGCAATATTTTTTTGCTCCTGATCCTTTAAGTATACACCTTCCATGACGAATTGCTCTTTTTCAGGCAAGCGCTGCAATGTTTGGGCTACATGCTCAAACAGCAGCTGCCGGCCTGTACGCTCAGCCAGATCTTCACTGGCGTCTGGCAATTGCTCCCGTAAGGGTATGCCATTTTCATCAGGCTCGTCAATAGACAAAGCCAGGCGGCTGTTTTCTTCCTTGAGAAAATCAAGGATTTCTCCGCGTATGCGATGGACAGCATAGACAGAAAACGCGACGTTGCGGCGATGATCGTACCGCTCTACGGCCTCGATCAGGCCCAGCGTTCCCTCCTGCAGGGCATCCTGCAGGTATTCCTGACGAATATGCCAGCGCATAGCTTCGCGAAAGACGAGGGGCTGGTACTGCTCAATGAGGCGCCGCCGGCTCTCCTGATCGTCCTCTTCTTTATAAGCCCGCCAAAGGGCCTTTTCTTCTTCCGGGGAGAGGAGCTTTATCTGTTGCAATTCTTTTAAATACGCTTCCAGCATATATCTCCCTCCCTAGTAAAAGCTGTATTTATAGACGCCGCCCACATATGCGCCTTCGCTGGATTTCCAGGCGGCCAGGCCAAACTTACTGCCCAAATTATACTGCATGCCAATGCGGTTATCCTGATGATTCAGGCCAAAGGCTGCCGTAACCATAAAGTCATTGAACAGGTATTTGCCCATTTCTATATTATAGTAGTTATCATTAATATCTGCCGTTTTGGCATCGTAGTCGAGCGAACCCGTGGTTACCGTCAGCATATCCAGATGCAACGCCTTTTCCAAGGTCTGGGTAATACCCAGGCTGTTTAAGGTCATGCGGATACCGCTGCCGATAAGCGTATTGACGTCTTCTCCCGTAAGGGAGCTGCTCTGCTTGTCACCGCTGTTGCGCAGGGTAATTAGCGAAATAATCTGATTTTTCGTAAGCGGCGGATTCGAACGCAGCATGAGATCCATCTTTTCTACAGGCCCGCGCAGGTTCAAGAGGACATTATACTGACCTACCCGCGTTTCCCCTTCAACATCGACATAAGGCAAGAACGTATCGGGCTGGTTAAAGGTTGCTTTCGCCTTGGACAGATGGAAATTCGTATCGAGATAATGGAATGTCCCGTTCATGGCTTCAAACCCACCGGAAGCGTAGGGGTGCATGAGTGTACCGCTGAAATTAGCAGATCCGGTTAGTGTTATATCATATAAGGCCGGATTATACAAGCGCACTTCATCGCCCATTTCGATAGTCAGGTCAAGGCCCAGGTCCATACTGCTATTAGAGGAGCTCAAGCTGAGGGGCACATCAAGATCCGTATGGGACAACGTAATCTTACCGGAAAGGAGCGGATACCCTTCTTCATCGCTAAGCTTCAATTCCCCGTTCAAAGGTCCTTTGAAGTATGGGCACTGGACATTCAAATGATTGAGATTCAACGTACCGCCATACTGTGTCAATTCCCAGCCATTCCAGGCTGCATTGCCCTGAATCTGAACGTTGCCCGGGTTTTTGGCATTTTTCTTGTCCATGACGGCTGCTGTCGTAAGGGCTGCCTGTGTCCCTGTAAACTGAACCTGTCCCTGAATCTGTGATAGCGGATACTGCATGGCTTCAATAGATACGGAGCCGTCCTTCACACCGACCGTACCGTATACTTCCGGTGCTGCTGCCGTTCCTTTTACCTGCAGCGTTCCTTCCAGGTTACCCGTCGCCGTCTTAATAAGCGGCGATACGAAGGTCAGGAGATCCAGGCTGGCATGATCGAGTTTGAGCGTAACATCCATGGATTCATCCGTCCGTGCACCGCTGATAGCGGCCATAGGAATCGTACCATAGGCACTGACCTTATAGGGATCCTTCGCAATATACGCCTGGGAAAGCTTGATAATACCGTTGCGGATATTAAGGAGAGCATAGGCATTGGTAAAGGAGAAGCCCTTCATCGTGCCGCCGTTGAGCTGAATGGATACATCGGCATTCGGATCATCACCGGTACCACTCAGGGTGACAGCAAAGTCGACATTGCTGTCAAGGTCGATGTCCGTACGGCCTGTAATTTCCGTCAGAAGCTTCGTTGGGAAGCCACGGCCAGCTACCTGAATATTGACCGGACCGTGGAGGGCATACGTTCCTTGGGCCGCCAAAATACCGCCACTGACCTGGAGGGCCAGCTTATTGATTTTCACCGTATCATTTTCGTACTGTACATCAATATCCGTCGGTTCTATAGGTTCTTTGCCAATAAAGCCTTGCGTAAGCTGTCCCGTCAGATGGGCCCGTGGTTTTTCTGCTGTACCATCAACAGAGAGATTCCCGTCGAGCCGGCCCTGTACGGCATTGCCCTTATACCCGGCCAGCTTCAGAAGGCTGGCCAGGTCACCGGAGGCGACAGACGCCCTGGCCATGATCCAGCCGTTCGCCGGATTATAGCCGCCGTTGGCATCATACGAACCGCCGTTCTGCATAAAGTGGAAATTATTCAAATGGAAAATACCGCCGTAATAGGTAACCTCCCCTTTGACATCCTGGAGCAGTGTTTGGTTGAAGGTAAGCTGATCTGACTGAAGCGTACCGTTCAGGGTCGGGCTGTCCAGCGTACCGCCTACGTGCGCCTTCAGATGAACCAGGCCGGCCCGCTGCGGGCCTTTTTGCGGTACCAGGCGGGCAATATCCAAGTTGCTGGCATCAAAGTCCAGGTTGAGGCGCGCCCCAACGGAGCCGCTTACTTTGACAGATGCGTCGTAAGCAGAAATATCCCCGTTCTGCAAATAAATCGTATTGTTGGCCAGCGTATAATCAGCGCTGACATTTTTATAAAGGTAACCATAAGCCGAACCACTGGACAAGCGGAAGGAACCGTGCGCAGCCAGGTTGTCGAGCGTACCGCTCACGTAGACCGTATTATCTGCCCAGCCCGTAAGCGGCAGTTCCCCTTTACCCAGAGCCGGCAAAATCCGTTCCAGACGCATATGCTGCGTTGTTACCTGCAGCTGTAAAGAGCGGCTGTCCAGATTCACTTGGCCGCTGGCCTGGTGGGTACCATCCTTGTACCGCCAAACGACAGAAGGAATTTGAATCTGGCTGCCTGTGCCTGACAAGGAGCCGTCGAGACTGTCGAAGGGCATATCTTTTATGCTGCCATTGGCGGCATGGAAGATGACATTCCACGCCGGACCTGTACCAAAGACCTGACCGGCTGCAGAAATAGTACCACTCATTGGCACGGCTGCATAGCCTGCAAACATCGAGAGGGGTATATCTTTTGCCGTAAAGACACCATTGAGGTCCTTATTTTTCGTATCATAGGTCCCATTGGCTGTCACCGTGCCGCCCTGGACTGAGGCTGTAAGCTGGCTCAAGGAAATGACACCATCTGCATAGGCAAAATCGGTCGTAGCCGTATCGGCTTCAAGGCCGTTATAGGAAAGGCCTGTTGCCGAAGCCTGGCCCTTAGCCGTGACCTGGCCGCTTTGTACATTCCCGGCAGCCTGCAAAGTGGCACTAACCGTGCCCAACATAGAAACAGGCAACTGGGGAATGGCTTCCAATTGAATCCCCTCTGCCTGAAGGTCTGCATGAAAGTCACTGCTTTCCCGATTGTACGTACCGCTGCCGGTCAGACTGCCGCCGGCTACAGCAGCCGTCACATGGGTAACGGCAATATCCGAACCGGCACAGCTGATATCTGCCTGGCCGTTGCTAATGGAAAGATTATTATAGTCCAGCTGCGGTACCTGAACAGTCCCGGCAGCACTAAGCTGATCTGTCGTGCCCCACAAGCGTCCTTTAAAGGCCACACTGCCTGTAAGGCCTTCTGGCAGATACGCTGTAAAGGCAGACAAATCGGCTCCCGGCACAGTGACATCGAGCTGGAAAACGGGCGTATCCGTATTAATACGAATGAGGCCGCCGGCTTCTACCTGCTGGCCGTTTAAGGTACCACTGGCTTTTTCCAAATAGACTGTATCCGTTGTCAGGCGTACGTCACCCTTGACGTCGGCGCAAGCAATCCCATAGGCTGTGCCGGCACCGCCTTCGACAGACGCGGAACCACTCAGGGTCTGGCCGTTGTGCGTCTGGGCATAGTGTGCCCGTATATCGCGGATGGTGCCATCTGTAATCGTCACATCCGTATCAGCTGGAATAAAGGGGGAAAGGTACGCTGCCTTAACAGCGTCACCTTTGACGAGAACGTCAAAATCACGGGCTGACGTAAAGTGCCCTGACGCAGTAACCTTTTCGCCATCCAGATATAAGGCCGCATCCGCATAGAGGCGCGGGTAGGAGCTGAAATCCAGCGTACCTTCGCCTTGTTCACCTACAAGGGTAGGCCCATTCGGCAGCTGCAGCCGCACGGTACCGTCATGTAAAAGGATGCGTCCGCGAAAGCCGGCGTCTGTCGTATCGCCCGTATTCTTAACAAGATTGGCTACGTTCCACGTCTGGTCTGCCTGATTTTGCCAAATATGAACGACCGGCGCCTGAATATCAACCGTTTCGACGGCTGCCGCCATTTCCCCACCCGATAGGGATGACAGGACTTTCCAAGGATTAATAAAAACAGTAATATCTTTACCAGAAAGGACAGTACGCCCCTGTGTATCACGAACTACCGGGTCAGCAATCGTCACGCGGCCGGAAAGAGAAACATCCATACTGCTAAAACGCAGTGTACCGTTTAGCTTTTCATCAGCAGTTACCGTCACCGTTTCCGACAGTTTTTGCATGAGCACCGGTTTTTCCAGCCAGAGGGAGAAAGCCGCGGCAAATAAAAAGACTACAATTGCTCCGAAGACAATCCATTGCTTTTTCACCGGCGGACCTCCTTTCTGTATAGAAAAAGAAGAGAGAATTGTCATATTACAATTCTCCCTTCATTGTACCTAGGCTATACTTTAAAATCAAGAAGTATGAGCGAATAAACTGTTTCAATTTATAAATTTACATCAAACTGTAACAATTAGCCTCTGTATGAAGTTGCCGTCATGGACGGATGTACCACACCAGAACGGACGTCAACACCCATAGCCTGTTCCAGCGTAGCAATGCCTACGTTGTAATCGTACAGGGCCTGAATATGATTGGTCTGAGCTTCGTTCAACGCGAGCTGGGCATCGAGGACATCCAAGTTGATACCGACGCCGGCCTGGTAGCGGACGCGGGCAATCTTGAAGCTTTCTTCAGCCTGATTGATAGAGGTCTGTGTAGCCAGTACACGCTGGGCAGCACTGCGCAGGTTCAAATAGGCCTGCTTGACTTCGAGCTGTACGGCTTCGCGCTGCTTCTGCTCTGCTTCGCGCTGGGACAAGAGAGCCAGCTGGGCTTCTTTGATTTTGGCATTCGTCGCGCCGCCATCCCAGAGGCTCCACGACACACCACCGGTGATACTCCAATTGTGTTCATCCCAGCCCGGGAAAGTCGTATCGCTGTAGCCGCGGCCGGCACCGACACTAACCGTCGGGCGGTTGCCGGCTTTAGCAATTTCAATATTGCGTTCTGCTTCCTGTACAGCCAGCGCCGCCTGGAGGACTTCCGGACGATACTTCATGGCATAGTCCATAGCTTCCTGCAGGGAAATATCGTACGAGTCAAAGGGCAGGCGATGATCGGAGAGGACCAGTTTGGTCTGTAAGGGCAGGCCGAGGATATTATTCAGATTTGCTTCCGCTACGGCTACGTTCGTATCTGCTGTAACAGCCGTAGTCTTTGCATTAGCCAGGGAAACATCAGACGTAAGGACATCGAGCTTGGCGACGGTGCCTACATTATACTGGGCCGTAACGTTCTTTACGTGCCCTTCCAGGTTGCTTACCGATTCATGGTATACATCCTGCAATTCTTCATAGGCTAAGAGGCCAAAGTACCCTTCTACAGCCGAAAGCTTTGTCGCCTGTTCGACACGCAGCATTTCTTCCTGGGCATTGACCTTGCCGAGCTTGGCATTGGCAATTTCATTTTCTACGCGCCCGCCTGTATAGAGGGGAATAGAAACACTGAAAGAGTTGCCAAATGCGTTGGCTACATCTTTGACACTGCCGCCTGTGCGGGAACCGCTCCACGTATAGCCGATGGTCGGCATCTTGCCGGCACGGGCTTCATCAATAGCAAAATCCGTGCTATGCAGGGCATAGCGGGCCATCTTGATATCACGGTTGTAATCGAGTGCCATTTGAATGGTCTTCGGCAGGGTCAAATCCACCGTTTCATCAGCACCGACACGGCCGACGACGATGACCGGATCGGCCTCATGTCTGGCTGCTGCACGCTGAGCGCTCTTTTGCATATCTTCGGCAATCTGCTGCGCCAGCTGTTCGCGCAAAGCCGGTGGCACATCAGGCACAGTAGCTGCTGTTGTCGCAGCCGCCGGGGCCACAGCCGGTGCCGGGCGAGACGCTTCCTTTTGCGCCTTTTCCGTCGAAAGCTGTTGTAATTCACTTTCTACAGATGCACTCTTCTGTGACGTATCACTTAAATCTACGGGAACAACCGTAGCCTTGGCCGGCGCAGCTGCCGCAACGGCAGATATTGTGCCCAACGTTGTAATCATCACTGCTGCAATAAGTTTTTTATACATGTCCTTGTTCATTGCGGGTACCCCCATTGATCTGATTGCTATATTGTAGAATGTCCTGGCTAAAAGACATAGTCAATGCCATAATAATTACCGCCATCGCTGCGGTTCATAGGCCTTGTAAATTGGCCAAAGAGGAAAAGATTATCGGTCAGACGATACTTGGCTTTTACGCGGTAACGCCAGTCGTCCGGATCGTAGCCTTCCAGAGAAAGGCGGAACGGCTTATCTTCAAAAAAGTCGAGGCCCATACCGAGTTCGCCGCGGATCAGGCCGGCCCGGGCGGAAAGGAATGTCCCCTTTTTGCCATACTGCAGGTTCATTTTCGTACCGTTACCAATATTTTCAGCTCCTAACAGAGCAAAGCTATTGTTCCGGTACAACTTAAAATTTACCTGGGCACCTGTTTCACTTTTTGTATCATTGTACAGAATAGCTGCATCGCCTTCGGTCTTCAGACCCGTATCGCCACCGAGAATCTTATTCAGGCGGCCGGAGATGGAAGCCGTATTGTGCAGCGTCTGCTGCAGATCGGCCTGGCTCTGTTCATCTGTCGTAATTTTTTCTACTGCTAAGGCTGTTTTTTCAAAGCTGTCTGTAATTTGCTTCATATTCTCTGCCGTCGCCCGGACGTCATCAGAAATGGCGCCGTCACGGTTCATGGCCGCTAACTGGGCTGCCGTTTCATCGAGAGACGCCGTAACTGCCGCCATATGGGCAGTCATGGACTGAATATTGCCGGCATTGGCATCCATGAGGCCGTTTACCCGGCCGGTCATACCTTCGATGTTCTGAATCGTACCGCGCATAGCCTGCTGCGTTTCAGGATGCCCAATGACGTTATTGATATTATTGATCATGTCGTTAGCATTAGCAATGAGCTTCCCTGTACTTTCCATCATATCATCCATGGTCTTGCCATCGCTGCCGTTTAAATACTCACCTGCAGCTACTACCTGCGTAGAATCAGCGCCCGGTGTAATAGAAACAATTTTTTCGCCCAATAGGCCATCGGTCGTGATGGCCAGCTTGGAGCCTTTGGGAATCTCCGTTCCCTTATCGATTTTCATAGCTACGTCCACGCCTTCCTTCGAAGGACTGACACTGACGACCTTACCTACGTGTACGCCTACATAACGGACAGAATTGCCCTTTTGCAGGCCATTGGCGTCGCGGAACATTGCGTGAATTTCATAGCCCGGTTTACCAAATATTTCTGCATGAGCCAGGGTAATGACTACATACGTAAAAATCAGCACGCCAACAATCGTTACCAGCCCTACTTTTGCTTCTGCACTCCATTTCATGTAGTATTCCCTCCCTCCTGCCAGTCTGTACTGCCATGAATAAACCGCTGCACCTGTGCATCCGTCGTCGAACGGAACGTTTCTTTATCGGCAATCAGCCGGAATTCGCCCTCTTCCAAATACGCCAGCCTGTCGGCTACATAAAAAGCCGACTCCATATCATGCGTCACGACGACGGACGTCGTATGGAGCTGGCGCTGTGTATTAACAATCAGATGGTTTATATCCATGCTACGCAACGGATCCAGACCGGCTGTCGGTTCGTCATACAGGATTACTTGTGGCTCCAGGGCAATAGCCCGGGCCAAGCTGACTCTCTTTTTCATGCCGCCTGAAAGGTTGTTAGGCATCATGGCTTCTACATTATCGAGGCCGACGAGATGAAGCTTATTGTGTACGATTTCGCGTATTTCCTCTTCACTCTTTTTTGTGTGCTGCCGCAGGCCAAAGGCCACGTTTTCGCCAACGCTCATGGAATCAAACAGGGCCGAATATTGGAATACCATCCCCATGTGCAGCCGCACCTGGTCCATCTGATCCTCATCCAGCGCGAGAATATCCTGGCCATCGACAAAAATTTTGCCGCTCGTCGGCTTTTGCAGGCCTATGATGAGCCGTAAGATGGTACTTTTACCAGAACCGCTGGCACCTAGAATAGCGAGGGTTTCACCTGTATGAATATCGAGATTGATGTGGTTCAGGATAACCCGCGATCCATAGGCTACCGTGATATCCTGCAGACTAATCATAGCAGCACTCCTAATATAAGATAAGGGACAAGAGATAATTACAGATAAAGATAAAAATAATAGACGTAACAACCGAACGGGTGGTAGCCTGGCCAACCCCTTCAGCACCACTCTTGGCATTCATGCCTTCGTGACAAGCGACTAAGGCAATAATGCCGCCAAAGAACATGGCTTTAATCAGGCCATATACTACGTCTGAAACGTCGGTAAACATTTCAATGGAATTCATATACGTGAAATGAGTGAGGCCGGCGCTCAACGTAGCCACGGCATAGCCACCGGCCGTACCGATAATATAGCCGTAGAAAGCTAAAAGCGGCACCATACAGACACAGGCGACGAAGCGTGGTACAACGAGATAGGCAACGGGATTAACGGCCATGCAGCGCAGGGCATCAATCTGCTCGGTAACCTTCATCGTGCCGATTTCAGCTGTCATAGCAGCGCCTACACGGCCGGCTACGACAACGCCTGTGAGAATAGGCCCCAGTTCACGCCCCATCGCGATGGACATAATCCCGCCTAAGGTCGACTGTGCCCCATAGCGCAGGAGGATATCGACGATCTGTAAGGTCATAACCATCCCGGCAAAGAGTAAGGTCAAGCTGACAATAGGCAGCGAATTAACACCAAGGTGCGCCATCTGGGCAATGGTCAGGCGTCGCTGAATTTTCGGCAACTGGCGCACCGTCTGCAGAAACAGGAGGGCCAATACGCCAACCTTTTCGAAGATATGTAACGTAAACGCACCTACGTGTTCCAACATTCCCAGCACAGACACACCCCCTTTTCCCTGCGTATGTACTGTTACTATACCATTAATACAACAGGTATGCAAAACACTGGCAATAAATTGTTATAAAACTGTGAGAAAACTCAGAACTCCTTTTCAGTTTTCTACAAATAAGATAATACCATGTTATCCCTTAAATATCAAGATTGAACCCCTGCCACAGCCGGTCAGGCACAGAGAACCACAGCGTACGGTAAAACAGCAGCTGCGTATGGTCACATAACACAGCTGCTGTCTGGTAGCCTAGTATAGGCCAAATATATTCTTTTTATCTTGCGAGGGCTTTTCTTTCTGATTCTTGCCGGCATCAGATTGGTTGTCCGTATCCTTCTTGTCCGTCTGGTCAGCCGTATCTGCTGTATCATCGTCTTCAGCGCTGATAACTGCTTTTGCCGACTGCAGCGTGTGGTGTGCTGCCAGGAAACGGTCCCGCTTTTCCGGTGTGACAATCTTGATGGTCAGCTGGCCGTCACCTTTAACGATGTACGGCGTCGGAATGGATGATTTTTGATCGTCCTTATCCGTGTCATCATGAAGACCATTCTTTTTCGGTTTCAGTACATCCTTCGGTGATTCCTGCGCTTCCTTAGCCTGGAGTTTTACCTTAGACGTCTTTGTTTTCCCATCGTCAATCATGCTGACGTTCTGATCGAGGACTTCAATGACCAGGTCATTATTGGCATCTTCTTTTTCGATCGCCTTCTTAAGCTCATCAAAATCTTTATAATGACGCAGGCGTTCAATGATTTCGTCTGTCAGGTTGTAGCGTTGCCGTTCGATCAGGTACGGCAAGGGAATGACCCCGCCACCGCGTACTTCCAGTACCATATCGCCTAAAGGCTGATCTTTGGGCACCGTAAAGGTCATTGCCTTTACTTCATCGGCCCCCCGATAGGGATGAAGCGTGACCTTGAAATAAATCGTATCGCCCGGGCTGGCTACGACCGGAGCTGCCATAGCCTCCGTAATACGTGCTGTCTTTTGTGCCTGGGAAATAGACGTAGTAGATGTAATGTCGAGTACAGGGTAATCAATGAATTCATTATGCTTCAGGATATCCAGCACATTATACAGTTCATCGATACTCTTTTCATTGACATTATTTTCTGAATAATACATGTTATGCCGCGTAATATCCTTATCGCGGCCGTTGGCCGAGCGGATCGTATACTCGATCGTCGCCGTACCGCCGCCTAAACGGTCAATCGTCTTATTAACTGTATTATAGACAGACGTTGCCGCCAGAACCGGTGTCATTTCGTTATCTTCAATGATTTTAACGCGTTTAACATTATGGGCTCCCGTATCCTGATCGCGTACATCCATGACGACAGGGATGCCCGGTGCCAGGGAATAATTGCCGGCAATCCCGGCGCCCCGGTCCTGATCGATGCGGCCAATTTCAGCCCCGATAGAACCAAGCTTGAAAGAGCTTTCCATATTATTGACGATCGTGAAGATATACGCATTGTGCATGAAGTAATTGATACTCCCCTTCTTTAGGAAGGGATGGCCAAAGGCTACAATATGATCGTGATCCACATAGGTAACCGTGCCAATAGCGCCCAGCTTCAGATCGCCATTGACAAAGGCCGCAGCTACGGAACTGCCCGCTTCTAACGGCTGGGCCTGGCTATCAGATGCAGCCGTCGCCGTATCGACAGGCAAAAACTTATATTGCGGCAGCTTTTCCTTCATCCAGTTCATCGAAAGCGTGTCAAAGCCGCTGGCCATGAGCGGTGTATCAACCGGAACAAGTGACGATTCACGGGCATTAAAGGGCCGGATTTCTTCCTTTACGGGTACATTCCAGAGTTTGACCATATCTTCAATAGGCGTTATCATACCTACCTTTGAATTCGTAAAAGACCAGCCGTACGCTACGGCGCCCAAGAGTTTCCCATTTATGTAGACCGGGCTGCCGCTCATCCCCTGGGCAATCCCGCCTGTGCGCTCGATCAAAGGTCCGGAAAACCGGGCCAAAACGAGATCACCGGAAGGGCCGCTATTCTTCATGACGCCCAGAATTTCTACAGGAAAGGTTTCCATCGTCGTTCCCTGGGTTACCGTCTTCGCATAGCCCGTCATACCCGGCTGGACATCGCGGACTGACATAAATTGTTCCGCATATGCGGTGAAAGAGACGGCGCAGCAAAGGAATGCTGCACATAAAGCCTTTACTGCGTGCCGCCACGTACGTAATCGTCTCATAAGCTCCTTCTTATTTCGTTTCCACAACAACTACGACAGTGCCCTGTGTGACTGCCGACCCCGGCTGAATCGTGACCGATTTGACAGTGCCACTGCTATTCGCCCGGGCTGCCGGCATAGGACCGGCCAGGGATTCTACGGTAAGCAGTACGTCGCCTTCAGCGACAGTCGTTCCTACGGGAACGACACTGTCTACCTTACCGCTCAGGACAGATGTATACGACACATCTGCGGCCATAACCGAAGAAACTGCCAGGGCAGCAACCATCGCTGCCAGTGTGAGGACTTTCCTTTTCATGGACATCATGATGTATCACTCCTTTACAGATTACAAATCATCAAAACTATCTTTTAACCGGCTGATTTCATTGAGTGACTTGCCGGCCCCATTGGCAACGCACAGCAAGGGGTCGTCGCAAAGATACGCGGCCATGCCTGTCGTCTGGGAAATCAGACGATCCATGCCGTCTAGCAGGAGGCCGCCGCCGGTCAGGATAATGCCGTGATCGGCAATATCTGCAGCCAGTTCAGGCGGTGTTTTTTCCAAAATCGTAAGGATTGTGCGCAAAATAGCCTCAATCGGTTCCGACAAGGCCCGGCGGATTTCCTGTGAGTCAATATCGACCATAGCCGGCAACCCCGTTTCGGTACTGCGGCCCCGTACATCCGCCGTCAGCTGGCGGCCATCGGGCAACGCCGTACCGATGAGGATTTTCAGCTCTTCTGCCGTACGCTGGCCAATGGTAACGTGTTTAATTTTTTCCAGGTAGCGGATAATCGCTTCGTCGAACGTATTGCTGCCAATACGCAGAGATTCACTGATGACAATACCACTCAAGCTGAGTACGGCTACATCTGTCGTTCCTCCGCCCATATCGACGACCATAGACCCGTTGGAGCTGGCAATATCCAGGCCGGCGCCAATAGCGGCAGCCAGCGGTTCCTCCATGACAACGGTTTTGCGGGCACCGGCCTGCATGGCCGCTTCAATAACGGCCCGCTTTTCTACATTCGTCGCCCCGGAGGGTACACAAATAATAACCCGTGGCTTAAAAAGCAGCGCTTTGCCAATGGCCTTGCGGATAAAATAACGCAGCATATACTCGGTGGCATCATAATCGGCAATGACACCACGGCTCAAGGGATGATAGGCGTGGATATGCTGCGGCGTCCGCCCCAGCATGGCCTGGGCTTCCCTGCCGACGGCGATGACCTGACGGCTGTTCGTATCTAACGCGATAACAGCCGGTTCATTGACTACAATACCACGCTTTTTTACATATACAATAATGTTGGTCGTACCCAGATCAATGGCAATATCACTGCCAAACCAATGGGGCAGAAACGAACCATGTCCGTTCTGGGCCGGCGGCACATTCTGATTTTTCTTTTTTTTAGTCAATATTGACCCGAACAATGTCTGCACCTAACCTTTGTAGCTTTTGGACCAGGTTATCGTAACCACGGTCTATATGATATAGATAACCAACCTTTGTTTTTCCTTCTGCTACGAGGCCAGCCAGCACCAGAGCGGCACCAGCCCGTAAATCCGTAGCATTGACGTCTGCCCCTTTCAGCTTGGCCACGCCTTCCACAATAGCACTGCGTCCTTCAATGCGGATTTTGGCACCCATCCGCTTGAATTCATCAACGTGCATGAAGCGGTTTTCAAATACCGTTTCCGTAATGACGCTGGTACCTTCGCAGATCGTCGTCAAAGCCATGAACTGCGCCTGCATATCCGTAGGGAAACCAGGATAGGGCAAGGTCTTAATATCGGCCGGACGCAACGGCTTGTGGCCAATGACGCGGATACCGTCAATGTCTTCTTCAACGGTAGCGCCTACTTCCTTTAACTTGGCGACGAGCGGTTTTAAGTGTTCTGACAGGGCATTTTCTACATAGACGTTACCGCCGGTCATAGCGGCGCCGACCATAAATGTCCCGGCTTCGATACGATCGGGAATAACGGCATGGGTTGCACCATGCAGTTCTTTTACACCTTCAATCCGGATAACATTAGTGCCGGCACCACGAATATTGGCACCCATGCTATTTAAATACGTAGCCAGGTCCACGATTTCCGGTTCTTCTGCGGCATTTTCCAGGACGGTTTTTCCTTCTGCCAGCGAAGCTGCCATGAGGACGTTTTCAGTCGCGCCGACGCTGGGAAAATCCAAATAAATCTGTGCGCCCTTGAGACCGCCTTCAACGGAAGCTTCAATGTCGCCATTTTCCAGATGAATGACAGCCCCCATAGCTTCAAATGCCTTGAGGTGTAAATCAATAGGCCGGGCGCCAATAGAGCAGCCGCCAGGCAGGGAAATCTTAGCTCTGCCTTTACGGGCTAAAAGAGGCCCCATGACCAAAAAGGATGCGCGCATGCGGCGAACCAGGTCATACGGTGCCGCTGTCGATGTTAACTGGCTGGCATCAATAACCAGTGTGCCTTCTTCAAGCTGGGAAATATGTACGCCTAAGGACGAAATGACCTCACATACAGTATGAACATCATCCAACTTGGGAATTTCCGTCAAGACACTTTCCGTTGTTCCCAGCATAGATGCTACAATAATGGGCAGCACAGCATTTTTTGCTCCGCTGACACGAACAGTACCTTCCAAGGGCTTTCCACCACGAATAACAAGCTTCTCCAATTCTGGTGCCTCCTAAATAGATTGCGAATGTATAGTTCTGATAAACAAAGCAAAGCCAAGTTTATCAATCTTTTGTATTTTTGCTATCAAGTCATTGTACCATAAAAGGCGCAAATCTGAAAGAGCCTCACCTTTTTGTTTAAAAAAGTAACAATCTGCCCTTCCTGTCCTTCCTCGCACCGCCAGCGGGCACGCCTGGACATAATTCGCCCGGCAGGAACTTCAGCGTTCGCTGCCGGGCGACGAATCAATCATATACTAGCCTTATTTTTGTTTGGTAATGACGTCGCAATGCATATATGGACGCAATGCTTCCGGTACGAGGACAGAACCGTCAGCCTGCTGGTAATTTTCCAGGATGGCAGCGACGGTACGGCCTACAGCAAGGCCGGAGCCATTCAGGGTATGCACGTATTCCGGTTTTTCCTTCGGTGTACGGCGGAAGCGGATATTAGCACGACGTGCCTGGAAATCTTCCGTATTGGAGCACGAAGAGATTTCACGGTATTTGCCCTGTGCCGGGAACCACACTTCGATATCGTAGGTTTTGGCAGCAGAGAAACCGATGTCACCGGTGCACAGCGTGACGACGTGATAGGGCAGGCCCAGTTCCTGTAAGATTCCTTCGGCATCATGGGTCAGTTTTTCCAGTTCGTCATAGCTCGTTTCCGGTGTCGTGTATTTTACCATTTCGACTTTATGGAACTGGTGCTGGCGGATGAGGCCGCGCGTATCACGGCCGGCAGAGCCTGCTTCGGCACGGAAGCACGGCGTCAGGGCTGTAAAGTATACAGGCAGCTTGCTGCCATCGATGATTTCACCACGATAGTAGTTCGTCAACGGCACTTCTGCCGTCGGAATCATGTACATTTCTTCGCCTTCTACGTTAAGGCGATACATATCTTCATAGAATTTCGGCAGCTGGCCTGTACCGGTCATAGAATCACGGTTGACGATATATGGGGGAATAACTTCTGTATAGCCATCGTGTTCCGTATGGCGGTCGAGCATGAAATTATATACGGCCCGTTCCAATCTGGCGCCGGCACCGATGTAATAGTAGAAGCGTGCACCCGTAACTTTGGCAGCCCGTTCCGAATCGAGGATACCCAGATTTTCACCGATTTCCCAATGGTTAAGAGGCTGGAAATCATAGCTTTTGCGTTCGCCCCAGCTGCGTACTTCCGGATTCTGGCTGTCATCTTCACCGACAGGAACCGACGGATGGCACATGTTTGGAATCATGAGCTGAATGGCAAGCATGTCCTTCTCAATTTCTTTGACTTCCTTGTCCAGGCTGTCAATGTCATCGCCCAGCTTTTTCATGGCAGCAATCTTGTCATCAGCATTTTCTTTATTTCTCTTCAACTGGCTGATTTCTTTCGTTACCGTGTTGCGTTCATTCTTCATCGCTTCTACGCGCTGCAACAATTCCCGGCGCTTTTCGTCGAGAGCAATAAACTGATCTACGTCTGCTTTTGCATGGCGGTTCTTGATGTTTTCTTTTACTTCATCTGCATGTTCGCGGATAAATTTTGTATCTAACATGTTTTCTCATCCTTCCTGTACATAATACCTGTTACATTATATACACTATAGGCCCTTTTGTTCAATACCGCTGTACAAATAACCCATATGATTTGTCGAGTTCAGTAATACGAGACGCCATTTGCCGTCCTGTTCTTCCAGCACATTGATACACGTATTGTCCTGTTTGATTTGCCAGAAGTGGCTCATATCGAGACCGAGAAGATCGCAGATAATCGCCTTGTTAACCGCATCATGAGCCGCTACGAGGACTGTCTTGCCGGCAAAGCGGACAGCGTAATCATCAAAGGCAGCGCGCACGCGGCGGCGTACATCTTCCAGACTTTCCCCGCCCGCGCCGGGCATGGTGACCCGCTGGGGCTCACTATGCCAGAGAGCGAATTCGGCAGGATACTGCTGCTGAATTTCATCTGCCAGGCAGCCTTCCCAGACGCCGTGATTGATTTCAAGCAGGCGGTCATCCGTTTCGACAGGCAAATGGTGCAGGCCGGCACAGAAGGAGCAGGTCTGAAAAGACCGTTCCAGCGGGCTCGATACACAGACATCGAAGGGAATGTCCTTCAGGCCCTGGGCCAGAAGCCGTCCCTGTTCGAGGCCGCGCGGACTGAGATGCGTATCTTCCTGCCCCTGATAGCGTCCTTCTATATTCCATTCCGTTTCCCCATGACGCACTAATATAATCCGTACCATAGCCTGCCTCCTCAATGTGTTTCGCAGTGAATCAGTTTCATGTCGATAATGCCTTCAATGCCGCGCAGTTTCAGCATGATGTCGTTCGGAATATCATCCTGTACGGCAATCGCCATAATATTCGTACCGGCCTGCGTCATTTTCGCCAGCTGCATGCCTGTAATATTAATATGGGCCTGCCCCAGGATAGTAGAAATCTGGCCGATCATGTTAGGCTGGTCGATATGCGGCGCCAGGAGCAAATAGCCTTCCGGCGTAAAGTCCAGGCGGTATTCGTCGATCTGTACGATCTTCGCTTCTGTCCGGTTGAAGAGCGTGCCCACGAGGGAGTGTTCCCCTTTATTCGTCCGGATCGTCACGGTAACGGCATCCGACAAATAGCCCTGGTCCTGGCTGTGTACTTCTTTGACAGAAATATGACGGGAGCGGGCCACTTCCGGTGCGTTAACGAAGTTAACCGATTCCTGCAGGATAGGGTTTAACGCACCTTTCAGAACGGCCGTCGTCAAGAGGCCCGTTTCTGTCTGTGCTAAGGCACCTGTATATTCTACACAAATCTCTTTCATAGGGCCTTCGGAGAGGTAAACGCCGATGATCCCCATGCGTTCCATGAGATCGAAGTACGGCTGGATCGTGCGGTAGACATTGGCCGGCAGCGGTGCCATATTGACGGCCGTCGGCACCGGTTCTCCGTTCAAAGCAGCAATGACGCCTTCGGCTACGTCGACAGATACGCCAATCTGGGCTTCCTTCGTGGAAGCGCCCAAGTGCGGTGTAATGACGACATTGTCCATATCGAGGAAGGGATTGATGTCTTTGGTCAGCGGTTCCGTCGGGAATACGTCAATAGCCGCACCGGCTACGTGGCCGCTCTTTAATGCAGCGGCTAAGGCGTTGATATCGAGAACTGCACCACGGGATACGTTGATGACCCGTACGCCGTCTTTCATTTTGGCAATTTCGGCTGCGCCGATCATGCCGCGTGTTTCTTTAGTCAGTGGCGTATGCATCGTAATATAATCGGATTCCCGCAAAAGCGTATCGAGATCAACCAATTCTACGCCCAGCTGTTTGCCCCGTTCTTCCGGAATATACGGATCATAGCCGATGGTGCGCATTTCCATAGCCTGCATGCGTTTGGCAATGCGCGAACCGATACGGCCGACGCCGATAATACCGATGGTCTTATTCTGCAGCTGAATACCTGTAAACCGTTCGCGGTCCCATTCACCGGCCATAAGGGAATTATGGGCCTGCGGAATGTGGCGCGTAATGGCCATGATCATAGCACAGGTATGTTCAGTTGCTGCCACTGTATTTGCCGTAGGCGCATTGACGACGATAATCCCCTTGGCTGTCGCCGTTTTAATATCAATGCTGTCGACACCTACGCCGGCACGGCCAATAACCTTTAATTTTTTGCCTGCATTGATGACCGCTTCCGTTACATGGGTCATGGACCGCGTTACCAAGCCGTCATATTCACCGATGCAGGCAATCAGATCTTCTTCGTTGAGATTGATTTTTACATCTACGTCATATCCCTGCGCACGCAGTACTTCTACACCTTTTTCCGACACATCATCGCTAACTAAAATTTTCATGCTGCATGTCCTCCTCTTGGAAATACCCCTGATTGCTTATTGTTTTTTCTTAAATTCATTCATAAAATCTGCCAGGGCCTGGCAGGCTTCCTCTGTTACGGCGTTGTAAATTGAGGCCCTGCAGCCGCCTAAAGAACGATGGCCCTTAATACCGATGAGATCGCGCGCTGTCGCTTCGGCTACGAATTTTGCTTCCAGCTCCGGCGTCGGCAGGTTGAAGGTCACATTCATGACACTGCGCGAATCCTTAGCTGCATGACCACGATAAAATCCGTCACTGCCGTCAATGCAGTCATACAAAAGCGCGGCCTTTTTCGCATTGCGTGCTTCTATTGCCGTCAGACCGCCTTGCTCTTCCAGCCAATGGGCTACGCGATTGACAAAATAAATGCAAAAGACCGGCGGTGTATTATAGGTCGAATCATGATCGGCAAAGGTACGGTACGACAGCATATCCGGCAGTCCTTCCCGCACGTGTTTCAAGAGAGAATCCTTAATGATGCCGACGACGACACCGGCAGGGCCAACATTTTTCTGCACGCCTGCATAGATGAAATCAAAGTTCGTCACAACGACCGGGCGGGACAGGAAATCGCTGGACATATCGCAAAAGAGAGGCACATCTACATGCGGAAAGGTCTGCCACTGCGTCCCATGAACCGTATTATTGCTCGTCATGTAAATATAATCCGTATCCGGCTTGACCATAAATGTATCTTCCTTGGGGATATACGAAAAATGATCGGCTTTACTCGAAGCCACTTCGTACACTTCTCCATAATAGGAAGCCGCCTTCATAGCCTTATCAGACCAAATTCCCGTATTCAGATAGCCACCGCGGTGTTTGAGGAAATTGGCGCCATGCATGAGGAACTGCATACTGCCGCCGCCCTGCATAAAGATGACGTGATAGTCATCGGGAATCTGCATGAGCCGGCGTAATACGGCTACGGTGTCGTCCTGCATCTTCTGATAGGCTGCACTACGGTGACTGATTTCCACAATACTCATACCTGTGTGATCAAAATCCAAAAACTCAGCCTGTACCTGTTGCAATACCGGCAGCGGCATAGCCGACGGACCGGCATTAAAATTGAATACTCTTGCCATGAAAATCCCCCCATTAGTGATAGATATAAAAAAGGAGAAGCTTCTCTCTTGGGACGAGCTTCTCCTTCTCGCGGTACCACCCAATTTGCTGCCTGGCCGGAAAATAAAAATACTCCCGTCCCTAAAAAAGGGACGAGAGTAATATATTCCCGCGTTGCCACCCAACTTGCCATACAGCCAACTCTTGCCGCTGTATCGGGCGGGACCCGTCAAATTCATCATTTGCCGCTCCGGAGCGGAACGCCTTACACGCTTACTATCTCACACCAGCCGATAGCTCTCTGATAAGCCTTGTAACTTGCTTCTCCATCATCACATCTATGAAATTGAGTATATTATAGCATGCACCCTGGCCTTGTCAAGAGGCTTTGACGGTTTCTTTACATCAATAGCATTTGCTCCAGCCACAATTCTTGCACGTATTGCAGCCGCCTTCAAAGACGAGCGGTTCACCGCACTGGGGGCAAAAGATATTTTCTGCCTTCACCTTATCCGTTGCCCTGGGTTTCGCCGGTTTTACGCGTACGGCTTTCTTCGTACCACTCGTTTTATGGTGCAGTTCTTCCTGCACTTCATTGTACATATCGAGGAGTACGTTGCCTACTGCCATAGGACAACAGGAACCGCGGCTCGTATCGCCACGTGTAGCCCGGCGGACAGAATAGCTCGGGCAATTGCCCGTCGAATTCAGCTGGTCGATAATCGTGTAAATGTCGATGCCGGCGCGGGCACTGATAGAAATCATGCGTGACAGAGCGATCATGAAGTTGTTGCAGCCGCCTGTCGAGCCCTTGCTCAGATAGGTTTCCAGGAGCGCCCCTGTTTCTGTATCAAAGAAGGCCATGCAATGCAGGCTGCCACAGCCTGTTACGAGCTTACGCTTTTTCCCGATGACGTCGTCATCGATAGCCACGATTTCACCGCGGGCCAGGCCTTCACCGGCAATCGGTACGGCGGCTTCTTCCTGCGTATGAGTGGAAAGGATACCTGCACGCTTACAGCCATCGCGGAAGAGCGTAACGCCCTTACAACCGTTTTCATAGGCCAGCATATAGAGCGCTTCCGTGTCTTCTACAGTAAAACTATTCGGTACATTGACTGTTGAACTGATGGACGCATCAATGTGCTGCTGCCATGCGCCCTGCATAGCCAGGCGTTTCTGATACGGCAAGGTCAGCGCCGTCACGAAATACGGCGGCAGCTGTGAGTCATCGGTCAGCTCATGTTTTTTCATATATTCCGCTACGATAGGCGTATAAACTTTATAATACACATCGGCAGCGTGGAGGGATTCCGTTTTGCGTTCATAGAAGTTGGCATAAATCGGTTCGATGCCACCGGAAATGCCGAGCATCGTCGAAAGCGTACCGGTCGGTGCAATGGTCAGGAGCTGGGAGTTGCGCAGGCCATACTGGCGGACCAGTTCTGCCGTCTTTTCTGTCGTATTCGCTTCAAAGTACGGCGTCTGCATGATTTCATCTACGTGGCACATTTCGTATGCGCCCCGTTCCTTCGCCAGCATGGCTGAAGCGGCAATCGCCGTATCGGCCATGGTAAAGCCCAGTTCATGGCAGAAGGCAATTGCTTCTTCACTGCCGTAGGTCAGTCCCAGTTTGAGGAGCATATCGCCCAGACCCATAATGCCCAGGCCAATCTGGCGCCATTTTTTAACGCTGTCCCGTTGTTCCTGCAGCGGATGAAGCGGCAGGCCTTCATCGAGGACGTCATTTAAGGCCCGTACGCCGATCGTTACGCAACTCTTGAATTCATCAAAATCAAAGGCCGCTTCCGGCGTAAAGGGATGTGTAACAAATTGTGTCAGATTCATACTGCCTAAAAGACACGAACCGCCGGCCGGCAACGGTTCTTCTGCACAAGGGTTCACGCCGGCAAAGGTAAATTCCTTCGTATTGGCCAGGAGGTTCCACGAACAGATGCGATCCCAAAAGAGGGCACCCGGTTCGGCATAATCCCAGTTCGTTTCTGCCAACAGATGAAACACATCGGCGGCCTTGACCATCGTTTCAATAGTCTGGCCTGTTTCCTGCCGCGTATAATGAAGACGAAATTCCTTATGCTCCTTGACAGCCTGCATAAATTCATTGCTCAGGCGGACAGAAATGTTAGCCTTTGTCACCTTATTGAGGTCCGTTTTTAACTTAATGAAATCCAATACATCAGGATGACTACAGTCAATAGAAATCATGAGGGCACCGCGCCGGCCATTTTGTCCGATCAATTCCGTAACCAGGGAATAGAGTGTCATAAAGGAAATGGAGCCACTCGTTTCCTTGGCTGCATTATTAATGCGCGCGCCTTTAGGGCTGAGGCGGGAAATATCGATGCCACAGCCACCACCATAGCTATAAGTACGGGCTAACTTACCGGCCCGGTCAAAGATACTTTCGATATTGTCTTCCGGTGGTGTCATGACATAGCAATTCGACAGGGTAATCTTTTTCCCTTCGTATTCAAGACCCCGGTTAGCCAGAATGCGGCCGCCAAACAAGAACTTCTGCTGCCGTAATAAGTCAGCTACTTCTTCGTCATGGCCGCTGACCCGGCCGATCCAGTCTTCAAAGGTTTCCTCGTTATCGCGATATTTATTTTTCCAAATGTCCATACCCAGCTGGTTGCCCTCGCCGAGCCATTCCTTTTCGTCCATAGGTCCTCCTTCGTATGCATTCCATGAATTCAAATATATTGTTATTTATTATGAGTGCACATACTATATATAGTAGTACTGGCAGATTCTATGATACCAGGCAGGACCCCGTACGTCAAGCATCATACGTTCTCTTCAAGGAAATGAGATACGGTCCGGACATAGTCAGCACGGTCCGTTTCAATGCCAGCTGCATGAGGCGAGGACTGGAAAATGTGGATGTATTTTTTCTGGCTGCCACAGTTATCGTATAAACTGTGGGCCGTCTTTTCCGGCACCAACTGATCCTCACTGCCATGCAAAAAGAGTACCGGCACATGAATAAAGCGAACGGCCTGAGCCGGTTCTATATTTGCTACCAGCTCGTGCGTATGTACGAACATGGCGGCCTGAAAAAACGGATCGAGTAGATTATACCCCAGAACGAGGCGCTGATCTCCTGTCCAATGCAATAGTTTCTCCCGGCCCAAGGCAATGATATTGCCATAGGAGCTATCGGCAACAACGAAGGAAAGATGGCCGTCCCTATCAGAACCGGCATACAAAAGGGCCATTGCAGCCCCCAAGGAGACACCATGCAGGCCAATAATCGACTGGCCGTCTTTCCTTTCCAGCCATTGTACCCATTTTTGCAGGTCCGTTACTTCCGAAAGGCCCCAATCCGTATGGGCGCCTTCACTGTCGCCGTGGCCGCGTAAATCGACGAGAAGCACGTTATAGCCCAGATTCCTGTACATAGGTACGTACGGAAGGCACATCGAGCGGTTTTGATATAAGCCATGCAACAAGATCACCGTCTTGTGGGAATGACTGGGACTCGGAATGTACGTGCCCCGCAAAATCGTGCCGTCTTGTCCGTTAACACGGACCGGTTCCCAATCGCGTTCCTTTTCCAGCGTCCGTATATACGTCAGCTGCTGTTTCGTATTATTTTTAATGCCTAAGATTTCATCCCACGGCGCTTCACGAAACTCATGATAGGCCGTGTTACCAATATAGGCGCCGACGGCTGTACATAACAGCAGGAGCAGCACGACGACGCGTAGGAGTCCTTTAAAAAAATGATGCAGCATATGGTCTTTCCCCTTCTCACCTGTATAGTTCTGCCCTCTTTTGAGGGAGCATTACCTTTATCATATACCTTAGAGCCGAGTCTAAGTCAAAAAAAGAAAGAGTGCAGCCTTCTTAGGTGCACTCTTTCTGACGTAAAACGACCTGGCTGCAGCCATCTACTTCCTGCAGCTGCACGGAAATATCCTCGGCCCGTGAGGTCGGTACATTTTTACCTACATAATCGGCCCGGATCGGTAATTCCCGATGTCCCCGGTCTACCAATACGGCCAATTCGATATAGTGTGGCCGGCCCAGTTCCATAATGGCATTTAAGGCTGCCCGTACGGTCCGGCCGGTAAACAAGACATCATCTACGAGAATGACTGTCTTGCCATCAGCAGAAAAACGATGCTGGCCGCTCGTAACCGTATTAATACTGTTTTGGCGCTGATCATCACGATAAGCTGAAATATCCAGATCATAGACTGGCACAGGCGTGCTTTCAATGGCGGCCAGCTCTGCAGCCAACCGTTTTGCCAAGGGCACGCCCCGCGTGTGGATACCGACGAGGACTGTATTATCGAGTCCCTTATTCCGTTCAATAATTTCATGGGCAATCCGTCTGATGGCACGGCTCATGGCCTTGTCATCCATTAAGATGGTTTTTATTTTCCACATGACACGTTACCTCATTTTCTCTGGGCCGCCCGTTCGAGGCAAGCCAAAAAATCAGCCGGTGCCGGTGCTTCAAAATGCATATTTTCGCCCGTCACAGGATGAACCAAATCCAGGCTATGGGAATGGAGGGCCTGCCCTTCGATGGGGAAATGGTCCTTCTTATAGCCATAGAGGGGGTCGTTAACGACCGGATGCTGAATGTAGGCCATATGGACGCGTATTTGGTGCGTACGTCCTGTTTCCAGCTTGCATTCTACCCAGGTCAGGTCGCCGTAGCGCTTCAAGACGTGAAAATGCGTTAGTGCTTCCCGGCCGCCTTTGGCGACGACAGCCATTTTGATGCGATCCTTCGGATGGCGTCCTAACGGCGCGTCGACGATGCCCCGGTCTTCAACGATATTACCGTGTACTAACGCCCAGTACGTCCGATGTGCCGTATGGGCCTTGATCTGTGCTGCCAGGCCATGATGGGCTTCATCGGTTTTAGCCGCTACCATGACGCCGGACGTGTCTTTATCCAGGCGGTGCACGATCCCCGGCCGGATGACACCGTTAATGCCGGATAGCTCGCCGCGGCAATGGTAAAGAAGGGCGTTGACCAGTGTGCCAGCGGGATTTCCCGGTGCCGGATGCACTACCATGCCCCGCGGTTTATTGATGACGATAATATCTTTATCTTCATATAAAATATCCAAAGGAATATCTTCAGGCACGGCGCGCAATTCTTCCTGAGCCGTCAATTCTACGCGAATCTGGTCGCCTTCCTTCAAACGATAATTAGGTTTCACAGGCCGTTCATTCACCACAACGTGTGCTTCTTCAATCAACTGTTTGGCAAAGGCCCGGGATAACTCCAGCTCCTGTGCCAAATACGCATCAAACCGTTTACCCGTATCCGATGCTTCCGCTTCTAACAGACGTGTTTCCATACTACCTCCGCTCATCCGAATTATGTGTCCAGCAATACCATAACAAGAGGGCGACGCCTGTTACGATACCAATATCAGCAATATTAAAAACGGGCCAAATACGGAAATCAAAGAAATCCGTTACGGCACCGCGCCAAAACCGATCCAGGGCATTCCCCAGGGCACCACCCAGGAGCAATCCTATTCCAGCCTGGGCCACCAGGCTCTGGGGCAGTTTATGGCGAAAGAAAAAACAAGTCCCAAATAATAATGCTGCAATAGCCAGGAAAATCCAGCGCTGGTTTTCCAGGATACCAAAGGCAGCCCCTTTATTCAGGATATATGTGATATGAAAAAATCCCGGCAAAACCGGAATAGACTCATGGAGCAACATATATTGCCGTATCAGAAACTTACTTCCCTGATCCAGCAGCGTAATCAACAAGGCTACACCTAAAACCTGCACAAATACCTCCTCAATCCTGTTCACACATACGAAACAACTTGCCCATCCGTTCACGTACCAGTAATGGTAACGCCTTTATCCTATCATAGAAAAGGGATAAATTCAAATTCCACAACAAAAAAAGGAGACACCAAAATGTCTCCCTTTTTGTACGTGACCATTATGCTTATTCAGCGGAAATGGCACCAGTCGGACATACGGATTCGCAAGAACCGCAGTCGATGCAGGCGTCAGTAACAACGTACTTCGTTTCGCCTTCTTCAATAGCGCCTGTCGGGCAAGTGCCAGCGCAGGAACCGCATTTTACGCATTCATCGGAAATTACGTGCATGTTTTTCACCTCCAATAAAGTCCATGGAGAATTAATTTCCCCTTGTCTTCATCATTATTACACGAAACATTTAAAATGTCAATCAACACTCTGATAGTGCAGTTTTAAGCCTTTTCTTACAAAAAAAAGAACCGACGAGGGGAGTCGGTTCTTTTCGCAAAGTATCATCGGGGGAAGACGATACCCTATGGTCAAAGATATAAGATAGGGGTGTTCGAGGGGTATATGAACAACTTATATCTTTAACATTTCGTAGAATCATTCTACATATACTATGATATCAGGTTTTCTTTAAAAGTAAATAAGCCAAGATTAAAATTAGATTAATTTTAATCTTATGTTTTCTTTAGTTATACAATTGTTTGTCATATGCGAATTTTATATGGATGCCATCAGTCCATTCAGAAAATAAGAGGGCCTGGATATACAAAAAATCATATATAATGTATAATACATATAGTGTTAGAAAGTAAGAGTCATTTTGCTTTCTATCGTTACGGGAGGTCTAACTACTATGAATCGTAAATCTCATATCTTAATCGTAGAAGATGAGAAACAAATTGCCCGTTTCCTGGAAATGGAATTAGAGCATGCCGGCTATGAATGTACCAAAGAGTATAATGGCACGGCTGCCATGGACCGGATCGGCCAGGAACATTTTGATTTAATCCTTTTGGACATTATGTTGCCCGATACGGATGGACTCTCGCTCTGTCAACAAACGCGAAGATTTTCTAATGTGCCCATTATGTTTTTATCTGCCAAGGATGACGTGGAAACGAAGGTAAAAGGCCTGGACATGGGCGCCAATGATTATCTTACCAAACCCTTCAATAGCCGGGAGCTATTAGCCCGTATCCGCGTTCTCCTGCGGGACCACAATACAGGAGAAGATTCGGAAGATACGTTACAGCTCAAGGATATGACCTTGTATATTGACCGTCATGAAGTTGTCGTAAACGGGAAAAAACTGATGCTGACAAAGAAAGAATTCGAACTTCTGACGTATCTCATCCGTAATAAAAACATTGTTCTTACACGGGAACGGATTTTAGAAGAAGTGTGGGGCTACGATTATGCCGGGGATACGAATGTCGTCGATGTATACATCCGTTATATTCGCGGCAAAATCGGCCAGACCCAGGAAAAAAAATATATCTATACCATACGCGGAGTAGGCTATGCGGCAAAAGATTAAAAACAAGATAAAACAGATTTCTCTTCTGACGCTGCCCCTCTTTGCTAAGATGGTCCTGCTCTATTCCTTTATCGTCTTTATCATCTTATTGATCGTCTCACTGATTACCGTAACTAGTGTACATTATATCATGGAACGGTCCATCGAGCAGGACCTCTATAGCAGTGCCGATTCGACCTTAGAGTATCTGAATGCTTCGGGCAGCATTGATTCCGCCGTCTTTACGCGCTCGAATCTGCAGCCTTTCGTCAATTTACAGGTATACGATGCCGCCGGCAGACTTCTTCTCGATAATGGACCGGCCCACTCTATCAAAAACCTCAGTGACCGTTATATCGACGACGCCATCCGCAGCGACAATGCGATTTCTCTGCCGGAAACCATAAGGGGCAGCGAAACAGGCATGTTCGTATACTATAAGAAATGGAAAAGCCGGGACAACAAGACGTATTACCTGCGCTTTTCCCGCGTTCCTGATAAGGAAAACGCCTTCATTTCCCTGCTTTCCAAACAACTAGTAGCCTCTGTGCTCCTCAGCCTGATTTTGACGGTCATTTCCGGTATGTACCTTACGCGCAAATCATTGGCGCCTCTATCGCTCATTAATGAGACATTAAAGGGCATTGAAGTAAACAAATTAAACCAGCGCATTATCATTCCGGAAGCGGCAAAAAAAATAAAGAAATTCAGAATCTGAGCCAGTCCATCAACCAGGCGCTGGATCGCATTGAATATGGCTATAAGCAGCAACAGCAATTTATCAGTAATGCGTCACATGAACTGCGCACCCCTCTTACGGTCATCAGCGGTTACATCAATCTCCTCGACTGTTGGGGAAAGAACAACCCGGAAGTCTTAGACGAAAGCATTAGTGCCATAAAATCAGAAACGGACTATATGCAGCAGCTCATTGAACGCTTGCTCTTCTTCGCCCGTTCGTCCACAGGTACGCTGGAAGAACATTTTGCCGAGCTCAATTCAGCCAATATACTGGAAGAAGTCTATACAGGTGTTTTACTCATTGCGGACGGACGAAAAATAGTGATACAGCGTAATGACGCTGTATCCATCTATGCAGAAGAAGGCAGTATTAAGCAAATGCTGCGTATCTTTATTGACAACGCCCTAAAATATACGCCTGCCGGCGGGTCCATCTATCTGTCCTGTGAAGCGACGGCAGACGAGGTCTGTTTCAAAGTGCGCGATACGGGAATCGGTATTCCCGAAGAAGAACTGGCACGCGTATTCGAACGTTTTTATCGCGTCGATTCGTCCCGTACGAAAGATACAGGTGGTTCCGGCCTCGGCCTGGCCATTGCCAAATACATTGCCAAGGGCAATAATGCCAGATTGGAATTGGAAAGTAAGCTCCATGAGGGTACAACCGTAACAGCGATCCTGCCCCGTTATTATAAAAAGAAAGAACACTCACAGGAAAGCAACGACCTGGTACGTATGGACGACCATACGCGTATGACGTAACAAAAATCCCTGCAGATCTGCCGTAGCAGCTGCAGGGATTTTATTATTCAACAGCGATCAATGTTTCTGGGCAAAGGTCAGAAAGCCCGGATAAATGGCACCATCGCCTAAGCCTTCTTCGATTTGTAGCAAGCGGTTGTATTTTGCTACACGTTCGCTGCGGTTTGGCGCACCGGATTTAATTTGGCCGGCATTAATAGCGACAGCCAAATCAGCAATGAAGGAATCTTCCGTTTCACCGGAACGATGGGAAATAATCGTGCGATAGCCATTACGATGAGCCAGTTTAATGGCTTCCAGTGTTTCTGAGAGGGAGCCAATCTGGTTTAATTTAATGAGGATTGCGTTGCCGCACCCCTGAGAAATGCCTTTAGCCAGCCGTTCTGTATTGGTAACAAAGAGGTCATCACCGACGAGCTGTACCTTATCACCTAATTCCTTAGTAAGCTGTGCCCAGCCTTCCCAATCTTCTTCATCCAAGCCATCTTCAATAGAATAAATAGGATACGCCTGGACCAATTTCTTCCAATGAGCAATCAGTTCTGCCGACGTGTATTTCTGACCACTCTTAGGCAAAACATATTCCCCTGTCTTAGCCCCTTTCCATTCGCTGGCAGCGGCATCCAAAGCGAGGACAAAATCTGTTCCCGGACGATAGCCGGCCGCTTCTATGGCACGGATAATATATTGGATTGCTTCTTCATCGCTGGCCAGGTTCGGTGCAAAACCACCTTCATCGCCAACGGAAGTCGTAAGGCCATGCATTTTTAAGAGAGCTGCCAGGGAATGATATACTTCCGAGCACCAACGCAGACCTTCGCGGAAAGACGTAGCACCGGCAGGCATAATCATAAATTCCTGTACATCTACTGTATTGGACGCATGGGCGCCGCCATTCAAAATATTCATCATCGGTACAGGCAGCTGATTGCCATTGATTCCGCCAATAAAACGATATAGCGGCTGGCCGAGCGATTTCGCAGCTGCATCGGCAGCCGCTAAGGAAACAGCTAAAATAGCATTAGCGCCAAGCTTCGATTTATCTTTCGTACCATCAGCCTTCAGCATGGCCTGATCAACGGCAAAAATATCGTATGGAGAAAGGCCCTTTACAGCTTCACGCAGCGTCGTATTGACGTTATGTACGGCATGTACGACGCCTTTGCCACCATACCGGGCAGTATCCTTATCGCGTAATTCCAAAGCTTCAAACTGACCCGTCGACGCACCGCTAGGTGAAGAACCACGACCGACCGTGCCATCTGTCAAAATAACATCAGCCTGAACGGTCGGATTACCGCGGGAATCAAGAATTTCACGACCAATTACCTGTTCAATGCGATTATCTTTCATAGGAAAAACCCCCTTTATACCTCCCCAATTATTGGAGTCAATAGAATGGATCTATACATAGGAACGTATGGATTTGTCTATATTATACAACACAGTTTAGGTATAGTATAGATGGGATAGGAAAATAACTATTATATAATAATTATAAATTAAATATAACACAGGAACTGGGAGAGGTGTAAAATATTGAGGTTCGGAAATGACATTTTAGTATCGTCAAATGCCCCCTTTCGATTCATCTGCTGGATGCGAAGATGATTCACTGTCCCCTTCCAGTGCGTATCATGATTTGGGATACGCAGCAGGCACACTTGTCTTATAATCTTTTTCAAATGAACCCCTTTCGACCTATCTGCGCATCGCGCAGATAAGTCACTGTCCCCTTCTAACGCGTATCATAATCGGGGATACGCACTGGATCGCCGCTGATTACGAAAAAGGAGCACCGATTTCTCTGGCATTTAAATAGGCTCCCCCGTGGGGGAGCTGGGCCGGATGCAGAGCATTTGGGCCTGAAGGGGTTCATTTTATTGCAAATAATTTTTATCTTCTAATGAACCCCTTTCGATTCATCTGCTGAACGCGCAGATGAATCACTGTCCCCTTCTAACGCGTATCATAATCGGGGATACGCGTTAGAACCGCAATGCCCACACAGGGGCATTGCGCCCCCTAGGGGGCAGCACTGGACCGCCGCTGATTACGAAAAAGGAGCACCAATTTTATCGGTGCTCCTTCTTTTTCGTAATCAGCGGCTTCCTATCCTCCCAGGACGCTTCCATCCAAGTACTTTCGGCGTTTGCGGGCTTAACTACTGTGTTCGGCATGGGAACAGGTGGATCCCCGCAGCTATCGCCACTGAATTTTTTGTTTTCAAGGTTTTTCTACCCTGACAACTGCATAGAAAAGTGTTTGTTGTTCTTAATTACCTTAGGTGTTGCTAACTTCCTGTGTGCGTCGCTTTCGCTCTGACAAATCGGAAGTTAACTGCTTATACCGAACTTCGTTCGGCATAACTGACTCACACCCATTTGCGCGTCGCTGCGCTCCTTCAAATGGGGTTCGCTAGTTAAGTCAAGTCCTCGGTCTATTAGTACCGGTCTGCTCCATACATCACTATACTTCCACTCCCGGCCTATCAACCACATCGTCTCTGTGGGACCTTACTTGCTTGCGCAATGAGAAACCTCATCTCTAGGCTGGTTTCACGCTTAGATGCTTTCAGCGTTTATCCGTCCCCGACGTAGCTACCCAGCTGCACGGCTGGCGCCAT
>NZ_JACOGK010000003.1 GCF_014269395.1 Megasphaera hominis
TGCAATGATTGAGGATTACATTGGCTATTACAATACTAAGCGTTTACAGAGAAAACTGGGTGTAGTAACCCCGATGGAAAAGCACAATAACTATTACGTGGCAGCATAAAAACTGCCACCGGATATCGGTGGCAGTAATAAGTACATGTTTTATTTTTTGCTCTGTCTACTTGACGGGGAGCGGTTCATTCCGTCACAGGACTGGCTCTTGTTTTTTTACAGGAGAAAAGCAGGAAATCGACAATTTTTGTCTAATTCTTTATATATAGATGTTATAATGGAACTAGAACGGAGCGGCACCCTGTACGACGGTGCCCTGTTCTCGTATAAAAAGGAGTGGATATTATGGCCAAACGTACAGCAGCGGATATTATGGAAAAAGCGTTTGTAACGGCCCATCCGGAAACGTCGGTTTTTGCTCTGGTAGACATGTTTGTCAAACATAAAATAACGGCAATTCCTATTGTCAACGAAAATAAAGAACTCGTAGGCATCGTTACCGACGCGGATCTTTTGTACAAAAAGGTAAAACCCCATGTACCCCATTATGTAAACCTCTTAGGCGCCAGCATCTACTATAGCGGCATTAGCGCCTATAACCGGGGCTTTAAAAAACTCATGGCCTGCACGGCGAAGGAAATGATGACGAAAGACGTCATTATTGCTGCTCCCGATGCGGCAATTGAACAGATTGCCGGCGTCATGGTGGCAGAACACTTGAAGGTTATTCCTATTGTAGAAGATAAGCACGTTGTCGGCGTCGTTACCCGTGGCAATATCCTCGACGAATTGTATAATGAATACGGGGAAGACGGCCTGGAAGACGGCGTAGAAGCAGAAGAGAAAGGAGACCTGAACGAATGAGTGAAGACCAGGATAAGCGAACCGGCGCCGTACCTAACGGTACGATAGACCCAAAGAACCGGCCTGTCGTGCAAGTGCGTGACGTCATGTATAAATTATTCCTGACGGTTACCCCCGATACGCCTGTACGCAAGGTCTTTCGTATGTTTATCAAATACCGGCTCATGGCAATTCCCGTCGTCGACGAAGAAGACCATCTGATCGGTCTCATTACCAGTGCGGATCTCATGTATAAACAGACGAAACCACACGTACCACGGTCGCTGCCGATCATCGGTTCCAAGATTTTCACGAACCGTATGAATGGCTACGCGAAGGACTTCAAAAAACTGATGGACGAACCATGTGAAAAAATCATGACGAAAGACGTGATTATTGCCACGCCGGAAGCAGATACGGAACAGATTGCCGGTGTCATGGTTATTGAACATTTAAAGGTACTGCCTGTCGTAGAAAACCACCGGGTTGTCGGTATCATTACGCGTACCAATATCCTTCAGGATTTATACAAGGAATTCTGCACGACGAAAGTAGAACCACAGCAGTAACAGCAAAGAGATACACAAAGAAAGCGCCCATAAGGACGCTTTTTTTGTTTGTACACCCGTATTGCCCTAGTCACTCTATAGGCCTTGTGCTATAATATATAAATTACTAAAAGTGAAGACAGGATTACCTGTCTGTACCAATTCAGAGGAGGCACTAATGGATAACAAAGAACTCATCATTGTTGTCGATTTTGGCGGTCAGTATAATCAGCTTATCGCGCGACGCGTGCGTGAGAACCACGTATATTGTGAAGTCTATCCGTACCAGAAGGCAATGGCCAAGATTAAGGAATTACAGCCCCAGGGCATTATTTTTACGGGCGGTCCGGCCAGTGTATATGAAGACAACGCACCGAAAATCGAGGCAGACGTATTTGCCGCAGGTATTCCGGTTTTAGGCCTTTGCTATGGCATGCAGTTTATGGCCCAGACCCTGGGCGGGGAAGTCAAACATGCAGACCGGCGCGAATTCGGCAAGACCGAAACGACGGTAGATACGACATCGCCCCTGTTTAAGGGCCTGGCAGAACGGGAAGTTGTCTGGATGAGTCATCAGGACTACGTTGCCAGCCTGCCGGCAGGCTTTTCCATTATTGCCCACTCGGCAAACTGCCCTGTTGCGGCGATGCAGAATCCGGAACGGAAGCTCTATGCTATGCAGTATCATCCGGAAGTACTCCATACGGAACACGGCAAGGAAATGCTGCACAATTTCCTCTTTGAAGTCTGTGGCTGCAGCGGCTCCTGGACGATGGCCAACTACGCTAAGACGGCAGTAGCCCAGATCAAGGAAACCGTCGGTACAGGCAAGGTCGTCCTGGCTCTTTCCGGCGGCGTAGACAGCTCTGTCGCAGCGGCTCTTATCTCTAAGGCCGTCGGCAATCAGCTGACCTGTATCTTCGTTGACCACGGCCTCCTGCGTAAAAACGAAGGGGATGAAGTAGAAGGCGCTTTTAAAGACAGCGGCATGAATTTTATCCGCGTCGACGCCTCTAAGCGCTTCCTCGATAAATTGGCCGGTGTCACCGATCCGGAACGGAAACGAAAGATTATTGGCGAAGAATTCATCCGTGTCTTTGAAGACGAAGGCCGCAAGATCGGCGCTGTCGATTTTCTCGCCCAGGGTACGATTTATCCGGACGTCATCGAATCCGGTGCCGGCGATGCTGCCGTCATTAAGAGCCATCATAACGTAGGCGGGCTGCCGGCAGTTGTCGATTTCAAAGGCCTCATCGAACCGCTGCGCAACCTCTTTAAAGATGAAGTCCGCGAACTGGGTGCCGAATTAGGCCTGCCGGACTATCTTGTTTGGCGTCAGCCCTTCCCGGGCCCGGGCCTGGCTATCCGCATTATGGGCGAAATTACAACGGACAAGCTGGCTATCCTCCGTGATGCCGACGCTATTTTCCGCGAAGAAATTGCCAATGCAGGCTTGCAGCGCTCTATCAACCAGTACTTTGCCGTCCTCACCAATAACCGGTCTGTCGGCGTTATGGGTGACTTCCGTACATACGATTACACCTTAGCGCTCCGCGGCGTTACGACGACGGACTTCATGACAGCTGACTGGGCCCGTATTCCTTACGATGTCCTCGACAAGATTTCCAGCCGCATCGTCAACGAAGTAGACCACATCAACCGTATCGTTTACGATATTACGAGCAAACCGCCTTCCACCATTGAATGGGAATAAGGTCTGCAGGGCATTGATTCTTTGATATAAAACAAGCTCCTTTATAAGTGTACATCTTGTGTACCTCATAAGGGAGCTTGTTTTTCTTTATATAAAAGCAGGGGACATGGAAGAGATTGGTCACAAGTCCACTGACTTTTATTATAAAGTCTGTTTTTTTAGTAGAGCCGTTCCATGACGTCGTCATCAATCTTGAAGGAATGGGCATCATCCGGGAAGGTACCGGCCTGTACCTCTTTGACGTAGGCCGCAAAGGCCGCCTCCATGGCGGCGCCAACTTCACCGAAGTGTTTGACGAATTTTGGCGTGTAGTCGCTGAAGAGACCGAGCATATCCTGGTAGACGAGAATCTGGCCATCGCAGCCGGCACCACCGCCGATGCCAATGGTCGGAATCGTCAGTTTTTTCGTAATCAGGGCGGCTAATTTGGCCGGTACACACTCGAGAACGACGGAGAAGGCACCGGCTTTCTCGATAGCCAGGGCGTCGTCGATGAGCTGCTTGGCGGCTTCTTCATTTTTTCCCTGGACGCGGTTGCCACCGAGGGAATTGACCGATTGTGGCGTCATGCCTAAATGAGCCATGACCGGAATGCCGGCGTCGGTAATAGCCCGGATTTGCGGGCATACAGCAGCGCCGCCTTCGAGCTTGACCGCGTTGCCACGGCCTTCCTTCATGAGGCGGCCGGCGTTTGTTACAGCCTGTTCGATGGAAACCTGATAGGACATGAAAGGCATATCGATAACGACCATCGTGTCGTGGCAGCCACGGGCCACGGCATGACCAAAGGTGATCATGTCTTCCATCGTAACGGACAGTGTATCCGGCAGGCCGAGCATGACGTTGCCCAGGGAGTCGCCGACGAGAATAGCATTGATGCCGGCCTTTTCCTGCAGCTTAGCTGTGGAGTAATCGTAGCACGTCAGCATGGAAATCTTTTCACCGCGTTCTTTCATTTCTGCAAAGGTTCGTACCGTATTTTTCATAGGAATCATCCTTTCCGGGAAACCGCATCGTTTCCTGTTGTATATATGATTTGATGGCCGTGTAATCCCGCGTGGGATGCTTTTGCTCGGCTAAGGCGACCAGCCTTTGTGAGAGCAGTACATACGACTCCCGGTCCGGGAACGGCAGGATGCGCATGTGTTTTTGCAGCGTATCTGCATCGCCTCGTTCTACAGGTCCCGTCAGGGCTGCTACCGGTCCCGCCTGAGCGACGTGACGGGCATTGCCCAGAAAGAGGGGCGAGAGGGCCTGGCGCGCTGTTTCCGGCGTAAAGCCGCACGCTTCGAGAAGTGACTGGCTTTCGGCGAAAAGGGCGACGACCAAATTACTGGCAATAGCAGCTGCACAGTGATAGGCTGCTTTTTTGTGGCCGTCTATGGCCTGCACGTGCAGGCCCAGCCCTTCCAGCCATGCTTGAAAGAAGGCGTGCTTTTTCTCAGACCCTTCGAGCGTAAAAAAAACATCCGCCAGTTCGTGGTAAGCTTCATAGGGATCGCTTACAGCAACTAACGGATGAACGGAGAAGCCAAAGGCTCCACGCTGCTCTATATCAGGGAAGGCTGCAGTTGCAGTCATGGCCCCGCTGCAATGACAAAAGATTTTTCCTTGAATCGTTTCATTACGTACCGCTTCGTAGGCAGAAGCAATACAACCATCGGGAACTGTGAAAAATAATACATCACTCTCAGCGATCAGATCGTTTCTTTCCGAGTAAACGTCTGATGCCGTAAATGCTGCCGCTCTTTGAGCCGATTGAATGTTGCGGCTATAATAACCTGTAACTTCAACGCCGTGCTGGCAAAAATATTTTCCCAGTGTAAAACCTACTTTTCCCGCTCCGATAAAACCAACCTTCATGTAATCACCCCTTTCGGTGATGCATGACACAGTTACGGTGGAGAACCGATTCAGATATATGCAGTACAGCTTCCGTAAGGAATACCGTCCATCGCTTCAAAGTCTAGCATAGAACAGCGGCTATTGTCAATGTGTTATTAACATAGGCCGTTGCCCGGCGTGAATGCACTGTACAGAAGATAAGAATGTAAAAAATGCTTGCCAGAAGACCTTGTAATATGATATTCTTTAAATAGGTAATAATTAAAATTTGTTAATAATAAAGATGCTTTATTGGTAAAGATATCCCGTTTGCAGCAACGAAAGGGGAACCGGAAATGGAACAAAATAAACTGCCTGACGTATTAAAAGGCTTAAAAGTATTGGATATGACGCGGGTTATTGCCGGTCCGTATTGCGGCATGATGCTGGCTGATATGGGCGCCGAAGTGGTAAAATTGGAAGTGCCGGGAGTAGGCGATGATGCCCGGGCATATCCGCCCTTCCAAAACGGCGAATCCATGATGTTCCAGCTTTTTAACCGTAATAAGAATTCTATTACGCTGAATCTGAAGACAGATAGAGGCAAGGAAATATTTAAGGAATTGCTGCCTCATTTTGATATTCTTTTGGAAAATTTCCGTCCCGGTGTGATGGACAAGATGGGCCTTGGCTATACGGATTTAGAAAAAATTCATCCCGGCCTGATTTATGGTGCCGTTTCCGGCTTTGGCCAGACCGGCCCGTATTCGCAAAAGCCTGGGTATGATATTGTCGGTCAGGCCGTAGGCGGTCTCATGAGTACGACCGGCTGGCCCGGTGGTGAACCGACGCGAACGGGTCCGGCTATGGCGGATCTGCTGAGCGGCCTGAATCTGACGGTCGGTGTTCTCAGCGCGTATATCCGCCGCCAGCAGACTGGCCATGGTGATAAAGTCGATATCGCCTTAGTCGATTCCGTCGTTGCCGGTCTGGATTTCCTGCCTCAGTGGTATTTTACTACGGGCAAGGTACCGGAACGAAACGGCAACATGTATAATGCTGCCTATCCCTATGATACATTTAAAGCACAAGATGAAACCTTCGTCATTGCCTGTGGCAATGATAAACTGTTCCATATTTTGCTTGAGGTAATGGGACGCACCGATGCAGCCGGCGATCCGCGCTTTCAAACCAATGACCTGCGCTTGCAGAACCATGTAATCCTGAAACAGATGATCGAAGAATGGGCGGCTGACAAAAAAGCCGATGAGGTTGTAAAAGCCCTCAATGATAGTGGCTGCCCGGCCTGTGTCGTCTTCGATATTGCCCGTATTACAAAAGATCCTCATATTGCCGGTGACAGAAAGATGTTTGTCGACATAGAAGGACCCAAAACGGGTATGATGCATTTGACCGGCACTGTTTTCAAATTTGCCAACGGTCATGCAGATATTTATAAACGGGCGCCGGAACTGGGAGAAGAAACGGAAGAGTACCTCACGTCTATGCTTCACTACACGCCGGAAGAAGTGGCTGCCTTGCGTAAGGATAAAATTATTTGACCACTGCCTGTCAAGGTGTATATAAATACCCCGGACCGTTTTTTGCCTGAGGCATGACGGTCCGGGGTATTTGGCTAAGAGACTGCCTGGTTCACCAGGTGATGGCGCGGTCAAAAAATATTTGCTCTTCAGGGATTAGTCCTTGCAGCAGAACGTGAGCTCCGCCGGCAGGGAGAAACCCCATGTTCTGATACAGTGTGGCTGCCGGTTTATTTCCCGCCCACGTATCGAGCCGGATGACCGGCAGCTTTCGTTCCTGTGCCACCGTAATGGCATACTGTACCAGCCTGCGGCCGTAGCCCTTGCCAGCCTGACTGGGGGGAATACAGAGAGTATGAATGACGAGTACCTGCTCAGGTGTTGCTTCATAATGCCAGGTACCGGCAGTATACTCTTCCGGCTGCAGCTGGTTCAGAATGACACTGCCACAGATAGTACCTTCTTCTTCCAATACGTAAAGGTAGTTCTTTTGAAACGCTGTTTCTGCTGTTTCTTCCGTTGGGTACACGTCGAGAACCCAATTGGAATGGGTGCCGTGCTCCTGCTCGTACGTTAACAGCTCGCAGTACGTTGCGGCAACGTGTGGAATATCAGCCTTGGTGGCTATGCGAATCATGTTGATCGCCCCCTCTTTCTTAGTATAGGTTAAGTATACGCGCAGGCAGGCCGGTTAGGCAAGATACAAAAAAGATTTTAACAAATTTAATTTGACAAAATAGAATAGCGTGATACAATAAAAACAGAAATAAGATATTCCCATTCGTTTCGTCAGCCTCTCTGCTGGTGGCTAAGGCCATGACGACAGGAGTATTTAATGGTATAATTAAAAAGATAAAGGAGCATGTCCTATGAGCAACGTAAAAGAATTAACAACGTCTGATTTTACTGGCAGTGTCGTATCCCATAAAGGTGTGGCTGTCGTCGATTTTTGGGCTACCTGGTGCGGTTATTGCACCCAGATGGCTCCTGTGTATGCAGCGCTTTCATCCCAGTTAGGCGATCAGGTTTTCTTCGGCAAGGTGGACAGTGATGCGGAACCGGAATTGGTGCAGCAGTATGAAGTCGAAGTCTTGCCGACGTTTCTGATTTTTAAGGACGGCCGCGTCGTCGACCGCAAGATCGGAGCGATGCCCTTAGAAACACTGAAGCAGGCTGTGCTGGCACACGTATAAGGTATACTGTTGCCGGAGGGGAGCTCTGTTGCCTGTTCATCAGCACTATAAAGCACTCTCCCGGTAAGGTGGAAATTGACAATACCTTTAAGTCATGATAAAATGATGTCTGATTTTGAAAAGATAACGGCAAGGGTCTTTTCAAAGCAATTGTACGGGACCACTTTCCATGGGAAAAGTCAAGGCCATACGGACAGCCGGGTCCACTGCCGATTGGCAGCCTTTTAGGTGCTGCCTTATTGATTGAGTGACATGCGCTCAGCTTTCAAAAGTTGGTTACTTCATAACCGAAATGCGCCTGTGCGCTAACTTGTGAAACGGTCAATACGAGTAGTAAAAGTAGAATTGCTATATAGACTCTGATCATCCGTCCCGTTGTGGTCTGTTTTTGTGCGTGCCTTTAGGCCGTATGACGAAAGACAGTTCATTGCCCGAATAGGAGCGCAAGTTGTGCCAGGCACAGCTTGCGCTTTTTTTATAGGCAATCTGGGGGTGTATGGAAATTTTGGAAACACGTAAACATCATTTGGATCAGAGTCGGGCGCCGATTTATGAGGCGCTCCAGAAATTTAGGGAAATGCGCGTCGTTCCCTTTGACGTACCAGGCCATAAGCGGGGCCGGGGCAATCCGGAACTGACGGCCTTTTTGGGCGAAAAGTGTGTCGGCGTCGACGTCAACAGTATGAAACCGCTGGATAACCTGTGTCATCCTGTATCGGTCATCAAGGAAGCCGAAGATTTGGCTGCAGAAGCCTTTCATGCAGCCCACGCGTTTCTCATGGTTGGCGGTACGACAAGCTCTGTACAGAGCATGATCCTCACCGTCTGTAAGCGGGGCGATGAAATCATTTTGCCACGCAATGTACATAAAAGCGTCATCAATGCACTCGTCCTGTGCGGTGCCATTCCGGTATATGTCAACCCGGCTATCGATGCCCGCTTAGGTATTTCCCTGGGCATGCAGCGCGAAGAAGTGGCCAAGGCCATTGCCAAGCATCCCAAGGCCGTAGCCGTTCTGGTAAATAACCCGACATATTATGGTATTTGCAGTGACCTGCGGGCTATTGTCAATATGGCGCATGCTGCCGGCATGCGCTGCCTCGTCGATGAAGCCCACGGTACCCATTTTTATTTTGGCAACGGTCTGCCTGTATCGGCTATGGCTGCCGGTGCCGATATGGCCTCTGTATCGATGCATAAAAGCGGTGGCAGTCTGACCCAGTCGAGCTTCCTTCTCATCGGTCCTAATATTCATGCCGGTTATGTGCGGCAGATTATTAACCTTATGCAGACTACTTCCGGGAGCTACCTGCTCATGTCCAGCCTCGATATCAGCCGTCGCCACCTGGCTTTGCACGGCCCGGAAATTTTCCATAAAGTCGTCGACATGGCGGCCTATGCGCGGCAGGAAATCAATGCGATCGGCGGCTATTACGCCTTTGGCCGGGAACTGATGAATGGCGACTCGGTTTTTGATTTCGATATTACAAAGCTCAGTATTCATACGCTGGATATCGGCCTGGCCGGCATTGAAGTCTATGACATTTTGCGGGATGAATACGATATCCAAATCGAATTTGGTGATATCGGCAATATCCTGGCCTATCTCTCCATGGGCGACCGTATGCAGGAATTGGAACGCCTGGTCAGCGCCTTGGCAGAAATTCGCCGGCACTATCAGAAGAGCCCTGCCGGCATGCTGACCCAGGAATACGTAGAACCGGTCGTCGTCATGAGCCCGCAGGAAGCGTTTTATGCCGATAAAATCAGTTTGCCCCTGGAAGAAAGCGAAGGCCGCGTCTGCAGCGAATTCGTTATGTGTTACCCGCCGGGTATTCCTATTTTGGCACCGGGAGAAAAAATTACGAAAGACATACTGGAACATATTCAGTACGCTAAAGAAAAAGGCTGCAGCATGACCGGCTCAGAAGATCCGGATTTGCAGCGCATTAATGTATTGGCCTGAAAGAGGGGGATTTGATGGAATTTTGGTTTAGTGAATTTCATACACCGGATGTTAAGCATAGCATCCGTGTAAACCGTCATTTGTATTCTAAGCAGAGCGAATACCAGCGTATCGACATTTTCGAAACACCGGAATTTGGCCGCGTTCTGACGCTGGACGGTAACGTCATGCTGACGGAACGGGACGAATTCATTTATGATGAAATGATAACCCATGTGCCCATGGCTGTCCATCAGGACTGCAAGGTCATCCTGGTTATTGGTGCCGGCGATGGCGGCGTCGTACGGGAACTGACGCGTTACGACCGGGTCGAACGGATCGACCTCGTCGAAATGGATCCGGAAGTTGTCCAGGCTTGCCGTAATTACCTGCCCGGCAATGCGTGCCGTCTCGATGACAGCCGTGTACACATCCATTTTGAAAATGCCTTGAAATTTATTCGCAGCTGTGAAGCGGAATATGACTTGATCATCGTCGATTCCATGGATCCCTTTGGTCCGTCAGAAGGCCTCTTTACACGGGAGTTTTATGGCAGCTGTTTCCACGCCCTCAAGGCTGATGGCATTATGGTCAACCAGCAGGGCAGCCCTTTCTATTCGGAAGATGCCCAGGCCATGCAGCGAAGCCATCAGCGCATTGCCCAGACCTTCCCGATCAGCAAGGTCTATCAGGCTCATATCCCGACGTATGCCGCCGGGTATTGGCTCTTTGGCTTTGCCAGCAAAAAATATCACCCTGTAAATGATCTCGACGCCGAAGCCTGGTCTGCCCTGCACTTGCATACGCGCTATTACACAACGCGTCTGCACGTAGGCTCTTTCTGGCTGCCGGCATTCCTGGAAGAAATGCTGCAGGAGGTGGAAAAGTAGGATGCTGTCACCCAATGTAGAAACCTTTATTGCCTGCAACGTACCCTACGAAAAAGCCCGCATCGTGCTCTACGGGGCCCCTTTTGATTCGACAACCAGCTTCCGCCCCGGCGCCCGTTTTGGCCCGCCGGCCATCCGCCATGAAAGCTTTGGCCTGGAAACATTCAGTCTTTACCAGCATGCAGATCTGACGGATTGTGCCGTCTTCGACAGTGGTGACCTGGAGCTTTGTTTTGGCAGCTCTGACGCAGCCCTGGCCGATATTCAGGCGCGGGCTGCCATCATCTTAGGCGACGGCAAGCTGCCCTTTCTCTTGGGCGGCGAGCACCTGGTAACCCTCGGCGCTGTCCGGGCGGCCTTGGAACTATACCCGGATCTGCACATCATCCAGTTTGATGCCCATGCAGACCTGCGGGACGATTATCTCGGGGCTAAGCTCAGTCATGCCTGCGTCATGCGGCGCTGCCATGATCTCGTCGGCGATGGCCGCATTCATCAATTTGCCATCCGTAGTGGTGAACGGGAGGAATTTCTCTTTGCCAAAGAGCATACGGATATGCATCCCTTTAGCTTTGCCTGCGTAGAGTCACTGGTCAAAGACCTGCGGCAGCGCCAGGTACCGGTATACTTTACAATCGATCTCGATTGTCTGGACCCGTCTGCATTTCCCGGCACCGGTACGCCCGAAGCAGGGGGAGTCACGTTTATGGAATTACTGCGCGCGTTGCGCGCTGTCTGCACAACCCGTGTCATTGGCGCCGATGTCAATGAGCTGGCGCCCATGCTGGACGCCAGTGGTGTATCGACGGCAACGGCCTGCAAGGTCGTACGGGAAATGCTGTTAGCTTTAGAAAAGAAATGCTGCCCCTCTGCATAAGAAGGGGGAAAGGAGACGAAATTATGAGCAAAGTACTTGTTATTGGCTGTGGCGGTGTTGCTTCCGTAGCCATTCAGAAATGTTGTCAGGTGAGCGAGGTCTTTACGGAATTGTGCATCGCCAGCCGGACGAAATCCAAATGCGACGACCTGGCAGCCAAGCTTATAGGCAAGACACAGACTAAAATTACGACGGCCCAGGTTGATGCTGACGACGTACAGCAGCTGATTGACCTCATCAAATCGTACCAGCCCGATCTGGTAATGAACGTCGCCTTGCCGTATCAGGACCTGACTATCATGGATGCCTGCCTGGCTTGTGGTGTGAACTATATGGATACGGCCAACTACGAACCGGAAAATACGGACGACCCGGAATGGCGTGCTATTTATGAAAAACGCTGCAAAGAAGAAGGTTTCTCGGCCTATTTCGATTACAGCTGGCAGTGGGCCTATCGTGAAAAATTCGAAAAAGCCGGACTCATGGCCCTCTTAGGCTGCGGCTTTGACCCGGGCGTTACCCAGGCCTATTGTGCCTATGCTAAAAAGCATGAATTCGATACGATTGATACGATTGATATCCTCGACTGCAATGGTGGCGACCATGGCTATGCCTTTGCGACGAATTTCAATCCTGAAGTTAACCTGCGCGAAGTATCCGCACCGGGCAGCTATTGGGAAGACGGCCATTGGGTAGAAATCCCGGCTATGAGCATCAAACGGGAATACAATTTCGACCAGGTCGGTGACAAGGATATGTACCTCCTGCATCACGAAGAAATTGAAAGCCTGGCCCAGACCATTCCGGAAGCAAAACGGATTCGTTTCTTTATGACCTTTGGCCAGAGCTATCTCGATCACATGCGTTGTCTCGAAGACGTCGGCATGCTTTCGACGAGCCCCATCGAATTTGAAGGCCATCAGATTGTGCCCATCAAGTTCCTCAAGGCACTCTTGCCGGATCCGGCCAGCCTCGGTCCCCGGACAAAAGGCAAGACAAACATTGGCTGCATCTTTACGGGCAAGCAGGATGGCCAGGAAAAGACCTATTATATCTATAACATTTGTGATCACGAAGAATGTTATCGTGAAGTGGGCAGCCAGGGTGTCAGCTATACGACAGGCGTACCGGCTATGTGTGGGGCCCTCATGATGCTGACGGGTAAATGGAACAAACCCGGTGTCTATACTGTAGACGAACTGGATCCCGATCCGTTCCTGGATGCGCTCGATCAGCATGGACTGCCCCGTTCGGAAACGCATCATCCCGTTTTGGTGCCGTAATGACGACGTCTTTATATACCGTGCCGCCTGCTTTTGCAGGCCTGCACGGGAAAACACCAAAAGAACTCTTCGGCCAGCTGCCGACGCCGTGCTACATTCTTGACGAAGCTATGCTGCGTCATAATGGAGAAATGATGGCAGCCATTGCCAAGCGGACGGGCTGTCATTTCCTCTTGGCCCAGAAAGCCTTTTCCAATTACGACTTATACCCTCTTTTGGCAGACTACGTGAGTGGTACTGAGGCCAGTGGCCTTTATGAGGCCCGTCTGGGTGCCGAAAAGATGCCGGGAAAAGAAGTTCATGTCTATTGCGGTGCCTATAAGGAAACTCAATTTCCTGAGGTCATCCGCTATGCCGATCATATCGTCTTTAATTCGCCTTCCCAGCTGGCTAAATTCGGTCCGGCGGCTAAAGCTGCCGGCCGCAGCCTGGGCCTGCGGATTAACCCCGAATGCTCGACACAAGAGGGGACGTCCCTCTATGACCCGTGTGCACCGGGCAGCCGTCTCGGCACGACGCGGGCCCAATGGGATGCGCATATGACAGCAGATCTGATTGCTCTCTTGGACGGCCTCCATTTCCATACACTCTGTGAACAGGATTCGTCTGCCTTGGCGACGACACTGAAGGCTGTAGAAGAGAAGTTCGGCTTTATCCTGCCGCAGCTGAAATGGCTCAATATGGGTGGTGGTCATCACGTGACGCGCCCAGGGTATGATCTGGCCGAACTGGAAACCTGCATCACGACGGCTCAGAAAAAGTGGCACGTCGAGGTCTATCTGGAACCGGGGGAAGCGTGGGCTCTCAATGCCGGCTATTTGGCGACAGAAGTGCTCGATGTACTGGTTAACGGCACGACGCACGTGGCTATGGTTGATACGAGCGCTGCCTGCCATATGCCGGATGTCATTGAAATGCCGTACCGGCCACCCCTGTATGGTTCCGGTGAAGCCGGGGAGCAGTCCTATACCTATCGCTTAGGCGGACCGACCTGTCTGGCCGGTGACGTTATTGGCGATTATAGCTTTGCTCAGCCTCTCCAGCCGGGAGACTTTCTCCTCTTCGGCGATATGGCAATCTATACGACCTGCAAGAATAATACCTTCAATGGCATGCCCTTGCCGGCTATTTATGTATTGCACGAAACGGGACAATTGGAATGTCTCCATACGTTTGGCTACAAAGATTTTCTCTATCGCTTAGGCAAGTAAATAACAAAAAATGAGGCCTTGCACCAAGTGAGGCAATCGGTTAGGAAAAAGGCTCCTGTAACAGGGAGCCTTTTTCCTGTTCGTATATTGACGGGTAACAGATTGCAATTATAATGGAAGTATATAGTATATGCTTTTATATAGGCATCATTTGTATGTATGCGATTACGGCCCTTTCGGGATATGGTCTTTTTACCGTTGTAATGGATTCCCGTGTGGCTGCCTTTGCAGCGAAAGGAGCGATTCCTATGCCATCTCTTCACGTTGAATTCTATTCCGATGCTTTAAAAATTGATACGGGCGTGGAAGTGATTTATCCGCAGAATTGTGCGCGCACGCCTGAGCCGCTGCGCAGTGTCATCAAACCCCCTTTCCAGGTTTTGTACTTGCTGCACGGAATCATGCGGGATCAGACAAGCTGGATTCGTTTTACCAACATTGAGCAGTATGTCATGGATATGGGCCTGGTCGTCGTTATGCCTACGACAGGCAGGGGCCATTATATTAATCAGCCGCATGGCTATCGTTACTTTGATTATATTACAAAAGAACTTCCGGAAATTATGAACAACATGTTCCGCATTTCCCAGAAGCGGGAAGACACGTTTATTGCCGGCCTTTCTATGGGAGGCTACGGCGCCTTGCACGCTGCGGCCCTTTGTCCGGAACAGTATGCAGCAGCAGCCAGCCTGTCCGGCGTCGTCGACGTAGGAATTTTTTATGATTCAGATGATTTCTATTTTGATGCAGAAAAGTGGATGACCTTTGATAATAGGGATCCCCGTGGCGGTAAAGACGATCTCCTCGTGGAAATTAAAGCGGCCAAAGAAAAGGGAATTGAGCTGCCGAAAATGCTTTGTGCCGTCGGCCGTCAGGATTTCTTATATCCCTGCAACGTCGCCTTTTACGAAAAAGCCCGCCAGCTGACAGAGATAGAGTTCTGGGAAGAAGATGGCGATCACGTATGGGAATTCTGGGATCGCAATATTAAGAAGGTTCTGGATTGGCTGCCACTGAAGCAGCGGATTAAAGGTTATAAACAACAATTAGTCATTAAATAAGCAACAAACGAAATAAAACCGCGAGTCCATATTGAAAGAAATTTTCAGTATGGACTCGCGGTTTTTAAAAACAGAAAAGAAAAAATCTCCCGCTTCACGAGAAGCGGGAGAAAGAGGAGGAGATTATTTAGCGAAATAACGTGCCAGGAGACCATCAAAGATGCGGCCATGACGTGCTTCGTCTTTGCACATTTCATGAACTGTATCATGGATAGCATCGAGGTTCAGCTGTTTAGCAAGGGTTGCGATTTCTTTCTTGCCTGCGCAAGCGCCCTGTTCAGCAGCAGCACGCATTTCGAGGTTCTTCTTCGTGTCGTCCGTTACGACTTCGCCGAGCAGTTCAGCAAATTTAGCAGCGTGTTCGGATTCTTCGTAAGCAATGCGTTTGTAAGCTTCGGCAACTTCCGGATAGCCCTGGCGGTCAGCAACACGGCTCATAGCGAGATACATACCAACTTCGGAGCATTCGCCTGTGAAGTTCTGACGGAGACCTTCGAGGATTCTTTCATCAACGCCTTTAGCGATGCCTACGCGATGTTCATCAGCATATACTTTTTCGCCTTCAACGAGTTCCGAGAATTTTTCTTTCGGAGCGCCACACTGCGGACATTTTTCCGGAGCTTCATTGCCTTCAAATACAAAACCGCAAACGCCACATACAAATTTTTTCATAGTAATTACCTCCCACAGTAATTAAAGACATTTTGAAATTAACTATTGATTGTTACTAACAAATAACTCTTATTTTTTACAACTACATTATAGCAGGGTCTATTACTTATTGCAAGGCTTTTTTTGTAAATATTGTTATATGTTAGAAAAAATAAATTATGGTGCCATGGGTTACTGTCAATACCAGGGGAGCAAGAGACAAACAACGCGGAAAAAGAGACAAAAAAAGACTGGAACCTGTGCGTTCCAGTCTTTGGCATTACTTAAAAGCTGCTTCGTCTTTAAAATCTTTGTTGCTTGTGCTCCAGCTCTTCCATTCGTCGAGCCAGTCTTTTAATTTGGCCTGCGGGAAGACGTTATCGCAGAGCGTGGATTTCAAGGCTGCACGCAATTCCTGTTCCTTATCGCCTAAGGGATAAATATCTTTGTATTCATCATAGACTTCCCAGAAATCTCTCATATGGAGGTTGGCATAGGTTAAGCCATAAATCCGGAAACAGGCATCGCATAATGTAATAAATACGGCTTCTTCATTGTGCTGGTTCGCATCGTCGAGACCACAGCAGCGCGTGTACAGATGAATGTTATTACCAAACAGATGACGCAGGTAATCATACACGTCGGAAACCATACCAGGCTGCAATTGCAGCAGCTGACAGCCAGGAGCAAAATAAATAGGGTACTGGGCAATATTATCGAATTCGTCCATCATTAACACCTCTTTGTACAGATTATTTGTCAAATACTTATCTTCATTATAGCATAGGCTATTTCGCATTGCAATTCTGCGGCATCTGCGTATTTGTTGAGAATCATTTATAAAATTTAAAAAAGTTACTATAAAAAATAATTTTTCTTTTAAATTTATTGAATATATCGCAAATACATAAATGTAATTGATGGGAATGAGGGAACAGAGCAAGACGCTATAGAAACATGTTTTTGCTTTTTTTGTATGCCTTGTATGACCTATGATTTATTTGAATGTCAAAAATGGGTAAAAATACTAAGACAGAGGTAAAAAAATTTCAAATCAAGGAGAGGCTTTTTGTAGTATCCTTAAAGCGTAATAGTTACAAGATGGTAGATTCATATATGGCAAGTGGCTTTTTTCACTTGATACGTAGTCATTTAGTTTAGGAGAGGTGTTCAAAACAATGGAAAGAAAGTTTAAAACGATGGATGGGAACACGGCAGCAGCGTATATTGCCTATGCGTTTACGGAAGTAGCTTCTGTATTCCCTATTACGCCTTCATCGCCGATGGCCGAACACGTAGATGAATGGGCTGCCCAGGGTAAGAAGAATTTATTTGGTCATACTGTAAAGCTTCAGGAAATGCAGTCTGAAGGCGGTGCTGTAGCCGCTATGCATGGTGCGTTGCAGTGTGGTGCCTTAGCCAATACCTTTACCTCTTCCCAGGGTCTCATGCTCATGATTCCGAGCATGTTCAAAATTGCCGGCGAATTATTGCCAGGTGTATTCCATGTAGCTTCCCGTACGGTTGCTTCCCACGCCCTGACCATTTTTGCTGAACACAACGATGTCATGACGACCCGCAGCACCGGTGTGGCTATGCTTGCTGAATCGAGTGTACAGGAAGTCATGGATTTGTCGGCCATTGCCCACGCTGCTGCCATTTCCAGCCGTGTGCCGTTCATGAACTTCTTCGATGGGTTCCGTACGTCCCATGAAATTCAAAAAATCGAAGTTATCGATTATAAGGATTTGGAACAGTTTATCGATCAGGACGCATTGCTTGAATTCCGTCAGCGCGCCTTGAACCCGGATCATCCTGTATGGCGTGGTGCTTGTGAAACCGGCGATATTTACATGCAGCACTTAGAATCGCGTAATAAATTCTACGATGCCATTCCTGATATGGTCGAAGACTATATGAAGAAAGTTCAGGAAATTACAGGCCGTGAATATCATCTCTTCAATTATACAGGTGCACCGGATGCAGAAAACGTTATCGTCATCATGGGTAGTGGTGCCGAAGTAACCGAAGAAACTGTCCGCCGTCTCGTTGCCCAGGGCCGTAAAGTAGGCTGTCTCAATATCCACCTCTTCCGCCCGTGGTCGGAAAGACACTTCCTGGCCGCTTTGCCTAAGACGGTAAAACGCATTGCCGTTCTGGACCGTTCGAAAGAACCGGGTGCTAATGGTGATCCGGTTTACCTGAGTGTAGCTGCTACGTATGCTACGGCACAGGCTGCACCGCAGATTTATGCCGGCCGCTTTGGCTTGGGCGGTAAAGAATATTTGCCGGCTGATGTCGTTGCCTGCTTCGATAACCTCGAACAGAGCGAACCGAAAAATCATTTCGTCCTCGGCATTGTCGACGACGTAACCAACCTTTCTTTGCCGAGAACCAGCGATATCAACCTGGGCCAGGAAGAACTCCATGCCTGCAAGTTCTGGGGCTTTGGCTCTGACGGTACTGTTGGCGCCAATAAATCGGCTATCAAAATTATCGGTGACAATACGGACCTCTATGCACAGGGGTATTTTGCCTATGACTCCAAGAAATCCGGCGGTGTAACCGTATCGCACCTGCGCTTTGGTAAAGAACCGATCCGCATGCCCTATCTGATTCATCAGGCCGACTTTATTGCCTGCCATCGTCAGTCCTATGTACATAATTTCGATTTGCTCCAGGGCATCAAAGAAGGCGGCACATTCCTCTTGAACTGCACGTGGTCTCCGGCTGAACTGGAAGAAAAACTGCCGGCTTCCCTGAAACGCAGTATTGCCAAGAACCATGTCAAATTCTACATTGTCGACGCCGTTGCCATTGCACAGAAGATCGGTCTCGGCGGCCGTATCAACATGGTCATGCAGTCGGCCTTCTTCAAATTGGCTAACGTTATCCCCTTGGATCTGGCAATCAGCAAATTGAAGGATTCCGTCGTCACGTCGTATGGCAATAAAGGCCAGCGTGTTGTCGACATGAACTGGGCCGCTATTGATGCCGGTGTACAGTCCATCGTTCCCGTTTCGTATCCGGAAAGCTGGGCTACAGCAGAAGATCAGACAACGGACACGATGAAACATACGGAATTCTTCAAGAAATTCGCTGCCCCCATGGAAGCTCTTCAGGGCGATACATTCCCTGTATCCATCTACGATGGCTGGGAAGATGGCACATACCCCCTGGATACAGCAAAAGAAGAAAAACGCGGTGCTTCCGTATTCGTACCGACTTGGGATGTAGATAAATGCGTACAGTGTAATAAATGCTCCTTCGTTTGCCCCCACGCTGCTATCCGTCCGTTCCTGACAACCGATGAAGAAGCCGCACAGGCTCCGGCAGGTTTGGCTAAGAAGAAAGCCATTGGCACTGACAAATACAACTTTACCATTGCTATTTCCGTAAACGACTGTCTGGGCTGCACCTCGTGCGTCAAGGTTTGCCCGGCTCAGGCACTGGAAATGACCGATTATGATAAGGAACAGGATAAAGCGGCTCTCTGGGATTACCTCGTTGATTTGCCGCAGAAACCGAACTTCCTCGACAAAACGACCGTAAAAGGCTCGCAGTTTGAAATGCCGTACCTCGAATTTACAGGCGCTTGCGCAGGCTGTGCAGAAACACCGTATGCCAAGGTTATTACGCAGCTCTTCGGCGACCGCATGATCATTGCCAATGCCCACGGCTGCTCTAACGTTTGGGGCGGCAGTGCGCCGACAAACGGCTACAAGATGAACCAGCAGGGGCATGGCCCGGCTTGGGGCAACTCGCTTTTTGAAGATAATGCCGAATATGGCTTAGGCTTCTTCATTGGCGACCGCAGCAACCGGGAACTCCTGAAGGGCTACGTCGACGATGCCAAAGCCGTTGCTTCGCCGGAACTGGCAGCACTCCTGCAGGACTGGGAAGACAACATGGAAGTAGCCGACGGCACACGGGAACGTTCGGATGCTGTCATTGCTGCACTGGAAAAAGAAAAAGCCGGCAAATACGAATTAGAACGCGTATATAGCATGAAACAGTATTTGATCAAACGTAGCACGTGGATCTTTGGTGGTGACGGCTGGGCTTATGATATCGGCTTCGGCGGCCTGGATCACGTATTGGCACAGGATGAAAATGTCAACGTATTCATCTTCGATACAGAAGTATATTCCAATACAGGCGGTCAGCCTTCCAAAGCTACGCCGACGGCTGCTGTTGGTAAATTCGCTACGATGGGTAAACGGACGAAGAAGAAGGATTTGGGCATGATGTGCATGAGCTATGGCTACATTTATGTAGCTCAGGTAGCTATGGGTGCCGACCCGAATCAGTTCATGAAGGCTATTGCCGAAGCAGAAGCCTATGATGGCCCGTCCATCATCATCGGCTATGCACCGTGCATTAACCACGGTCTTAAAGCCGGTCAGGGCAGCAGCCAGCTGGAACAGAAACGTGCCGTTGATGCCGGTTACTGGCAGCTGTACCGCTACAACCCGGATCTGAAGGATCAGGGCAAGAATCCGTTCAGCCTGGATTCGAAAGAACCGAAGGCTAACTTCCGTGACTTCCTCATGGGCGAAGTACGCTTTGCTTCTCTCCAGAAGGTAGATCCTGATCAAGCTGAAGCACTGTATCAGAAGACGGAAAAGGATGCGCGTGATCGTTATGAAAGCTATGTAAGAACGCAAAAAGCCTTTGACTTATCTTTAGACAAATAAAGCTCGTTTCTATGCTAACCATAGAATAGACAGATAGTTGTTCCTGCCAGGGCCAGGTTCTGGCAGGAACAAGATCTGTTTTTTTAGGCGTGTATAATGACTTTTTCGTATAACTCAAATTAGTATATAAAAAGAAGGTGTCATGATAAATGCGACCGTATCAATCTGTAACACCTGAAATTATGGAAGAATTGAAGCAAATCGTAGGTTCCCACTACGCTTCAAACGATCCGGATAAACTGGCAGGCTACAAAACGGATCAGGAAGAAAATACGTTGTATCATCATATGCCGGAAGCTGTTGTCTATCCTGAAACGACGGAACAAGTAGCCGCCATTATGAAACTGGCAACCCGTTTGCGCATTCCTGTTACACCGCGCAGTGGCGGTACAGGACTGGCCGGTGGCGCCATTCCGGTGTGCGGTGGTATTGTCCTCGTATTCGACCGGATGAATAAAATCCTGGAATTGGATCCGGTCAATATGTTTGTCCGCGTACAAGCCGGGACGCCGACGATTGAAATCCAGAATGCAGCGAAAGAACATGGCTTGCTCTATGCCGGAGATCCCTGCAGCGTCGATGCAGGCTGTGAAATTGGCGGCAATATTTCGACCAATGCCGGCGGCAACAAGGCTGTCCGCTTTGGTACGACACGCAATCAGGTGTATTCCCTGCGCTGTGTTACGGCGCGTGGCGAAATCCTCGATGTCGGTGCCCGCCTTAAAAAGCAGAGTACAGGCTATGCCCTGGAACAGCTGATTATCGGTTCCGAAGGGACACTGGTCGTTGTCACCGAAGCGACGCTGAAATTGCAGCCTTTGCCTAAGAATACGGCAGACCTGCTGGCTGTGTTCCACGACATCGATGACGCACTGCAGCTGCCTAACCTGATTTTAAAGGAAGGGATTAATCCTATTTCCTTGGAATTAATGGATACAAATTGTATCCGCTTGTGCAAAAAGAACCTTAAAATCGACCTGCCTCATGCAGAGGAAGAAAATGTCACCTATGTCATCATTACCATCGATGGCCTGACGGAAGAAGAAACAGACCAGAAGATGGAAAAAATTGTCAGCTTATGTGAAAGTATACACGCAGTCGATTTGCTGATGGCCGACCAGGACCGGATTTGGCGGGCCCGACGCGACATCGCTGAAGCGACGCGCATTGAAAGCCTCGTCTTTTATGCAGAAGATATCGTCGTGCCCATTGATAAAATCAGCACGCTCATCAAAAAGCTGCCTGAGCTTGAAGGCAAGTACGGTATCCGGACGATTACGGCGGCCCATATAGGCGATGGCAACATTCACGTCCATGCCATGCAATGTGATACACCGGATGACGTGTGGAATGAAAAACTCGATGCCTTCCATCAGGACCTCTATGGCCTCGTCTATCAGCTAGGCGGCCGGTTATCAGGGGAACACGGCATTGGCTGCAAGAAGATTAAAGAAATGGAAACCTTTACCAATCCTGTGCAGCTGGAATACATGCGGGAAATTAAGAAGGTCTTCGACCCGGAAGATATTTTGAATCCCGGTAAAATTTTTACCCTGCCGGAATAAGACCGGGACGAACCTGGGGATGACAAAAATATTAAATGAAAGGTCAAAATTTTAAGATAAAAAATTTGGCCAATATGGTATTCTATAGATGTAACTATTCGGAAATGTAAGGCCATTTGTGAGAGATACTCATAGTTCTGACTAAAGTTGCCGGGCATGAATACGTATAGAGAATGTCTCGTTAAGTGAAAGGACGTACGTATATGTAAAATATCGTGCGCTCCCGTTCGTGCTAAGGCAATGCGATTATACAATTTATTTAAAAAGGAGCATACGTTTTATGAGAAGCGAAATTACTACTAAGGGCATTGAAAGAGCAACACATCGCGCATTATATTATTCCATGGGCTTTTTGCCGGAAGATCTGGAAAAACCGATCGTTGCCGTCGTAAATACACAGAACGAAGCCATGCCTGGCCACGTTCATTTGGACAGCATTGCCAAAGCCGTCAAAGAAGGCATTATTGCTAACGGCGGTACACCTGTAGAATTCCCGACTATTGCCATCTGCGATGGTATTGCCCAAGGCCATTATGGTATGCACTATCCGCTGGCCAGCCGCGAATTGATTGCCGATTCTATCGAATGCATGGTTAATGCCCATCAGTATGATGCCATGGTATTGATTACGAACTGTGACAAGATTACACCGGGGATGCTCCTGGCAGCTGTACGCCTGAATATTCCGGCTATTCTCATCAGCGGCGGTACCATGGCTACAGGCTGCATCGATGGCCGCAAGATCAACTATACAGACCTCATGGCTGACCAGGGCGACGTAGTCCGCGGTATTATTACACGCGATGAATTGTCCCGCCGTGAACAAGTGGCCCTGCCTGGCTGTGGTGCTTGTAACCTGCTCGGCACAGGCAACACGATGAACTATATGACCGAAGCCTTGGGCCTTTGCCTGCCCGGTTCGGATATGCTGGCTGCTACCGGCCAGAGACTGGCTTTGGCTAAGAGAACCGGCATGAAGATCATGGACCTCGTACGGGATAACATCCTGCCCCGTCAGATTATTACAAAAGAAGCTATTGAAAACGCTATTGCCGTCGACATGGCTATCGGCGGTTCGACCAATACGGTATTGCACTTAACAGCTCTGGCTCATGCTGCAGATATCGATTTTGACGTCAATGTCTTCACGGATATTGCCAAAAAGGTACCGCACCTCGTTAAGATTAAACCAGCCACGAATGGCTGCTATCCGGCTGACTTCCATTATGCCGGCGGTGTCAAAGCGGTCATGAAGGAACTGTTTGATTTGGGCCTCATCCATGGCGACTGCCTGACTGTTACGGGAGAAAAAGTAGCAGCCAATGTAGCCGATGGCAAAGTCATCAATGACGAAATCATCAAAACACCGGAAAACGCCTACTCCCAGACAGGCGGCTTGGAAATCCTCTATGGTACGCTGGCTCCGGGCGGTGCTGTATGTAAAAAAGCTGCCGTTGCACCGGAAATGCTCCATCATCAGGGTCCGGCCCGTGTATTTGACCAGGAAGAAGCTGCTGTAAAAGCTATTTATGGTGGCGAAATCAACCCTGGCGATATCGTTGTCGTCCGTTATGAAGGACCGAAAGGCGGCCCGGGCATGCGCGAAATGCTCACAGCTACAGCTGCTATTGTCGGCATGGGTCTTTCTAAGGAAGTAGGCCTCGTAACAGACGGCCGTTTCTCCGGCGCTACGTCCGGCGCCTGCGTCGGCCACGTTTCTCCGGAAGCTGCTGAAGGCGGTCCGATCGCTCTGGTACAGGAAGGCGATCAGATTGAAATCGACCTCAACGAACAGCGTGTAGAATTGTTGGTTCCGGAAGAAGAACTGGCCCGTCGTAAAGCTGCCTGGAAGCGTCCGGAACAGAATTACATTCAGAAGGGAAGCTACTTATCGCGGTATTCGAAACTCGTTTCTTCCGCAATGGAAGGCGCCGTTTTTGAAGACTAAGACATACTATTACAGTAAAGGAGTGTGTTAACCCGATGGTTCAACACAGAGATTTTGTTGCAGAAAGAGCCTATGACGATATCGAATTAGGAGAAACTGCCAGCATTACCAAAATGATCAGCGAAGCTGATGTCGTAAATTTTGCCGGGATCATCGGGGACTTCAATCCACTGCATGTCAATCCGGAATACGCTAAAAACAGCATGTTTGGCGAACGCATTTGCCACGGCATGCTGACAGCTTCCTTTATTTCTACGCTCGTAGGCTGTGGCATTCCGGGCAGAAATGGGTTATACTTATCTCAGAACGTAAAATTCGTAAAACCCGTTAAAATCGGTGATACGATTACTGCTACGGCAGAAGTTATCGAAAAGATCGATGCCAAACAGCGTATTGTCCTGAGCACTGTCATTAAGAACCAATGTGGCGAAGTCGTCATCGACGGCCAAGCTACTGTTATGGTAATGAAGAAAAAATAAGCACCTTTTTCTTCTCTGTTAATTTCTTAACTTACACATGTGGAGGTACTAGCAATATGTCATTTTTGAATGAAGAACAAGCAAGCTTAATCAAAGTTGTCGCTGATTTTGCCAAACAGGAAATTGCTCCTAACGCTGCCCATTACGATGAAACGGAAGAATTCCCTTGGGATAATATCCATAAGATGGCAGAATTAGGTCTCATGGGTATGCCTGTACCCGAATCCCTGGGTGGCGCAGAAACAGATACGGTAACCTATGTAGCAGCTATTGAAGAAATTGCTAAAGCCGATGCCGCAACAGGTGCCATCATGGCTATTCACACGTCGACAGGTATTATGCCGATCCTGATGAATGGTTCGGAAGAACAGAAGAAGAAATATGTTCCTGATCTTGCTACAGGCAAAAAAGTAGGCGCCTTCGCCCTGACGGAACCGAATGCCGGCTCCGACGCTGCCGGTGTACAGACGACAGCTGTTCTCGACGGTGATGAATACGTATTAAACGGCAGCAAATGCTTTATCAGTAACGGTGGCGAAGCAGACGTATACACCGTATTGGCCAGCACGGATAAGAGCAAAGGTACGCGTGGCATTTCTGCCTTCATCGTAGAAAAAGGCACACCGGGCTTTACCTTTGGCAAAAAAGAACACAAATTAGGTATCCGCGCTTCGGCTACTCGGGAACTCGTGTTCCAGGATTGCCGTATTCCGAAAGAAAACCTCTTAGGCGTAGAAGGCAAAGGCTTCTCCAGCGCTATGGCCGTTCTCGACGGCGCCCGCATTGGTATCGGTTCCCAGGCTGTAGGTATCGCCCAGGCTGCCTACGAAGCTGCTTTGGAATATTCCAAAGTCCGCATTCAGTTCGGCAAACCGATTGCGAAACAGCAGGTCATCAGCTTCATGCTCGCTGACATGGCTATCCAGATCGAAGCATCCCGCCAGCTCGTACGTCATGCCGCTGAATTAAAAGATGCCGGCCTGCCTTTTGCAAAAGAAGCAGCCATGGCAAAGACCTTGGCTTCCGATACGGCTGTTAAAGTAGCTCTCGATGCCGTGCAGGTTCTCGGTGGCTATGGCTATACGCGCGAATATCCGGTAGAACGGTACTTGCGTGATGCCAAGATTACACAGATTTACGAAGGTACGAACCAGATTCAGCGCCTCGTTATTTCCCGCGCTATTTTGGGCAAATTCTAATACAGCACAGGAAATACCCTGTGATGCATAGATTAAAACTATATTATTAAATTTCTTTGATTAACGTACATAAGAGTCAGGCTGCCTGGTTTCAGGTGGCCTGACTCTCTGTGCATTTTTATAAGCCCTTAACTTACAGAGAGAAAACAGGGCCGGCCAGTAAGGCCGGTACGCATAAGGTGAAAAAATATGGGAAAACAGACAGCCTCTATGAAGGAACGTATTAAAAATTACTATGGTGTAGATATCATTCGCGACGTGGTCAGGGAATGGGGCGAACAGTACTGGCTACAATTGGATCCGGATGAAAAGGAAAGCCAGCCGATTGTTTCCTTGGTTATTTTGTATCCTAACAAGGTACAGGTAACGCATAACCATTTTGGCTTTCACGAAATTTTAATCGGTATTTCCGGTACGTGCTATCATTGGTGCGGCGAACGGAAGATTGTCCTGACGAAAGGGAAGATCGGTCACGTCGACAACGATTGCACCCACCGGATCATCAACCCCGAAGCCACACCGGCTCACTTTATCAGCGTCATTTATCCCGATGTCAATAAGACCCTCGTCGAAAGCGATTATCTCGATCAGATGAAGTTTTCCTCTATGGCCAAGAAATTTAATCTCGACAAGGTCATCGTAAATTTTGCCGACTTGGTGCACATGAAATGCTTCCTGCTGGATCAGGACGGCAGCCTTTACGGGAATCAGGAGGATTTACCGGCCTTATGCAAGCGCTGCCGCAAGAAAAAGCTGGGCAATTGTCTCCTCTTTGACTACGGGCAGCAAAAGCTGGCTGTCGAAGAGGGAACCTTCCAGTGCTGTTTCGGCGTCACCGTCAACCAGCTGCCCGTCACGGTCAATCATGCTACGCTGGGCTATTTGTTGTGCGGCTTTGGCCGTATCTCTGACTTGCCCGATGAAGCTGTTCTGCAACATATGGATAAAAACAGTGAAGCCGATTACGATGCCCTGCCTCTGATTTCGCCCAATCACCTCATTGCGATTGCCAAGAATCTTTCCTTGCTGACCAATACCTTCGTCGATTTGATTACGACAAACCAAAAGGATGAAGAGCTCAATACGTACAAGCGGGATCTGACGCGGGAACGGGAAACACAGGTACAGCTGGAAGAACTGCTGAATCAGACACAGCTAAAATTTTTGGAATCCCAGATTAACGTACACTTTCTGTTCAACACGCTCAATACGATTGCCCAGCAGGCATATATTGAAGGAGCGACCAACGTTGCGTCCCTGACCTATGCCTTATCCAATTTATTGCGTCTCAGCCTGGGAAAAGAAAAGGCAGAAATTACCATTCAGGAAGAACTGAATTATATTCGTGACTACTTATATATTCAAAAAGTGCGCTTTCCGGATAAATTTAAGGCGACCTTTGACATCCAGCCGGAAATCTTGCCGGTCCAGATTCCCTTGATGAGTATTCTGGTCCTTATTGAAAATGCCATCCTCCATGGCTTTCAGAATATTAATTATCTTGGTATACTGGAGATTAAAGGGTATGTAGAGACGGACCACATTATCATTCAGGTACGGGATAATGGCTGTGGTGTATCGGACGACGTCGTCGATATGGTTCACAATTTGCCCAAGACCGATGACATTAAGATTCATCTCAGTGGGATTGGCCTTAAAAATATTTATTTACGGCTCAAATTGTTCTTCGACGGCAATTTTAGCCTGCGCCTGGAAAAATTGCCTGATACGGGCACGCTGGCTACGTTGAAAATACCCTATACGCAGTCGTAATGCGCAGGAGGTGAGACGCATGTATAAGCTTGTCATTGCAGACGATGAGGTCATTGTCTTTCAGTTTGTAAAAATGGTTATTGAAAAGAACCGGCTGCCCTTAGAGATTTGTGGCACAGCAGAAAATGGCACAGAAGCCATACGGCTCATCGACCAATATAAGCCGGAATTCGTCATGCTGGATATCAATATGCCGGGCTACAACGGCTTGGAAGTAGCCGAACAGATGCGGGCCAAATATCCGGACATGTTCATTTACATCGTAACGGCATATAAGGAATTTGATTATGTCTATAAGGCCATGCATGTAGCTGTGACGGATTATTTAGTAAAACCGATTAAACCGGATGATCTCGTAGAAGCCTTAAAGAAAGGTATCTCCTTGGCAGCCAAACGAAACCAGGACCGGGATCAGGCTGAAGCCGTAAAAAAACAGCTGGCAGCCCAATACCCTATTGTCATGAAAGAACGGATTACGGAATTATTGCGCATGAACGAAAGTGATGCAACGCTGCTGCCCTTACTGCGGCAATTCTCAGGGCGCCAACACTTTATGCCCATTGCCGTATGTGCCCTGGCAGGATGGCTGCCGCCAACCAAAGCGGGTGATCTGGAAAAGTTGCCCGTCCGGGAAGAGGATTTTTCCCTCTTCCATGACTATGGGGTACTCCTCAGCAAAGAGGATACGCTGGTGCTCATTCTGGATCATTGGAATGCGTCTGTCCGCGCACAACTGCAACAGACTGTTGCCACCTGCGAACAACAGCGGGGCGGCGTATTTTCCACGGTCATCTATATGAAACAAGACAAGCCCTTGGCGGAAATATATAAAAAGGCCATAGAAACATGTCACATGAATCTTTTTTGGCAAGTCCGGGGGACGATCATTTTAGGAACCAGTGCTAAAGAAGAAACGGAGTGGGAAGAAAAGATTGACTTTACCCACACGTACGATGTATTCGAACAATTTCTCATCAATCACGAAACGGCTGCCGGAAAAGAGTATATGGCCCGTATTTTTGCAGAAATGCAGGCCCAGGAATATCCCCGCAGTCTGGTCAATGTGAGCCTCATCAAATTCGGCTGTGACCTGCTCGATCAATACGGGAAGGCTCTTTTCCCGGCAGAAAAGGTACGGCATATGGAAGAAGCGTATATTGCCGCCATCAACGGAGCCTCTCACGCCGGGGCCGTACAACGCTATGTATATCAGCTCATCGATGACCTGACGCAGAATAGCGCAGCCAGTCAAAACAGTGCAGAAAAAATCGTCAAGTGGGCTCAAAATTATATGGAAGATAATTACTACCAGGATATTACATTAGAACAGGTGGCCAAGGTCTTTTACGTCAGCGAAGGCTATATGTGCCGTATCTTCAAAAAGTATACAGGAAAACGGTATATTGCGTATTTAACGGACATACGGATGAAAAAGGCCAAAGAATTACTCGTAAGCGGCAAGTTTACGATTGCTGAGGTGGCCCGGAAAACAGGCTTTAAGGATGCCAGCTATTTCAGTACGGTTTTTAAGAAATATTATGCCTACCCGCCCAGTAAATTATTGGTACAATCTGGCGACGAGCGCTCAGGGAAATAGCTGTACTGTATTTTACGGGTATTTTACGCAATGTATATGCATATCTGACCTTTTTCGTATATAGTTACTGTAAAAAAACGGAAAAGGAGATATGACTATGAAACACAATGGATGGCGGCAGGAAAGCTGGAAACGTTGTGCAGGCGCTTTGTGCATTCTGTCTGCATTGACCTTTGCACCGGCCCTGCCGGCGCTTACAATGCCCGTGCAGGCAGCTATGGTACAGACTCAGACAGGTATGCAGGTACAGAGTATGGCCTGGGATCCGGCTGTCAAGACGGGCCTGAATGACCTGGTACGGCTCTATGGTTCGTCAGCACCGTCGTATCGTCAGGATGCACGGCCCTATGCTATTTTTGATTTTGACAATACGACGTCTATTATGGACGTAGAAGAACAGCTGGAAATCTGGCAGCTCGATCATTTGGCCTTTGCCATTGCGCCGTCTCAGATGAGCACGATCCTGAAAACAGGCATTCCTGCAGATAAGCTCGATGCTACCTATGGTGCCGACGATGGCTCCGGGCGGCAAGTGTCTATCCGCGATGCCATTTTCGATGCATCCCGGGCGTATGCATCCCTCTATAAAGCCGGCCTGGTTACGCCTAACGGCAGGACTCTCACGGCAGCCGAACAAGCACGTCCGGATTATCAGGAATTCAAAGCAAAAATGCGCTGGCTCTACGACGCCATTGGCGAAACGATGGACGCGTCCGTTTCTTATCCCTGGGTCACGTACTGGTTTACTGGCATGACGCCGCAGCAGGTCTATAACCTGGCCCTCACGTGTGACGCATACTATGGCAACCCGGAAAAAGGCCAGACCTGGGATAAAGGACATTACATGAGCCCGGCTGACAGCCTGTCTTTGGCCGGCCCGGTACGTGTTTCCTTTAAACGCGGCATTACAGTTACACCGGAAATGAAAGAAGTATATCGTACGCTGGGCCAGAATGGCATTGACTGCTGGATCGATTCAGCATCGCCAGTCGACGTTGTCCGGGCTGCCGTTGATTATTTCCAGATTCCCGGCGTCAAAGGCATCGTGGCCATGACCAATAAAACCGATGCCCAGGGCCGCTATATCAACGCCTACGATTATGATCTCCACGCCCAGACACAAGGTGAAGGCAAAGCACAGACAATCGATAAGGTCATTGCCCCGCAATACGGTGGCCGTGGTCCGATTTTCGTGGCCATGGATTCCCAAGGGGACTTCAATTTCTGCACGGAATACAAAGATACGAAGGAAGTTCTCATCATCAACCGTAAGCGGAGCGATGATGCGGGCTTGTGCGCAGCCATTGCCGTATGGCAAAAAGGCAAGGGCCTGACCCTGGCAGAAGTAAACCGCCAGGGTGACGCTCTCTTCCTCCTGCAGGGCCGCGATGAAAATAGCGGTGTTTTCTGGAGCACCGATGAAACACGACTTTTAGGCAAGTCCCAGCCGGCGTACCTTTCCGATAAGGCTTTGGCCGCTGTAGACCAGTTAAATCAAGGAAAGAGTGTGGGCCAGGTACTGGCGGACAATACAAAACTAAAAACGTCCTATGCCGGTTACAAGAGCCGCTAAGCGCATAGCTATACGTAGAGAAAGACCGTTTCTGCCGTCCATGGCAGAAACGGTCTTTTTGCCGTGTCAGGAGAAAGTATTTGCGTTTTCTGACGGCAGAAATGAGAAAAATGCAGAATTTATATTTATTTGTAACAATCCTTTGTTATAATAGTACTATACATTCTATTTCCATTAAAAAGGGAGTGATACGCATGCGTTACTATAAAAAAATCGGGGCGGCCCTTTGTTGCGCCCTCAGCCTGAGCCTGCCTGCATTAGCGGCTAATCCGTGGCAGGATGCCTTAAACCAGATCCTGGAGCAGGTACCGGCCGTAGGTACAGCGTTAAAGAATACGTCCGGAGCCGGTGTAGTCCCTATTACGGGCAGTACCGGTACGGCACCTGCGCAGACAGGAGAGACGACGGGCACTGCGCCGGCGGAACCGGTTAAACCGGTAGCTCCTGTGGCAGCGAAGGAACTCGATGTCGTTTTGGTCCTCGATAAGAGCGGCTCTATGAAAGGTCTGGAAAAGAATACAATAGACGGCTACAACACGATGCTTGCAAAGGAACGGAAGCTCTCTGTGCCGACAGAAGTGACGACAGTTCTCTTTAGCAGTAATTATGAAATCCTTACGGATCGCCAGCCCATTGCGCAAGTGAGCGACATGAGTGAAGATACCTATACGGTTCGCGGCGCTACCGCTCTCTACGATGCCGTCGGCATGGCCATTGACAAAATGGATGCGGTCAAAGGCATTCACGATCCCGGTCATCAGGTGCTCTTCGTCATCATTACAGACGGGCTGGAAAATTACAGCCAAAAATATGATCAGGAACAAATCAAGAAGAAAATCGATGCAGCCCAGGAACAGGGCTGGGAATTCGTCTTTATTGGTGCCAATATGGATGCGGAAAAGGTAGCTTCTGATCTGGGCATTAAAGAGGAAAATGCAGCAACCTATGAAAATAGTGAAAAAGGTGTACAGGCAAATTATAAGGCCGTTTCCCAAATGGTAGAAAGCCTGGCCAGGACGTCGAGTCTCGTTGGCTCCCAGTGGAAGAATTCTATCGTCAGGGGCAACTGAGAAGGGCTTACGGCACAGACGGGTGTTTCGTTGTTGACGCTCCTATACGGGCGTGCTATAATCTAGATGTAACTTATTTATTTACAACTGAAAAGAGGATGATACGTATGGAAAAAGGAACACATCGCGATCAAGTATTGAAAGAAGTACAGGCTTTAATTGCCTCTCCCAGTGTCTATTCCGGTTTGAAGGAATTGGCACAGGCCTGGCTCCAGGCGGAAGGCACGGCAGACGAAGCGGCAGCTACAGAAAAATTAGTAGCCGAACTGAAAGCGGATGTACAATCCATTGATACCGTACTGGCTTTCTTCGATTCTCCTGCAGGCACGAAGGTATTTGGTGCCGAACAGGCAGCTGCCCTGACGGCACAGGCTAAAAAGGTAAAGGCTGAAGGCGGCCAATACTGCTTCTGCCCGGCCTGCACAGCTGGCAAAGCAGTGCTGGATCTGTTGGCATAATTCGTGTTCCAATTATAAAACAAGTACGACTTATACTGCTTTAGCGTGTAAGCCGTACTTATTTTTTATCATTTTCCCTGCAGCGATTGGAGACTGTCCTGTATCTCTCCCAGGCTGTGGCGCATAGCCTGCATACTCTTTTTGAGATTTTTGACGTTTTCCCGGAATTGTTTGCGAGTTTCCGCCTGTTGCTGTACACGGGCCGGATCGTGCAGCACCAGGGAATCGCCGTTCCCCGGATCGACCATGCGGATGGTGCTGAGCTTGACATCGCCGTTGACAATATGCAGGGCATCTGTGCGTATATCGCCTAAGGAGGTACTGATGACGACGTCATAGAAGTCGAGCTTGCGGTTCTGGTTGTTGAAGCGGCCCGCTATTCTTGTAAAATGAATAGGGAAATAATAGCCTTTATCGGAGTAAAAGCTGCCATAGGCCATGACCTGATGGGGCTGCCCGTTAGAGCGCAGGGCCATGTCCAGATGAACGCGTGTACGGAACTTCATATCCTGTAAGGCAATACTGCTTTCGAGATCTGAGCCTTCTCCATAAATATCGTAGGCCCGTGTGGCCAGGTTATAATCACCATAGGCCTTTAGCGTGCCGCCATAGACGGAGGCCGTGACATCCGTAAAGGTGAAGAGGGAATTTTCATAGTGGACGTTGCCCTTTACGTCTGTAAAAAATAGGGCCGGCAAGTCGAGCTGTGCCATTTTCAGGTGCCCGTCAGCAACGGGATAATCGAGAGGACCCTGGACATGGAACGAAAGAGTCAGCTGATCGTGTACATCGTCACCCAGACCCAGAGACGAGGGATCGATGTTGACCATATCCATTTTCATATCCATGACAGGCATGGCCGGTTTCAGGTCGATAATACCACTAATGGCGATGCCGTCGCCAATGGCGTTTCCGGAAAAGCGGCCTGTGGAAAATTTCATGTCAATACGCCGGCCTGTAAAAATACCGATGTGGGCGTTGACGCTGTCCATAATATAGTGACGCCGCTTATGAAACGATTCAAAACGGCAGTTATTGAGGTCAATAGAGCAGTGCAGCTTTTGCCCATTCCAGTTGAAATTGCGGATCCTGTCGCGCCACGAGCGCCCTTCACGACGCGCCTTTTCCAGCTCCTGCTGCCGTTCAGCCGGGTCCTGTAAGACCAGATCCATGCGCATATTGTGGTCGAAATAGGCGGCAATCGTGGCGTCGTTCAGGGTCAGGTTGAGGAGACTCGTCGACGTAATATTCTTTGTAATGACGTCCCAGGGCCGGACTGTAAAACTGCCGCTGGGGACCTCGAGAATGATATGACCGTCGGGATCCTTCCAGAGGAGATCGGTAAACTCGACTTGTCCTGTAAAATCAGCGGATAACGTAGCGACGGTAATGGTGCCACGCAGCATGTGCTGCTCGGCCATGGCATGATTAAAGAGCTGGGCGGCACCGTGCATGGCCGTAAAAAAGATGACGCCACACAGGCAAAGCGTACCTATGAGAGCCGTTAAAAAACGGCGTACAGCCGTGCTGTGTTGTTTGAGCTTGTTTTTTATGATGGCAAACATGTCGGCGTCATCTCCCCTGGGGCGTTAGCGGTAGTTCTTCTCTTATTGTACTCGCGGGTACTGGAAATAGCAAACGAGTACCAATTAAAAACTCCTCTCTGATTCAGTCTGTCAGAGAGGAGAAGCCCTTATTCCGGCCAGTCGGCTAAGGGAATATGCATACTCTTTTTCATCATTTCCAGGTTTTCCCGGATTTCTTTTTCAATGTCCTGCCGCGTAGGCACAGACGGCGTTTCTTCCGGTATAACCGCTGTTTCCGGCAGCTGCACGGCAAAGGGCAGTCCTTTATGGCAAATGATCTGGCGCAAGAACAGATTAAAGGCCGTATCGAGCGGCAGGCCCAATTGTTCTAAAATTGCTTCTGCCTGAACCAGAGCAGCCGGATCGAGACGGGATAAAAGTTCTTCTTCTTTCATGATAATCACCTCATTTTAAGCATAGCACAGAAGGTTTTATCTGACAATGCATCGGTTCCGGCTATCCCAGTTACAGTCTTTTTCGAAAACGTATAAAGAACATCGCGTTTGAAAGGAGTGAGCCGCCATGGTTCGTCGGCAAGTTATAAACACGTTTTTTACTCTCTTTTTGTTCCTGGTCTGCCTAGCCGGGACGGTTGCCGCCAGTGCGTCGGAACCGTTGCAGCAGGCACCGGCTTATGTCGTACAAAAGGACGGGTTTACTGCTAAAATACCGCAGGTACTGGCAAGGGATACACGGTATGCAAAAGGTGCAGACCGTATCAACAGTGCCTTGCGTGTCCTGGCGGATGAGGCTTGTCAGGCCTATGAAAGCAATCCCATTCGTGCCGGATTCAGCCGCACCATAACAGGAGAAATTACCTATTCCAGCCCCAAAATACTATCCTTGCTCATCTATGATAGTGTGTACTATAAAGACGCAGCCCACCCGTTAACCGGTGTTGCCGGCTATACGTTTCGTTTGCCTGCAGGTAAACGCGTAGACTGGCAGCAGCTCGTGCGCGAAGAGGACAGACAGTTTATGACATTGCCGGCACTGAACCGTCAAATGCGCCTCCAAATAATGACCGGACGTTTTCAGACGTATGCTGATTTTCAAGGACTCACAGAACTGCCAGCTGTGTTTTACGTCGATGAGCAGGGAAAAATCGTCTTCCTTTTTCAGCAATATGCCGTCGGACCCTATGCAGCGGGATTTTGTCCCTTCCACACAGGGCGGCAAATCCGATATTAGGAAAATTTACGGAAAAGGATAGGTATAATGCACACCTCTTTTGTACACAAAAGAGCGTTTATATGATATGATACGGTAAAGGAGTGAATTCACATGACGCATACAATCTATTTAGCAGGTGGCTGCTTCTGGGGCATGCAAAAGTTCCTGGATCAGTTTGCCGGTATCCTTTCTACAGAAACGGGATACGCCAACGGCCATACAGAAAAGCCGACGTACGAAGAAGTGTGCACGCAGACGACAGGCCATACGGAAACCGTAAAGGTTACGTACGACGATGCCATTATGCCGACTGCCCAGCTTCTGGATTATTATTTTATGGTTATCGATCCCTTGTCGGTCAATCGCCAGGGCGGCGATGCCGGCACCAATTACCGGACCGGGATTTATTATGAAGACGAACGGCTGCTGACGGATATCCGCAAAGTGGTCAATAGCGTAGCGGACCGGCTGGGCAAACCCCTGGCCGTCGAAGTATTGCCGTTACAGAATTTTTATCCTGCCGAAGAATATCATCAGAAGTATCTCGATAAAAATCCTGGCGGTTACTGCCACATTCGTCCGGCTATGATGCACCTGCGTCAGCGCCTGGAAGAAAAAAAGGACTGACGGGTATACGTGCCGTCACGTAGCAGCGTGTTGGCACGTTGCGCGATAAATTTTATAGCATAAGGAGTTTAACAGTATGAGAAAAGTGTATATATTAGTAATAATAGGTATCGTCTGGGCCTTCTTTACAGGTGGCTGTATTCGTGATGAATCCTATATTTTTGCCGCTATTTCAGGGGCCCTGAGTTTGGTATCCTTCTTTGTGGCATATACACTTAAAAAGAATGAAGATAGAAAACTGAAGCACGAACAGGAATTATTAGCTAAATTCCGCAAGAAAAAAGCCCGTGAAAAACGGCTCAATGAACGGCGCCTGGAAAAGAAGAAAGCTCTGGAAGAACGCCGTCAGAGAAACAAACAAAAAAGAGAACAGTAACGAATCGAACAGGAGGGGTAACGATGGATTTAGGCTTAAAGGATAAAGTAGTTGTCATTACCGGTGGCACAGCCGGTATCGGTGAAGCCTGTGCCCTGGCTTTTAGCCGTGAAGGTGCTCATGTAGCCGTATGTGGCCGCACACAGAAACGCATAGCTGCGTTTAAAGAACGCTGTGCTCAGGCAGGTGCTGATGTATTTGTCAAACAGGCCGATGCCGGTCAGGCAGAGGAATTGCAGGCCTTTGCCGATGCGGTTGTCAGCCGCTTTGGCACGATTGACGTATGGATCAATAATGCCGGCATCAATGTCGGCAAGCGGCTCATGGAAATCACGCCGGAAGACTGGCAGCAAACCGTTGCCGTCAATCTGTCGGGTGTACTCTTCGGAACGCAAATTGCAGCCCGGGCTATGGGCGAAAAGGGGGGCGTTATTCTCAATGCATCTTCCTTTGCATCCCTCATTCCGTCTGTAGGCGGCACCATGTATGGCGCTACGAAAGCAGCTGTGTCGAATATGACCAAGACCATGGCGGCTGAACTGGCACCGCAGCATATCCGCGTCAATGCCTATATCCCCGGCATTATTGATACACCGATGAACGCAGAACGCATTGCTGACGATGCCAATCATGCGCTGATCAATGCCATTGCCCTGCACCGCGTAGGCACAGCCGACGAAATGGCTCAGGCGCTGGTTTTCCTGGCCTCTGACCAAGCCAGCTACATCACGGGTACAGCAATCGAAGTAAGTGGCGGTAAATATGCCGTGCAGAACTCTGAAATATTATGGGGTTAAGCTGATGAAGAAAGCCTTGGCAAGTGATTTTGATAATACCTTATTCTTTATGTTTCAAGAAGAGACGTATCGTCCTGGTGACAGGGAGGCTATCCGTGCTTTTCAGGCACAAGGCGGTCTCTTTGGTATCAGTACAGGCCGTTCATTGACGGGCGTACGCCAGGCCACAGGCGATAATGTAGCCTACGATTTCTATATTCTCGCGAACGGTTCTCTGGTTTTGGACAAACATCTGCGGACTCTGCAAAAGAAGGTAGTCCCTATGAGCCTCGTCCGGTCCTTATACGACCGCTATGGCAAGCTAGAAAATTCTGTCATTCAGGCGGGCGATACGGTATACACCTTTGGTCCGGCTGATAACCCCATGCAGACCCATATCGATGATTTTGAGGAGCTTGATGGCAAGGATATTTACGGTATTTCCTTCTATACAGGCAGCGAAGACCGGGCTAAGGAAATGGCAGGCGATGCGCAGCAGCACTATGGCAGAACCATAGAAGCCTATGCCAATACGGTAGTCCTCGATATTGTTGGCGCTGGCTGCTCTAAAGGCCAGGCCCTGGAAACGGTGCGCCAGGCCTTGGCACTGGAACGTGTAGGCGCCATTGGTGATTCATACAATGACATATCTATGCTTGAAAGTGCTGATATTTCCTTCACCTTTTCCTATGCACCACAGCCTGTGCAGGCCTCTGCCGGGCACATCGTGGGCAGCGTACGGGAAGCATTGACTCTGTTATAAGGCAAAAAAACGACTGCAGGAATGTTCCTACAGTCGTTTTATCTTTTTTTAGTAGTTTACGTTACGCAGTTCAAAGAAGGACTGGGGATGACCACAGACAGGGCATTTTTGGGGAGCTTCTTCGCTTTCCAGGATAAAACCACAGTTACGGCAGATCCAGGTTTTCTTTTCAGCTTTTTTGAAGACGGTCTTCTTTTCCACGTTGTTGAGCAGGGCTAAGTAACGTTCTTCATGATGCTTTTCGATTTCAGCTACCTTTTCAAAGAGGAAGGCAATAGTATCGAAGCCTCCTTCACGAGCTTCTTTGGCAAAGGTCGGGTACATTTCTGTCCATTCATAATGTTCGCCTGCAGCGGCATCTTTTAAGGCAGCAATATCATCGGGCAGTTCACCGTTATGAAGCTGCTTGAACCAAATCTTGGCGTGTTCTTTTTCGTTATTGGCCGTTTCTTCGAAAAAAGCGGCAATCTGTTCATAACCTGCTTTTTTTGCTACACTGGCATAATAGGTATATTTGTTGCGGGCCTGGGATTCACCAGAAAATGCGGCCTGTAAGTTTTGTTCTGTTTTTGATCCTTTTAATTCCATTGTTTGTTTCCTCCTTGTCGTATACTCTCTTTAGCAAATAACTAATATTTGTTATCCGTTGCTCATACTATAACACTATAATCCTTGCCTGTCAAATAATAATTGTTATTCTTTAGTAAAATATTTTGCTAACAGGCAATTCCCTTGTTTTATTCCGTTTTAATTTAATGATTAAGACATATTGATATAAAAATAATAGAATAGAATAAAAAAGCAGTTTCTCGCAGGAGCTATAGAATTGGAGGGATAAATATATTCCATAGTTTGAGTATATTTATGGTAGATAGGAAATTTTGAATTTCAGAGCATGAATCAGAAGATACAGTCTCTATTTCTTGTTTTTCGGTCCTTGTATATATATAATAAAATAGTAATAGCATACAGTACCTGGCATACGTATGAGAAAAGAGGATATGGCGATGATATTTTTTAAAAATGACTACGGTGCAGGGGCACATCCCCATGTTTTTCAAGCTTTGGCCGAGCATAATCTGATGCCGGCAGATAGCTACAGCCATGACGAATATTCCGTTGCCGTTACGGAAATGATACGGGCTCTCACGGGACAGGCAGAGGCACACGTCCATTTTATTGCCGGCGGGACACTGACCAACCTGGTTTGCCTGGCAGCCTTCCTGCGGCCGTATGAAGCGGTAATCGCTGCTGATTCAGCCCATATTTGTGTCCATGAAACGGGCGCTATTGAGGCGACGGGGCATAAAATCTTGTCTGTACCGGCAGTAGATGGAAAGGTCTTGCCAGCTGAGATTGATAAGGTCGTAGCGTTTCACGAAACGGACCAGATGGTCTTGCCCAAAGTAGTTTATATTTCCGATACGACAGAAATGGGAGCCGTATATACGAAAGCAGAACTCCAGGCATTGCGTGCCTGCTGTGATGCTCATGGACTCTATTTATATATTGACGGGGCCCGCCTGGCTATGGCCCTGGGGTCGGAGTACAATGACCTTAGCCTGCAGGACATAGCGTCCCTGGCAGATGCGTTTTATGTGGGGGGCACGAAGTGCGGTGCCCTTTTTGGCGAAATGGTAGTCATCCTTAATGAGGCACTAAAGCCCCATTTCCGCTTTATCATGCGGCAGCATGGGGCCCTCTTTGCCAAGGGCATGCTCTTAGGCCTGCAGTTTAAGGCCTTACTCCAGGATGATTTGTATACGCGCTTAGGGAGCATGGCCGATGCGTGGGGGCAGAAACTGGCTGCCGGGCTGAAGGCAAAGGGGTATTCCTTTGCCTATACGCCGGTATCGAATATGATTTTTCCCATCGTAACAACCGCACAGGCAGAGGCGCTGGCAAAGCACGTGCTGTTTGAAAAGTGGCTCGATAATCCCGATGGCACACAAACCATACGCCTTGTGACTAGCTGGATGACGAAGCAGGAAGATATTGATGGCTTGTTGCAGTATATGTGACGGCCCATCCCGGCAATACCGGTTCACGAATGTAAGGAGTCAGGTTTCATGGCAATTGATGTACATTCCCTTTTATCTGTATTAAAGGACGAAAAAATAGCCGCCCACTGGCTGGCTACACGGCCCCAGCGTGGTGATCACATTCGTGTACGCCGCTTAGGCGGCCTGTATTACCATCACGGCATTTATATAAGTGATAGGGAGGTCATTACCTTTGCCGGTGACGATGACCACAATCCGTTTGATTGGTGGGATACGAAGGTACGGGCCACTTCCCTGGAGTTGTTCCTCCAAGGCGGCCAGACAGAGGTCTGCCTGTACACGATTCGTGAACGGCAGCAGCTCTGCAGTATCGAAGAAACGGTAGCTTTTGCCAGAGCCTGTCTGGGGAATGAAAAATACAGTCTGCTTTTTCATAATTGTGAACATTTTTCGAATGCCTGCAAGCAGGGCATTTATCGCAGCCAGCAAGTAGAGCGTATTTTGCGTGGCCAAAGCTTGCACGACGCGTTGGCTTGTCTTGATGATCCGGAACAGCGTTCCCGCTGGTGGGATGAAGCCGTGTCAGACCTGAAGAAGCAGGTACTGAGTAAGATCAAGCGCGATCTGGAAGCCAAAATGCGACAAGAGTAAACTAATTTAGGAGGATATACATGATGATGACTGAAATGGAAATGATGAAACTGCAAAATGGCAGTGATGTTCGCGGCGTTGCTGTCGCCGGGGTACCTGGTGAAGAAGTGACGCTGACGCCGGAAGCCGTAAACCGGATTGCTGCTGCGTTCGTTTCCTTTCTTGCCAAAAAACTAGGAAAAGAACCGGCTGCCTTGCGGATTGCCGTAGGTCATGATTCCCGTATTTCGGCATCGCTCTTACAGGAGGCTGTTTTTTCCGGGCTTACGGCCTGTGCAGCCGATGTATTCAAGTGTGACCTGGCGTCTACACCGGCCATGTTTATGTCTATTGTTTTTTCCCAGACCCAGATGGACGGGGCGATCATGCTGACGGCCAGCCACTTGCCGTATAACCGCAATGGCATGAAATTCTTTACCGTTGAAGGGGGCCTGGAAAAAACGGATATCCGTGCCCTTTTGGCTCAGGCGGCTGCCCTTCCGGAACAGCACGGGGATCTGGCCCAGGTCCATGCGTTAAATTTGATGGAACTGTATGCGGAACACTTATGCCAGACTATCAGCATGCGTCTGGGTGTGCCCGTAGAAGAGAAGCCCTTGCAGGGGATGCATATCGTCGTCGATGCCGGCAATGGCAGTGGCGGCTTCTTCGTTACAGATGTCCTGGATGTCCTTGGCGCTGATACGACGGGCAGTCAATTCCTGGAACCAGACGGCATGTTCCCCAATCACATTCCAAATCCGGAAAACGCAGCGGCTATGGCGGCTATCCGCGCGGCCGTATTAGAGAATCATGCCGATTTAGGCCTCATTTTCGATACCGATGTCGACCGCATGAGTGCCGTTCTGTCCAACGGGGAAGAAGTGAACCGCAATGCCCTGATTGCCATGATTGCTGCTATTCTGGCGCCGGACTATCCGGGCAGTACTATTGTCACCGATTCTGTTACGAGTGATGAGCTGACGGAGTTCCTGACGCAGACACTCCATTTGGTCCATCACCGGTATATGCGCGGTTACAAGAACGTTATTGACGAATGTATCCGCCTCAATGAAGAAGGCACTCTTTCGCCACTGGCTATTGAAACATCGGGTCACGGCGCGTTACGGGAAAATTATTATCTCGACGACGGCGCTTTCCTGGCTGTGCGCCTGATCATCGCTGCAGCCCAGGCTAAACAGCAGGGGAAAGAGCTGGGCGATCTGATTGCAGCACTGAAGCAGCCGGCAGAAAGTGTAGAATACCGATTGAAAATTACGGCAGACCAGGCCGGGGAATATGGTAAAAACGTACTCCAGGCGTTCTCTGAACGGGCACAGGCGGCAGGCATACAAATAGCCACGCCGTCCTATGAAGGCGTGCGCCTTGTGTTCCCGCAAGGCTGGGCACTCCTGCGGATGTCTCTCCATGATCCCAATATGCCGCTCAATATTGAAAGCAAAGAAGCCGGGGGCTGCAAAGAAATTACAGCCAGCCTGCGTCAGCTGCTTACGGGCTTTGAGCAGCTGGATATTTCCGTGCTGGATGTGTAAGCCATGCAGAAAGAATGGCTTTTTGCCCTTTTCTTTATGCTCATGGTCATGCAGGCTGTAGGCGTGCGCTTACAGGTACGGGCCTATCGTCAGGCTGTAAGCCACCTGCGCCGCCGTGGCTATGTGGGCATTGGCGGTGGCCGCCGTCGTTTGGGACCGGGCACCATCGTCCTCCTCGCCTGCAGTGGTGATGGCACCATTGTAGGCGCTGAAACGATGCAGGGCATGACGATTTTTAGCCGCTTCCGGGAAAGACCGGACCTTTACGGCCGGACCGTATACGATTTCAAGAACGAGCTCAATACGTATCCGGCTAAGAAGCGCAAGCAGTATAAGGGCTATGAGCAGGCTGCTGATGCGCTGATCGGACGGCTGCAAAAGGAAGCCGCTGCCCGGCAAAAAGAAAACAGCCAGCTGGAAAAAGCATAGTCTTACGCTGAATGATGCTATTTTGACATAGGTAGTTACAAAGCGGCAGGCATATGCTATACTATAGAAAATTTCATATGATTTATTGTCTTTGGGGCGGGGTGTAATTCCCTACCGGCGGTAGAGTCCGCGAGCGCAAGCACGAACCGGTGCAATTCCGGTACCGACAGTATAGTCTGGATGAGAAAAGACAGCAGGAAACGTAGTTTTGCCGTGCGCCCTTTTTGTGTGCACGGCTTTTTTATCGCACAAAAAGGGAAATGCCATGCGTTTTCAGTATGAAACCTTACAGGTACAACCTAGTCCCCACCCAATAGATCTTCCATGAAAGAAACTATTTCATCAGGAGGAACAAAACATGAACAACGAATTTACGTTTGGCACGATTGAAGAGGCAATCCGCGACATCAAGGCGGGTAAGATGGTATTGGTCACAGATGATGCGGACCGGGAAAATGAAGGCGATCTCATCATGAGTGCCGAACTGGCTACGCAGGCAACGGTCAATTTCATGGCAACTCATGCCAAGGGGCTTATTTGTATGCCCTGCGATGGTGCTATTTTGGATCGCCTGCACATGGGACCTATGGTAGAAAAAAATACGGATAACCACGAGACGGCCTTTACCGTTTCTATCGATCATGTCGACACGACCACAGGGATTTCTGCCGGTGAACGGGCCCACACCATGCGTATGTGTGCCGACGGCCGGGCCAAACCGGAGGATTTCCGCCGCCCTGGGCATGTCTTTCCTTTGCGCAGCAAGACCGGTGGCGTTCTCTGCCGTACGGGCCATACGGAAACGACGACCGACCTGTGCCGCCTGGCCGGCCTTACACCTGTCGGCATTTGCTGCGAAATCATGAGCGCTGACGGATCCATGGCCCGCACACCGGAACTGATGGAATTTGCCAAGGCCTATGGCTTGACCTTTATTACCGTAGCGGATCTCGCTGCGTACCGCCGCCGTACAGAAGTGCAAGACGACATGCCGGCAGATGTACCGGCACCGGCTCAGGTCTAAGCGGCATAGACGCCTGCACGTTAAAAGGGAGCTCCTTCCTGCCTGTAGCAGGAGAGAAGCTCCCTTTTAACGATGTCCTGTTTAGAATTTCAAATCGATCGTAGCAGAAACGCCGACGCCTTGGACACGGCTCATGTTTGTCACGTCTAAGGATTCGACAGGAATAAGGGCGTTAGCCCGGGCAATGCCATTGAAGCTGGCTTCAATTTGGGCGACAGCCTTTACCTTATCGACCTGTGCCGTCGGTCCGACGACCTGGACAGCACCGATATATTTGCCTGTACCGCCGCTGATAATGGGAACGACCTTCGTGGCATAATCCGTGCCGACGCCGTTTTTCATGAGTAATTTGTTCAGGAAGGTGTTGATCTGGTCTCCGTATTTGGAAACGAGAACGGAAACGCCGCCAACCTTTAAAATGGATCCCAGGTCAAAGGCCTGTACAGCTGTACCGCCGCAAAAGCCCAAGAGGGATGCGGCTGTCATGGCTACAACGAGTTGCTTTTTCATGGAATGCCTCCTTCAGTGAGTGATAAATCATGGCCGTGGTCCGGCGTTCAGGATATCTTCACGAATACGGGGATATTTCGTATGGAAGTTTTCGTAGAACAGCTTCGCTACCTTAGCGGCCATGGCATCATAGGCGGCCGGGTCTGCCCAGGTTGCACGGGGGTTCAGGAGTTTTTCCGGCACGTTCGGGCAGGTCTGGGGAATATCTACGTTGAAGCGGTCGTTATGCACATAGACAGATTCTTTTAGGCTGCCATTCAGGGCAGCAGTAATCATAGCCCGTGTATATTTCAGAGCGATACGGCTGCCTGTTCCATAGGGGCCGCCGGTCCAGCCCGTGTTGACCAGATAGACCGTCGTATTATGGGCTACAATCCGTTCGCCTAGCATATGGGCGTAAATCTGGGGATGCAAAGGCATGAAAGGCTCGCCAAAGAGGGTGGAGAAGGTCGGTACCGGTTCCGTAATGTTCTGTTCCGTACCGGCTACCTTCGAAGTAAAGCCTGTAACAAAATGATACATGGCCGCTTCTTTGCTTAACCGGGAGATAGGCGGCAACACGCCGAAGCTGTCAGCCGTAAGAAAAATAACGACAGAAGGGGTACCGCCCAGGCCGGACATTTCCGCATTGGCAATATATGTAATAGGATAGCCTGCCCGTGTGTTTTCTGTCAAGGTTTTATCGGTATAATCCGGTTTGCGCGTCTGCGCGTCGAGAATAACATTCTCCACAAGCGTACCGGCTTTAATGGCATCATACACTTCCGGCTCCCGTTCAGGATCGAGGTTGATGCACTTAGCGTAGCAACCGCCTTCGAAATTAAAGACACCATCAGGGGACCAGCCGTGTTCATCGTCGCCAATAAGGAGGCGCTCCGGGTCAGCCGACAAGGTTGTCTTGCCTGTACCGGAAAGGCCGAAGAAAATAGCCGTTTCCTTTGTTACTGGATCCATGTTGGCCGAGCAGTGCATGGGCAGGACCCCTTCCTTGGGCATGAGATAATTCATGACCGAGAAGACGCTCTTTTTGATTTCACCGGCATAGCGCGTGCCTACGATGAGGATCTCATGGGCTTCGTAGTCAATGAGGATGGCTGCTTCCGAATGGACGCCGTCGCTTTCGGGATTGCAATGGAAGCCCGGTGCGGCGATGATGGTGAAATCCGGTTCGCCATACTGATCCAGCTCGGCTGCCGTAGGCCGGATCAGTAAATTATGAATGAAGAGGTTTTCACTGGCCAGTTCATTGATGATACGGAATTTTTTCCGGTGCACCGGGTCGGCGCCGGCAAAGCCGTCGAAGACGAAGAGCTCCCGGTTCTGTAAATAGGAGACGGCTTTGCTGCGCAGGGCCTTAAATGCTGCCCGCGTAATGGGCCGGTTGACGCTGCCCCAGGCGATTTCGTCGTGAACCCCCGGTGTATCGACGATGAACTTGTCCTTTGGCGACCGGCCTGTGAATGTACCGGTCCGTACGACTAAGGCCCCTGTATCACTGAGGATGCCTTCACCGCGTGCTAATGCTGCTTCTGTGAGACAGGCGGAGCTTAAATTCCGATAAATTGCTTTGGCGTTGATAATGCCGCTTTGTTCCAAGGAAAATGTTTCCATAGTCTATCTCTCCCCTTATTCATATGCTGCTTAGTATCTCATTTGATTATCATAGCATGCGAAAACTACTTGTATTATAATCGGATTCGCTAGCCTATTCAATGAAATATGTTGTTTTAATGATGTACAATATAATAAATAGCATATAATAATAGATGTATAAGACTATTATACTCTACTTATATGGTAAATAGAAGAGATATATGATGGTTTATTTATAGCGAATATGAATGTAAAAGAGTATGTATTATAACTGAATAAGAATGACTTCCTCTTGTGCTATTGTAATAATGCACTTCATAATTAAATGTTTTATATGGGAAAAATTAAAACGCCTCCTGCCCTGCATGACAAGCAGGGGCGGAGGCGTTTTGGTCAGGCCTGTGTTATTTCATAACAGCACCCGTATTGGCTGAAGTAACCAGGCGGGCATAGCGTGATAAGTAGCCTGTCTTTACTTTTGGTTCAGGCTGCTGCCACGCAGCCTTGCGTCTGGCCAGCTCGTCGTCGCTAACGAGAAGCTCGAGCTTACGCTGGGGAATGTCGATGGCAATCGTATCGCCGTCGTGGACCAGGGCCAGAGGACCGCCTTCCATGGCTTCCGGCGAGATATGGCCGATGCAGGCGCCGCGGCTGGCACCACTGAAACGGCCGTCTGTAAGCAGGGCTACCTTGAGGCCCATTCCGGTAATGACGGCTGTGGGATTGAGCATTTCCCGCATGCCCGGACCGCCCTTGGGGCCTTCGTAGCGGATGACGACAACGTGGCCTTCTTTGATTTCACCACTCATGATTGCTTCAATTGCTGCTTCTTCCGAATCGTAGCACTTGGCCGTACCTGTATAGACCAGGAGATCTGCCTCGACGGCGCTTTCTTTAATGACCGAGCCCAAGGGAGCCAGGTTACCCTTGAGGACGGCAATGCCGCCTTTATGCATGTATGCATGATCGATGTCGTGGATGACGTCGTGATTTTGGATGACCGCGTCTTTGATGCGCTCGCCAATCGTACCGGTAATGGTCCGGGCCTCTGCATGGATAAGACCGAGCTTGCTGATTTCTTTCATGACGGCACAAATGCCGCCGGCTTCGTCGAGATCCTGCATATGATACGTGCCGCCCGGACTCATCTTGCAGATATAGGCAGCTTTACGGCTGATTTCGTCGAAGGCGTCGAGGGATAAATCGACACCGGCTTCGTGGGCAATAGCTGGCAGGTGCAGGGCCGTATTGGTAGAGCCGCCAATGGCCATATCGACGGCGATGGCATTTTCAAAGGCCGCACGTGTCATGATGTCGCGCGGGCGGACGTCGCGCTGTACCAGATCGACAACGACCTGGCCGGCTTTTTTGGCAAGCATACGGCGCTGGCCTGTGTACGCAGCAGGAATGGTGCCGTTACCGGGCAGGCCCATGCCGAGAACTTCGGTCATACAGTTCATTGTGTTGGCCGTAAAGAGGCCGGCGCAAGAGCCGCAGCCCGGGCAGGCCTGGAATTCCATGGCGTGCATTTCGTCTTCGCTCATCTGGCCGGCTTCGACCTTGCCGGCAGCTTCAAACATGGTACTGACGCTGATGTCTTTGCCCTGATGACGGCCGGCCAGCATGGGGCCGCCGCTGACGACGACTGTCGGAATATTGAGACGGCCTGCGGCCATGAGCATGGCCGGCACGATTTTATCACAGTTCGGGATGAGGACGAGACCGTCAAAGGCATGGGCTGTGGCGACGGCTTCGATGGAGTCGCAGATGAGTTCGCGGCTCGACAGGGAAAAGCTCATACCGCGGTGGCCCATGGCGATACCGTCGCAGACGCCGATAGCAGGAAATTCGATAGGTGTACCACCGGCGGCAGCGACGCCGAGCTTGACGGCTTCGGCAATGTCCCGCAAATGGATGTGGCCGGGGATGATTTCATTAAAGGCATTACAGACGCCGATCAAGGGCTTTTGCAAATCTTCATCGCTATAGCCCATGGCGTGAAAAAGGGTTCTGTGGGCCGTACGGGTAAGGCCCTGTTTTACGATATCACTATGCATGTCATTATTCCTTTCTTTGCTTACATTTCCTTGACCGGCACGACGCCCCGGGAGAGAGCAATCTGGCCTGTGCGGGCAATTTCGATAATTTTATAATCCCCGAGCATTTCCAAGAGTGCTTCGATATGGTCTTCCCGGCCAGTGAGCCGTAATACCAGGGACTGGGGCTGTACATCGACAATCTTGGCATTGAAGAGCTGGGCAATATTGGTGAGCTCGCCCCGCAGCTGTGGCGTCGGGCAGTGGACCTTGATCATAGCCAGCTCGTAGCTCACGAAAGGGGCATCGTCCAGGTTGACGACCTTGATTACGTCGATGAGTTTGGCCAGCTGATTGACTGCCTGGTCCAGGTCCCAGCGGTTTTCTACGGAAACGACGATGTTGATGCGCGTTACGTCTGCTTCCTCCGTATAGCCGGCGTTGATGCATTCGATATTGATGGCCCTGCGGCTGATAAGGCCGGCTACGTGGGTGAGAACGCCAGGCTTGTTGTCGCAAAGGATGGCTAAATGTTGTTTCAGCATGGAGCGTCACCTCCTAAGACCATCTGGTCCAGGCGTTTGCCGCCAGGGACCATGGGATAGACGTTTTCATCTTCCGGGATAAAGACATCGAGCAGGGCCGGACCCTTGGTGGCGAAAAGGCCGGCTACGGCCCGGGCCAGGTCTTTAGGCTCATGCAAGGTCTTACCAGGTACGCCCATGGAGGTAGCAATGGCTGCCAGATCCGGGTTGTTGCGGATGACCGATTCGGCACAGTGGCCATTGTAGAAGAGGCGCTGCCACTGATTGACCATCCCCAAGACGTTGTTATGCAGGACGACGACCTTGACGTCGATGCCGTATTTATAGAGTGTCGTAAATTCCTGGCAGTTCATGAGGATGCTGCCGTCACCGGTTACCAGAACGACGGTGGCTTCCGGCTTGCCGACCTTGGCACCCATGGCCGCAGGCAGTCCGTAGCCCATGGTGCCTAAGCCGCCGGACGTGAGGAAATGACGGGCCTTGTTCAGCAGGAGAAACTGAGCTGCCCACATCTGGTGCTGGCCTACGTCGGTAACATAAATCGTGTCGCCAGGTGTCTGTTTTTCGATTTCTTCTAAGAGGCGCTGTGGCGAAACGGCTGACGGGAGATCCCGCGTCCGGAAGGGATGGGCCTGGTTCAGGCTGTTTACATGCTGTCGCCAGGCACTGTAGCGGTCGGCCAAATGCGTTTCATGGGCGGCCAGTTTTTCACCGAGGCGGGGCAGGGACCAGCGCAGGTCGCCGTTGACACTGATGTCGGCGTGGACAATCTTGTTGATTTCTACCTTGTCGATGTCAAAGTGAACGATGGTTGCGTTCGGAGCAAAATTTTCTACGTCCCCTGTCAGGCGATCATCAAAGCGCGTGCCAATGGCTACGAGAAGGTCGCATTCCGTAATGGCCATGTTAGCGGCATACGAGCCGTGCATGCCGGCCATGCCCAGGTGACTGTCGTACGTATCGGGTACGGCACCCTTGCCCATGAGGGTCGTCACGACGGGGACGTGCATATTGGTTACGATGTGCTGCAGCGTCGGTGCCATATCGGCCAGAATGATGCCGCCACCGGTGAGAATGACCGGTTTTTCTGCTGCTTCGATGGCGGCGACGGCCCGGTCGAGATCGTCTTCCTTGCCGGAAATGTTGCCGTGGTAGCCTCGCAGCTGTACTGTGCCGGGATAGGAAAAGTCAAAGGTCGTATCAAAAACGTTTTTGGCGATGTCTACGAGAACCGGGCCCGGCCGGCCTGTCGTAGCGATATAGAAGGCTTCCTTCAGGACGCGGGGCAGCTCTTTTTCATCCTTGACCAGGTAGTTATGCTTGGTAATGGGTGTAGTGATGCCGGAAATATCCGCTTCCTGGAAGGAGTCCCGTCCAATGAGTGTCGTTGCGACCTGGCCGCTGATGATGACCAGGGGAATGGAATCCATATTGGCTGTGGCAATACCCGTAACCATATTGCAGACGCCCGGGCCGGATGTGGCAAAGCAAACGCCGGGCTTGCCCGTTGCCCGGGCGTAGCCATCAGCGGCGTGGACGGCGCCTTGTTCGTGACCCGTCAGGATATGAGGAAATTTTTCTTTATACACTTCGTCGTAGAGAGAAAGGACAGCACCGCCAGGATAGCCGAAGACGACGTCTACGCCTTCGTGCTTCAGACAGGCGAGTACTGCTTGAGCACCTGTTAGTTTCAAATTCGTCACCTCGTAGATATGCGGATAGAGAAAAAGGGCGTCGCTGCGTTTGGCAGGGCACCCCTCCCGTGGAAAACAGGGTTCAGCCTGGTCGTATTAGTCCTTTTGATCGGCGTCGTGCAGCCAGGGCATCATGTCGCGCAATTTAGCGCCTACCTTTTCCAGGGGATGTTCCGCATGCTGCCGGCGCATAGCCAGAAAATGGGCCCGGCCGCCAGCGCGATTTTCTAAGAGCCAGTCCTTGGCAAAGGCACCGGATTGGATGTCAGCGAGGACATCCTTCATGGCTTGCTTGGATGCCGGCGTGACGACACGGGAGCCCGAGGTATAGTCGCCGTATTCGGCTGTATCGCTGATGGATTTGCGCATCTTGGCCATACCGCCTTCATACATGAGGTCTACGATGAGCTTCATTTCATGGAACGTTTCAAAATAGGCGATTTCCGGCTGGTAACCTGCTTCGCAGAGGGTTTCGAAGCCGTTCGTGATGAGCTGGCAGATACCACCGCAGAGAACAGCCTGTTCCCCGAAAAGGTCCGTTTCCGTTTCTTCCTGGAAAGAAGTCTGGATGACGCCGGCCCGGGTACCGCCGATGCCACGGGCATAGGCCAGGGCCAGGTCGAAACAGGTACCGGTGGCGTCCTGCTCGACAGCAAAGACATCGGGCACGCCACCGCCTTCGACGAAGGTGCGGCGTACGAGGTGGCCCGGTCCCTTGGGAGCGACCATAAAGACGTCTACGTCAGCAGGGGGAACGATCTGTTTGAAATGAATGTTGAAACCATGGGCAAAGGCCAGGGCGCTGCCGGGCTTGAGATTGGGCTTGATTTCGCTCTGGTATACGTCAGCCTGTTTTTCATCCGGGATGAGTACCATGGTCACGTCGGCGGCAGCGACAGCGTCGGCGACGGTCTTGACGGCAAGGCCTGCGGCCTGTGCTTTAGCAGCGGAATGGCTGCCTGCGTAGAGGCCGACGACGACGTCGACACCGTTATCTTTCAAATTCAGGGCATGGGCGTGGCCTTGACTGCCATACCCGACGATAGCGACTGTCTTACCTTTCAATACGTCCCAGTTCACATCTTGATCATAAAATACTTTTGCCATAATCACATCTCTCCTTGAGTATAAAATAATTTATCTCGTTGGAATTTAGAGCTGTCAAAAGAGGCCAACAAAAAAACTCCGTCCCTAAAAATAGGGACGGAGTTATATTCCGCGATACCACCCTGATTCCTGCTGTATTACTACTGGCAGGCTCTCTACAACGTACCAACATACGCGTTTCCTATAACGTGGAAAAGTCGTCAGTGCTTAGTTCTACTTCAGCACTCCTCTTCAGGGATGATTTTCGTCCGCCATCTGCAACTGGCTCACACCGGCCGCCAGCTCTCTGTATGCATCAAAACGAAGTACTCTTTCCCGTCATCAGATTTCACTATGTCGCCTTCCTGTACACATCTGTGTCTCCTGTTTGGAAAGCTTGAGTGCATTTTACAGAATGATTTGCCTCTTGTCAACACCTTTTTGGGAAATTTTTTGGAAAAAAGCGGTTAAACGATTATCTAATTTACTTATGAAACAGGCTTTTTTGAGCCACATAGGCCGTGACGAATTGGTGGGCAATGCGGCCGTTTCTGCCGGAATGTTCCATTTCCCAGCGTACGCCCTCACGGCGCAGTGTTTCACCGTCGAGGCAGATGCCGGCTTTTTGCAGCTCATGTTTGATAATGGCCAGGTATTCGTCCTGCGTGGGTGCTGCATAGTGGAGAATAAGACCAAAGCGGTCGGAAAGGGAAATAGATTCATTGACACTATCAGCGCGATGGACCTCATTCATTTCATCGTGCCTGTCGTCCCACGTTTCCTTTAAGAGGTGACGGCGGTTGGACGTGGCGTAAATAAGCACGTTGTCAGGCTGCGGTGTGACGCCGCCGTCAATGGCAGACTTTACATATTTATACTCCTTTTCATTTTCGTCGAAGGACAGATCATCCAGAAAGAGAATGAAGCGCTTGCTGCGGATGGCGGCGAGCTTTTCCAGGAGGTCTGGCAGATATGGCAGCTGTTGCTGACCGATCTGGATGAGGCGCAGGCCTTGCCGATGGTAGAGTGAGACCAGGGCCTTTACGGCTGTTGATTTGCCTGTGCCCCTGGCGCCGGTGAGGAGTGCGTTATTGGCGCGGCCTCCCTGTACGAAGGCACGTGTATTCTCCAATAGCCGCTCTTTTTGCGCTGCATAGCCTATGAGGTCATCCCAGGAAAGGTCCGGGAAGTCGCGGATGCCTTGCAGTTCACCAGCCTCATCCAGACGGAAGGCCTGAAAGCGGGCCAGTTGCCCGCGCCCATAGGCGGCGTAATGCGCTGCTAAGGCACTGGCTGCTGCCGTAGCGCCGGTACAGTTCTTGAGCGTAGCTGTAAGCACTTCTACGTGGTCGTAGGTCCGGGGCAGGGAAGGCTCATACGCATCGAGCAGGGCCAGGTCCAGAAAGACCGATGCGGGCTGCGTCAGATAGGGCCAGAGAATGGCCATATCGATCGCCATACCTGCGATGAGACCGGCACCGGCCCGGCCAGCCCGTTCAATGGCAGCGGCGCTTTCCATCTGGCCGTCGGCCAGGAGGTAGAGGATATAGCTGCTGAGCAGATTTCCTTTCAGACCCAGCTTTTCGGCCCGTTCAATCAGTGTGGCGGCAATGTGCTGTTTGGCACCTGACGCTGGCTGCCCGGTTTCCAGGGCAGCGATGGCACCTAGAACCGGATCCTCTAAAAAATGACGGCAGACGATAAGTCCCTGCAGACTTCCGTTCATAAAATCAGCTCCTTTTGGCAAACGGACAAGGATGTCCGGTTTTGGGGCTTAGTATACTACGGGCTGCAAAAGGTCGTCAATGATAAATAAAAACACATATAAAACACATAAAAATTTTGATGATTCCGTCTGAAGCAGTCTCTCTTTCTGTCCTTTAAAGGTGGACGATACAATTCGCGTGTATGGAGAAAATAGCCACGCTGGAGCGGTCAGAGCGAAATATCCGGCCTCCTCTCTTGACACTTTGACTTTTTGCTGTATGATAAAGAAAGAGCGTTAGCACTCTAAATAGTAGAGTGCTAACAGGACAAATACAAAAGCCGCACTGATGGGCTTAAAAAAAGGAGCTTATAGATCATGGCGAAAGAAACTTTTGAATTCCAAGCGGAAACGAAACAGCTGTTGGACCTGATGGTCCATTCCATTTATACGAATCATGAAATTTTCCTGCGGGAACTGATTTCCAATGCCTCCGATGCGATTGATAAATTACACTATGAATCGCTGACGAACCGCGATTTGCTCGAAGGTGATACGGGCTTTGAAATCCATATCACGCCGGATGCAGACGCACATACCCTGACTATTTCCGATAATGGCCTGGGCATGAACCGTGACGACCTGATTCAGAATCTCGGTACGATTGCCAAATCCGGTACCAAGGCCTTCTTGGAAAAGTTGAAAGAAGCCCAGGAAGCAAATAGCGAAGTCACTGATAAGGATATGATTGGCCAATTTGGTGTTGGTTTTTATTCGGCCTTTATGGTCGCCGACTCCGTTACGGTCGTTACCCGTAAGGCTGGTGAAAGCCAGGCCTACAAGTGGGAATCTACAGGCGATGGCCAGTACACGCTGGACGAATGTGAAAAACCGAAACACGGTACGTCCATCATCCTGCATCTGGGCAGTGACTTTTATGGCAACGACAAGGAAGAAAACTACACGGACCGCGATAAGATTTCCGGCCTGGTCAAACAGTATTCCGACTACATTCGTTATCCAATCACCATGGATTACACGGTAAAAGAAAAACCAAAGGATGCTGATGGCAAGGTCATTGAAGATGCGCCGGAAGAAGAACACGTAGAAACGCGGACACTCAACTCCATGCAGCCCCTGTGGACACGCAATAAGTCGGACATCAAACCGGAAGAATACAAGGAATTTTTCCAGCACCAGTTCTTCGAATGGGAAGACCCGATGGAAATCTTCCATACCAAAGCCGAAGGGGCCGTCGAATATACGGCACTCCTCTTCATTCCTGGCCGGGCTCCATTTAATCTGTATTATACGGACTATGAAGCAGGCCTGCAGCTCTACAGCCGCCACGTCTTCATCATGGATAAATGCAAGGATCTTCTGCCGGATTACCTGCGCTTTGTCAAAGGCCTCGTCGATTCGCCGGATTTGTCCCTTAACATTTCCCGTGAACTCCTGCAACAGAGCCGCGAACTGAAGCTCATTGGCCGTAACCTGGAAAAGAATATCTTAAAGACACTGGCACGGGACCTCGATAAAGACCGTGAAAAATACGAAAAATTCTGGGCTGAATATGGCAAGTCCCTGAAAATTGGCATTTACAGCGGCATGATGACCGGTGAAAATAATGTGGATAAGCTGAAAGACTTGCTCCTCTTCATGAGCTCTAAGGACGGCAAGCTGTGCACGCTGAAGGAATATGTCGGCCGCATGAAGGAAGGACAGCAGAAGATTTACTTCGCTACCGGCAAAGACCGCGCTGCTATTGACGCTATGCCGCAGATGGAACTCCTGCGCGATCGTGACCTGGAAGTCCTCTACATGCTCGATCCGGTTGACGAATTTGCCGTACAGGCCATTGGCGAATATGAAGGCAAAAAATTCCATTCCGTCAGCCAGGGCGACCTCGACCTGGACGATGATGAATATAAGGAAGAAAAGAAGAAAGCCGAAGATTTGGCAAAAGACAACGAAGGCCTTTTAAAAGATATCAAGGATTACCTTGGCGACAAAGTAGCCGATGTACGCCTTTCGAACCGTCTCAAATCCGGTGCAGTCTGCCTCGTCGCAGATGCTGCCGGCCCGTCTATCGCTATGGAACAGGCCTTTGCTGTAGCGGATAATCCGCTTCTCAAGGCTCGCCGGATCCTGGAAATCAACCCGCATCACGACCTCTTTAACCGCTTGCAGACCTTGCACGAAGGCGGTAAGGACTCTCAGGGTTTCCAGGATTACTGCCAGCTCCTCTACGATCAGGCACTCCTCTTGGAAGGCATTTTGCCAGATGATCCGGCGGCCTTTGCCCAGAAAGTAGCCCAGATGATGGCCCGTTAATATTGTATAATTATGAAAGACAGGTGCGATTAATACATAGCACCTGTCTTTTTTACCCTGCTGTATGCACGAAAGTCATATGTATCTGCCTGCAGTAGAACTAGATACTAGAAAAAGAGTGTGCTATAATACCATTCAGAATTTAAAAAGAGAGGAATATAAAATTATGTTGGGAAGATTTTCCAGAACGGAGCTGCTCTTAGGGCAGGCAGCCATGCAGACCTTGGCAAATAGCACGGTCATTATTTTTGGCGTTGGCGGTGTCGGCTCGTATGCAGCCGAAGGTCTGGCCCGGTCCGGTGTAGGCCATTTAGTTCTTGTCGATAATGACCTCGTATGCCTGACGAATATTAACCGTCAAATCCATGCCACGAGCAAGACCGTAGGCAAGAAGAAAACAGAAATGATGAAGCAGCGGATTCTGGATATCAATCCGCAGGCAACAGTTGATTGTATAGAGGATTTTTATATGCCCGATGTGGCAGACCGTTTCTTTACCGGTCATTATGATTATATTGTAGACGCCATCGATACGGTGAGCGGCAAACTGAGCCTGGCTGAAGAAGCGCAGAAACGGCAGATTCCTATTATCAGCTGCATGGGCGCCGGCAACAAGCTGGACCCGACGCGCTTTGAAGTAACCGACATCTATAAGACCAGCGTCGATCCCTTGGCGAAGGTCATGCGCCGGGAACTCAAAAAACGGGGCGTCAAAGCCCTTAAGGTCGTCTATTCGCAGGAACAGCCCTTGAAACGGAAGCAAAACGGCTGCGGCAAGAACTGCATTTGCCCGCCAGGCAGCTCGCACAGCTGCGATTTCCGTCGTGCCGTACCGGGCAGCATTTCCTTCGTGCCTTCTGTTGCGGGCCTGATCATTGCCGGCACAGTCGTCAACGACCTGGTCGCCGGTCAGATCCGGGATGATACGGCTGCTGTGCCATCTGTATAAGGTGCTTCTATCCCAGTCTCGTTGAGACTGGGATTTTTGTATACATATGTTCGCACATGTGCTATACTTTTAGAAACGGAAAATAATTCTTTATTGTAGAAAAAGAGGCCTGCTCATGGATATACAATCGCACTTAAATAAAGATTATCATACGTCCACGCCTTTTCATGTCGTAGCCCCCTATGAACCGATGGGCGATCAGCCTGAGGCCATCCAATCCCTGGCCGATGGCGTCCGCTCCGGTCAATGGGCCCAGGTCCTTTTGGGGGCTACGGGGACAGGCAAGACCTTTACCATGGCTAAGGTCATCGAGGCTGTGCAAAAGCCGACCTTGGTCATTGCTCATAATAAAACGCTGGCAGCCCAGCTGTGCAGCGAATTTAAAGCGTTCTTTCCCGACAACGAAGTCGCCTATTTTGTCAGCTATTACGATTTTTATCAGCCTGAAGCCTACATCGCATCGACGGATACATATATCGAAAAGGACGCATCGATCAACGATGAAATCGACAAGCTGCGCCACTCGGCGACGATGAGTCTCTTTGAACGGCGCGATGTCATCATCGTCGCCTCTGTGTCTTGCATTTACGGCTTAGGCGATCCGGAAGATTATAGCGAGCTCGTCGTGTCTCTGCGCCTGGGCCAGGAAAAACCGCAGAGCGAAATCCTGCGCAAGCTCGTAGACATCCAGTATTCGCGTAATGACCTGGACCTTACACGCGGTACCTTCCGCGTGCACGGTGATACCATCGAAGTATTCCCGGCAGCCTTTGACAATTCCATTATCCGCATTGAAATGTTCGGCGATGAAATTGACAGGCTGACGGAAGTCGATGTCCTTACGGGTGAAGTCGTGGCTGAGCGCAAGCATGTGGCCATTTATCCGGCCAGCCATTACGTAACGACCAAAGATAAGATGGAGCGGGCTATCGGTACGATCCAGAAGGAACTGGATGAACGATTGGCAGAACTTAAAGAAGGCGGCCATCTCTTAGAAGCACAGCGCTTGGAACAGCGTACGCGCTATGATATTGAAATGATGGAAGAAATGGGCTATTGCTCAGGCATTGAAAACTATTCCCGCCATCTGGCCGGCCGCAAGCCCGGCCAGGCACCGTATACGCTCCTAGACTATTTCCCTGATGATTTCCTGATCATGGTCGACGAATCGCATGTGACATTGCCCCAACTGCGGGCCATGTACGCCGGCGACCGGTCGCGTAAGCAAAACCTCATCGAATACGGCTTCCGTTTGCCATCGGCCCTGGACAACCGTCCCTTAACGTTCGATGAATTTACAGAACGGATCAATCAAATCATCTACGTCAGTGCTACGCCCGGGGACTATGAAATGAGCGTCCAAACGAACCTGGCTCAGCAGATCATCAGGCCGACAGGCCTCCTGGACCCGGCCGTCGAAGTGCGGCCCATTGCCGGCCAGATGGACGATCTTCTGGGAGAAATCCGCCTGCGCATGGAACGGCACGAACGGGTTTTGGTGACAACGCTGACGAAGAAGATGGCTGAAGATCTGACGGACTATCTGAAGGAAATGGGCATCCTCGTGCGCTATCTCCATTCGGATATTGCGACGATTGAACGGGCAGAGATTATCCGGGACCTGCGGGCCGGTGTCTTTGACGTCCTCGTCGGCATCAACCTCCTGCGTGAAGGCCTGGATATGCCGGAAGTTTCCCTGGTGGCCATTCTCGATGCCGACAAGGAAGGCTTTCTCCGTTCCGATACGGCTCTCATTCAGACCATGGGCCGGGCTGCCCGTAATGTGAATGGCCGGGTCATCATGTATGCCGACCGCATGACAGATTCTATGGCCCGTGCTATAGACGAAACGAAGCGGCGCCGGGAAGTCCAGGATGCCTATAATAAAAAGCATCATATAACGCCAAAATCTGTTAAAAAAGAGGTCGTCGATTTGATCGAACTGACCAAGGTCTCTGAAGACCAGGCGTCCTATAACGGGAAAGAGGCACCCCTCACGCGGGAAGCCCTGCACAAGGTTATCCAGTCCGTAACCCAGCAAATGAAGCAGGCCGCAAAGAATTTGGAATTTGAAAAGGCTGCTGCCCTGCGCGACCGCTTGGGGACGCTGCGCCAGCAGCTCTCTGATATTAGTCACGATGACACGCTGCCTAAGGAACTGGCCGGTGGCGATATGCCGTCGTCCCGCTATGTCCGCACTGTACGGCGGCCGGACCGCAAAGCGCACAGGAATACTGCCAACACGGGTATGGACAAAAAAGAAGCAAAGCCAGCAAAGCCAGCTAAGAAGAGCAGCGGCCGTACGGCAAAAGGCCGTACGACGAAAACCAAAGCTGATACTACTGCAACTACGAAAAGGAGTAAAAAATAGATAAGGTATGGAAGATCCGTATATTGTCATAAAAGGTGCACGTCAGCACAACTTGAAAAATATTGATGTCCGTATTCCCCGGGATAAGCTCGTCGTCTTTACGGGCCTTTCCGGCTCGGGCAAATCGTCCCTGGCCTTTGACACGATTTACGCTGAAGGCCAGCGGCGTTACGTTGAATCCCTGTCAGCTTATGCCCGTCAGTTCTTGGGCCAGATGGATAAGCCGGACGTTGATTATATCGAAGGCCTGTCACCGGCCATTTCTATTGACCAGAAGACGACGAGCCGCAAACCCCGTTCTACTGTCGGTACGGTCACGGAGATCTACGATTACTTGCGTTTGCTCTATGCCCGGGCCGGTGAAGCTTTTTGCCCTCACTGCGGCAAGCCCATCCGTCAGCAGACGATTCAGCAGATGGCCGATTCAGTTCTCGCCTTAGGTGCAGGGGAAAAAGTCATGATCATGGCGCCTGTCGTCGACGGGCGCAAGGGGACGCACCAAAAGCTCCTGGCCCGCCTGGTCAAGGACGGCTACGTGCGCGTCCGCGTCGACGGCGAGGTCTATCTCCTGTCCGACGACATTCCTATGGAAAAGAATAAGAAGCACACCATCGAAGTCATTATCGACCGCCTGGTCATTAAGGATAGTATCCTCATGCGCCTGACGGATTCCCTGGAAACGGCAGCCAAGCTGAGTGAGGGTATCGTCCATATTCTGCGCCTGAAGACGGACGAAGTTCTCACCTTTAGTCAGCACTTTGCCTGCCCGGACTGCCACATCAGCCTGCCGGAAATCGAACCTCATCTCTTTTCCTTCAACAGCCCCTTCGGCGCCTGCCCAGCCTGCTCCGGCATTGGCAGCACGATGGAAGTAGACCCGCACCTGTGCCTGCCGGATGGCAGTATTTCCTTCGCCGATGGCTGTGTAGCGGCTCTCAGCAATAACCGTGATTCATGGTTCATGCGCCAGCTCGGCGGTCTCTTGAAGCGTTATGGCTTTACGGTGGACAATTGCTTCGACGAACTGCCTGCGGAACTGCAGGATAAGATTTTGCACGGTACAGCTGAAGACTGTGTCTTTGAATACGAAAACCTGCGTGGTGAAGTGAAGACCTTTACGACGCCCTTTGAAGGCGTCCTGCCTATGGTGCGGCGCCGCTATCAGGAAGCATCGTCGGATATGATGCGCGATCAGTTCGGCCAGTTCATGTCCGTCAAACCCTGCACGGCCTGCCACGGCGCCCGCTTGCGGCCAGAGGCATTGGCTATCAAGATTGGCGGCCTCAATATCCACGAGCTGACGGACCTTTCTGTCAGTGATATGATTGATTTCTTTGCCAAGGTGCAGCTGACGCAGCGGCAGGAACTCATTGCCAAGCAGATTTTGAAGGAAATCCGGGCCCGCCTCGACTTTCTGCGTACCGTCGGACTGGAATACCTCACCATGTCGCGTACGGCCGGCACCCTTTCCGGTGGCGAAGCCCAGCGTATCCGCCTGGCGACACAGATCGGTTCCGGCCTCGTAGGTGTCCTCTATATTCTGGACGAACCGTCTATTGGCCTGCATCAGCGCGATAATGACAAGCTCCTCGATGCCCTGCGTCACCTGCGTGATCTAGGCAATACGCTCATCGTCGTCGAACACGATGAAGATACCATGCGGGCGGCAGACTATATCCTCGATATCGGTCCGGCTGCAGGGGAACACGGCGGCCAGATCGTGGCGCAGGGGACGGTAAAAGATATTATGGCCTGCCCGGAATCGCTGACCGGTCAATACCTGAAGGGTACAAAATTCATTCCCTTGCCAAAAGAACGCCGCCACGGGAACGGCAACACGCTGGAAGTCATCGGGGCAGCCGAACACAATCTGAAGAATATCGATGTAGCCTTTCCCTTAGGTACCCTCACCGTCGTCACAGGTGTTTCCGGTTCCGGCAAGTCAACCCTGGTGAATGAAATTCTCTATAAAGGACTGGCCGAAGCGGTTTATCATACGCCGCACCGGCCAGGGAAATTTAAAGAATTGCGTGGCACAGAGCACATCGATAAGATCATCAACATTGACCAGTCGCCAATTGGCCGGACACCGCGTTCCAATCCGGCAACCTATACGGGGGTCTTTGATTTTATCCGCCAGCTTTTCAGCCAGACTGCCGAAGCGAAGGTGCGTGGCTATAAGGCCGGCCGCTTCAGCTTCAACATCAAAGGCGGCCGCTGCGAAGCCTGCCACGGTGATGGCATTATCCGTATTGAAATGAATTTCCTGCCCGACGTGTACGTGCCCTGTGAGGTTTGTCACGGTACGCGCTACGACAGGGAAACGCTGGAAGTCAAATACAAGGGCAAAAATATTTCCGACGTCCTCAACATGACCGTCGATGACGCGTGTGAGTTTTTCGCCCACATTCCCCGTATTTTGAATAAGCTGAAGACACTGCAGCAGGTCGGCCTGGGCTATATCCATCTGGGCCAGCCGGCAACGACCCTCTCCGGCGGTGAAGCCCAGCGTGTCAAGCTGGCTACCGAGCTTTCTAAGCGCAGTACAGGCCGTACGTTATATATTCTCGATGAACCGACGACGGGATTACATACGGCAGATATCCATAAGCTTATGGACGTCCTGCAGCTTCTCGTCGATGGCGGCGATACGGTCATCGTTATCGAACACAACCTGGACGTCATCAAGGTGGCCGATCACCTCATCGATCTCGGCCCTGAAGGTGGCGACGGTGGTGGTACAGTCGTTGCGACGGGTACACCAGAAGAAATCTGCGCCGTGCCGGCGTCGTACACGGGCAAGTTCCTCGCACCGGTTCTCAAACGGACACAGCAGCTTATGGAACAACGAGAACAACACACGAATGAATAGGAAAAAATCATGGCATTATCAGAAGCAGTACTGGAAAAAGTAAATAATCTCACGACCCAGCCCGGCGTTTACCTCTGGAAAAATGAACAGGGCCGTATCATTTACGTCGGCAAGGCCGTCAACCTGCGCAACCGCGTTAAGAGCTACGTCCGTAAGGATAGCAACCGTGCCATCAAGGTAGCGGCCATGATGAGCCACGCTGTCGATTTGGAAACCATCGTCGTAGCCAACGAAATGGAAGCGCTGATCCTGGAAAATACGCTCATCAAAAAGTATCATCCTCACTACAACATCATGCTCCGCGACGATAAGACCTATCCCTACATCAAGGTCACCATTCAGGAGGATTACCCGCGCATTACCATGACCCGCCGCGTACTGCGCGACGGCGCCCGCTACTTTGGCCCCTTTGCCGATGCTACGGCGGTCCACTACGTCCTGAAGCTCCTGCAGCAGGCCTTCCATATCCGCACCTGCCGCACCTTGAAGGCGACGCGTCCGTGCTTACAGTACCACCTGGGGCACTGCGACGCACCATGCGTCCATTACATCACTAAGGAAGACTACCGGGCCCTGGTCCAGCGTGGCCTCGATGTCCTGGAGGGACGCGACACAACGCTCGTACGGGAATTGCAGGAACAGATGGAAAGGTGTGCAGAAAACCTGGAATTTGAAAAAGCTGCCCTGTGCCGGGACCGCATTGAAGCTATCAAGGTCATTCAGGCCCAGCAGAATATCGTCACCCAGGGCGGTGACATGGACGTCCTGGGCCTTTCTAGTGATGCCGGCCAGACGTGCGTTCAAGTCTATACCATCCGCAACGGCAAGGTCATGGGCCGGGAAACGTTTAGTCTGGAAAACAGCGACGACGCCACGCCGGCCGTCATGATCGAAGCGATCATCGACCAGTACTATACGGCAGATACGTTTATTCCTAAGGAAATCGTCGTCGCCGCTGTAGCAGAACAGGAAGACTGCGAACGGCGCCTGAGCCAGCTCAAAGGCCAGCAGGTAACGATTATCGTACCCCAGAGGGGAATCAAAAAGAAACTCCTCGCCATGGCTGAAGAAAATGCCCGCGTTCTCCTGGAACAGCGGCGTCTCCAGTGGCAGCATGACCGGGAAAAAACGAGCGGTGCCGTCCGGGCCCTGGCGCAGGTGCTCGACTTGCCCTGTCTGCCGGAACGAATGGAATGCTTTGATATTTCCCATACCCAGGGGATCGAAACGGTAGCCTCCATGGTGGTCTTTGAAAATGGCCAGCCTGCCCGTAAGGAATACCGGCGTTTTAAATTAAAAACCGTACAAGGTAAGCCGGACGACTTTAAATCTATGGCGGAAATCATGGAACGGCGTTATAATGAGAAAGAATGGCCTGTACCGGACCTGATCGTCATCGATGGCGGCAAGGGGCAGCTCCACGCAGCCTTGCCCGTTATCCGCCAGGCCGGCTGCGAAGCACCGGTCATCAGTCTGGCCAAGAGGATAGAAGAGGTTTTTGTCGAAGGACGGAGCGATTCGATTATTCTCAGCCATCACACGCCGGAGTTGCAGCTTTTGCAGGCAATCCGCGATGAAGCACACCGCTTTGCCATTACGTATCACCGCCATCTGCGCGGCAAGCGCAGCCTCGTTTCTATTCTCGATCACGTTGAAGGCATTGGTCCGGCGCGCCGTAAGGCCCTGTGGCAGCATTTCAAGACGCTTGATGACATGAAGCAGGCAAGTATTGAAGACCTGGCGGCCGTACCGGGCATGACCCGCCAGGCGGCAGAAAACGTCTATTACTTTTTCCGCTTAGGAACGGATGAAAAACGCAAGAAAACACAATTGGTCTGACCGGGCATACAGGACCCGGCACGAAGGAGGAACTACGATGAAACACAAAATACTGACTCTGGTCTGCGCCGCTATGCTGGCAGGCTCTTTGTCCTATGCTGCGGAACCGGCCGTCGTCGGCACGGCACCGGCTAGTGTCTATACGCAGGCTGACGGCAGCCGGCTGACACTGCAGCTGCCGGACATTACGATCAGCACGAATCCGGCAGCAGCCCAGAAGATCAATGCGTACTTTGCCAAGAAAGCCGCTTCGACGAAGGCCTTCTTCGATAAGCAGCAGGGCAATGGCAGCGTCATGAGTGAAGATAAGTCCTACGAGGTCACCCTCAACGACGGGACCTACTTGTCTTTCGTCGAAACGGGGCATATCCGTTTTGAAAAAGAAGCTCATCCGACCTATTGGAAGACCGGCGTTACCTTTGACCTGGCTACCGGTGAAGTCCTGAACTGGCAGGACCTGGTCAAACCGGAAGACGCTAAGGCGTTCACGCTGAAAAATATCAACCGGGCTCTCTTGCTCAGTAAATACCACTTATCCGGGTACTTTACAGGGCTGACGGAATTGCCAAAGAATTTCTATCTTGATAAGAACCGGGGCATTCATTTCATCTTTGGCCTTTACGAAGTAGCTCCGTATTCTACAGGAATCGTCGATTTGGATATGATGAAGGATGCTAAATAACAAAAACATCATATTAGAAGAAAATATTTATTAATTATTTACCCTCTAGGTGTTGCAAAATTGAGATGTCCATGATATGATGAAACCAGATAAGAAATAACTACTTTTACAAATTGGAGGTCTTTCCCATGGACAAATACGAATGCACTATCTGCGGTTATATTTATGATGAAGCTGAAGGCGATGCTGATACGGGTGTAGCAGCAGGCACAAAATTTGATGCTTTGCCGGAAGATTGGGTTTGTCCGACCTGTGGCGCAGGCAAAGATGCCTTCGTAAAGATGGACTAATTGCAGACAGAGAAACCTCCCGTTGTGAGCTGATACCCACACGGGAGGTTTTTTGTACGGGTGCCTGACCCTTTAGGCATACGTGCAGCCTGCAGTGAGTATAAAAAAAAATTAAGGGAGGCTGTATGGTATGGATTTGAAAGAGGTTTATGAAAACGCGCGCGCTAAAATGAAGGGCTGTCACGTCTGTCCCGAATGTAACGGCAAAGCCTGTATTGGCATGATTCCCGGTTTTGGCGGCTTGCGCACGGCCCGTTCTTTTATGCGCAATGTGGAAGCACTGAAGGAATATGGCCTGATTATGCGCAGTATGGCAGGAGTAGAAGAACCGGATACGTCCTGCGTCATCTTAGGTAAGAAGCTGAGCATGCCCGTGCTCATCGCACCGGTGGGCGGGATCGTCCTCAATGCCAAGGTCGAAGGGGATCCGGCAGAAGTCGAACAGGCTTATGATGAAGCCGTTACCCAGGGGGCTATGGACGCAGGTACATTGGCCTTTACAGGCGACAGCGGTGCTGCGTACATGTACGCATCGGGGATTGAATCGTGCAAGAAACGTCCGGGGTATGTCATCCCGACGATCAAACCGCGGGAAGACGACAAGATTATTGAAAAGGCAAAGCTCGCTGAAAGCTCCGGCGCACCGGCTGTAGCATCCGATATTGATGCGGCTACGCTGATCAATATGCGTATCTTTGGCCAGCCCGTTGGTCCTAAGAGTGCTGCCAGCATTCACAAGATCGCTGCTTCGGTCAATATTCCCTTTATCGTCAAGGGCATTATGTCAGCAGAAGAAGCCGTTGCCTGTGCTGATGCGGGCGCACAGGGGATTGTCGTCAGCAATCACGGCGGCCGTATTCTCGATGGTATGGCTGGTACGGCCGATGTATTGCCGGAAATTGCTGCCGCCGTCAAAGGCCGCCTGACCATCTTTGTCGATGGCGGTGTCCGTCACGGTGAAGATGTTTTGAAAATGCTGGCCCTCGGCGCCGATGCCGTTCTCATTGGCCGGCCTGCTGCTGTCGCAGCTATTGGCGGTGGCGCAGAAGGTGTTAAGCTTCTTCTGGACACACTGCGCCAGGAATTAAGCGATGCCATGATGATTACCGGTACGAAGCGCCTGGACTGCGTCAATAGCAACGTCCTCAAAAAACTGTAAGAAATCCTATGCTATACGAAAAACGCTGCCTCTGTGGAGAGACAGCGTTTTTTTTACAGCAGTGAGGTAATTGATAAAAGTTCTTGCAAAAAGTCAAAAAGACTAATATAATAAGAGTGTAACAAAAGTCAAAAGGTATAACGTCTTTACAAAAATACAACCGATGTGGAAACATTTTAGATAAGCAGGTGATTAGTATGAGTGTATTAGCAGATAAGATTGAACAATTTATACTGCATAAGCTTTTAGAAGATGAAGAAGAAAATATCGTCCTTCGCCGTAATGAATTAGCCGATGAACTGGATTGCGCTCCTTCGCAAATAAGCTACGTCCTGAGTACGCGCTTTTCTAACGATAAGGGCTTTATGGTCGAATCACGCCGCGGTTCCGGCGGCTTCGTACGTATTATCCGCCTGGCACCGGCAAAAGAAGACCGGACGCCGGCGCCGATTTCGGAACGCCTGCCAGCCGTCAATATTACGATGGAAGATCTGGATGTCCTCTTATACAGGCTCATCAAAAGCAAGTCATTGACGAACCGCGAGGCCGTTCTTTTGCATCATACCTTCGAAGCGCTTTTTGACGAAGTGGATGAGCCCCAGCGGTTGAACGTCATCGGCCGCATTTTAAAACACCTGAACCTGCGCTAATCTGGTGGAAGGAGGCATCGTATATGCTTTGTGATCAATGTAAAAAAAGAGAAGCCGTAGTGCATATTACCAAAATAGAAAACGGCCATCGGGCAGAGCTGCATTTGTGCGCCGAATGTGCCCGCAAGCAGGGAAATTTCCCGGATAGTCCCGATTTTAATATTGTAGACAATGACTTTTTCCGCAAAATGGCCTATCCCGATTATTCCGGCCAGGCAGAAAAAGAACCGTGCTGTGCCAGCTGCGGCATGAAATATAGTGAATTTAACCGTCTGGGGAAATTTGGTTGTCCCGATTGTTATGCTGCTTTTGGGACGGAGATTACACCCCTTATGCGCCGCATCCACGGCCATACGAAGCACGTTGGCAAGGTGCCCAACCGGGGCAGCGGTGTCTTTCGTACGACGAACCAGATCAAGCGCCTGCGCCAGCATCTGCAAAAACTCGTACGGGACGAACAGTATGAAGAAGCCGCGAAGGTACGCGATGAAATCCGTTTCCTGGAACGGCAGCTGCCACCGGGTGACAGGACTGGGGGGAAATGAAGATGCTAAAAGATTTGTTAAAAGAACCGCTGGCACCCTGGCAAAATGGCTCCGGTGATGTAAGCGATATCGTTCTCGATAGCCGTATCCGCGTATCGCGCAATCTAAAAAAATATGTCTTCCCGTCGAAAGCGACAGACGAAGAATTGGCAGCTGTCCTGGCAGAAGGCGAACGGTATTTGCCGTCTTTGAATCTCTTGGGACACGGCACGTATGAGGCTGTCGCTCTGACGGACTTAACGCCTCTCGAACGGGAAGTCTTGGCAGAACGTCACATTTCTTCTGCCACGCAGATCAAGACGCCGGCCCAGCGGGGCGTCATGGTACGCCAGGATGGTGCCGTATCGGTCTTGATTAATGAAGATGATCACTTTTGTATTCAGACCGCCGCGCCGGGCCTGCAGCTCGAACAGGTGTGGGATGAGGCTTCACAAATTGATGACACCCTGGAAAGCAAGCTGAACTTTGCCTTCCGCGATGATTTTGGCTATTTGACAGCCAGCCCTTCCCTGACCGGTACGGGCCTCGTCGCCGGTGTGACACTGCACCTGCCGGGTCTGGTCATGATGAAGCGGCTGAACCGTATCGTTCAGGTCATTACGAAGCTGGGCTTTGCCATTTGCGGCCTTTACAGCGAACGGAATGAATATATTGGCAATCTTTTCCAAGTGACTAACCAGGTGACACTGGGCATTTCTGAAGAAGATATTCTCAAACAGATGAAAAAGATCGTCGGCCAGATCGTACAGGAAGAACGAAACTGCCGCAGCCTCTTATGGACGCATAACCAGAACGCCATGAAAGACCGCCTTTTCCGCAACTACGGTGTTCTTTCCCAGGCCTGGATGATGCAGCTCGATGAAGCTGTCGAATTGTTAAGTGACTTCCGCCTGGCTATCGATCTGGGCGTGATACAAGAACGGCCCCAGGCCTATCCGGCCTTATTGACTGCCGCCGGACCGGGATATCTGCAATACCAGGCCGGCCGGGAATTGAATGGGGAAGAATTGGATTTACAACGGGCTCAGACCCTGCGGCAGCTTTTGCGTACCTATGCCGTATAACGAGGTACCATCTGAAACAGGGAAGAGGGACGTTGTGTTTTCTCTATAAGGATGTGAATTACCATGTACAATAGATTTACGAATAATGCGCAGCACGTCTTGCAATATGCACAGCAGTCGGCACAACGGCTGGAACATAACTATGTCGGCACAGAGCATATCCTGCTGGGACTCGTGCTCAATAAAGAAGGCGTAGCCGGACAGCTCCTGTCGCAGCTGGGCCTGACGCCGGAAAATGTTGTCCGCGCTATTGAAAAGCTGGCCGCTCCGCAGCCCCGGAATGACGGGGAAACGGCGCTCCTGCCAAGTACGAAACGGGCCCTGGAATTGGCTGTAGCCGAAGCGAACCGCCTGGGCCAAAACTACGTGGGTACGGCCCAGCTGCTGGCCGGCCTGCTCCTCGATGAAAACGGCCGGGCCTGGCAGATCCTGGAATCGATGGATGTCGATCCCCAGCAGGTCATGCGCCGTCTGGCCGAAATGACAGGCATGGAAATGGAAGATGCCGGTGACGATGGTTCCGGCCAGGGGAAGGTAGATTTGAATTCCTTTGGCCGCGACTTAAATGAACTGGCACGGCAGGGAAAAATCGATCCGGTAATTGGCCGGGAAAATGAGATCGACAGGGTTATTCAAATTCTCAGCCGCCGGACGAAAAACAATCCGGTCCTCATTGGTGCACCGGGCGTAGGCAAGACGGCTATTGCCGAAGGCCTGGCCCAGCGCATTATCAATGGCACCGTACCGGATATATTGGCAGGGAAACGTATCTTTTCCCTCGATATGGCCAGCCTCGTTGCCGGTACGAAATATCGCGGTGAATTTGAAGAACGTATCAAAAAGGTTATTGAAGCTATTCGCAACGATCCGACGGTCATCCTCTTTATTGACGAGCTCCATCAGCTCATCGGTGCCGGTGCCGTCGAAGGTTCCATGGATGCGGCCAATATTCTCAAGCCTGCCTTGGCCCGTGGGGAACTGCAGTGCATTGGCGCTACGACCATTGATGAATATAAGAAACATATTGAAAAGGATATGGCTCTGGCCCGCCGTTTCCAGCCTGTTCTCGTAGGCGAACCGTCCCAGGCAGATGCTATACAGATTCTCTTTGGCCTGCGCGACCGTTATGAAGCCTTCCACAAGGCACGCATTACAGACGAAGCGGTGCGCAGTGCTGTAACCCTTTCGGCCCGCTATATTTCTGACCGCTATTTGCCGGATAAAGCCATTGACGTCATGGATGAAGCGGCGGCTAAGGTACGCATGAAAGTGTATTCACCGACAGACGAAGTGAAGCAGCTCGAACAGAAACTGGCGGATGTCCGCAAAGAAAAGGAAGCAGCCCTGGCCAGCGAAGATTTTGAACGCTGCGCTTCCCTGCGTGACGAAGGCAAACAATTATCAGAACAGCTGGAAAGCATGCAGAAGGAACGGAAGCAGCAGGATGATGCCCGCCTGGTCGTTACGGAAGATGACATTGCTGACGTCGTAGCCCAATGGACAGGGATTCCTGTCCGTCAGCTGACGGAAACAGAGTCGCACCGCCTGCTCCATTTGGAAGAAGAACTGCATAAGCGCGTTATCAGCCAGGATGAAGCTGTTTCTGCCGTTGCCAAGGCTGTGCGCCGGGCCCGGGCGGGCCTGAAGGACGCCAACCGGCCGATTGGCTCGTTCCTCTTCCTGGGACCGAGCGGCGTTGGCAAGACGGAACTGGCCCGTACGCTGGCACGGCAGCTCTTTGGCAGTGAAGACGCCATGATCCGTATCGATATGAGTGAATATATGGAAAAATACAGCGTTTCCCGCCTCGTCGGCGCGCCTCCGGGCTACGTGGGTTATGAAGAAGGCGGCCAGCTGACCGATGCCGTACGGGAAAAACCGTACAGTGTCATCCTCTTTGATGAAGTCGAAAAGGCAGCACCGGATTTCTTCAACCTCCTCTTGCAGGTCCTCGATGACGGACGCCTTACTGATTCACAGGGAAGAAGTGTCGACTTCTGCAATACCGTCATCATTATGACCAGTAACCTGGGCGCACAGCACTTGAAACCGGAAGCACCGGTCATGGGCTTTGCCGCAGCCGGTCATGAAAAGGAAAATAAGGAACGGGATTTCCAGGAAGCCAAGAAGGAAATTATGGAAGACGTCCGCCGTTTCTTCCGCCCGGAATTCCTCAACCGTATTGACGAAATACAGATTTTCAAACCACTGGGCCAGGCAGATCTGCGGCGCATCGTCGCTATTATGCTGCAGGAACTGAACCAGCGCCTGGATGAAAAAGGGATTCAAATGGAATGGACAGAAAATGCCGACGACGTCCTGGTCGATAAAGGGACTGACTTTGCCTTTGGCGCCCGGCCGCTCAAACGGGCCATTCAAAAGCTCGTGGAAGACCCCATTTCCGAAATGCTCCTCAGTGGCAGCCTGAAAAAGGGAAGCCACGTCTATGTAGACAGTAAGGACAAAAAGGAACTCGTCTTTACGACGCAGGCGGAGTAAGCTATGGCTAAAATTAAATCACGGTATGTATGTACGAATTGTGGCAGCGTTTCCAGCCGTTGGCTGGGACGCTGTCCGCAGTGCGGTGAATGGAATACGATGGCTGAGGAAACGGTGCGACCTGAAGCACCCAGGCAGGCAGCGAGCCTGCAGCGCAGCGGTCAGGACGTACGGCCCAGGCAGCTGCATGAAATTGCCATGGAGCGTATGAGCCGCATTGGCACGGGGATTGGTGAAGTAGACCGCGTCCTCGGCGGCGGTATCGTACCGGGAGCCCTGATCCTGCTCAGCGGTGATCCCGGCATCGGTAAATCGACGCTGGTCTTGCAGGTGGCAGCGGCAGTGGGGAAGGACGGTGACGTGCTTTATTGTTCAGGCGAAGAATCGGCCGGCCAGATTAAGCTGCGGGCCGACCGCCTGGGTGTGACGGCACCGGGCCTGTTGATTCAGGCCGATACGTCCCTGGACGCCGTGCTGCATGAAGCAGAACGGCGCCGGCCGCGCTTGCTGATTGTCGATTCCATCCAAACGGTCTACTGCCAGGAATGTGACGGTGCTCCCGGCAGTATGAGCCAAATCCGCGAAAGCACGGGCCGGCTCATGAATTTTGCCAAGCAAAGCAATGTGCCGGTCATCGTCATCGGTCACGTGACCAAGGAAGGAACCATTGCTGGACCGCGCATGATGGAGCATATGGTAGATACAGTCCTCTATTTTGAAGGAGACCGGCAGTACCAGTTCCGTATTTTGCGCAGCATTAAGAATCGCTTTGGCTCGACCAATGAGTCGGGCCTGTTTACGATGACCGAAGACGGATTGTCTGAGCTGGCTAATCCGTCGCAGCTACTCTTGGCAGAACGGGCGGCCCAACAGGCCGGTTCTGCTATTGCCGCCGTCCTCGATGGGCAGCGGCCTATGCTGGGAGAAATCCAGGCGCTCACAACTCACTCCGTTTTTGCTGTCCCCAGACGGACCGCATCGGGAATGGATTATAACCGGCTGATCATCCTGCTGGCCGTTCTGGAAAAACGGGTCGGTCTTAACCTGAGCCAGCAGGATGTCTATATTAACGTCATTGGCGGCTTAAAAATTACGGAAACTGCCGCCGATCTGCCTATTTCTCTGGCTGTCGTGTCGAGCTTCAGGGATCTGTCTCTGGAAGAGCATACGGTGGTCATGGGCGAAGTCGGGCTCACTGGCGATATACGCCGCGTGTCCCAGGTGCAGCGCCGCCTGCGGGAAGCAGCCAAGATGGGCTTTACCCGTTTTATTATTCCCAAGGGGAATCTTACAGAAATAAAGGAAACGGAGTTTCCCCAGTGCCGTATTATTGGCGTGAAGACCTTGCGTGACGCCATTACGGCAGCTTTTACAGAATAAATAATAAAAAGTTTAAATTTTACGGTCCCATGATGGGGTTAGAATGTGTTATACTGATAGCATGGAGAGGAAAGGGGGAAAAGCTAATGTTTCTTGTCCGCACTGGCAAGCACGTATGTGTCGCAGCGGCCCTGTTGGCCCTGCTTGGTGGCACGAGTGCGTTCGCTTTTTATCAAAGTCCTTCTTCTGCCAGCCGTACCAGTACGACTGTCTTGAGTCCGGCCGGTCCTGTGACGTATCACCAGGGCTACCGTGTCCTGCCTGATGGCCGGACGGAACCGGTCCTTGCCCGGCCAGGGTATGTCGTCAATTCCCATGGCGCTATTGAACCGGTTACGACGAAGATTACGCCCGCAGCTCCGCAGCCTGTACGTACCGGTCCGGTACAGAACGCTGCAGGACAGGACAAACCGGCACAGGCACGTTCGCTTATGCCGCAAGCAGGAACTGCGCAGCTGTAACTGCCATCAGTATCGAAACGGTCTGAAGAGCAGCTTTGCAATGGTAGATGATGCAGAGCTGCTTCTTTATGTATAGGCTTTGTTACAGTTTTTTCGAAAACGTGGTACATTGGTACAAAGTATGGTATGATTATGAATCATAATCAGGGATGGTATTCTTGATGACCGGAAAGGGGGTGAATCGTATGGAAGATAAAAATATGACCGATACGACAGAAAAGAAGACAGGTGAACACAAGAGGCTCAACGGCCGCAATATTGCGGACAATATTATGAAGGGCGCGATTATGCTGATCCTGGCCATCGTCTTTGTGCTCCTGGCAGATCAGCTGGTTTCCACGCCGTTTTTCAGCGCAGAAATTGAAAGCAAGTTTTCCCGTGTAGGTATTTTTGGTACGACCTTAATGGCTATCATTACGTACATTTTGGGAGCCCTCCTGGGAACCCTTTTGGGCTATATCCTTTCGCCGCTGATTTTGGGCCTGGTGTGGCGCGTAATCCAGCGCATGGAAAATGGCCTGAGCGACTTTTCTAGTCAGGACTTGCTGATCGGAACGCTGGGATTGCTTTTTGGACTTATCATTGCTAATTTAATAGGACTTGCGTTCTCACGGCTGCCTATTATTGGTGCGTATGGGCCTATTGTCTTCAGTATCATCTTCGGCTACGCCGGCATGAGTATTGCCGTCCGCAAGAAGACGGAAATTGCCGGCCTCGTAGGTATGCTGCGTCTGAATAAACAGGGCAAGGAAAAGGAGAAAGAACGGAAACGTGATGAATTCTCCGGTAAATTGCTCGATACGAGCTCGATCATCGATGGCCGCATTGCAGAAATCTGCAGTACCGGTTTCCTTGAAGGACCTTTACTGGTACCGGTATTTGTCCTGGAAGAGCTGCAGCTCATTGCCGACTCGTCGGACCTGCTTAAGCGTAATAAAGGCCGCCGTGGCCTCGATATTCTCAAGCAGATGCAGGAAGATAATTACGTAGAAGTACGCATTATCAATGATGATTTTGATGATGTCCAGGGCGTAGACTCCAAATTGGTGCGGCTGGGCCGTAAAATACACGCCAAGGTTGTGACTAATGACTACAACCTGAACAAGGTTGCCGCCTTGCAGGGCGTTGTCGTCCTCAATATTAATGACCTGGCAAATGCCTTGAAGCCGGCTCTTATTCCGGGAGAACAGATGAATGTCCTCGTCGTGAAAGCCGGGAAAGAAAATAACCAGGGCGTAGGCTATCTCGACGACGGCACGATGATCGTCGTAGAAAACGGCCAGCGTCATATCGGCACGACCGTGCCTGTTGTCGTCACGTCAGCTCTGCAAACGTCTGCAGGCCGCATGATTTTCGTAAAAATCGCAAACGAGTAGGTGAACGTATTGAAAGTATCTGTCATCATAGTAGCCGCCGGTTCCGGTCGGCGCTTTGGGTATGAACGCAATAAACTGTTTTTTCCCCTCTGCGGCAAACCTGTCCTCACGTATACACTGCAGCACGTTTTTGCTGCCGCGTGTGTCAGTGAGGTTGTTCTCGTCATAGCTGAACGGGACCGGGAAGATATTAGGGCTATTGTTGAGAGTCTGCATCCGTCCGTACCCGTACGCTACGCCTTAGGCGGCGCAGAACGGGAGGATTCCGTTTACAACGGACTCAAAGAGACCGCTGCAGACACGGATATCGTCATGGTTCACGATGGTTCGCGTCCCCTGGCCGGGCCGGAATGGTTTGACAATGCCCTGGCTGCTATGGGTGATGCGAATGTAGCCGTCTATGCCATTCCTGTCAAGGATACGGTAAAAGAGCGGGAGCATGCCAACGCGTGGGGGCTGCAAAAAGTCCGTACGTTGGAACGGAGCCGGCTCATTGCCGTCCAGACACCGCAGATATTCCGGCGGCAGACCCTCTTGGAGGCGCATCGCTATGCCAAGGAACATCATATTTCCGGCACAGACGACGCCTCGCTGGCAGAAGCTATGGGGGAAGCCATTGTAGTCCTTCAGGGCGATGAACGGAACCGTAAGGTAACGACCATGGATGACGTGCCGATTATGGAATTTTACATGACCGGCCCGTCGGAACACCGCGTCGGCAGCGGCTATGACGTGCATCAGTTGGCCAGCGGGCGGCCCCTCGTTTTAGGCGGCGTTCACGTGCCCTATGAACAGGGACTGGCCGGTCATTCCGATGCCGATGTTCTCGTCCACGCAGTCATGGATGCCTTGCTGGGGGCAGCGGGATTAAAGGATATTGGCACCTATTTCCCGGATAACGATCCGGCGTACGCCGGTATTTCCAGCATCGTCTTATTAGAGAAGGTGCGGCAGATCCTGATTGAAAACAGTTGCCGTATCGTCAATATTGATGTAACATTGTTAGCACAGCAGCCAAAAATTAAGCCATATGTAGAGCAGATGACAAAGAATTTGGCAGAAGCCCTGCAAATCAGTCCCCAAGCCGTGTCTGTCAAGGCGACGACGACGGAACATTTGGGCTTTGTGGGCCGCCAGGAAGGTATGGCAGCCCAGGCTGCGGCTATGGTCATAAAATATCGCAATTAACCTGATTTATGGGAGGAATTTTTCATGTCTAATGAAGTACGCGTTCGCTTTGCTCCGAGCCCGACCGGCCCGTTTCATATTGGCGGTGCCCGCTCGGCCCTCTTTAACTACCTGCTTGCCAAGCATACAGGTGGCACGTTTGTCGTCCGGATCGAAGATACGGACCAGAAACGTTCGACGCGCGAATCGGAAGAAAATATTAAGGATGCCCTGAAATGGCTGGGCATTAACTGGGATGAAGGCATTGACGTAGGTGGTCCTAACGGCCCGTACCGTCAGATGGAACGGCTGGACCTCTATAAAAAATATACGGACCAGCTCCTGGCTGAAGGCAAAGCCTATTATTGCTTCTGCACACCGGAAGAACTGGAAGCCGAAAAAGAAGCACAAATGGCTCAGGGCGAAACACCGGTCTATTCCGGCAAATGTGCGAACCTTGCACCGGAAACGGTACAGCAGTATCTGGCCGAAGGTCGTCCCTATGTTATCCGCGTAAAGACGCCAAAGAATGAAACACTGGAATTTGACGACCTCGTACGGGGCCACGTTTCTTTCGACTCCAATAAAGTCGGCGATTTTGTTATTGTCAAATCCGATGGCATTCCTGTATACAACTACTGCGTCGTACTCGACGATGCACTCATGCACATTACCCACGTCGTACGGGCAGAAGAACACCTGTCGAATACACCGCGTCAGCTCGTCCTCTATCATGCCTTTGGTTTCCCTGTACCGACCTTTGCACACGTGTCCCTGATCCTGGGCAAAGATAAGAAAAAGATGAGTAAGCGTCATGGTGCCACGAGCGTACAGCAGTATCGTGACCTGGGCTATTTACCGGCTGCTATTGATAACTTCCTGGCTCTCCTCGGCTGGACGCCGGACAGCGATCAGGAAATCTTTACGATGGAAGAATTGTGCCAGCAGTTCAGTCTCGACCGCGTTGCAAAAAATCCGGCCGTATTTGATATTGAAAAATTGAACTGGATCAATTTCCACTATATGAAGGAACTTGATGAAGACCAGCTCCTGGAACTCTGTCTGCCCCACTTGCAGCAGGCCGGCTATGCAGCGGCCCAGCCGTCGGCAGAAGATCTGCAGTGGCTGAAACACCTTTGCGCCGCCATGCGGGAACACGTACAGTATGGTGCCCAGATCGTCGATGCCGTCAAGGTTTTCTTTACAGACGACTTTGCGCCGGAAAATGAAGAAACGGCAGCCGTCCTTAAAGAAGAAACGGCCTCTTCCGTTCTTACCATGTTCTACCAGGAACTGAAGGCCCTTGACGAAGTGACACCGGATACGGTACAGCCGCTATTCAAGAAGATTCAGAAGGGCCTGAAAGTGAAAGGCAAGTTTGTCTACATGCCAATCCGTGTGGCCGTAACGGGCGTCATGCACGGTCCGGATCTGAACGTCATCGTTGCTCTCATGGGCCGCGATAAAGTCTTGAGCCGCTTACAGGCCAGTGGCTTGATCAACGCCTGATCGTAGCTTGAAAGGAGACGATTGCTGTGACGTACGGGGCAGCACGAGAAGTATTGGCGCGTAACTACGCAGCCCGTATCATCGAAGGACGGCATTTGGTGCTGGATGGAGAACTCGAAGTGCGTGAAAGCGACGGGGCCTATACGTACATCCACTGTACGACCCTTGATGACAAGTTAACCTTCCGCGTGACCGATTTCAGCCTTCTCGATGCTATCGAAGAGCGGGATGTATCCCCTATCTTTGGCATTCCGCTGCCACCGTACCGCCTCCTTTTGGCAGATACACCGTGCCGTGAATATTATGAAGGCATCGAAGCTGCTGCGGCATCGGCATATTATCCGCTTTTTCAGCAGCTGCAACGCGGTCTGGAAGACAACCTGCGCGCAGACACGGAAATAGACGATGAGGAAACGCCAGATACGTGGGACCGGCCTGACATGATATGGGAAAAGCCGGACGAAGACTAGGCTTGGGACAAAGGGCAAAAAGGCGGTGTATCGTCTTGACAGATTGCCATTTATTGAGTATCATTTAACTACAAATGATATTTAATAATAAATATCATTTGTATAAAATATGTAAATGCAATGATCAAAATAATCTGTAAGGGAACGCTACAGAGAGGCCGGGCAATAGCTGAGAACCGGGCCAGACGGTGAAATTACAGAGTTGCCTTTGTGAGCAGATCAGGTGAAGCATGGAGTATCCTGGTCCGGAAGCAGCCGTTATCTGCGTCGAGATTATGGCCAGATGCCATAAAGCAGAGTGGAACCACGGGCCACCGTCTCTGTCTAGGGACGGCGGCTTTTTGTATTGAAATTTAGGAGGCCTATGATGAGAGAATTAAAAGTGTACAACACACTAACCCGTCGCAAAGAAACGTTTGTACCGGTTACACCGGGACAGGTAAAAATATATGTCTGCGGTATTACGCCGTACAACCATTCCCATATGGGGAATGCCCGTCCCTTCGTAACATGGGATGTCATTAAACGCTATTTGGAACACTTGGGCTATGAAGTCACACATATTCAGAACTTCACGGACGTAGACGACAAGATTATCAATGCCGCCAACGGAGAAGGTGTAACGTGGGATACGATCGCTAACCGGTATATTGCCTCGTATTTTGAAGTCATGGATGCCCTGCATGTACGCCGGGCCGATAAATACCCGCGCGTTTCCGAACACATGCCGGAAATTATCAATATGGTACAGAAATTGATCGATAAAGGCTATGCCTACGTCATCGATCACGATGTCTATTACCGTGTCGAACAGTTTAAGGACTACGGCGAATTGAGTGGCCGTTCTCTCGATGATATGATGGCCGGCGCCCGTATCGAAGTAGACGACAGAAAAGATAATCCCATGGACTTTGCCCTTTGGAAAGGGGCAAAGCCGGGCGAACCGTCGTGGGACAGCCCTTGGGGTCCCGGCCGGCCGGGCTGGCATATCGAATGCTCGACGATGAGCAATAAATACCTGGGCGATACCTTTGATTTCCATGGCGGCGGCAGCGATCTCATCTTCCCGCATCATGAAAATGAAATTGCCCAGTCCGAAGCGTACACAGGCAAGAAGCCCATGGTCAAATACTGGCTCCATAACGGCTTCATTACGATCAACTCGGAAAAGATGAGCAAGTCCTTGAACAACTTCTTCCTTGTCAAAGACGTATTGGCTCATTACAGCCCGGATGCGCTGCGCTACTTCCTTATCTCCAACCACTATCGCAGCCCCTTGGATTTCAGCGATGAACGGCTGGAAGAAATGACGCGCAGTCTGGAACGGCTGGGCACGTCCATTGACAACGTATTGGAACTCCTGGCGATGCCGGCCGGCGCTAAATCGGAAACGTCTGCCCAGCTCCTGAAGGATGCCCAGGCTGTAGAAGAAAACTTCGAAGAAGCCATGTGTGATGACTTCAATACGGCTCTGGCCAGCGCAGCTATGTTTGAACTGGCTAAGAAGGTCAATATTTATAAAGATGCCGTTCTCACTAAGAACGTGCCTGTCGATTCGGCTGTCATGTCGGAAGTCAAACGTATCTTCAAGACCATGACCGATATTTTGGGGATTCTCGAAGACCGTTGGACCGGCCGCAAGAATGAAACGAGCAATAAGGATTTCGATGATCTCATGAACGTCATCCTCGAAGTCCGTCAGGAATGCCGGGCCCAGAAGCAGTATGCCCTGGCCGATGCCATCCGTGATAAATTGGCGGCTCTTGGCATTACTGTAGAAGATTCGCCACAGGGAGCGCGTTGGAAAAAGTGAAATTTAAAGCATTGCAAGCCTTAAAAGCAAAAAGCTATGCTGCCTTTGCCAAGGGGGAACGCTTAGACGTTCCCCGCGTAGAGACAGCCCAGCTGGACCCTATTTCCCTGGCCTTTGTCGGCGATGCCTGGTATGCCCAGTATATGCGGCGCCAGCTCGTCGCACTGGGAATTCCGAACGTACAGGTAATGCATACGCTGGCGGCTGAATTTGTTTCAGCCCGTGTGCAGGCTGCTGTATACCGGCAGCTGAAAGACCAGCTCCATGAGCAGGAAGCCGCTGTCTGCCAGCGGGCACGCAACGCCTATTCGCAGACGCCAAAAAGCGCTTCTGTCGCCGAATATCATGACAGTACGGCACTGGAAGCCCTCGTAGGATACCTGGTCCTTTCAAAGCAGCAGGTACGGTTAGCTGAGATGATGGAACGAATCTGTCAGTATACGCGGGACTATTGCCGCGCAGCGCATGGCGCTAAGGAGTAACGATGAGTGAAGAAAGTATAATTATCGGCCGTAACAGCGTGTGGGAAGCCTTGCAGGCAGGCCGTTCTATTTCGAAAATTTACATTGCTGCCGGTAATACGGCAGCCCCCTTATTGCGGATTAAAGAATATGCCAGGGAACGGGATATTCTCGTAGAAACGGTGCCGTCCAAGGTGTTGCACCATCTCGTGCCGGATGGCCGCCACCAGGGTGTGGTTGCCTTTGGTGCAGCCGTTTCCTTTGCCGATCTGACGGAGGTCCTGGCTGGCGTTGCTGAAAAAGTGGAGGTACCGTTCCTGGTTCTCCTCGATGGCATTGAAGATGTTCATAACCTGGGTGCCATCATCCGAACTGCAGAATGTGCCGGCGCGCATGCTATTCTCGTGCCTAAACGGCGCAGTGCCCCATTGAATGAAACGGTCGGTAAAACCAGTGCCGGCGCCATCGAATACATGCCCATCGTGCCTATTGGCAACAGCGTGCAGCTGCTGAATCGCCTGAAAAAACGAGGCTTTTGGGTAATCGGTGCCGATATGGACGGAGAAACAGATTATTTCCACAGTTCGCTTACCGAACCGATTGTCCTGGTTATTGGCAGTGAAGGCAAGGGCATATCCCGCCTGGTAAAAGAAACGTGTGATGTACTGGTACAAATTCCTATGTTCGGTCACATCAATTCGCTGAATGCGTCTGTCGCGGCAGCCCTTTTGATGTACGAAGTGGTTCGCCAGCGTCAGGCGGTGACCAAAAAATGAAAGATTTACTCGTCGTCGATGGCTACAATATTATCTTTGCCTGGAAATCCTTGAAAAGCCTGGCTAACCAGTCGCTGGAACACGCCCGGGAACGGCTCATCGATATCCTGGCCAGCTACGGCAAAGCGAAGGGCTATGAGCTGATTCTGGTGTTTGATGCTATGTATACGGAAGAATCGGCTAAGAGCATGAATGTTGGCAAGGACTGTAAAATTATTTTTACGGATAAAGAAGAAACGGCTGACAGCCGCATAGAAAAACTCGTATATGAACATCGGCATGAACACCGCAGCATTTATGTGGCCACGTCTGATGGGTCTGAACAAAATCAGATTCTCGGTACCGGTGCCTACCGTATTCCTGCACGGGAATTGGCAGATGACGTAGAACGGGCACGGAAGGAATTGAAAAGCTATGAGCGGCAAAACGTGTTGAGTGAAACACACAGCCGCAATGAAGTAGTCAGTCACGTACAAAATGACGAGGTGCTGCAAAAGCTGGAAAAAATACGCAGATCAAAAAAATGATAGAGGAATGATGTCATGGCGTTGGAGGAACGTGCAACTAAACAGAATAAGGATCGCTTTTATGACCTGACAGATGAAGAAATCGTCAGCCTGGCCCAGACGGAGCACGATCAGGAAGCAACGGAATATATCGTGCAAAAGTACCGCAATTTCGTCAAGGCCAAGGCGCGTTCGTATTTTCTGATCGGGGCTGACAAAGAAGATATCATTCAGGAAGGTATGATTGGCCTTTATAAGGCGACGCGAGACTTCCGCAGTGATAAACAAACGTCCTTCCGGGCCTTTGCAGACCTGTGCATAACGCGGCAGATCATAACGGCCATCAAAACGGCTACACGGCAAAAGCATATTCCGCTCAATTCGTATGTGTCATTAAACAAGCCTATTTATGAGGACGAATCGGACCGGACACTGCAGGATATCGTTACAGGCGTTCAGGTGACAGACCCGGAGGAACTGATTATCAGCCGTGAAAACATGGCTGATATGGAACTGAAGATGAACAAAGTCCTCAGCAATCTGGAATGGCAGGTGTTGACGGCGTATTTAGAGGGCAAGTCTTATAATGAAATATCCCAGGAATTGCATCGCCATGTAAAATCCATCGATAATGCCCTGCAGCGCGTTAAGCGGAAACTGGGACAGTACTTGGAAATGCGGGATAAAGAAAATAATGGAACACAGCCTATTGATAGGAATGGAAAATAAGTGTACAATAGTAACGTTAAGTGTGCTGTGTAAGGAGGATTATTGTGATTACTACCGTATTAGAAGTTGTCGTAGTTATTTTATCACTGCTGATCATTGGCGTTGTAGTTGCGCAAAAGAGTAAAACTCAGGGTATGGGTGCCGGCTTTGGCGGCGGCGCAGAAGATTTATTTGGCAGCAGAGCCCGTGGTATGGATGCCCTGTTATCTAAATTAACGATTATCTTGTCCATTGCGTTTGCTATTTGTACGCTCATCTTAGGGCGGCTGATGAACACATATTAAGAAGAAGTAAGGGCCTGCGGCAAGTGCCGCAGGCTTTTTTTCACAGCACGGGTGTAACGGAAAACATAACAAAATGTAGAAAATGCAGGAGACAGTAATGGATAAACAGTTGACACATGATATAATAAATATATGCAGTGAAACCACAGAAGGCGCTACTGTGGAAGATTGCGCGGAACAATTAGAAATTAAAGGTGATAAGCTGGCGCTGCTGTTTACAGTTTTTGATGAACTGGTAAGGAGTGGGATTCTTATGAGAGTAGCTGGTGAACGATATTTGGCCGTTAAGCGGGATGCAGGAATTGCAGGTATTACAGGCATATATAAAGGATATACACCCAATTTTGGCTTTGTCCTGACGGACGATTTACAGGACGATGTATATATAGCCGAAGCCAATCGCCATACGGCCATGAATAATGATAAGGTAGAAGTGCGGCTCATTCAAAACAGCCGTGGTCATCGCCAGGAAGGGGAAATTATCCGTATCGTAGAACGGGCTAATACGGATATTGTCGGCACGTACGACCGGCAAAAGACCTGCGGTTTTGTTACGCCTGATGACGAACGGCTGCGGGAAGATATTTATGTGCCTCTCGACAAGACGAAGGATGCCCGCAGCAGTGCCCGCGTCCTCGTACACATTACCCGCTGGCCTGAAGCAGGCCGCAAGGCAGAAGGAGAGATCACAGAAATCTTAGGCTACGATGGCGATAAGGATTTGGATATTAAGGTGATCATGGCCCGTCACGGCCTGCCCTTTGCCTTCCCTGATGCAGTCCTGGAGGAAGCAAACCGTATTAATACACAGGTGACCGTAACGGAAGACCGTAAGGATTATCGCGACCGCAACCAGATTACGATTGACAGTGAAGATGCCAAGGATCTGGACGATGCCATTGATGTCGTCCGCCTGCCAAACGGTAATTTCCGCTTAGGCGTCTATATTGCCGATGTCAGCTGGTACGTCAAACCCAACTCGGCCATCGATCAGGAAGCCTATACCCGTGGTACGAGCGTCTACCTCGTCGACCGGGTCATTCCTATGCTGCCGACGGTTCTTTCTAACGGCATCTGCAGCCTCAATGCAGGTGAAGACCGGTACTCTATGACCTGTGTCATGGAAATCGACCATCAGGGCAAGGTCGTAAACTACGAGATTGCTCCGGCAGTGATCCGTGTCAAACGGCGCTGCAACTATCATGAAATCAAAAATGCCCTCTTAAACGGGATTATTCCCGATGACCTGCAGCCTTTTATGCCCATGCTGGAAGACCTGAAAGAGGTTACACAAATTCTGAAGAATATGCGCATGCGCCGCGGCGCGATCGACTTCGATTTCCCGGAATACAAAATTATCCTCGATCCGGAAGGAAAACCGCTGCGTTTAGAAAAACGGGACCGTTCCCTGGCGGAACAGATTGTCGAAGAAAGTATGCTCATTGCCAACGAAACAGTAGCCTGCTACTTGCGGGACAGCGAAAATCCGTCTGTGTACCGGATCCATGAAGTGCCTGATCCGGAACGGCTGGAAATGATGCGGACCGTCCTCTCGAGCTTTAACCTGCCCGTACCGAAGGACGACGAAGTCAAACCGGCCGATTTCCAGCGGCTCATTGAAAAATCGAAGGGCACAGAGGCCGAACTGATCGTTCAGACCATTGCTTTGCGGTCTATGCAGCAGGCGAAGTACTCCACTGTCAATGCCGGACACTTTGGCCTGGCGTCGGAATGCTATACCCATTTTACATCGCCTATCCGCCGCTATCCCGATCTCATGGTACACCGCCTGATCCGCCAGACCAAGCGGCGCGGCAAGCTGAAGGAACAGGAAGCAGAACAGTCGTTGGCATACCACACGCAGGCGTCTATACAGGCGAGCACGCGGGAACGTGTAGCCGTTGAAGCCGAACGGGAAACAGACGACCTGAAGAAAGCCGAATACATGGTGCCTTTCGTAGGCCAGCCCTTTGACGCCCACATTACGGGGATTACGTCTTTTGGCCTTTTCGTGGGCCTGGAAAATGGCATTGAAGGCCTGATCCACATTTCCCTCCTGACAGACGATACCTATGAATTTGATGAAAATACATATACTATGCGGGGACTCTTTGGCGGCCATGTATACCGCTTAGGCGATCCGCTGGAAGTAACGCTGGCCAATGTCAATTTGGAAAAGTGTGAAATTGACTTTGTACCGGGCCGCGTAGAATCTTTAGAAGATCTGCAAAAAATCCTGGCAGCTAGTGCCGAACGGCGGCACCATCGCAGCGGCAGCCGGGAACGGAAACAGCCGTCGTGGCAGGAAAGTAAAGATGCCAAGTACGGATCCGGGAAAAAGAAGAAAAAAGGCAAGAAAGATAAAAAAGAAAAAAAGACGAGCACTGCCAAGAAGAATGGCCATAAGGGAAAGAAAAAGTCCCACAAAGGCGGCCGGGCAGGCAAGAAGTAGGAGGAATAGAATTTGGCTAAACCAGAAGGCGGAGTGAAATATATTACGGATAACCGCAAGGCCCGCCATGATTACTTTATTCATGAAACATTTGAAGCCGGTATCGCCCTTACAGGGACAGAGGTCAAGTCCCTGCGTCAGGGAAAGGTCAACCTGAAGGACAGCTTTTGCCGTATTGAAAACGGTGAGCTCCTCCTCGTCGGTATGCATATCAGCCCGTATGAACAGGGGAATCGCTTTAACCACGATCCCTTGCGGACACGCAAGCTCCTCATGCATAAGTACGAAATACTGAAGCTTTTTGGAAAAATACGGGAAAAAGGATACACGTTAATTCCGCTTAACCTGTATTTCAAGAAAGGCCGCGTCAAGGTTACCGTAGCCCTGGCCAGCGGCAAGAAATTATATGACAAGCGCCAGGCCCTGGCAGAAAAGGAAGCCAAGCGCGATATAGAACGGCGTATGAAAGACCGCAGATAAGTAAAAACCTCCCGGATGGAGCCCGTCCGGGAGGTCTTTTCAAAGGGGGCGGTCATAGCCGAACGAACCGATCCATGCTATAATAAACGAATGTAGCTATCATTCACCGCAAGGAGGATCACTATGAAATGTCGCTATTGTGAAAATGAAGCGGTATACCCGGACGGCTTGTGCGAACGCTGCCACCGGGCCGAAGCAGAGGCCCGCGGCGCTACCGTCATGTCCGAAGAAGAACGGGATAATTTTAAAGGAAAAACCATCAACGAAGATGGTTCTACGTATAATACGAATGAAAGGGAAGACGAAACATCCCGCATCCATGTGTATGTATCGAATGGCATGCCTTTGCGCATTAAGCTGGCTATAGGCTTTATTGTCTTTTGCCTCTTAGCCATTGTCGTCAGTGCCCTGGGCTTTTTGATTCTGGCGCTGCCCTACCTCGTGGCAGCCGGCGTCGTGTACGTCGCCTATAGCGTCATCAAAGCCATCCTAAAGAGCCGCCATTAGGAGGAAAGAATGAAAGATAATGTAGTAATCATCGATGGCAGCAGCCTCTTGTACCGCGCCTTTTATGCTATGCCGCTTTTGACGGACAGCCAGGGCCGTTATACGAATGCCGTATATGGCTTCTTAAATATGCTGCTGAAGTTGTATGAACAATTAGATCCTGAATATATCGCCGTGGCCTTCGATAAGGATAAACATACCTTCCGGAACGACATGTATGCCGAATATAAGGCTACGCGTAAACCTGCACCGGATGAACTGCGGCCGCAGTTTGCCCTGATCAGGGAAACCTTACAATGTCTGGGCATCTGCGTTCTCGAGCTGGAAGGTTATGAAGGCGATGACATTATCGGTACGCTGGCGCGGGAACTGGAAAAGCAGAACCTTTCCATCGATATCGTAACCGGCGACCGCGATGCACTGCAGCTCGTCGATGACGACGTGACGGTGCACCTGACCAAAAAGGGGATTACCAACATGCTCGCCGTAACGCCGGACGTCATGCAGGCGGAGTACGGCTATACGCCGGCTCAGGTTATCGACATGAAGGCCCTCATGGGGGATACAGCTGACAATATTCCCGGTGTGCCCGGTGTCGGCGAAAAGACGGCACTGAAGCTCATTACGCAGTTCCAGTCTGTAGCCGGTGTGTATGAACACGTCGATGAAGTGAGCGGAAAGAAGCTGAAGGAAAAACTCGTTGACCATAAAGACGAAGCCTTTTTGTCAAAATCCCTGGCTACCATTCGCTGTGATGTACCCCTGACGTACAGCCTGTCTGAATTTGTCCCGCAGCCGCGGGAGGAAGACGTGGCGGAACTGTTCCACAGCCTGGGCTTTAAAAATCTGCTCGAACGCTTTGCTGCGTTGGGACAGTTTTCCCATATTGCCCGGCAGGCAGCGCCACAGGCCGAATTGGTATTCTTGGACCCGGCTGCCTGGCAGCCCGAACGCCTGGCTGGCCAGAGCGTGGCTGTGGCTATGGTATGTGACCCTGCCGTGCCGGTACCAGAACTGAAGCAGCTGGCCCTGGCCGTTCCTGACGGCGTCCTCCGTGTGCCGGAAGACCAGCTGACAGCGTATATGAAAGGACTTACGCAGTGCCGCCAGGTCATTACGGCAGATGGTAAGACCCTGCTGAAGGTCCTTTCTGCCTATGCGCCGCCGCAGCTGCCCTTAGAGGATACGACGCTGGCAGCCTACCTCCTGGACCCGACGCGGACCGCCTATGGCCTGACGTATTTGTCAGAAAAGTTTGCTGTACCCTTTACGGACAATCCGGACCAGCCGGCAGCTACGCGCCTGGCTCATGAAGCGGCGTTTCTTTCCGCCCTCTGGCCGCAGGCAGAAGCAGCTCTCAAGAAATTGGGCTTAGACTCTTTATACAAGACGATCGAAGTACCGCTCCTGCATACCCTGGCCGTCATGGAAATGAACGGTTTTACCATTGACCGGCAGAAGCTGGAAGACATGGAACAGGATCTTTCCCGTCAGGCCGACGTCTTGGAAGAAGCCATTTATGATGATGCCGGTGAAGTATTCAATGTCAATTCGACGAAACAGCTCGGCACGATTCTCTTCCAAAAACTGGGCCTGCCGGTTATCAAAAAGACGAAAACAGGATATTCGACCGACTCGGCTGTTCTCGATGAACTGGCAGACAAGCACCCGATCATTCCTAAGATACTGCAGTTCCGTGCTTTGAAAAAGCTGATTTCTACGTACCTGGAAGGTTTGGAACCTCTCATTTCTCCGGTAACAGGCCGTATTTATACGTCCTTTAACCAGATGGTGACGGCTACGGGCCGCCTCAGCAGCTCTGATCCGAATCTGCAGAATATTCCCATCCGTACAGAGCAGGGACGGAAAATACGCTCCCTCTTTGTGCCGGGCGAAGGCTATGATTACATCCTCTCCGGTGACTACTCCCAAATCGAACTGCGCCTGCTGGCACATTTATCCCAGGATCCGACCATGATCGATGGCTTTCAGAAGGGACAGGACATTCACCGCCGTACGGCGTCGGAAGTCTTTGGCATTCCCTTGGCGGAAGTTACGCCGGAACAGCGGTCTCACGCCAAGGCCGTCAATTTTGGCATCATTTACGGCATCAGTGATTTTGGGCTGGCCCGCAATATTTCCATTACGCGGCAGCAGGCCAAGGAATATATTGAATCGTACTTTGCCCGCTATAGCGCCGTTCACGGTTATATGGAGCAGCTCGTCGCGGAAGCCCGGGAAAGCGGTATGGCCCGGACTATGTTTGGCCGTATACGGGAGCTGCCGGAAATCAACAGTAAAAACTTTACACGCCGTTCCTTTGCTGAACGGACGGCTATGAATACGCCCATTCAGGGCAGTGCCGCCGATATTATCAAGCTGGCCATGAATGCCGTTCAAAGCGAACTGGAACAGCGGGGGCTCAAGAGCCGTCTGCTCGTACAGGTACACGATGAACTGGTACTGGAAGTGCCGGCAGCTGAACGGGAAGAAATTGAAGCGCTTCTGCGCGATAAGATGGAACATGTGGTTACCCTGTCAGTGCCGCTGACCGTAGATATCCATTACGGCACGAACTGGGAAGAAGCAAAATAGAAGTAGGAGGACGTATGCCTGAATTACCTGAAGTGGAAACAGTACGGCGCTATTTAGCGGCTTCTCTGCCAGGGAAGTCGATTACTGCTGTAGATGTGCAGCTGCCGCGGCTTATCCGCAACCGGACGGCAGAAGACTTCGCCGCCTCCTTACCGGGCTGTACCTTTACGGCTGTAGCGCGGCGCGGCAAATACTTAAGTCTCATGCTGAACAGCCCGTGGTGCCTGTTGGTACACCTGCGCATGACAGGCCGCCTGATCTATGAGAGCGACACGACGGCACCCCTGCCGCCATATACGCGCATCGTCTTTACGCTCAATGAAGGCCGTCTGGTCTATGGGGATGTGCGTACCTTTGGCTGCCTTTGGATCGTGCCGGCAGCCGGTCCGACCGGTATTTCAGGCTATGACTCCCTGGGCCCCGACGGCCTGAGCGAAGACTTTACGGCAGACTATTTGTGGCAACAGGTACATGGGTCGCGCCGCCTCATTAAAGCCCTGCTGCTCGACCAGACCTGTCTGGCCGGACTGGGCAACATTTACGCCGATGAAGCCTTGTTTCTGGCGGGTATCCGCCCATCCCGGCGTTGCAGCCGCGTGACCCGCAAGGAGAGCCAGCGCCTGTATGAAGCCATTCGCACGGTCCTTACAGAAGGACTGGAAAATGGCGGCACGACAGTTTTCAATTTTATTGACGGCAGCGGCAAAGAAGGAAAGAATCAAGAAAATTTGCGCGTCTATGGCCGGGAGGGACAGCCTTGCCCGGTCTGTGGCGCTACGATCGTATATAAAAAACAAGGCGGCAGGGGCACCCATTATTGCCCGGTTTGCCAAAAATAACTATCTGGGAGGCAGGACTATGCGTATAATCGGACTTACAGGCGGGATTGCAACGGGAAAAAGCACCGTTGTAAACATGCTGCGTGCCCGTGGTGCCTGGATTATTGACTGTGATATTCTGGCCCGGGAAGCCGTAGCTCCCGGCTCGTCATGTTTGGCAGACATTGCCCGTCATTTCGGTGAAAAGGCGTTGCTGCCAGATGGCACGATGGACCGGGCCTATATAGGCAGTATCGTTTTTGCAGATCCGGCACGCAAAAAAGAATTAGAAGGGATTATCTTTCCGCAGATTCATAAACTACTGTCTGAACGAATTGACCACTTTAGAAAAAAAGATGAAAATTGCCTGATTTTTCTTGACATGCCCCTCCTTTATGAGTTAAAATACACCTCGTACGTTGATGAAGTCTGGCTGGTGTATGTGGATCCGGCGGCACAGCTGAAACGGCTGATGGCACGGAATCAATATACTGAAAGCGAAGCATTGGCGCGCATTCATGCTCAACTTCCTATAGATGAAAAACGGTCATTGGCTCAGGTTGTCATCGACAATACCGGTTCTCTGGAAAGCACGGAAGAACAGGTAGATAAAGAATGGAATGAACTAAGAAACCGGGTTTGGTCTGAGGAGTAAGCTGTGAGACGGAGAAATAATACGAAGGTAAAAATTATTATAGCCCTGTGTCTGGCAAGCTTTTCAGCCATGTATTTTTACTCCTGGAAAGATGATGTAATGCGCAAGATTGTATATCCCTTGCAGTACGATTACATGGTACGGCAGTATGCCTATGAAGACCATGTGGATCCGGCTCTGGTGGCAGCGGTCATCCTTGTAGAAAGCAAATTCAATCAGTCTGCAGCGTCCCATCGCGGGGCCAGCGGCCTGATGCAGATTATGCCGGATACGGGGAAGTGGATTGCTGAAGAAATGGGCATCAAGAATTTTACGCCTGATCAGCTGAACGACGTGCAGACTAATATTCGGATGGGTACCTGGTATCTCGCCTATTTGCTAAAAGAGTATGACGGCAATACGGTTCTGGCCCTGGCAGCGTACAATGCAGGACGCGGTCATGTGGACGAATGGATGGAAAAGTATGGCTGGGATAAAAATTTTGAAAAAATTGAAGAAATACCCTTTACAGAGACCCGAGAATATGTTAAGATGGTTTTGTTGAAGCGAGAAAGATACAAAGCCCTGTATAACTTTTAGTTTCTTTTTTATGCGGTTGTGGCGGAATGGCAGACGCGCTGTCTTCAGGCGGCAGTGATCGTAGATCGTGTGGGTTCAACTCCCACCAACCGCACCAAGTTGTATTATGGATGATACATTGATTGAAACACTCAAACAATGGAATATCTCAATGAATCTCCCACCTCAGGTGGGAGATTTTAAGTTAGTGAAGGAATTTCGGCCTCTTTCAGATCAAGGTACCGATAGCGACTATCTTATCTTTACCTATGAGAATGAAGAAAACGGCTGGACCGTCAAGGCGACGCTCAATGCGGCGACAGAGGAATTCTTTATCCGTACGGATATTGGTATGCTGGAATTCGCCTTAGTGGAATTCATCACAGAAGATTTTGCCATCTTTCGCCGGAATGTTGAAAGCAGGCTGCCGGCGTTAATCCGCGATTATTATGTGGAACGGCAGAATAACTTCAGCGTGCTCCTCCTGAACAAGGGGATAACGACCGTAGCCTGGGATGATATCCTGCCGGAGCAGTACAAGGGGTTGCAGCGTACGGTCAGTCCGAACGATGCCGTCCGCATTATTAATGGTTCCTACATGATACTGGCCTATTATGACCGGCAGACGCGGAGCGGCTTGTCCTTGATGTATAATATTCTGCGCGATGATTTCTTTGCTGAACGACGCATTCATAATTTTCCTAACCTCGTACATGATTTCGACAGCAGCGATGTAAGAGTACTGCACGATTCGTTAAAAAAACGTCTCGTACCGGTCCTCAATGCGATTGTTGCCGACATGGCAGAGCCTGAGTAGCTTTTTTCGTTGTCAGCAGGCCCTGTTGGTGGTATACTCTAATTAATTAGATGGAAACTTTTCTAAGAGTGGGTGAAAGCCCACTCTTAAATTTTACTTACGTGCATTTTTGAGAAAGATACAGGTGACATATGGGACGCGAACATATTGAAGATTTGGTAGCAAAGGAAGTAGAAAAAATCATCGCAGGCTCAGACCTGGAACTGGTGGACATCGAATACGTCCGGGAACGGAATTGGTATTTACGTGTATTCATCGATAAAAAAGGCGGCGTCGATTTGGAAGATTGCCAGTCTGTCAGCGAAAAACTGAGCAAGGTACTGGATGAAAAAGATCCCATTGGTGACAATTATCTTTTGGAAGTATCCTCGCCAGGTCTGGACCGCGTATTGAAGAAAGAAAAAGACTTTATCCGCTATCAGGGACGGACAGTAGATATCCATTTCTTTAAGCCCTACGATGGAACAAAGCTGATCGTGGCGGACCTGGTAGAAAAAAATGGCGATACCCTCAAAGTGCAGTATAAGGACCATTTGGAAGAACTGCCCATGAAAGAGATTTCCCAGATTCGTTTACACATTGATTTTTAGTGGAGGTATTAGAAAGTGAACAAGGAATTACTGAATGCGATTGAGTTTTTGTCTAAAGAAAAGGGCGTATCGAAAGACATCATCTGTGACTCATTAGAAGCCGTACTGATTACAGCTTATAAGAAGGAACCGGATGCAAATCCCAATGCCGTCGCAGAACTGAATCGTACGACCGGTGATTATAAGATCCTGGCACCCAAAACGGTAGTGGCAGAAGTGGAAGATGAAGAATCGGAAATCTCTCTCTCTATGGCACACATTATGGATTCGTCCTACGAAGAAGGCGATGTCGTCAACGTCAATGTCACGCCGAAGAATTTTGGCCGTGTTGCTGCCCAGGCAGCTAAACAGGTCATGATCCAGCGCCTGCGTGAAGCAGAACGGAACATGATCTACGATGAATTTTCCAATCGTACAGATGATATCATTACGGGGATTATTCAGCGCGTAGAACAGCACAACGTATATGTCGACCTGGGAAAAGCCGAAGCCGTTTTGCCGGCCTCGGAACAGATTCCGACGGAAACCTATGCCATTGGCCAGCGCATTAAATGCTACGTCGTAGAAGTCCGTAAGACGACTAAGGGTGCCCAGATTCTCGTATCGCGGACACATCCGGGCCTGCTCAAACGCCTTTTTGAACTGGAAGTTCCTGAAATTTATGATGGCGTCGTCGAATTAAAATCCGTTGCCCGTGAACCGGGCCGCCGTTCTAAAATTGCCGTCTATTCCCGTGATGCCAACGTCGATTCTGTCGGTGCCTGTGTAGGTCCGAAAGGCGCCCGTGTACAGAACATCGTAACGGAACTGCAGAATGAAAAAATCGACATTGTCAAATGGGATGAAGATCCGGCAGTATATATTGCCAACGCCCTGAGCCCGGCTTCTGTCGTTTCCGTCACCGTTGACGAAGCAGAAAAAACATCGAACGTCGTCGTACCGGATTATCAGTTATCCCTGGCAATCGGCAAGGCCGGACAAAATGCCCGCCTCGCTGCCAAGCTGACAAACTGGAAGATCGATATTAAGAGTGAAAGCCAGGCTGCAGAATTAGCGAATGAAGCACCGGCTGTCAGCGAAGTACCGGAAACGGACGATCTTTTGTCGGAATTAGCCGTCCCGGCTGTGGCAGAAACACCGGCCGTTGCAGAAGAGCAAGCTGCTGACGCTGAGGCTGCGAAAGAGTAGGTGACAGGCATGAAAAAGAAAAAGGTACCTTTACGGGTCTGTGCGGGCTGTCAGGAACAAAAAAGCAAGAAAGACATGATCCGCGTCGTCCGTACGCCGGAAGGAACTGTAGAAATTGATAAAACCGGCAAAAAGGCCGGCCGCGGCGTATACATTTGCCAGAATGAAGCCTGTCTCGAAAAGGCCTATCAGGAACACCGCCTGGAACGGTCTTTAAAGACCAAGGTTTCTGCAGAAATATATGAAGCCCTCCGCCAGGAGCTCGTATGACCGGGCGCGAGAAGATTTGGAACCTCCTGGGTCTTGCCTGCCGGGCCCGCAAGACTATTTGTGGTGCCGGTGCGGCTGAGAAATTTTTAAAGAAACATCGGGTTCCGCTGCTGTTCATCGCTTCAGACGGCGGCGATAACGCCGTAAAGTACCGGCGCCTTGCCGAACGCCGTAGCATGACAGTGATTGACATATTTACGAAGGAAGAATTAGGTGAAGCCGTAGGAAAAGCGCAAAACGTCGTCATCCTGTTAGATGACCCGGGCTTTGCTAAAGCGATAGATGATGTAAGCAAGATGATGTAGAAGGGGGTAACCAGATGACGAAACGAGTATACGAAGTCGCAAAGGAATATGGCGTATCGTCCAATGATGTTATCAAAGTATTGGAGGAACATAATATAAAAGCTACTAACTTTTCAAGTGTAAACGATAAAGAAAAAGATTTGCTCGATAAAGCATATCACAAAAAGGCTGCCGATAACCAAGGCAAAAAAGCGAATACAGCCCAGTCCGGCCAGAATGATAAGGGCCAGCATAAAAAAGAAAATGGCGACCGCCAGAACCAAAATAAAAATGGCGGCAATGCCCATCAGAATGACAACGGCAGCAAGCACAACAATGCGCATAATCACAACGCCGGCGGTGGCAATCGCAGCCAGCAGCCGCAGCGCAACAACCAAAACAATAACCAGAATAATGGCCAGAATAACCATAAAAAGGGCGGCACGCCGGCCCAGGGGACGCAGCAGTCCCAGCAAAATCACCAGCAAGGTGACAATAAGCGTACGAAATACTTTGGCCATGCCAAACAGAATGGCGATAACCGCAATACATCATCGGATAATAAAAATCGTCACAACAACAATAACCACGGAAAGAACAATAACAACCAGGGAAACAACCGGCCGCATACCCTCTTGTCCAACGTCCTGAATAAAGGAAAACACAAGAATAAGCGGAATAAGGGGCAGTTTGCCAACCAGCATACACAGGAAGCCCCGGTGAAAAAGACAAAGAATTACCCTACGTCTATCGAATTGCCGGAAACGATCATCGTAAAGGATTTTGCCGAACGCTTAGGCCGTGAAGTCAGCGAAGTCATTAAGAAGCTCTTTATGGATGGTTTTATGGCAACGATCAACCAGGAAATCGATTATGAAACGGCCTCTATCATTGCTGATGAATTCGGCGTAACCGTCACGCAGGAAGCACCCCCGGAAGATCCTACGGAAATTGAAGAAATTGTAGATGCGCCGGAAACGCTGAAAACAAGACCGCCTGTAGTTACCATTATGGGTCACGTCGACCACGGTAAGACGAGCCTCCTCGATGCGATCCGTCAGAGCAGCATTACCAGCCACGAAGCCGGCGGCATTACACAGCACATCGGCGCCTATCAGGTCCGTTATGAAGGCAAGAAGATCGTCTTCATGGATACGCCGGGGCATGAAGCCTTTACGGCTATGCGTGCCCGCGGTGCTCAGGTAACGGATATTGCCGTCCTCGTCGTCGCTGCTGATGACGGCGTTATGCCACAGACCATTGAATCGATTAACCATGCCAAATCGGCAGGCGTACCGATCATCGTGGCCATCAACAAAATCGATAAAGAAAGCGCTAATCCCCAGCAGGTTATGCAGCAGCTTACGGAATACGGCCTGATCAGTGAAGAATGGGGCGGTGATACGATCATGGTTCCCGTTTCGGCCCATAAGAAGATCGGCCTTGACGACCTTTTGGAAAACATCCTCGTCCTCGCCGAAGTACTGGAATTGAAAGCAAACCCGGACCGTCCGGCCCAGGGTGTCGTCATCGAAGCCAAGCTCGACAAGGGCCGCGGCCCTGTCGCTTCTGTCCTCATCCAGAAAGGGACACTCCATGTAGGCGATACGATCATCGTCGGTTCCTGCTACGGCAAGGTCCGTGCTATGACCAGTGAACGGGGTGAACGCGTAAAGAAAGCCGAACCGTCTATTCCGGTAGAAATCCTCGGCCTCAACGACGTTCCGGAAGCCGGCGATATCCTCAATGTAACGGACGAAAAGACAGCCCGTTCCGTTGCGGAAAAACGTCTGGAAAAGAAACGCTCGTCGGAATTGCACGTCAACGCCAAGGTTACCCTGGATGATCTCTTTAATCAGATCCAGCAGGGTGAATTGAAGGAATTGTCCCTTATCGTCAAGGGCGATGTACAGGGCTCTGTCGAAGCATTGAGCCAGTCCCTCATGGCGATCAAGAGTGATGAAGTCCGTATTTCGATCGTCCATGCCGGCGTCGGTGCCATTACTGAATCGGATATTATGCTGGCCTCTGCCTCTAATGCCCTGATCATCGGCTTCAACGTACGGCCCGATGCATCGGCCCGCAAGGCTGCGGAGCATGAAAATGTTGACATGCGTACATACCGCGTCATTTACGATGCGATTAATGATGTCGAAGCAGCCATCAAGGGGATGCTTGAAAAGAAATACGAAGAACATATTACGGGCCGGGCAGAAGTCCGTCAGGTCATTACGACGCCGAAGGTCATCGTTGGCGGTTCCTATGTCAAGGAAGGCAAGATTACCAGCTCCTCTAAGATCCGCCTGATCCGCAATGGTATTGTCGTACACGAAGGGGCTATCGACGGCCTACGTCGTTTCAAGGATGACGTAAAGGAAGTTGCCGAAGGGTACGAATGCGGCATTACCCTGGAAAACTACCGTGATATTAAGGAAGGCGATGAAATCGAAGCCTACGAAATGGTAGAAGTTGCGCCGGAATAAAGTGAGGAAGTAACTATGGGTGAATTACGAGCACGTAAAATACAAGAATTTATTAAGCAGGAAGTGTCCAACATTATCCTGCGGGAATTAAAGGATCCGCGCATGGGCTTTGTTACCGTCACGGATGCACGCATTACCGGTGATCTGCGGGAAGCTACGGTCTATGTCAGCCTCTTTGGCGACGACGCACAGAAGAAGGATACCCTGAAGGCGCTGAAAAGTGCCAACGGCTATATCCGCTCTGAAGTAGGCAAACGCCTGGGCATCCGTTATTCGCCGACTATCGAATTTAAGGAAGATACTTCTCTGGATTATGGCATGAAGATCGATAAGATTCTTCATGATATCGAAAAGAAGGACTGAGGCACATGAATTGTTCTGTTTCTGAACTGAAGGAACTCTTAGGGCAGTATGAACATATTTTGCTGACAGCTCACGTCAATCCCGATGGTGACGCTGTCGGCGCCTTGGCGGCGACTGGGGAAATGCTTAGGGCCTGGGGCAAACAGGCGCTCATCGTGTTAGATGATGACGTAGATGATAAGTTTGAGTTTTTACCGGGCATCCGGACCGTCTATAAGCCGGACGATGTAAAAACCGATGCGTCGTGGCTGACACTGATCCTCGATGCTACGGGTGTAGACCGCATTGGCAAGACGGCGGAGCTCATCCACGGCCCCTTAGTGAACATCGATCATCATATTTCCAACGCCCATTTTGCCGATGCCGAGTATATCCGTCCTGATTATGCGGCAACGGGTGAAGTACTGACTGACCTCTTTACGCAGTGGGGCTGCGCCATTACGCCGTCCATGGCCAATGCCTTATACTTGGCTATTGCGACAGATTGCGGTTTCTTTAAATTCAGCAATACGACAGGGCACACGCTGCGTATGGCAGCACTCCTCGTAGAAGCAGGGGCACAGCCTAATGTCATTTCCGAGCATTTGGAAGCCCAGTCTCTCGTGAAGCTGCAAGCACTTTCGGAGGTGCTGAAGCACATCGATCTCTATGGCGATGGCAAAGTGGCAGGGATTACTTTTACGCCCGATATCCTGCAATATACAGGGGAACACACGGGCGGCTATATCGATTATGCCCGTACTGTCAAGGGCGTAGATGTGGCCTTTACGGTCAAGTACATCAGCGCAGAGGAAACGCGGGTCAGCCTGCGCTCTAAGGCGACCGATGTTAATGCCATTGCAGCCGTCTTTGGCGGTGGTGGTCACATCCGCGCAGCCGGCTGTACGATCAAAGCCCCCTTGGCTGAGGCAAAAACTATGCTCATAAAGGAAATACTGAAAGCCCTATGATACATGGAATTGTCAATGTTTTAAAACCGACGGGCATGTCCAGCCACGATGTGGTTGGGCAGCTGCGCCGGATTTATCAAATGAAAAAAGTCGGTCATGCCGGTACGCTCGATCCGCTGGCCGCTGGCGTCCTGCCGGTCTACCTGGGGCAGGCAACGCGTCTCATCGAGTATGGTGACAGTGATATTAAGACGTACCATGCCGAATTCACGCTGGGCCTGGCGACGGATACAGAAGATATTACAGGTCAGGTCGTACAGACACTGCCTGTACCTGATGTGACGGAGGCACTGGTAGAGGCGGCGTTGCAGACGTTCTTAGGTGAAACAGAGCAACAGCCGTCACGCTATTCAGCCATCAGCATCAACGGCGTCAAAGCCTATAAGCTGGCACGGCAGCATCAGGATTTCGTCTTGCCGGCACGGCAGATTACGATTCATGATATTCGCCTTCTGGCCTATCATGACGGCCGGGGCGTCCTCTCTGTAACCTGTTCCAAAGGGACCTATGTCCGTTCGCTCATCCGCGACCTGGGAGAAAAACTTGGCACCTGTGCCTGTATGTCCTATTTGGTCCGCGTGCGGGCCGGTCTGTTTGATATCAGCTCGGCAGCGACGCTGGAGGAACTGGAAGCAGATCCGCAACGCTATGTCCTGCCGGCCGACCAGGCGATTCAGTCCTTGAAAAAAGTGCGGCTTACAATACAGCAGGGGACATTCCTCCTGCAAGGCCGTGCCGTGCCGTTTGCCGGCCGGGGGCTGGCACAGGGAGACATTCTGCGCGTTTATAATGAAGCCGGAAACCTCATGGGTATTGCCCGTTTTGATGCAGAGCACCACGTGATCCGGCCGCATAAAATGTTTGCAGAGCTATTGTGAGGTAATCAACCATGGATGTTTTTCATTCTTTTGAAGAGGTACAGCACTATCCGCAAACGGTAGTAGCGCTGGGCACGTTCGATGGCGTTCATTTAGGACATCAGAAGGTCATGCACGAAGCCTTGAAACAAGCAACGGAACTGCAGGCAAAAGCCGTCGTCGTCACCTTTGCGGCGCACCCCTTGTCGGTGCTGCGTCCCGAGAAGGAACCGGCAAGGCTGGCGACGGTCGAACAAAAAACGCGTTACATCGAAGAGCAGGGCATGGATGGCCTCGTCCTGCTGCCCATGAACCGTCATCTGATCGATGAATCGCCGGAAGAATTTTGCCGTCAGCTGCTGCAATATATGAAACCAAAAGCCATCGTCGTCGGCTCTAATTTTACGTACGGCGCCAAAGCGGCCGGCAATACGGATACACTGCGTGAATTCATGCAGGCCTATGACGTGCCGGTCTGTGTACTGACCTTACTCGGCAGTCCCGGCCATCCCACGCCGATTAGCAGTACAGTCATTCGCAAGCTAGTCGCCCAAGGTCACATGGAAACGGCAGAACTCCTGTTAGGTCGTCCTTTTGAACTGGAAGGCAGCGTTATGCCCGGCGACCACCGTGGGACGACCATCGGTTTCCCCACGGCGAATATGCATATTCCGGAACACATGGCCATGCCGCCGGATGGCGTTTATGCCACCGGTGTCTGGCTCAACGGAAAAATCTGGCCGTCTATGACCAATATTGGCAATAACCCGACCTTTGCCAATCAATACCGCCGCATTGAGACCAATATTTTGGACTGGCACGGCGACTTGTATGGCCAGCAGCTGCGTTTATTTTTTTATAAACGGCTCCGCCATGAAATTACCTTTGTCGAAACGGAACTGCTGATCCGGCAGATGGAACAGGACCGGGAACATGCCCGGACTTATTTCGCACAGAGGGAAAGCAAATTAAAAACGAATAGCAATGATTGATGATATATAAATCCGACTAAATTGTTTTAGTCGGATTTTAATCTTTTTCTAATCTTCTTTAAATTGAATTTATATCATAATAATGATACAATAAATATATAATTAAGGTATGCGTTCGGATTAAAGAAGGAGTGGATTGAAATGAAATTTTCAAATCTTGCTAACGGTTTAAAGGCTTCGGAAATTCGGGAACTCTTGAAATTGACGGCTCAGCCGGATATTATTTCGTTTGCTGGCGGCCTGCCGGCTCCGGAACTCTTCCCGCTGGAAGAATTAAAGAAAGTAGATGCAGCTGTCATCGATAAGGAAGGCCAGGCAGCCGTACAGTATGGGACTACCGATGGCTATGTACCCCTGCGCCAGCATATTTGCGAACGGATGAAAAAATCCTTCGGTGTAGATTGCAAAGTCGATGAAGTATTCATTACATCCGGTTCCCAGCAGGGCTTATCCTTTATTCCCCAGATTTTTATCAATCCTGGCGATGTCATGCTCGTTGAAAGCCCGACCTATTTAGGTGCCTTGAACGCCTTTAAACTGTGCGGTCCGGAATTCGTAGAATTGCCGACAGATGACAAAGGTGTTATTCCGGAAGAACTGGAAAAGATCCTGAAGAAATATGGCGATCGTATCCGTCTGGCCTATGTCATTCCGGAATTCCAGAATCCGACCGGTGTAACCTGGCCGATTGAACGGCGTAAAGCCTTTATGGATCTCATCAACCAGTATGATTTCCCGGTAATTGAAGATGATCCGTACGGCGAACTGCGCTATGATGGTGACAAAGTTCCGTCCTTGAAATCCATGGATACAAAAGGCAATATCATTTTCCTGGGATCGTTCTCGAAGATCATGATGCCAGGCCTGCGTGTTGCCTGGATTGTAGCCGATCCGGCTATTATCGATAAATGCGTTAAATACAAACAAGCTGCCGATTTACAGACGTCGTCCTTTGCACAGCGTCAGGTTTCGTTCTTCCTCGATATGTATGATATCGACGCGCATATCAAGGAAATTTGCGATCTCTATGGCAAACGCCGTACCTTGATGCTCGATAAGATGAAGGAATACTTCCCGGCAGAATGCACCTTTACGTATCCGGAAGGCGGCCTGTTCACATGGGTAACGCTGCCGGAAGGTATTGACGCGAAAGAATTGATGCCGAAGGTCCTGGAAAAGAAAGTGGCCTATGTACCGGGCGGTGCGTTCTATCCGAATGGCGGCGGTGAAAACCACTTCCGTATGAACTATTCGTGCATGCCGGAAGATAAGATTATCGAAGGCGTAAAACGGTTAGGCGATGTATTAAAAGAAGAAATTGCTAAAATGAAATAAGCTAATTTCATAAACGAAAGGGACAGTGGGGCATCGGCAACACTGTCCCTCTTTTGTGTATCCGGAGCCGGTTTTGCATGCTGCCTTCCGCTGTTACCGTGTTTGCAATCTCTATATATTGGTGTTATAATCTTACCACTGGGGAAAAAATAAAACAGGGGTGATTTTTATGACAAAATTTTCTGATTTTGCAAATACGTTACAGGCATCTGACATTGCAGAACTCTTGGCACTGACGGAAAAACCGGAAGTGATTTCCTTTGCCGGCGGCTTGCCTGCACCGGAACTGTTCCCAATCGAAGAAATGAAGCAGGTTGATCAGGCTATTTATGAAAAAGAAGGCCGTCAGGCTGTACAGTACGGTACGACAGAAGGGGATGTACCGCTGCGTGAAGAAATTGCCAAACGTATGAAGAAATCTTTCTTTGTTGACTGTGAACCAAAGGATATTGTCGTTACGACAGGTTCTCAGCAGGCACTCTTTATTTTATCGCAGATCCTCGTCAATAAGGATGAAACCATTGCTATGGAAAGCCCGTCCTATATGGGCGCCATCATGGCGTTTGATCCTGTACGTCCGAAATATATCGAAGTACCGACTGATGACAAGGGCATTGTTCCGGAAGAACTCGATGCGATCCTGGCTAAAGATGACAGTGTCCGCATGATTTACGTTATTCCGGAATTCCAGAATCCGACAGGTATTACATGGCCTGTAGAACGCCGTAAAGCGTTTATGGATGTCATCAATAAATACGATGTCGTCGTTGTAGAAGATGATCCGTACGGTGAAATCCGCTATGACATCGAAAAATTACCGTCCTTGAAATCCATGGATACACAGGGCAAGGTTGTCTTCCTGGGTTCCTTCTCGAAGATTTTTATGCCGGGCCTGCGCCTGGGCTGGACGATTGCCAATCCGGAAATCATCGACAAATTCGTTAAATTCAAACAGGCTGTTGACCTGGGCACGTCGACCTTTGGCCAGCGCCAGGCAGCGTATTACTGCCAGATGTTTGATATGGATGCACATATTAAAGAAATCAACGCACTCTATGCAAAACGCCGCGATTTGATGTGTGAATCCATGAAAAAATATTTCCCTAAAGAATGCACCTTTACGTATCCGCAGGGCGGCCTGTTCACATGGGTAACCTTGCCGAAAGAACTGGATGCGAAAGAATTGATGCCTAAATGTCTGGAAAAAGATGTTGCCTATGTACCGGGCGGCATTTTCTATCCGAATGGCGGCAATGGCAATCACTTCCGCCTCAATTATTCCAACATGCCGGAAGACCGCATTGTCGAAGGGATCAAACGGTTAGGGGAAGTATTGACCGAAGCATTGGCCAAATAAGCCGTGCCGGTTATCATGTACGTAGAGAAGGGCGTGCCATTAGGGCATGCCCTTTTTTTCAGGAAAGGAGACTTGTTTTGCAGCCCACAGACATTTTAAAACAATATTTTGGTTATTCCTCTTTCCGGCCGGGTCAGGAAGAAGTAATCAAAACACTGCTGGCACGACGGGATTGCCTGGCTATTATGCCGACGGGCGCAGGGAAATCCCTTTGCTTCCAGATTCCCGGGCTTATGCTTCCCGGTATTACCCTGATTATTTCTCCGCTTATTTCGCTCATGAAGGACCAGGTGGATACACTGGTCAATCAGGAAATACCGGCAGTCTATATCAATAGCCAGTGCACGTGGGATGAACTGCGGCAGCGCTTTTCGGAAATCCGGGCTGGCCGCGTGAAACTCGTCTATATTTCACCGGAACGGCTGCAAAATGAGTTTTTTACGTCTTTTATGCAGACCCAGCCTATTTCCTTGGTAGTCATTGATGAGGCCCATTGTGTTTCCCAATGGGGACACGATTTCCGGCCCAGCTATTGTGCGATCAGTGCCTGGGTGGAAGCCTTGCCCCGGCGGCCAGTGGTAGCGGCTTTTACGGCAACGGCGACGGAAAAGGTAAAAAAGGATATGCAGCAGCTCCTGGGACTCAGGGAAGAACGGGTCTTTGTCGGTGGCTTCGACCGGCCCAATTTGTATTTCCGCGTTGTCCGCGATACGGACCGGACGCGGTTCATATTGGCCTATTTGGCCAGTCATCGGGAGGATAGCGGCATTATCTATGCGGCAACGCGCAAAGAGGTGGACCGCCTCTATACGGAAATACGGCATCAGGGCTTTTCCGTCGGCCGCTATCATGCGGGGATGAGCGACGAAGCCAGAAAAAAAGAACAGGAACGGTTTACGTATGATAAGATACAGGTCATTGTTGCGACCAATGCCTTTGGCATGGGCATCGATAAGAGCAACGTCCGCTACATTATCCATTACCAGATGCCGAAAAACATCGAAAGTTACTACCAGGAAGCCGGTCGTGCCGGCCGCGACGGCGGTCCCGGTGAATGCATTCTCCTCTTTAGCCGTCAGGATATTATGATTCAGAAATATCTCATCGAGCATTCTGTCCATACAGTAGAGCAGCAGCAACGGGAACAGGATATGCTGAACCGCATGGTTGGCTATTGTGAAACCAGAGGCTGCCTGCGCCAGTATATTCTTTCTTATTTTGGCGAACGTCCGGAATGGACTGCCTGCGGCAAGTGCGGCAACTGCGACCAGGAAGTCGTAGAAGAGGACCAGACGAATATTGTCCGTCCGATTTGTGCCTGTGTCGATGAATTAAAGGGGCGCTTTGGTATGACACTGGTCTGTGATATACTTAAAGGCAGCCAGTCAGCTAAGGTAAAGCAGTATGGTTTCCAGCGCCTCGTCCTTTTTGGTGCCCTCAGCAACTTTACGGGCCGGGAAATTCGCGATAGCGTACGTCAAAGTGTCCTCGACGGATATTTGCAGCAGTCTGAAGGCAAGTACCCTGTTTTATCTCTCACAGCATTAGGACGGCAGGTCCTGGCAGGCAAGGAACGGGCCATCCAGAAGGTAGCCGTACGGCAGGAACCGGAATTGGCTGCCGTACCGAAAAAAGCGAAGAAAAAGACCGTGGGCACCATCGATGAAGAGGCCTTGCGTCCTATCTTTGACGTGCTCCGTCAATTGCGTCTGGAATTGGCACAGGACGAAAACATTCCGCCCTTTGTCATTTTCTCCGACGCCACCTTGTGGGCTATGGCCCAGGAGCGCCCGCATACACTGGAAGAAATGAGTAATATTAAAGGCGTCGGTGCCTTTAAGCTGCACAAATATGGTCCTCAGTTCATAGAAGCGTTGCACAGCTTTGAGTAAAGGGAGAGTGAATGCGCGTGAGTAACGCAGATACACAATATTTGGATATAGTAGAGCGGATTCTAAAAGACGGCTATTATTCCAATAATCGTACGGGAATTCCAACGTATAAACTGCCTCATCAAATGATGCAGTTTGATCTGGAAAAGGAATTTCCCATTTTAACGACAAAATTCGTCGCCTTCAAGACGGCTATCAAAGAAATCCTCTGGATTTGGCAGCTCCAAAGCAATGATGTACGGGAATTGCAAAAGATGAACTGCCACGTCTGGGATGAATGGATGCGTCCCGATGGTACGATCGGCAAAGCCTATGGATACCAAATCCGTAAATACAAGCAGGTCGATACCCTGCTGGAACAGCTGACAAAGGATCCGCAGAACCGGCGCATGATCGTCAGCCTGTGGAACATTGAAGACCTGCCGGACATGGCCCTTCAGCCCTGTGCCTATCAGACCCTTTGGGATGTCAGTGACGGCCGCCTCAACTGCATGCTCATTCAGCGCAGTGGCGATATGGGCCTGGGCGTGCCCTTTAACATGGCTCAGTATGCTGCCTTAGTGTATATGATTGCCCAGGTTACCAACCTGCGTCCCGGTCTCTTTACGCATGTCATCAATAATGCCCACGTCTATGAAAATCACGTAGAAGCCATGCGGACGCAATTAGCCCGGCGCGACCAGGCTTTTGCAGCGCCGGTACTGAAACTCAATCCGGCCATCCACAATTTCTACGCTTTTAAGCCGGAGGATATTGTCCTCGAAAATTATCAGCACCTGGGCAAGATTTCGATGGAGGTGGCTGTCTGATGCTCCACCTCATTGCTGCGGTCTGCCAAAATGGCGGCATCGGTAAGGACAATGATCTCCTCTGTCACCTGTCAGCCGATCTGAAACATTTTAAATCCCTGACCATGGGCCACACGATGATCATGGGCCGCAAGACCTTTGAGAGCTTGCCGGGCCTTTTGCCAGGCCGGCCTCATTGGCTGTTGACGAGCCAGGCAGGGTATGGCTCACAGCTTGCAGGCGTTACGGTTTTTCACAGCTTGGAAGCCATCCTCCAGGCCCTCGATCCGGCAGAAGAGTATTTCGTTATTGGCGGTGCGTCTTTGTATGCTGCCTTTTTGCCGCACGCAGACAGCCTGTACGTGACGGAAATTGCAGCGGCCTTACCGGCTGATACGTATTTTCCGGCGTATGATCCGTCGCAGTGGCGCGAAGTAAGCCGTGAAGAGCATGCTGCCGATGACCGGAATGCCTATGCTTTTTCCTTTGTGCATTATATTCATAAATAAGGATTTTCCGTATGCATTTTAGTTATATGGAAAATAAATAAAAAGTTGACATTAAGGCATAGGTGTGATAGAATTACATTCAGAGCTAGAGAATAGCTGCATTTGTTTTTTCTTAGGAGGATTTTGTTATGCACGGTAAAGTAAAATGGTTTAGCGCAGAAAAAGGTTATGGCTTCATTGAAAGAGAAGATGGTGGCGACGTTTTCGTACACTTCTCCGCTATTCAGGAAGATGGTTTCAAATCCTTGACAGAAGGTCAGGAAGTTGAATTTGATATCGTAGACGGCGCACGTGGCCCTCAGGCTGCTAATGTAACTAAAGCCTAATTAATTACGCGCTATTAGATATAGAAACCTTTTAATCGGTAACTCCTTGGGAGTTACCGATTTTTTGTTTTCCTGCTTATAACAGTTTGCATAAAGGGGAAAGAAAACCCTTGGTTTAATTTACAAAAATATTGCATAAAAACTTGTAATTATAAAATGACTATGGTATGATATACCTATGTTCCAGGTAAGACACAGTTTATAAGCGATTTGGAGGATGAATATACATGAAACATGCAAACAGCTTTAGCGACTACAGCGTAGAAGAATTAAAAGGAATTTTGCTCCTGGCAGAAAAGATCAAACAAAATCAGCAGGCTTTTTCCCATTTGTTAGATGGTAAAAAACTGTATACCCTGTTCGAAAAGACGTCGAACCGTACGTATCTCTCCTTCAATATCGGCATGGAAGAATTAGGTGGCAAATCATATAATCAATTGTGGAAGGCCAGCAACTTCACGATTGGCGACCTGCCCAGTGAAGTCAAATACGTTGGCCGTAATGTAGACTGCATTATGGGACGCTTTAAGAAATCGGAAACGACCCACGCCTTTATGGATGCATCGATCGTACCGGTGATCAATGGCTGCGATAATACGTTCCATCCGACACAGGCTCTGGCCGATATGCTGACTCTCTATGAAAAGACAGGTCATTTCGACGTCAAAGTCCTGTATATCGGGGCCAAGAATAATACGTATAATTCCCTTTGTGAAATCGTTACAAAGCTGGGCGGCACTATGTACGGCCTCACTCCGTTCAGCCAGGTCATGGGCGTAGATGACTCGTTCTACAAGGAACTGAAAGCAACGGGCCGGTATATCGAATTGTCCAATCAGATCAGCAAAGACGACCTGAAAAAAGTCGTAGCTGACGTCGACTGTGTTTACACGGATACGTGGGTTGATATGGAATTCTTTACCAACCCCGATTATGCAGAAAAGAAAGACCAGATCATCAGCATGATGATGCCGTATCAGATCGATGGCGAACTCATGGCCGGCACGGATACGATGGTCTTCCATGATATGCCCATTCACCCGGGCTATGAAATTACGCAGGATGTCGTAGATGCTCATTTGGAAACGATTCTGGACGAAGCAGAAAACCGGCGCCATGCAGAAAAAGGCCTGCTCGTATACCTCATTACAGGCAAACTCGACTGGTAACGACGCACGTTCCATACGCTCCCTTTTCGGGAGCGTATTTTTTTGTAGTCAAGGACTGGTATGGTGGAGTATAATAAACAAAAAAGAATAGTGAGGAGGCACATATATGAAAATAGTAGTAGCAATGCCTGTTACAGAACAACAGAAAGGCTGGCTGCAGACGGCAGCACCGGGTCATACCTTTTATTATGCGGACACGACGGCAGCCGTAGGCGTGGAAGTCCCGGCTGGTGAGTTGGCAGATGCCGAAGTCATTATCGGCAATCTTTCACCCAAACTCGTGCAGCAGGCGCAAAACCTGCGCTGGATGCAGCTTAACAGTGCCGGCAGCGGTGCTTACGTACAGCCTGGCATCTTACCGGACGGTGCGTTACTTACGAATGCCACCGGCGCCTATGGCCTGGCTTTATCGGAGCATATGCTGGCCCAGCTGCTGGCTATGATGAAGAAACTTTTTACGTATTACGATAATCAGAAACAAAACCTTTGGCAGGATGCAGGCCCGGTCACATCTGTCTACGGTGCTACGGCCTTGATTACAGGCTTTGGCGATATTGGCAGTGAATTTGGCAAACGACTGAAAGCCTTAGGCGCCCACGTCATCGGCATTCGCCGCCGCAGTACGGACGTACCGCCTGAAGCGGATGAAATGGGAACGATGGACCACCTGGATGAATACTTATCCCGGGCCGATATCGTAGCTACGAGTCTTCCTGATACGCCGGCAACACGCTATCTCTATAATAAAGAACGCTTTGCTGCCATGAAAAAAGGCGCCTGGTTCCTCAACATTGGCCGGGGCAATTGCGTAGTTCAGGCGGACCTCATCGAAGCCGTACAGAGCGGCCACCTGGCCGGGGCAGCCTTGGATGTAACCGATCCGGAACCATTGCCGGCAACGGATCCCATTTGGCAGGTGCCGGGGATCTATATTACCCCGCACGTTTCAGGCGGCTTCCACCTGCAGGCGACACACGACCGGATCATTCAGATTGCCTGTGAAAATCTCAAGGCCTATCTCAGCGGCCAGCCTCTAAAAAATATAGTAGATTTTACAACCGGTTATAAGAAATAAGGAGGACGAAGACATGCTAAAAACGATTGGCTTTATCGGTGTAGGTATTATGGGCAAGCCTATGGTACGCAACCTTATGAAAGCAGGCTTTTCCCTGCGCATCTATGCCCGGACCAAAGCGAAGGTCGAAGATGTCATCAGCGAAGGTGCTGAATTTTTCCCGACTATCGGTGAATGCGTACAAGGCTGTGACGCTGTGATTACGATGGTAGGCTTTCCTAAAGACGTAGAAGACGTGTATTACGGCGAAGGCAATATTTTTGCAGCGGCAACAGCAGGCCAGTACCTTATTGATTGCACGACTACCAGTCCGAGCCTGGCAGAACGTCTCCATGAAGATGGGGCAAAAAAAGGTCTCCACGTTTTGGATGTTCCCGTTACCGGCGGCGAAGGCGGTGCTATTAAAGGTATATTATCTCTCCTCGTCGGCGGTGACCGGGAAGATTATGAAGCCTGCATGCCGATCTTCAAGGCCGTTGGGACCAATATCAATTATTTCGGCAAAGCCGGCAATGGCCAGCATGCCAAAATGGCAAACCAGATTCTCGTAGCCGGTGCCTTAGGCGGCGTTTGCGAAGCCCTGGCATACGGGAAAGCCGAAGGGTTGGATTTGCAGGCACTCTTTGATGCCGTTTCGACCGGTGCCGGCGGCAGTGCCCAGCTGAGTGCCTTAGGGCCTAAAATCTTGGCTGGCGATTTCCGTCCCGGCTTCTATATGAAGCATATTATTAAGGATCTGCGCCTGGCTACAGAAGAAGCCGAACGCAAAGGCCTTACCCTGGATGTGGTGCCCAAAGTACTGGCTGATTTCCGTGAACTGGAAGAAAAGGGGCTAGGTGAAGAAGGCTCCCAGGCACTGATTAAACACTATGTTCATGAAAAAAACTAATTTATAGACGTATTTCTGAAAGAAACCTTGTCGTATGCGGGCAGGGTTTCTTTTTATTTTACATAATTATGACAGAGGCCAGGCATAAACCTTACAGAGCGCGGTTACACTTAGACCTGTAATTATGAACTTATTCTACATGGGAGATGAAATCGCAATGTACTCTTTACATCGCAACAAAAAAGCTCTGGCTGCCTCTATCGCAGCCGTACTCTGTATGGCCTCTGTCGGCGTATTTGCCGCTACGGAACACTGGAATGATGCGTCCCTGACGCCGCAAATGACGACCCGCACAGCCGTATCCAATAATACGGACTGGCAGCAATGGAAAGCCCATTGGGACGAAGTAAAGTCCAATTATGAACAAGTATCGATCGCACCGGGTGCCGATGCCTCTAAGCTGAATTTTGGCTGGTACTCCAAAGACAAAGCCGACCAGTCTAAAGTCCGCATCTCTAAAAACGAAGATATGAGTGATGCTAAGACCTTCAAAGGCTCGAGCAAAGCCGGTACAGTCATCGAAGGCGTAACGTACTACAGCAACAAAGTTACCGTCAAAGGCCTGAAACCTAACACGACGTACTGGTACCAGGTAGAAATCGACGGCCAGTGGCAGGCAGCCCAGAAAATCGTAACGGGCGATCCCCACGATTTCTCCTTCATGTATGTTGGTGACCCGCAGATCGGCGCATCCAAAGGCCAGACACCGTCTGACGGCAATGCCAAACAAAATGCGGAAATCGCTGCCCGTAACGATGCGTATAACTGGAATAAGACACTCAACAGTGCCTGAGCACAGCATCCGGAAATCGATTTCCTCGTTTCCCCTGGCGACCAGATCAACGAACCGGCTGAAGACCAGTCCGCGGCTAAGATCCTCGAACAGGAAACGGAATACGCCGGCTATCTCTCGGCAGCAGCCCTGCGCAATCTGCCGGAAGCTTCCAGCATTGGTAACCATGATAGCATGACGACAGGGTACCAGAACCACTTTAACGTACCGAATCCGTTCACGGACGAAACGAACCCGACCAAAGCAGGCCATGGCTATTACTACACCTATGGCAACGCCCTCTTCATCGTCATTAACGCCAACAACTACAACGTAGCTGATCATCAGAAACTGATTGAAAAAGCCATCAAAGCGCACCCGGATACAAAATGGCGTGTTGTCGTTATGCACCAGGATATTTACGGCAGCGGTCTTGATCACTCTGATTCCGACGGTATCCTCTTGCGGACGCAGCTCACACCGATTTATGACGCCAATAAGATCGACGTCGTTCTTCAGGGCCATGACCACACGTATGCCCGTACGTATCAGCTGAGCAGCGACGGCAAACAGCATGCTACCTTCGATGAAGTCAAGGTTCCCGGCCAGAGCGGTCAGTCTCATAAACTTCTGAGCACAGCTCTCAAAAATAAAGATTTCAAGGCCAACTACGAATCGCAGAATATCTGTTATACCATTGAAGATATGAGCCAGGGCGTACTCCATAATCCGAAAGGCGTCTTCTACATGTCTTCGAACTCGGCTACAGGTTCCAAGTTCTATAACCTCATTCCGCAGCAGCAGGATTACATTGCCGCCCGCAGCCAGACGTGGCGCCCGACGTACTCCGTCGTACGTATTACGGACAATGCCTTTACAATCACGACGTATGATGCGGAAACAGGTACACCGATCGATAGCGCCTACAGCATCGTCAAAGACTAATGCAGAAGTATATCCTCCGCTTGATCCTGATTGTGGTACTTCTTTGTGGCGGCGCCTATTTTCTCGTAGCCTGGAATCAGGTAGATAAGCCGGTCCTCGTCAATACGGACGGGCGGACCTTTGAAAAGGCACAGGTCGTTTCTATCGTCCGGGACAACCTGCAGGAAAACGGCAGCCGTGTTGGTGATCAGATTGTAGAAATTGAGCTGGAAACTGGCAGTAATGCCGGCGCCAGGGAAGAGGCGAATTGTCCGAACGGCCTTCTCTTTGGCACGGTATGTGAGCCAGGTATGGAAGTCATCGTCATTACCAGCCAGGTGGGAGAGCTGAAGCTCCATACAGTATACAATATAGACCGGTCACTGCCTCTCTACGCTTTTATCGGCGCCTTTCTCCTGCTCCTCTGTCTCATTGGTGGCAAGAAGGGAATGAAGTCAGCGGCTGCGCTGGTATTCACGTTTATCTGTTTTGTATTCTTCTTCTTTCCCATGCTGCTTCGCGGCATCAACCCGATTGCGGCGGCCTTGATTACCTCAGCCATTGTACTGGCAGCAACCATATGGCTGATCAATGGAAGCACGCGCAAGGCCGCCATGGCCTTTCTGTCCACGTTGGGCGGAATTACCGTGTCCTGCCTGGCAGCCGTCATCTTTGGCTGGATGACTCATCTTTCCGGGTACAATGTACCTAATATAGAGAACCTCATGTTTGTAGCGCAGAATACGGGCATGGACGTAGGAGAGCTTCTCTTTGCAGGCATCCTCTTCGCCAGCCTCGGTGCAGTCATGGATATTGCCATGGACATCACCAGCGCTTGCTACGAGCTGGTGCGGCATAACCCGGATATTACGCGGCAGCAACTGTTCCAGGCCGGTATGAACGTAGGCCGGGATGTTATGGGCACGATGGCAGCAACCCTGATTCTGGCATTTTTCGGCGGCTCCCTGGGGGTCTGGGTCATGGACTACGTGTACAACCTGCCGTACTTGCAGCTTGTCAATTCCAATGCCATTGGCATTGAAATCATGAAAGGCTTTTCTGGCAGCTTTGGCGTCATCCTGACAGTACCTATTGCGGCAGCGCTCAGTATGCTCCTCAAACACAAAAAAGACGCATAACCTCATACGTATGGCGACCCCCTCTTCTGAAGGAATGGAAGAGGGGGTCTTTTTATTCGTAATAACAAAATTTTTATACTGCTTATACCAAGTACATCTTTTATGATTTTTTATATTGTTTTCATGTATGAACATTATTTACATTGAATATACAAGGCGCATATGGTAATATAAACATATATCCTCTTGGTAGTTTAAGGGAATAAATATTCGTTTTAAAGCTGTAAAAGAAACAGCTGGGAAAGAGGCTGCATATGAGTCAAAGAACTGATATCCATAAAATCCTGATTATCGGCTCCGGTCCGATTGTTATTGGCCAGGCTTGTGAATTCGACTATTCCGGCACACAGGCCTGTAAAGCCTTGCGCAGTTTGGGCTATGAAGTTATTCTGGTCAATTCCAATCCGGCGACGATTATGACGGATCCAGAAATGGCTGACAAAACCTATATTGAACCGTTGAATGAAGAATGCGTGGCCCGGATTATTGAAAAGGAACGGCCTGATGCGCTGCTGCCAAACCTGGGCGGCCAGTCCGGCCTGAATTTGTGTGCCGAACTGTATAAGGCTGGTGTCCTGAGCAAATACGGCGTCCAGGTTATCGGTGTCCAAGTCGATGCCATCGAACGGGGCGAAGACCGCATTGCTTTTAAAAAGACCATGGACGACCTGGGCATTGAAATGGCCAAGAGTGAAGCCTGCTACACCATTGAGGAAGCCCTCGATACGGCAAAAAAACTTGGCTATCCTGTCGTCCTGCGCCCGGCCTACACGATGGGTGGTGCCGGCGGCGGCCTGGTTCACGATGAAGAAGAACTGCGTACTGTTTGCGAACGCGGTCTCCAGGCCAGCCTTATTCATCAGGTACTGGTGGAAGAATCAATCCTGGGCTGGGAAGAGCTGGAACTGGAAGTCGTCCGTGATAAAGACAACAACATGATCACGGTCTGCTTTATCGAAAACGTCGACCCCGTCGGTATCCACACGGGCGATTCGTTCTGCACGGCACCGATGCTGACTATTCCTGAAGCTGTGCAGCAGGAACTGCAGCGCCAGGCCTACAAAATTGTCGAACACATCGGCGTCATTGGCGGTACGAACGTCCAGTTTGCCCGCGATCCCAAGACAGGCCGCGTTGTCGTCATTGAAATTAATCCGCGTACGTCCCGTTCGTCTGCCCTGGCTTCTAAAGCAACGGGCTTCCCTATTGCTCTCGTTTCGGCCAAATTGGCAACGGGCCTGACCTTGGCAGACCTGCCGTGTGGTAAATACGGCACTCTCGACCGCTATGTGCCGGATGGCGATTATGTCGTCGTCAAATTTGCCCGCTGGGCCTTTGAAAAATTTAAAGGCGTTGAAGATAAGCTGGGGACGCAGATGCGCGCCGTCGGTGAAGTCATGTCCATTGGCAAAAACTACAAGGAAGCCCTGCAAAAAGCAATCCGCTCTTTGGAAAAGAACCGTGCCGGTTTAGGTCATGTAGGAAAATTTGAAAGCCTTTCCCTGGCCGAATTGCTGACCCTCTTGGAAACGCCTACGTCAGAACGGTATTTTGAAATGTATGAAGCCCTGCGCAAAGGGGCAACGGTAGAAGATATCCAGTCGCGTACCATGGTCAAGGCCTATTTCATTGAACAGATGAAAGAGCTGGCCGATGAAGAAGGGGCGCTCCTGCAGTACCAGGGCAGCGTGCCGCCTGATGCGGCTCTTATACAGGCCAAGCAGGACGGCTTTTCCGATGAATACCTGGGACAGATCCTGGGCGTCCCAGAAGATACAATCCGTACCCGCCGCCTGGCTCTCGGCCTGGAAGAAACGTGGCACGGTGTACACGTGAGCGGCACAGAAGACAGCTCCTACTATTATTCTACCTATAATGCGGCCGACCAGAATCCCATTGCAGCGGACGAAAAGAAGATCATGATCCTCGGTGGCGGTCCGAACCGCATCGGCCAGGGCATAGAATTTGATTACTGCTGCGTCCATGCAGCCCAGTCCCTGAAAAAACTCGGCTTCCACACGATCATTGTCAACTGCAACCCGGAAACGGTTTCTACAGACTATGATACGTCGGACAAACTGTATTTCGAACCGCTGACCCTTGAAGATGTACTCAGTATTTATAAAAAAGAAAAGCCCTTAGGCGTTATTGCCCAGTTCGGCGGCCAGACGCCGCTCAATTTTGCTGCCAAATTAAAAGCCGAAGGCGTCAACATCCTCGGTACGACGCCGGAAGTCATCGATCTCGCCGAAGACCGCGACCAGTTCCGCGCTGTTATGGATAAACTCGGCATCCCCATGCCGGAATCAGGCATGGCCACAACAGTCGCCGAAGCGCAGGCTATTGCAACCAAAATCGGGTATCCTGTTATGGTACGGCCGTCGTACGTTCTGGGCGGACGAGGCATGGAAGTTGTTCACGACGAAGCCTCTATGGCAAATTATATGGAAGCGGCTGTCGGTGTGACGCCGGACCGGCCTATCCTCATTGACCGTTTCCTCCACAATGCCCTCGAATGTGAAGCCGATGCTATCAGTGACGGTACGGATGCCTTCGTGCCGGCTGTCATGGAACATATCGAACTGGCAGGCATTCACTCTGGTGACAGTGCCTGCATTATCCCCAGCCGTACGATTAGCCGGGAAAATCTTGATCTCATCAACGAATATACACGCAAGATCGCTGTCGAAATGCACGTCGTCGGCCTGATGAACATGCAGTATGCCATAGAAGACGACAAGGTTTACGTTCTCGAAGCCAACCCGCGTGCTTCCCGCACAGTACCACTCGTATCCAAGGTCTGCAATATTCGCATGGTACCCTTGGCTATTGATGTCATGACGGCTTCTATTACAGGCCGTCCTTCGCCGCTGCCGGAATTGAAGGAACAGCATATTCCCTACTATGGTGTCAAGGAAGCTGTATTTCCTTTCAATATGTTCCCCGAAGTCGATCCGGTGTTAGGGCCGGAAATGCGTTCTACAGGCGAAGTGTTGGGCTTGGCACAGACTGCCGGCGAAGCCTACTTTAAAGCCGAAGAAGCGGCTAAAGCGACACTGCCCCTCAAGGGTGCCGTCCTCATTTCCGTCAGTGATGCAGACAAACCGTACATTGCGGCCATTGCCCAGCGCTTTGCTGAAGATGACTTCACGATTTATGCGACAGATAAGACCTACCGTCTTCTCCAGGCAGCCTGCATTCCTGTACAGCGCGTCAATAAGATTTCCGAAGGTACACCACACGTGGAAGATCTGATTACCAACGGGACGATCCAGATTGTCATTAATACACCGTCACCTGTAAAAGATTCGGCTGTCGACGATGGCGCCTTGCGCAAGGCTGCCGTCCGCGCCCGTATTCCCTACGTGACGACCATTGTTGCCGCGAAGGCCAGTGCCGATGGTATTCATCGCATGATTACGCATGGCCGCAGCCCCGTCCTGTCCCTGCAGGAATGGCACCACATGATTACAGACAAAAAATAAGACCTGCCCGTCTATATAGAACCTTTACCGGATGGCCTGCCTCCTTAGGGAGCAGGCCGTCTTTTTTAACCCTATTTGCCGTTTAGACGGCTTTGCAGGCATGCTTTGGCAGGGGGATAAGGAAAAAGTAATATTTTTTTGTATTCCGCCCTTGACGATAGACCGATTCGGTGCTAACATATGTCTATCAGCTATTGCGGACGTGCGAAAGAATGAATAAGCAAGAAATGCAAGTTCTATTTTTTTTGTATAGTTTGTTATGTTAGCGCATGTGATTGTGTTTTAAAAGTTCTTCAAAAAAGTGCTTGACAGACAGAATGACAGGTGATATACTTCAATAGCTGTCAGGTGAGGGAAAACAAAAAGTCCTGAATGTAGTGCGTCGAGTGGACAAATGAGTTTAAAAAAACTTAAAAACTGCTTGACAAGCCGCATGAATCCTGATAAGATATACAAGTCGCAAGACGACACGATGACCTTTGAAAACTGAACAATGTAAACATATGAAATGCTAGCGTGCGAGGTTCTATATTTTATAGAACGTCAATCAAATGTAACACAAACAATAAGTAAGACAGAGCTAGATAGCTCTTCACATATCATGGAGAGTTTGATCCTGGCTCAGGACGAACGCTGGCGGCGTGCTTAACACATGCAAGTCGAACGA
>NZ_JACOGK010000004.1 GCF_014269395.1 Megasphaera hominis
TACTTCTCCAAGTTGATTCCCTCCATGAATCTGTTGAAAACCAACACCGGATCGCAAATATCCAGAAAATCTGAAATATATAGTGGCAAAATTGCCTGTTTTGGTTTAGAATAATTAGTGGTTGAATTTTTCATTGGTTATGTAAATTTTACCACAAAAGGAGGTCCGCTGACTCGAAAGAGTCGGTGGACCTCCTTTGTTATTTGGGTCTGTGTTATTTCACAGCCCCTTTTCGTTAGTGCTCGTTTTTATAAGCAGTGACGAGCCCTTCGATATGTGCTACTATGTCAGCTGTGAGGCGGCGGCCGCTGCGCACGGCATGAAAGCCATACGGCTTTAACCGTTCCAGTGTGAGGAGATCATCCGGATAGGCTTCGACCTTGGCGATGGTCATCATCCGCTTGGCCTTGAGGCCTGATTCCGGTGCCAGGTCGACGGCGATGGCGCGGCACTTATAAAGAATGGCCGAGTCCGGCGCAGCGCTGTAGAGGTAGACCGTTTCGCCCTTGCGGACCGTACCGGTCTGTTTCCACGTAATGCACGGGTTTTCTTCAAGGCCCTTGCGGAAGTCGTAGTATTTGGGATTGGCCGGAATGATCCAGGCCGTACCACGCCAATCCTTGCCGCCGGCCAGGCTGTAGCTTTCCTGAAGGAGCTCCTGCCAGGCCGCATCAGGCAGATCGCTGTCGATGAGGATACTGAGCCAGTGCTTTTTATTCATATGGTAGGCCGGGAAATAATGGCGTCCGTCAGGCAAAGCGACCACCTTTTCTGGTGCCGCCTTGACGTTGAGGACCGTAACCGTATCTGTCCCCGCCAAGCCTAATACCTTGGCAGGAACAGGCATGACCAGACCGTACCACTTATTTTCCGGCGTTTTTAAGGTACAAAAGCCGGGATACTTCTCCCAGGGCTGCTCCGTTTCTGTACCATACTGTGCCCGGGCGTACGCCACGATGCGGGCCGTCCCGTCGGCCTGGACAGTGCATTCGTCTTGCAGGCGCCGGACGACGGCCTCTGCTGCTTCGCGTACGGCGGCGGCAAAGGCACCCGTATCGTTAGGCATTTCAAAGGGCAAGTAATTCTCCCCCATATCGGGATCGTACACGTGCAGCGTGAGCGTATTTTCTGTGAGGGTTACGTGCAGTTCGACGCCCAAATCACCTAAGGGCGCTGCATAGGTCCAGACGCCGTGGTCTGCGTGAAAGCCAAAGGCAGTCAGTTTTTCCGGCACGAAATGCCAACGCGCCAAGAGATAGGATACATCCATAGAATTCCTCCTTTCATCTTTGTCTAATCCGGCACGCCGCTTCAAAAGGCGTTTCGTTCTGCCTCTACGCCTGGCTTTGCCGGTACTTTCTTTCCCGGGCAAGGAGCGAGCGCAAATGCTTTAAGTACCAGAAATAGAGGACGATGAGGAGGGCTGCCGTGACGATCCAGCTTACGGGATAGCAAACCATGATGTTCGTAAAGGTCGGGTTGCCCGGAAAAATTGTCCAAATCCAGGTCAGGCGGACGCCGCAAATGCCGACCAGGGCCAGGATAGCCGGCGGCAGGGAAAAGCCGTAGCCCCGCAGGACACCGGAAATGATTTCTATGAGAATATTGGTAAACTGCATGTACGTAACGTAGAAAAGGCGCGTATTGCCCATGGCGATGACGTCCGGGTCTTTGCTGAAAAAGCCGAGCATAGGCGTAGCAAAGATGTAGATGACAATGACCAAGAGGCCCATATAAAAAATGTTGAGGCCAATGCATTCCCAAAGGATGCGGCGGCAGCGGGCAAAGTTGCGGGCACCGAAGTTCTGGCTCGTAAAGGTCGTCGCTGCCTGGCCGAAGGAATTAATAATGCAGTAGACGTTGATTTCAATCGTATAGGCCGCAGCCGACGCTGCCATGGCATCGGCACCGAGGCCGTTGATGGCGTATTGGATGATGACGTTAGAAATGCAAAAGACCATGCCCTGCAAGCCTGCCGGCAGGCCAATGCGCACGATAGGCGACACTTAGGCGCGGCGGATGTGGAGCGCTTTGGGATCGAGATGAAGAACGCCCGTATCGCGGCGCAAGAAGACGTAGAGAATACCGGCGCAGACGACGTTGGCCAGAACCGTAGCAATGGCGACACCTGCGACACCGCCAGCAAAAACGAGGGTAAAGACCAGGTTGAGGATAATATTGACAGCACTGGCCACAGCCAAAGCCATGAGCGGCGTCCGCGTATCGCCGCGGCTGCGGATAATGGCCGCTTCGAAGTTGTAGAGGCTCATAATGGGTAAGCCAACGAGGTAAATACGCAGGTACTCCTCAGCCGGACCGATGACGTTTTCCGGCACGCTGAGAAAAGCCAGCATAGGACCCGTCGTGATTTCCCCAATAAGGGCCAGGGCTACGCCGACGACGAGAGCCATGGGCAGGGCTGTGTGCAGGGCTTCGCTGGCCTTATCAGGACGGCGCGCCCCCAAGAGCTGGGCAATGACCACGTTAGCCCCCAGGGAAAGACCCAAAAAGAGCGTTACAAAGAGGGAAATGATGGGCGTATTATTGCCTACGGCGGCCATGGCTTCCTTGCTGACGAACTGGCCCAGGACGGCGACATCGGCCGTATTAAAGAGCTGCTGCAAGACCCCCGTCAGGGCCAGGGGCAAGGCAAAAAGCGTCAATTTATCCCATAAGGACCCATGCAGCATATCGAGCTGCCGTTGTTTGTGTTGTACCCGTTTCTCTCGTTGGATTTCGTCCATGATCGCTCCTCTTCTGCCAGCGGCACAAGTATTAAAATAATTAAGGATAGGCCTTATTATAGCACAGTGTACGGCAAAGAAAAGAGGCAACGGCTACGTATATGTGCTACACTTTTTCTGTAAGCAAAGACATACAAAAAGCCGCAGCGAGGAACCTTCCCTTCACTGCGGCTTTCATCTGCCATTGATCATATTTTCTTTACCCCATAGCAGGCAGGCTGCTATACAAACTGAGACAAATACCGACGGGCAAGCCCTTGCGGGGACCACGGCGGTGATCGTTGTCATCCTTGTCTTTCTGTGCTTTTTTCCAAGCCGCATAGGTCCGGCTCAGTACCTTTTCCATTCCCATAATATACATAGCAAGCTCTCTCCTCTACCTAAAAATACAGGTGCCGCCAGCCCCTCATGGTACGTGTTGCTGCTGGCGTTTCCCTTATCTTTCACCTCGTAACGAGATTAATTATAAGATATATGAGGGCTTAAATCTAATATCGTTTACGAAAGGGGCAGTGCCTGGACAGTTCCGTAGAATCGCGCTTTTTCAGCCCTTCCCGGAAGAATCCTAAAGGATGGAAAAACGTTGTACTTGAAATTTACAGCATGCAGGCAGTACATAGTTAAGGGAGAGATTATTTTCGCGTAGAACAAAAATGCATGCATTACAAAAAGTAATGTGGCGCAGTCCCCCACCGGTCCTGCGCCGCCTTACTTATACTAAGTGATATTTTGCTTCGAGCTTGTCCAGGAGAGCCAAAGACTGGGCCGTAAAGGAGGCACTGTCTTCGGTTTCCAGGTCCCGTGCAGCCGCGTCGATTTTTTCCTTTACGTCAGCCGGGAGTTCCCGTTCTGCCATAGGATAAACGACGTTGTTTTCTTTTTCTACATGGACCTGCAAGCGGTTCACATAGCCCATAGCTTCCGTCAGAATCTGCAGCTTGTATTCTGTCTGCGGATCTTCGGCGTAAAGCTTGAGCGCTTCGTTAAGGGAGCGGATATGGGCCCGGCCCAGGTCGTGTTCGACGAGCATGCCGTGGGTAATGATCGTGTTGGCCAGAGGACCGAGCTTATCGATCATTTCCGGGAACAAAACCTGTTCTTCCCGCTGGTGGTGATGGGCGTCGGCGTAGTTGCGGACGAAATCGACGATGTCGGCAAATTCCGCCTGGTCTACGTCAGCCCCTTCGAGGATGGAACAGCACGCCGCTTTGATGATGCGGAGCATGCGGGAAATATTTCTGTGCTGTTCAACCATAACATCTATGCTATACATGTTTTTTCTTCCTTTCCTTATGCGGCTTTACGGGAAATGACGAAAGCACCGTCTGCTTCCTGCGTAAAGGCAAAGTCCGTACCAGCCAGGAGGCCTTTAATCATGGCCTGACGCAGGGCGTAGTAATAGGCGCCGTTGTCACCCCAGAAGGAGCTGTGAATGTCCATAGCCTGCTGCCAGACGAAGCGTTCATCTGTGCTGTCGACGACCTGGTTGACCATATCGCAGGGCATGCCGTCCAACAGGAGGTCATCGAGCTGATGGTATACAGCCGGGGCCGTTTCCCCACTGACGCCCTGGTTTTTACCAAAATCGTAAGCAGCCTGTTTCAGTTCTTCCAGACGTTCCGCATGGCCTTCGACCATGGCGTTGACGAAGGCGGCATAGCGGCCTTCTGCGTCGTGAATGCGGGACTGGAGCCAGCCATGGATGTTGGCTTCGTCAATGACTTCTTCCAGTTCCCGGCGGTCCTTGGTGCAGTATTTGTCAGCCAGGTCTTCTGCAGACCAGTTGTGTACGCGGGCGTACGCCACGAGTTCATCAATCAGTGCTTCCTGAAACTGGATTTTTTTGTACAGCCAAAAATGAATCGGTCCCAAAAATGCGCTCATCTTCGTCTCCTCCTTACTGCTTGCCAGCCTGAATGGCAACGTTAACAGCCATGGCTACCTGCTGCGGATCGAGACCGTGGACGCGGCACGCATTTTCCAGGCTTTCAGCCTGCGACGACGGGCAGCCCAGGCAATGCATACCCTGTGCAATCAGTGTATCGGCTACTTCCGGGTGCTGGCGGAGAATATCGCCCATGAGCATATCCTGTGTAACTTTTTCATTAGCAGCAAATTTGTTTAATACGTTTTTCAGTGTCATCGTGTGTGCCTCCTATATAATGGAAATTGTATATTCAATAGTAATAGGTATTTCTTTTCTCTTTCTGAACACAGTATAGCATGGATAAGGCCACCTTTTCCGTTGTAATCACAACACCTGACAAAATTTCTCAAAAAAAATTCCTCCCCTGCCAAGGACAGGAGAGGAAAGGAAAAACTTATTCTTTGATGGCTGCTGTTTCTACAGCATCGGTGCCTAGGCCCGGACGATGTTTGTCCGTACCGCCCCACCACCAGCCGCAGGCTCTGCAAACGACAAAGCAGGCAATGGTGAGCGCCAGGTAGAGGCCGCAGAAGAGCCAGTGCTGGCCTTGCATGAGCATAATCGGCCCGAAGGACCAGGCGAACATTTCAAAGGGCGTATTGAGGGAGCCTACAATAGCCGTATCGTTCAAGGTCTTGGACTTGTTTTCCGGATCGACAATACGCAGGAGTACGAAGCCGATGGCAAAGACGCCTGTGGAATAGCCATAGACGAAGAGCGACCGTTCGAACCAGCTTTCGTTATTCATCTGCGGACCGACAATCCAGAGCATGTACGTAACGATGAGGCAGCCGAAGATGAGCAGCATGAGCAACGGAATGGCGTATTCTACGACGACGTCAAGCTTGATCGAAGCAATGCCGAAGAAGACGAGATAATCCGTTGCCGTGCCGGAAATACGGCTGATGACGCGGTTATCAATGTAGTCGTACGCCGGTGTGCGCTTCAAAATGAGGAACAAGGCGATCCCCAAGAGGAAAGCAAAGAGGTAGCTCGGCAGATCGAGGCCGGTGCTCTTATAGACGAAGTCCATAATCAGCCAGCCGGCGCCGGAGCACAGGAGGAGCAAGGCGAAGTGGAAGGCCAGCGTATCCAAGGTCGTCGAGGAAATAGTTTCATCACCCATGGACTGACGGTGGTTCTTCGGAATAAGGCCGGTCCGCAAATCGCCGGAAATGTAAGAGAAATCCTTAATGTACGCCGTGTAGCCTTTACGGGCAGCAATCTTGGTATAGATAAGGCCGCCGAAAATACCCGCTAAGAGGCCGACAGTGGCGCAGGTCATGCCAATGTCCTTGGCATCTTCAAAGCCCATTTCTGCCAAGGCCGAGCCGACAGCAGCTGCCGTGCCGTGGCCACCGGAAAAGCCCGAAGCCAAAAGGAGGCCGAAGGAATAGTTAATATCCGGGAAGAGCTGGGAAATGACGACGATAGAGAAAATGACGGGCAGGCTGAACTGAATGGCCTGGGCCAGTGTCTTATAGCAGAAGTACGAGCCGAGACGGGCCACTTCCTTTTTCATATCGTTCTTGTGGATCGTAAAGCCCTGCAGGCCAATGGCGGCGAAGATCAGGATGATCAGTGTACCGGGATAGCTGCCGAGGCCCTTGGAAAAAGGCAGGATGCCTGTATAGCGGACGGCCAGTGCCAAGAGGCCGGCAACCATGGCTGAAGGCATGAAGAATTTCTGAATAAAGCCTACTTTACTGCGCAGGAGTTGTCCAATGAGGATAAATACGGAGGCAATAAAGAAGTCGATGAGGAAATTAGTAACGGTCACAGCGGTGTCCCCCTTTGTCAGAGTGTGCGTTGCTCAATAATTATAATTTAATGAAGTTCGTCGATTTGGAAGTCGTAGCGGCCGGTGCCGGGTCGATAGCCTGGTCCTTGATGCCCAAGATGACTTCCGGCTGGATCCACGGTTTGTCCTGGATGGCGCTCGTTTCTTCGTGCGTCAGGTAGCCCTTGTAGGTAACCATAGCGCGGCGCAGGAAGCCGTCTTTAGCGCAAGCCTGGGCGACGCCGTTGTTGATGATGCTCACGAAATGCGGCAATACGGAAGCAGCATAGGCCTGGGATGTGGACTGGCCGCAGGCAGCAGGAATATTGCTGACGCAGTAATGAACGACACCTTCTTCGATGTACGTCGGGTTGGAATGGGTCGTTTCATGGAACGTTTCGATCGCACCGTAGTCATTACTGATATCGACGATAACCGAGCCTTTTTCCATAGAAGCAACCATAGAGCGGTCGATCATGTATTCTGTTGCATTCTTCGGCCAGCGGACGCAGTTGTAGACGACGTCTACTGTAGGAAGAATTTTTGTCAGGTTGTAGTGGTTGGAAATCATCGTATCGATGGATTCGTGGAACTGCTGGCCCAGGCTACGCAGAACGCCAATGTTGATATCCATGACGGTAACACGGGCACCGAGCTGCTGCAACACGCCGACGCAGGCACGGCCAACCGTACCGGCACCGATGACCAGGGCGTGAATGCCGGGAGCCCCGCCGAAGCCGTTGACGAATTTGCCTTTGCCGCCATTGCAGGACATGAGGCTCGTAAGGCCCATCATAGCGCCGATCTTACCGGCAGCTTCACAGTTCGGCGAACCGTAGCGGTGCGAATCTTCTGCAGCGAAGGAAATGGCCTTGTGCTGCAAGAGGGCATCGACTTCTGCCGGATGGGCAGCGGGATGGATGCACGTGAAGATGATCTGGTTTTCCCGGATGAGCGGGAATTCCCGTTCTTCCAATTCTTTTACTTTAGCGACGAAATCGCAGGTTGCGTAAATATCTTCCATCGTGTCGGCCAGCTTGGCACCGGCGGCTACGTAGGCTTCATCAGCAAAGCCGGCCCCTTCGCCAGCGCCTTTTTGTACCAGCACATCACTGCCTGTACGGGCAATCATAGCTACTTCTGCCGGTGTGGCGATGACACGGTATTCATCGGCTTTAATATCTTTTAAAATACCAAATTTCATGAATAATTCCTCCTCGAACTACTAAGGTGTATATAAATAAAATATATAATGTCCTGTACAATTATAGGGGACATTTACAGTACTTGTCAATACAAAAGGCCTTATGTATAGTGTATACAAACATGTTCACTATACACAAAGCCTTTGATTCTTTATGCAAAATGTAATAATTCGTTTTATCGATTGCCCAGCTACGCCCCTATTTGGTCAGGCCGTAGGGCCAGTTGATGACACCACCGAAGTTTTCTACGTCGGTATAGCCCAAGTCGCGCAGTTTCTTCTTCGCCTGTTCGGCACGCATGCCGGAATGGCAATATATGAGATACTTTTGCGTCTTATCCGGCAAGGCCGCGGCAGCCGTTTCTGCCGTTATCTTTTCGTTTTCCAGCCAAACAGCACCGGCAATATGTCCTTCCGTGTATTCGCCGGCGTGGCGTACATCGACGGCAATGGCTTTACCTGCATCGAGCAGGGCTTTTGCTTCCTTCGTATCAAATAATTTCAAGCTGCTCATCTCCTAAATAAATGTCGGTTCATAAATGACTTCGTTGGCCAAGGCCCGGAAGGCCGGCATGTAGGCCGTGCGGATCCGTTCGATGAGGGCCGGCCAGCGCGTGTCTTCGTTGCTCCTGTCATCCCGTTCGCGCATCATTTCCAGCCACAGGCTGTCGTCCATGAAGGCATATTCATCGTAGGCCTCCATAATGATTTCCCGCGGGCCCGACGAGAAGAAGGCGCCGCTGTCGTGGTGATCCAGAAGCTGGGAGAGCAAGGCCAGGGCCAGGTCAAACTGGACTTCAAACAAGTGGATCGTGCCGTGTATGGCCAGGGGCGTGGGCTCTTCTGTCCCCAAGGCGGCTGTAAGAAGCTGTAACTGCTTTAGGTAGCGTTCTTTTAATTCAGGCATAGTCGTGTCCCTCCTTTTTTCTAAGTATACCACAACTGTCCATATTTCACCATGTTTTTCTGTGTTTTCTATATTTTCTATACACTAGCAACTTAAAGGTTTTACTGAAACGTTTACTTTAATTTTTTAATATTTTTCAAGAAATTTCCTTGACACGCTCTGTCTGGCATGCTATCATTGCCACATCAAACATCACACAAACGCGATGAAGCAAACTAGTAGGTCTGCTGGAATGTTGCAGAGAGCTGTCAGCCGGTGCGAGACAGTACAGGAAGCAGAGTGAACTCATTGCCGAGCGGCAAGGCTGAAGCGAGTAGGCCTTCCCGGGAACTCCCGTTACAGAGCATGGATATCGCCACCAGGCCGTATCCGAGAGAGCGCCTGCACGGCAGGTGAATAAGAGTGGTACCGCGGAAGGAATATACGCCTTTCGTCTCTTACGTATACACGCAGAGAGACGAAAGGCGTTTTCGATTCTCTCTGAAAGTTCTATTCGTATCCTAAGGGGGAATCTAGTATGCCATCTGCATCTGCTGTAAAAACAGCTTCATTAAGTCTTTGCTTTTCCGTCGGCGCCGTCCTGTTCAGCTCCCACGCTGGCGGCGGCTTTGCCACAGGCAATCAGGCCAACGTCTACTTTATCAGCTTGGGCTGGCTCGGGCCTATTACAGCCATCATCACCATGCTGCTTCTGACACTGACCATCAAAGAAGCCATGAACATGTACAATTCCCGTCATTTAACGAGCTACAAGCAATTATTCATGAATTTGTACAGCCCCTTTAAAGCCGTGGAAGTCCTCTTTGAAGTCTTCTTCTACATCATGGTCCTCATGGCCGTCTCGGCAGCTATTTCCGGTGCCGCCTCGGCCTTAGCTGACCAGCTGGCTATCAATTACTACATCGGTGTCGTCCTCGTCGGCGCCGTCGTCTTTGCCCTGACCATCTTCGGTGCCAATCTGGTCCGCAAGGCTACGACCTACATGGGCATTGGCATCTTGGTCACGTCCATCCTCATCTTCACCATCGGTATCTTTATGACCGGCGACGTAGTCGGCACGACGACCGTCACGGCCGCCATGGAAAATGACTTCATGGCCAACGGCTTTGCCAAATTGCCCCAGGCTATCCTCTACGCCGTAACCTACGCTGGTTTCCAGTGCGTCGTCATTCCGACCATGATCGTCGTAGGCACGCCCTTGGTAACGCGTAAAAATTGCGCCACCTCCATGTGGTTCTCCTTTGCCATGAACGCCGTGGCCCTGACCTTATCGGTCTGCATGCTCTTGGGCTGGACCGGCGTCTACGGCAAATCGCCCTTGCCGACCCTGACGAGCTGCCAAGCCATGGGTATGCCCTGGCTGACCGTCGTCTACAGCATTTGCCTGCTCCTCTGCCTCGTTTCGACGGGCGTTACGACAGTCTTTGGCTTTACAGCCCGTTTTTCTGAAGTACAGCCCTTGAAGAAAATCTCCCGCAGCAGCGTCGTCCGCTCGGCCATGGTGACCTTCTTCATCATTCTCCTCTCTATGACCGTTTCCTTAGCCGGCCTGACGAATATCATCAAATATGGCTACGGCTACTGTGGCTACTTGGCCATTGCCATCATCATCGTGCCCTTCCTGACTGTTGGCTGGTACAAAAACAAACGCTACGCCACGGACGCAGCCTACAAAGGCCGCATCGACCAGATGAACGCCCAGCCTGAAAGTTCCGAAGAGTATGCACCGGTCACTGAAACGATGAAAGAAACGATCTGATTTCGTTCCCCAGTCTCCCTGTTTCCTTACGGCCTGAGCCGCAAGGAAGCAGGGATTTTTTTCTTCTTATATATAATACATTATATTGCTTTAGAAAAGGCAAAAACGGCCGGACCTATGGGAGTATATCACTCCGCATAGGTCTGGCCATTTGTATAAAGGGGGAAAGACTACGCTTTCACCTACTTCTTAGGTTTCGGCGCACAGCCCGAGCAGCCACTGCAACCGCCGCCACTGCTGCCGCAGCAGCTGGCCGTGCCCTTGAAGAGGCCGCGTACGTGCCGGCCAATATAAAACGCCGCAATCAATACGACAATGCCTACGATGATAGTAGTAATATCCATAATCTTCACGACCTTTCGCGGTGATGTAGAAGGATCTCTTCTACACCTTCAGTATAATACAATTTACAGAGAAAAGCCAATAACCTCAAGGGCTACTGGCTTTCCTACTGTTATATTGTTACGCACCAAGTCCGGCGAGGAGAGCCAGATGGTACACAGCAAAGGCAAATACATAAGCCAGGACAACGCCGAGGCCCATGGAGAAGAACATCCATTTCCAGGAGTTCGTTTCACGCTTGATTACAGCCAGGGAGGCTACGCAAGGCATGTAAAGCAGGCTAAAGATCATGAGTGACAGTGCTACAGCCGGGTTGAAGCTGTTGTCGTTAGCCAGGTAAGTAACAAGGCTGGCTTCGTGCGTGTCATCGGCTTCAACGCTGTAAATCGTAGCCAGTGTGGAAACCATGACTTCCTTAGCAGCCGTGCAAGCTACGAGGCCGACACCGATTTTCCAGTCAAAACCAAGCGGTGCAATAACCGGTTCGACGAAGTGGCCGAGGCGGGCAGCATAACTCTGGGAGAGTTTTTCCGAATTCTGCTGGTCATCGAGAGCAGCCGTTGCGTCGTCTGCTTTGACCTTGGCATCAAATAGCGGCAGAGCCTGTGCATAGAGCGTCGGGTTCGAAGCCTGGAGATCGGCAAAGCCTGCAGGATATTCCGGTTTTTCTTCAAGCGCCTGAGCCTGAGCTACGTCAGATACATCCTGTTCTTCTGCGTCAGCTGCTTCTGCATCGGCATCAGCTGTAGTGATCATCGATTCATACATGGTGTTCAACGCTGCATCATCTTCAAGGCTCTGTACACCATAAGACTGGAGAATAGCAGCCTGTTCCATTTCCATCGTTTCCGTTACCTGATCTCTGGCAGCGTCAAAATCCTGGGAATATTCAACATCCATCGGATATGCTGTAAGGAACCAAACCAGGATAGATGCGCCGAGGATGATTGTACCGGCTTTTTTCAGATAGAGAACAGTACGTTCCCACATGTGCATGAGCACACCTTTGATGGTTGGAATGTGATAGGGAGGTAATTCCATAACGAACGGTTCCGTTTCGCCTTTGAAAGCCGTCTTACGCAAAACAATAGCGACGCCAATGGAAACGAGAATACCGAGAATGTAGATGGCTGTAAGAACCGTGCCGCCGTAGCCTGTAGCGCCAAAGAATGCGGCAATAAACAGGGTGTAGACCGGCAAACGGGCACCGCAGCTCATGAAGGGGCACGCCAGGATGGTGACCATGCGGTCTTTTTCATTATCCAGTGTACGAGCAGCCATGATGCCAGGCACGTTGCAACCAAAGCCGAGGATCATGGGGATGAAGGATTTGCCATGCAAACCGCAAGCCCGCATGATACGGTCGATAAGGAAGGCTGCACGGGCCATGTAGCCTGTGTCTTCAATAAGACTGATGAAGAAATACAAAATGATAATAAGCGGTACGAAGCTCAGTACCGCACCCACACCGCCGATAACGCCATCGACTATGAGGGAACGGAGCTGGTCATTGGTAATGACCGAGCCGAGGTAGTCGCCGAGCATGCCAAAGCCCTGATCGAGCCAGTCCTGCGGGTAAGCGCCCAAGTCGATAACGGACGTAAACATGAGCCACATGAGGCCGAGGAAAATAGGAATACCAAGAATCCGGTGTGTGAGCACGCGGTCAATTTTATCTGATAAGGTATCATTGCTGCCCGTCCGTACAATTGATGCATTGTACGCATCAACGGCAAAGCGGTGACGGTATTCGGCGAAGCAGAATTCCAGATCCACTTTATTTTTTAAGGAATCGCGCAGCGTCTGGGCCATAGCCACGATAGGTTCTGTCCCTTCGATGACGCGAACCTTGTTGAGGACATCGGGATCATTTTCCAGTAACTTGACTGCCAGCCAGCGTACAGGGTACTGGATACTGCCATTCTTTTGAATCATATCGCTGAGGCTGCGGATAGCCGGTTCGAGTTCCGGGCCATAATCGACTTCAGCATTTTCAATGACTTCACCTTTTTTAGCGACTTCCATAACTGCCCGCAAGAGCTCTGTCGTACCAACATTTTTACTGCCTACGAGTGGGACTACTGTGGCCCCCAGCTTCTTGCCGAGCTTTTCCAAGTCAATTTTGGCACCCATGCGTTCAGCAATGTCCATCATATTGAGGCCGATAACCACTGGCCGGCCCAATTCGACGATCTGGGCTGCTAAATACAAGTTACGTTCCAAGTTCGAAGCGTCCAAGACATTAACGATAATATCAGGTTTCTCATTTATAATAACATTTCTTGCAACTACTTCATCGAGGGAACGGGCGGTCAAGCTGTATGTGCCCGGTAAATCGACAAACAAGAGGCTGTTGTTTTCGTACGTGCAGCGCCCTTCTTTTTTTTCTACAGTAACGCCGGGATAATTGCCGACGTGCTGTTTTGCACCTGTAATATTATTGAATATCGTCGTCTTGCCGCAGTTCGGATTGCCCGCTAAGGCAATTTTAATCGTTGCTGCATTATCCATGACTACTGTCTGCCTCCTTCTACAGCTACGCTAATCATAGCTGCTTCATTCTTTCGTAACGCCAATTCGGTCCCTTTGACCTTAATTTCAACAGGATCGCCCAAGGGCGCTACCTTAACAACAGTAATATGGGTTCCTTTGACGACGCCCATATCTACGAGACGATGCTGGATATTGCCGTGACCGGCCAAGGCTTCTACGACGCCGCTGGCTCCTACTTTCATATCCGCCAATTTTACTACACTCATCTCTTCGACACCTCCTCTTTTTTTCCCTTTGCTGTTCATGCTACCAACCCAAACTGCCAGGCAGTTCAGGTCGGTCATGCGTTTAGACTGCGCACCGCTCAGCGCGGGCCTCTAATATAGACTTTAAGGCACTGGAGCTGCTCGTATGGGAGCGGATGACCTCCACGTTTTTACGCTGCGCCTCTTTTACTGCACAATGTACCATCCGGTGAGAGACAGTACTTGTGAACAACACTACCAGGTCAGGCGAGCCGATTTTCGATTTAAAATCACTCGGTACCTGAGTAAACACCTTTGCCTTGTAATCGAATTCTTTACAGATCGACTTATACTGGCAAACCATACAATCGTTTCCGCCAACTATGACAACACTCATTTACATCGCGCTCCTCTGCTTTGTGCTCAGTAAATAATACTTACACTTCCTTCCCCTGGTAAAAATTCTCGCAAGATTTTGATAATCTTGTTCATTACGTTATTTAGTATATAAAATCACAAAGTAAATGTCAATACTTATTTTCATTTTCACTCGTTAGTTTATCGTTTATGTGAGAAATAAGCATATATGCACGTTTATAGTTTACTATATCTCATTGTTCTTTCTATTATTGATATTTACTATAAAAATAAACAGCACCACTCGTAACATACTAGTTTACGTAATGGCGCTGTTTGTTTTTAAACATATTATTTTGCACTAATAACCATTATCCATATTGAGAGTTAGACCCGTTTTACTGCCGGTTTCAAAATACGGACACTGTTCATGACCACTGCCAGAGTTGCCGTGTTGTGGATGACGGCTGCCCAGAGCGGGCTAATGCGGCCTAAGGCGCCCAAAATCATAGCCGCCGAGTTGACGATAATCGTAGCTGTGAAATTCTGATTAATAATGCCCATGGTCTGACGGCCAATAGCCAATGCATCGTAGAGCTTGGCCGGGTCTTCCGACTGAATGGTAATCGCTGCCGATTCAGCGGCAATATCGGTCTTGTTGCCACCCAGGCTGACACCGATATCGGCAAAAGCCAGAGCCGGCGCATCGTTAATACCGTCGCCAACCATCATGACGTCGCCCCGTTTCTGGAGCTTCATGACATAGTTCGCCTTATCTTCCGGCAAAATTTCTGCGTGGTACGAATCGATATCGAGGTTGCGGGCTACTTCTGCGGCCACTTCCTTCGAGTCACCGGTGAGCATGACAATTTCGTCGATGCCCAGGCGGCGCATGCGGTTGAGTGTTTTCTTCATGGCCGGGCGGACCGGGTCGAGAATAGCCAGGGTCCCCAGGAATGCACCGTTGCGGGAAATATAGAGCAGATTCTTGCCGTTTTGTTTATCCGTTAATTCCGGCAGGCCGGTTACAGCCTGTTCCTGCATGAAGCGGCGGCTGCCGACGAGGATTTCCCCGCCTGTATAGCCTTCGAAATCCGGCACGATGGCACGCATGCCGCGGGCGACGATGGTTTCCGAATCGCTGTGGGACGGCGTCGTCCAGTGGTTAGCCTTGACGTATTTCTGGATAGCTACAGCCAAGGGATGGACGGAGTGCATTTCTGCCGAAGCAGCCAAGAGGATCAGTTCCTTTTCGTCGACGCCTTCAGCCGTGACGATCTGCTGAATCTGCGGTGTACCCATGGTGATAGTACCGGTCTTATCGAGGACGATCGTATCGATATGAGCTAGGTTTTCAATGTAGTTGCCGCCCTTGATGAGGATCCCCTTGCGGGCTGCAACACCGATAGCGGCGGAAATAGCCGTAGCCGTCGAGAGCTTGAGGCCGCACGAGAAGTCGATAAAGAGCAGGTTCAGGACGCGCTGCCAATCCTTCGTAGCGCCATAGACGATGGCTGCGCCGATAAAGGAGACCGGCACGAGCATATTAGCCATCTTGTCGGCAAAGTTCTGGACCGGTGCTTTGCGGGTCTGGGCTTCTTCGACGAGGTGGATAATCTGAGCCAGGGACGTATCGTCGCCGACCTTTTCGACGGTTACGACGAGAGCACCGGCTTCGACGACACTGCCGGCGTAGACGAAGGAACCTTTCTGCTTAATAGCCGGATTCGATTCGCCCGTGACGGACGCCTGGTTGACAGCGGCGTTACCGTTCAACACACGGCCGTCGACGCAGATCTTTTCACCCAGGTGGACGGCGATCTGGTCGCCTACCTTCAGAGAATCGACAGGTACCTTGCGTTCCTTGCCATTTTCAATAAGCCAAACATCGTGCTGGTCGAGCTTGAGAAGGCCGGAAATCTGTTTGCGCGCCCGTTCGGCTGCGTATTCAGTCAGCATTTCAGCGCCATTAGAAAGGGCCAGCAGGGTAAGGCTCGATTCAGGCTTACCGGCGACAACAGAGGCGATAACGGCTGTAGCCGTGAGCGTATCGGCATTAGCCTGATGGTCGCGGACGACACCCATGACGCCATTCTGAATGAAGCGGCGGGCAATAAAGAGCGTAAAGAGACGGCGGAATAAGAGCATGGATTCATAAAATTCCGGGTTTGTCTTGCGCACGATATTCATGGCAATGAAACCGCCCACAGAGAGGATAGCTTCACGTTTGTACGAGCTTACGTCGAGCTCCTTATGTTCATCGGTCTCTTTGCCATAGGTCTTTTCAAAGCTCCGCAGAAGCGGCATCACCTGCTGAGGCTGGAAAGGCTTTTTGTAATAAATGGTTACCAGGCGGCCATCCGTCGACGCAGCAGCTACACCGGGAAGCTGCCGCACACGGGCACCCAGGAAGGGACGAATGCGTACAGGAATTTCTGCGCGAAGCCGTAATTTTACACAATTGAACATATTATTTCCCCCTTAAGAGACTAGCAGCCCACCAAAGCATTTGCGGGCCCGACGCACGCTGATCCATCATGACGATCTTGCGGATACCCCGGACGATAAAGGCCAAGGCAACGAGAGAACGCAGATCGAGGACGTTATGCGTACCGCCGGAAATCACCTTACTGAACTCGTTACATACGTCATTGGCGGTCTTGCGAAAATCGGGGGTTGGCTTTTTATCCTGGCCGGCCAGTGTATCGAGCTGCTTCAAAAGGTCTTCACCCGGCATTTTAACAGCAAAGACTTCTTCTGAGAGTACCTTTTCAATCGTATTGAGCGTCGCTTCATCGCCTAAGATGAGGAGGCTCCCTATGGCGGGATTGACTTCTACGCGCTGCACACCGGTCATCTTATAGAGCGATTCGGCAACGAGCTGATCGAGGGCAGGATTGCGCACGAGACTGGCAGCGCGATAACGGCGGCGGCCTAAGCTGGCTGCTACACGTGTAAAAATAGGTACCGGTGCAGCCGGGCGGACAGGGGCCGGACGAACCTGGCCTACCTGGACAGGACGGGCTGCCTTGGGTACATGGGGATAGCGGGAATCAAAGAACTGATGAATGGACTTCCCGATGGAAGCGCCAATCATAAAACCGGAAACATAGGACATAGTATGTTATCTCCTTTCAAGATGCTTGACTACATACTGCTCCATCTGGGCCAGTTCGTGATTTGCCCGCAGCAGTGTAGGCTGGTATTGAATGAGTACCGAGCCCGTCAACACATTGATATCGACAGATTCTATTTCGTGATACGCTGAGATATACGCGTCTACCTGTTTGCAAAGGGCATGATTGCCAATGAGGCGTTTACTGTGCAAGCGGATACGGCCAGGGATGTATGACGACACCTGGACAGAACGCAGGATAAAATCCCATTTTGAAAATGATAGCATAGAGTAAGTTACCTTTCGTACTAAAGGAACAGAAAAAGAACTGCCCCGGCTACGAGACAGTCCTTTGTACGTTTCCGGTTATTTTGCTGCAGCTTCCTGTGCGGCGATCATGTCTTCCAGTTCTTCTTTCTGACGCTGTAATTCTGCCAAAGGAACGTTAGCCGACGCGCTTGTGGCTGCAGGCTGCTGCAGGGCCAAAAGCTGTTGTTCCCGTTCTACCATGAGCTTGTAACCGAAAATACCAGCTAATACACCAACACCTAAACCGATCCAAAAATCCTGATTCTGAAACATACGGTACATCTCCTTTTAATGAGCTGGCGCTAGTACTAAAGAGTACGTCAGCTGTCTCTTGTATTGATAACCTCTTACAAAATTTATTATAACCGAAAGCAGGAATTATTGTCAATAATTTTTGAAGATCTCGTATTTACTTTTTTCGTTATAGTCTGTCATCCTAGTGATTACAGGCCATAACAGGGTATTTTTAAGGAATTCTTAAACTTTTATTTAACCATCTATATACGCACAGTTTTATCAAAATCGGTAAATTTATTGATAATATTCTGGATATAAAAGGTTTAATCTTGTGTGAAAATTTCATTATACTCGTGCCTTTTCTAATAGGTAAAAACAGGGAAAACAAAAAGAGACAAAAAGCTCTTTCACCCATTGACATTTCTTTCACAACCTTGTAAGCTATAGATAGAAAAACAAATGAATAGTTGTTCATATGTTACATTAGGAGGAACAAATATGGCAAACCAAGCTCCTGTCTGTGATTGCGACGTCATCCACCAAGACGTAGTCGATGACGTCCAGTCCCAGCTGCTGCCACGGGCAGAATATAATCACTTGGCGGCACTGTTCAAGCTCTTCAGCGATCCCACACGGGTAAAGCTCCTGTCGGCCCTGGAATGTCACGAATTGTGCGTCTGTGATTTAGCCGTACTGTTAAACGTCACCAAATCAGCCGTATCACACTAGCTCAAGGTCCTGCGCATGGGCAAGCTCGTCACGTATCGCCGGGACGGGCAGATCGTCTACTATTCCTTAGCCGACGATCACGTACGGACTCTCCTCGATATGGCGCGGGAACACGTGCACGAATAAGGAAATGCCCACAGGAAGAAAGGAAGTGCTCAGCATGGAAAAAACATTTTTATTAAAGGGCCTCGATTGCCCGAACTGCTCTGCCAAGATTGAAGAGGAAGTGGGCAGTTTGTCCGGCATTACTGCGTCAGCAGTCAATCTCATGTGTCAAACCCTGACCATTTCTGTCGATGCCGACGCAGAAGCAGCCGTCTTGCCGCAGATTGAAAAGATCGTCCACACGCACGAACCGGACATCGAAATTATCGACACGTCCCATAGCGCCGCTCAGGATGACGACGAAGAAGAGGAAGAAGGACTGCTACGCAAGCAGCGTCTCATCGTCGGCGCTATCCTCTACGCCGCCGTACTCTTAGGCCATGCCTTTTTCGGTCTTTCTGACACGGTATACCTGGCCGTCCTTGTCGCCGCCTACGTCATCCTCGGCTACGACGTCGTGCTCCAGGCCTTGAAAAATATCCGTCACGGCCGTGTCTTCGATGAACATTTTCTCATGAGCTTGTCTACCATCGGTGCCTTCGTCATTGGCGAATACCCTGAAGCCGTTGCAGTTATGCTCTTCTATCAGGTCGGTGAATTTTTCCAGGATAAGGCCGTCGATAATTCGCGCCATTCCATTAAGTCCCTCCTCGACATCCGCCCTGATACAGCCCACGTCCGTCAGGGGAACGATATCGTTACGGTGCCGTCGGGCAGCGTCGCCATCGGCTCGACCATCGTCGTCCAGCCGGGCGAACGGATTCCTATTGACGGCACGGTCCTTGCCGGCACGGCCTTAGTCGATACGAAGGCTCTCACAGGGGAAGCCGTACCACGCCGCGTAGAAGCCGGCGACGAAGCCCTGTCGGGCTGCATTTCCACAGACGGTATGCTGGAAATCGAAACGACCCACAGCTTTGGTGAATCAACAGCCAGCAAGGTCATCGATCTCGTAGAAAACGCAGCTGCCCGCAAGGCACCCATGGAACGGTTCATTACCCGCTTCTGCCGTTACTACACGCCAGCTGTCGTCATCGGTGCTGTCTTCCTGGCTGCCGTACCGCCTCTTTTCTTTGGCGGTGTCTGGACAGACTGGATCATGCGCTCCTTTGTCTTCCTCGTTATCTCTTGCCCGTGTGCCCTGGTCGTTTCCATTCCCCTTACTTTCTTTAGCGGCATTGGCGCAGCATCCCGCAAGGGCATTCTCGTCAAGGGCAGCAACTACCTGGAAGCCTTGGCCCAGGTCGATACGATCGTCTTCGATAAAACCGGTACACTTACAAAGGGTACCTTTAACGTAACAAATATCGCTACTGCAGCCGGTGTCAGCAAGGATACGCTCCTCCACTACGCGGCTCTTGCCGAATGCGGCTCCCGCCACCCCATTGCCACATCCATCATGGAAGCCTACGGCAGCACACCGGACCGCAGTGAACTCGCAGCGTACTGCGAAAAGAGCGGCCGCGGCATTTGCGCCACCTGGCAGGGTAAGGAAATCCTCGCCGGCAATGCCCGCCTCCTGCAGGAAGCAGCCATTCCCTTTACGGAAAATGAAGAAACGGGCACCAAGGTCTATGTGGCCGTCGACGGTACCTACATGGGCTGCCTGGTCATTGCCGATGAAGTCAAAGAAGACAGCCAGAAGGCCATTGCAGAGCTGAAGAAAAAAGGCGTTTCCCAAACGGTCATGCTCACAGGCGACAGCAAAGCCATCGCCACGGCTATTGCAAAGAAACTGGGCCTGGACAAATGCTTTGCCCAGCTCTTGCCGGCAGAAAAGGTAGAACGCCTGGAAGAGCTCGACGCGGCGAAGAAGCCCGGTAAAAAACTGGCCTTCGTCGGCGACGGTATTAACGATGCACCGGTACTGGCCCGGGCTGACGTAGGCATTGCCATGGGTGCCCTCGGCTCAGACGCCGCCATTGAAGCAGCCGACGTCATCCTCATGACGGACGAACCGTCGAAGATTCCTGAAGCCATGAACATTGCTAAGGCGACGCGGGCCATTGCCACGCAGAATATTGTCTTCGCCATTGGCATTAAAGGGCTCTTCCTTATCCTCGGTGCTCTCGGTATTGCCGGCATGTGGGAAGCTGTCTTCGGTGATGTCGGTGTGCTTATCCTGGCCGTCCTCAATTCCATGCGGGCTATGCGCGCATAACTCCTGTACAGCATTTCCTTTCAGGCATATAAAAAGTGGCTTCGCGAAACTCCTGTATTCGCGAAGCCACTTTTTTGTCGTGTTAGAGCAGCGCCAGACAGACCGAAAGGATGGCGCCCATACCGATGATACCGGCCAAGGTCCATTTGCGCCGTGAGGCCTGGTCCTTTTTTTCCTGTTCTTCTAAAGCCGCTTCCAGGGCTGCCAGACGTTTTTCCTGGTCTGCGTTTTGGGAACGGAGATTTTTGACAGCCGCCGTAAGGGCTGCTACTTCTTTTTCTAAGGATACCTGTTTTTCTTCCTGTGCTGCCAGACCGGCACAGAGATGGAACTGGTTTTGTAGCTGTTGCACGACGCCCAGGAGTTCGCGCCGTACGAGTTCCGACAGATCCTTGCCGTCCGGACCATAGAGCTTTTCTTCCAGCTCGTGCAGGACGGTCTGACAGGATTCTTCATCAGCTGCACCTAAGGCAAAGAGATACTTCGTCAGCTCGCCGACGCGTTCCTGATAATCGAAGGAAACGCGCTGGGCCTGGGCAGTGGTCACTTGGGCATCGGCCAGGGTACTCACGGCGCCTTGGAGACGGCGGATAGCATCGCCGTGATTGTGGAAAATAAACCACGACCGGCGCGTGCGCTGGGCATTGTCGGCTGTACTCTTAGCTGCTTCAGCATAGCGTCCGGCCCGGCGTACTTGCCCCTTCAAGGATTGGAGCTCCTTGAAAATAGCACCGATGACCTCAGGCAGTTCAGAAACAGCCGGCGTCAGCTTGGGTGGCAGCACGGCCCGTGGTACAAGAACATCTTCACTCATGGTTTTCAACTCCTTTTGTTGGCTTTTGGGAATGGCAGCGCTTACGCCAGGCGCTTTGCGGCCGCGCTAGGCGTAATTGACGTTATTACTACTAATTTCGCCTCTATCCCCCGTTGCTAAAGCAACGGGTACTTTCGTCTCCTTCCGTCGCTCCTCTTGCCTGGGATGAGTACCGGAACCGTGACATGCCACTGGCATGTCACCCACCTTCATGCGGCCTTATCGCAGCCGCATGAAGTATAATCAACGTTGTTACTACTAATTTCGCCTCTATCCCCCGTTGCTAAAGCAACGGGTACTTTCGTCCCCTTCTGGTACTCCTCTTCCCTGGGATGAGTACCAGAACCGTGACATGCCACTGGCATGTCACGCCCCATGGAAAGCAAAACCGGCGTGCAGAATACACTCTGCCGCCGGTTTTGTTTTTTTCTTATAATGCCGTTTTTCGAATTACTGTACAGACTGAGCTGCGATCATGTCTTCCAGTGCTTCTTTCTGACGCTGTAATTCTTCCAGGGAAGGTGCTGCTGCAGGAACTGCAGGCTGCTGGAGGGCCAGGAGCTGCTGTTCTCTCTGCTGGATCATCTTGTAACCAAAAATACCAGCTACTACACCGATGCCTAAACCAATCCAAAAATTCGTGTTCTGAAACATGAAAATCCTCTCCTATCCGCTAGCAACAATAATAAACGGGCCCTTGTTTTCTCTCTGAACATGGGTCTTACTCATTATACACAGCAAAACGAAAGAATGTCAATGATAAAAAAACTCTTTTCACATTGTGCAAGGTTTTCCCTATTTCAGATAAGCAGGGAAAATACAGTAAATTTTAAGAGTTTTTATAAATATATTTACGAATAAATATATTTATTTCTTATATTTTATCAAATATATTCAGTTTGCAATAAATCGAATGAGAACCCATATCAAATTCTATTATAATAAGAACTATTCATCAATCATCCTAAGGCCGTGTCGAGAGCCATCATGATGGTGAAGCCCAAGGCAAAGGACAAGACGCCCAGATCGGAATGCGGGCCTGCAGACATTTCCGGAATCAGCTCTTCGACGACGACGTAGAGCATAGCGCCGGCAGCAAAGCTGAGCAGATATGGCAAGACCGGGACGACGAGGGCTGCCGCCAAAATGGTAATGCCGGCACCAATGGGTTCGACGATACCTGAGAGAACGCCGCCGGCAAAAGACCGCCAACGGCTGAGACCGGCACTCTTAAGGGGCATGGAAATGATAGCGCCTTCAGGGAAATTCTGAATCGCAATGCCCAGCGCCAAGGTGAAGACACCGGCCAGGGTGAGGCCGCTTTCACCGCTCAAATACCCGGCGCAGACGACGCCGACAGCCATGCCTTCAGGAATGTTGTGCAGCGTCACAGCCAGAACCAGCATGGTCGTCCGCTGTAAATGACTATGCGGGCCTTCTGCCTGCTGGCTGTGTAAATGAAGATGAGGAATAAGGTGGTCTAAGGCGAGGAGTAAGAAAATGCCCAGCCAAAAACCAATGACGACAGGCACAAAGGCCAGCTGTCCCCACGCAGCGCTGAGATCGAGAGAGGGTAAGAGGAGGCTCCATACGGACGCAGCAACCATGACACCGGCGGCAAAACCGGTCAAGACGCGTTGTACCGAAAGAGACAGCTCATGTGTCAAAAAAAGACACAGCCAGCGCCGAGGGATATCCCCAGAAAAGGCAGAACAAGACTTTGTAGCATTGCTTCCATATAACACAACCTTCCTTTCTTTTTATTTTACAGAAAAACTAACGATTGTCAATATCAATAATCACGTTCTTTTCTCTTACAAGGATATTACGAAATTCCATCTCATAATTTTATATAGATATTGCTATGAATTAATCCTGATATACTAATAAAAAAGTCACGCAAAACCGTGATGCAATACATATTCCATCATTAATTATAAATTTCACTTGTATGTCAATTTTGATATTTTATATCAATAAAACATTGACAACTGTTATCATAATTGGTATAGTATGTCTTGTCAGAAACACAAAAGGAAAGGAGGTCTGTTCGTGAACATCGACCAACTACTTATCACCTATTGTGCGCCAACCTTGGCCCGCCTGAAGATGGGTGCTCTTCTGTGTCTACACCGCGCAGGTACAAAAGAACAATACGAAGCCAGCGTGGCCCGTTATAACGAGCAGTACAACCACAAGGGACTTTATTTTCGCATTCTCTATCAATGCCCCCAGCGTACACTGCTCTACGTTTACCGGCCGGACATGGTTGAAGCCTATCTCCGCCAAGCTGATGTAGCACGCTTCCTCGCCAACCTGGGCTATACGCCCGAAGCACCTGCACCGGTCTTGTTGAATCACCTGGCTGATCGTTTTGCCAACGGAGGGTGTTTCCCTCATGAGTCAGGTATTTTCCTGGGCTATCCCTTAGCCGACGTCATCGGCTTTATCCGGCACAAGGGCAGCGACGCCAAGCTTTGTGGTGAGTGGAAGGTATACGGTGATGCCGAACAGGCCGCCGCCCTGTTTCAGGCCTACTCCAGCTGCCGCGCTGCCTACGAAAACAGTTTTGTAACGGGAACGGCGCTGGAAAAACTTATCGTTGCGTAACGTAAGGAGGACAAAGACACATGGTAGAAATTGCATATTGGAGTGGTACAGGTAACACAGAAGCTATGGCACAGGAAATCAAAGCTGCCGCAGAAGGCGCCGGTGCCAGCGTAGAATCAGTCCGCATGGAAGACACGACAGCCGATGCTGTCGCCGCTAACGACGTTATCCTGCTGGGCTGCCCGGCTATGGGCTCGGAAGAGCTCGAAGACAGCGTCGTCGAACCGTTCTTTACAGCCATTGCTCCCAAACTGAGCGGCAAGAAAGTCGGCCTCTTCGGTTCCTACGGCTGGGGCTCCGGCGAATGGATGGACGCGTGGAAACAGCGCGCTGAAGACGCCGGCGCTATCGTCTTCGGTACAGCCATTGTCAACGAAACACCGAACAATTCCGAAGAATGCGCCGCCCTGGGCAAAGCTGCAGCAGCACAATAAACAGTAAGACATTCCCTTCTTAATTCACACTCTTTTTTATCTCCCACAGATACAGAAACCGCACGATACTCCCCCGTATCGTGCGGTTTTTATATACCGGCCTAACGGCGGTACAGATCTTCAGCGTTAACTTCCGGATGATGATATTGATCTTCCCTGGCAATGGCGTGACCGTGGACGAAAATGCCGCCATGAGGACACCACTGAACGCAGGCCATACACATAGCACAATGGTCACTGACGACAACCTTGCCGTCTTTGAGCGTCAGGTTGCCTACGGGACAGATATGGACACAGAGGCCGCAGCCTACACAGGCATCGGGATTAGCCGTAATGGTAAAGCGGCGGCTGCCTACTTGCCGTACGACGCCCAGACCCATAATAGATCCGGCCAGACTACGTTTTACGTGCCGCAGGGATTCGCGCCGTTCCATAACGGCGTGGGCAATGGCAGCAACGTGATCTTTGGCTGCATCGAGACGGCGGTAATCATAGGAAACGCCCTTTTTCCACGTCGACGTACTGTTGGCGATCATGGACACGGAATCGGCATAGGCCAGGCGGCAGCGATGCCACGCCAAAAGCTGCTGCAGGTTGTACAAGGCATTGCCAGGCGTACTGCCACAGGTAGCGACGGCATAGATATAGGCCGACGGGGCAAATTTCGTATTGCGGATAAACTCCTGTACAGGCCAGGGAATATCGCCAAAATAGACAGGAAATACAAAACCGATGACACGGTCCCGGATGAGCGTACACGTACCATGCTTCGTCAGGTCGGCAATATGCACAGCCGTATCCCCTGTCGCCGCAGCAAGCTGCCTGGCTACGCTGAGGGAATTTCCGGTCCCTGTAAAATAAAGGATCATAAGTCTCACCCCAATATATAGGTTTTTCTTCCGTTACTTATGCTTATATTATACCACATTTGACGCCTGAATACGACGTTTTCCCGCTCTACGTACGAATTATCACGAAGTTTGCCAAAAGCACTCTCACGGCCAAATAGGTGCAAAAAAAGACCACCCCGAAGGGTGGTCTTTGTATGTGCCGTAAGGTATTTCTTAGAATACGAATACGAACTGAGCACATGTCTGTTCTTCCGGATCGGCAGCGTTGCCTTCTTTGGTTTCGGAAGCGAAGGACTGCATAACGGAGAACATAGCGCTCTTAGCGAATGTGTAGTCGATGCCAGCGCCCCAAGATTTAACGTTGTCGAGGTTATTCCATCTCCAGGAACCTGTGGAACCTTTGATGTAGCCGTTCGGGTCAACATTGATGTATTCAACCCAAGCATCCCAGGATTTCGGAGCTGCGAAGGAAGCAGAACCATACTGCAGTTTACCGATCCAGAGATCAGCGTCGTCCTGTTTGGAAGAGTCTGTCTTGTTCAGTTTTTCGTAGTTGCCGAGCAAGGACCACTTCTGGCCGAGGCCGAAGTTAGCATAAGCGCCCCACATATCGTCGGTTGCAAAGCCAGTCTGGCCGGAGAAGTTGTTGTAGTAAACGCCAGCGGATGTACGGTGGCCGAAGAAGCCCTGTAATTCGCCATAAGCCGTCTTAACACCGTCAACATCTGTTTTGCCATCTACGTATGTGCCAGCTGTATCACCGATCTTAAATTTACCATAGCCAGCCGTAGCAGCGAAGTGGTTGTTCTTGTATTTCAACTGAGCACCGTCGAAGGAATCGCTGTACTGGTAAGCATAGCCACCATCACCGAGGTTGTAGCTATAACGGCCAACCAACAGATCCCAGTTGTTGCCGCCGAAGTTGTAATCTACGTTAGCGAGATCAGCGTAGATGTCTTCGTTGTTGTCGTTCTTCGTGTCGATAGAGCCGTTGTCAGCAAAGTTCAGGTTGTTGGTGCTGATGCCCAACGTAGCTTTCGTACGGTCGTTAACCTGTGCGTTAGCGCGTACACGTACACGGAAGTTCCAGGAGTTATCGTTTTCTTTGTTGTCCTGCTGGTAACGATAACGGAGACGAGCGTCACCTGTCAATTTAACGTTGCCAACTTTGTTTTCGAGGTTGGATACGCGAACGCCGAGGCTGTTCAGTTCATCAGCAAATTCGTCAGCCAATTTGTTGATCAGAGCGCGCTGTTCAACAGAAGCTTTGTCCATGTGAGCCATGGCTTTAGCTGTCATTTCAGCTGCTTCATAACGAGTGATGTTACGGTTGCCTTCGAAATGTGTGCCATCAACACCCTGGATGATGCCTTCGTCTGCCAATTCTACGACAGCGTTGTAAGCCCAGGAATCAGTCGGTACATCAACGAACGGGTTTGCTGCGAAAGCGCAAGTAGCGCCAACGGCCATGGTTGCAACTAATGCTGCTAATACTTTAGTTTTCATTGCGAATTACCCCTTTTCTAAAAAATAGTTTGTAAGAATGTTCCAATCCGTCACAGTCGAGCGGTGGTCTTACGTCTTAGGGGTTCATTGGCGAGTTGTCCTAGTTTCCTCTCTTTTACTACCCTATACGTTGTAGGCCTGTTGCTCTTTCTCGGTTGTCACCTGAACCACCGGCTCACCAACAACCTTGTTGACATTATACCGTACCTTCGCTTTTTTGTCAAAATACGACGAAAATGGCTTAACCATGCGGTTTACAGGCTCTCAAATTTGATAGAGCAAGATGTAATCTTTAAATTTTCTTAAATCTTACCGTAAATTTCTTCAAATTGTAATCTTTCTGTAACACTACAATGGTGTCTTTGAAAGTGTAAAAAATCCCTGCCAAAGCGATTGTTACGCCTTTCACGACCTATAGCTAATTGCAATTATTCTCTATTCGCTTGTGTTTTGTATACAGTATGCTAATTTGGAATAGCTACCAAAGGGGCAGAAAAAAAGCGACCACAAGGCCGCTTTTTTCTCAACATTGCTGTATGGATTAGAAGAGGAAGTTGATTTCAACATCCGTGAATTCATCGGGATCATCAGAGCCGTGTTTGGCTTTCGTGCCAAAGGTCTGGGCTGCCGTGAGGATGACGTTTTTGGAAAGGGTGTAGTCGATGCCGGCGCCCCACGATTCTACGTTGTCGAGGACACTGTCATCACGCCAGGAGTTCGTCGCACCACCGAGGAGGGCGCCCTTGTCGGCGTTGATGTATTCTACCCAAGCATCCCAAGAGCCGCGGACTTCGCTGTCAGCGCCGCCGTAGGTGAGCTTGCCGATCCAAACTTCTGGATCCTTCGTATCGCCATCAGTGAGGTTTTTGCTGATGCTGTTGATCTTTTCATAGTTGGCAAAGGCATTCCATTTGCCCAGGTTGAAGCTGGCATAGCCGCCCCAGAGGTCGTCAGCGCGGAAGCCTTCCTGGCCGTTGAAGTCGTTGTAGTAGACGCCGACTTTGGAATCAGCTGCACGGCCGCCGCCGAAGTAACCTTCCAAGACGCCGTAGCCTGTCTTCACGCCTTTAGTACCTTCTTCAAGGGAACCGGCAATGTCGCCGAGCTTAAATTTACCATAACCGGCAGTAGCACCGAAGCGGTCGTTGTGGTAGGACAGTTCGGCCCGGTCGAAGACGTCGCCGTACTGGTAACCATAGGTGTTGTCACCGCCGAGGATGTACGTATCGGTCCGGCCGACGCTCAGGTTCCAACGGTCACCGCCGAAGTTGTAATCGACTTTGGCGTCATCTGTGAAGACGTCCTGGTCGTTATCGTTTTTCGAATCGATAGAGCCGTCAGCACCGAAGTTCAGGTCGCCTGTGCTGATGCCGTAGGTAACGGTCGTGCGGTCGTTGACCTGGGCGTTAGCGCGGATACGAACGCGGTAATCCCAAGAATTATCATTGCGGTAGTCTGCGTTGTTGCTCTGATGCTGGTAACGAACGCGGGCATCGCCGGTCAATTTGACGTTGCCGACTTTCTTTTCCAGGTTAGAAACGCGAACACCCAGGCTGTTCAGTTCATCAGCGAATTCATCAGCCAATTTGTTGATAAGAGCGCGCTGTTCTACAGAGGCTTTGTCCATGTGGGCCATGGCTTTGGCTGTCATTTCGGCTGCTTCGTAACGTGTAATATTACGGTTGCCTTCGAAATGCGTGCCATCTACACCCTGGATGATGCCTTCATCGGCCAATTCTACGACGGCGTTGTAAGCCCAGGAATCGGTCGGTACATCGACGAATGGGTTGGCAGCAAAGGCGCAGGTTGCACCGAGGGCCATAGTCGTTGCGAGGGTTAACATGATTTTTCGTTTCATTATACATCTCTCCTTTTGACACAGTATCTTATTGTGATAAGGAGGAACTTTCACATACTCACGGCTTCATTGGCGAGTTTTCCTAGTTTCCTCTCTTTTACTCCCGTAAGATGCACTGGTTCTCCTTATCGCTCCGTATTACAGGGACACGTACGGAACGCTATGATTATAGCGTATTTGATAAAATATGTCAATTGTATTCGATTATCTTTCTCATATTAATTGAAAATTTTACATACAAAAAGGACCTCCGTCACGGGACGGAAGCCCTTTCTTATACGTGAAATTATTCTTTTTTATCTGCGTCTGCCGGTGCATCAACAGGTGGTTTATAGCTTGGCGACATGGGGTTTGTCACAGGTGTCACGTGTTTCATTTCGCCCAAGTCATCGCTGCGGTCCGTAAAGTACGTGTGCAACATCATTTCTGCCGTTTCCGACAGGGGTTCGCCGAGGAACTGCTTGTACAGGTCCTGAATTTCCGGGTTTTCCCAGCTGGCCTTGTACTCTGCTTCGACATCGCTCTTGTAGAGAGAATCCATACGGGCCTGCTGTACCTTTTTAACCTGCGGCAGTTTTACCTTCGGCTGGCCGCCGCCACCGATACAGCCGCCCGGGCAGGCCATGACTTCGATGAAGGAATAGTCTTCGAAGTTGCCGGCTGCGACGAGTTCATCCAGGAATTTACGGGCATTGCCGAGGCCACTGATAGCTGCGACGTGGATGACGAAGTGACCGAAGACGACGGTTGCCTTCTTGACGCCTTCGAGACCGCGGACCGGTTCGAAGGGAATGAAGTCGGCCGGTGCTTTACGGCCTGTAAAGAAGTAGTACGCTGCGCGCAGGGCTGCTTCCATAACGCCGCCGCTGTTGCCGAAAATACGGCCGCCGCCGGTAGATTCGCCAAAGACTTTATCGAAATGATCGTCTTCGAGCTGGTCGAAGTCGATGCCTTCAGACTTGATCCATTCGGCCAGTTCCCGCGTCGTAATGGAAATATCCGTATCGCGCAGGTCTTCCTGGTTCCAGTAGGCTGCAGAGGCATTCAATTCGGGACGGCGGATTTCTGCTTTCTTCGCCGTGCAGGGAGCGACGTCGACGATGACGACATCTTTCGGATCGAGGTTTTGCTGTTTTACAAACCACGTCTTCATGACGGCGCTCAAGATACTGATAGGACTCTTGGTAGACGACAGGTGCGGCATCAGGTCCGGATAGTACGTTTCCAAAAATTCAACCCACGCCGGGCAGCAGCTCGTAAACTGCGGAATAGGAATTTCTTCGGACTGCAGGCGGTGCAGGAGTTCCATGGCTTCTTCCATGATTGTCAGGTCAGCGCCAAAATCCGTATCAAAGACATAGTCGGCGCCCAGCTTCTTGAGGGCTGCAACCATCTTGCCTTCGACGAAAGTGCCAGGGTCCATACCAAAGGCTTCGCCGAGACCGACGCGGACAGCCGGTGCGGTCTGAATCATGACGACCTTGCTTGGATCGGCAATGGCGGCTTTTACTTTGTCTACGTCAGAGACTTCCGTAATGGCGCCAAAGGGACACACGGCGGCGCACTGGCCACAGTGGACGCAAATAGGCATGTCGTTCGTGCTAGGCAGATAATAGTAATCCATGACGGTTTGCGTAGCAGCGCAGGTACGACGGCACAATGTGCAATTCTTGCACTTAGTTTCGTCGAATTGAATAGAAAAATTATGTTCATCAATGGGTACACGGCGCTGTATTTCTTTAAATCTGGACTGAAATTCGGGCATTTTTTCTCCTTTTTCTATGCTAATACCATCACTTCATATTAAATGATATTTTTCACAATCTCTTATCTAATAGAATAATACAAAACACTGCTTTTTTCCATGCCTTTTTTGTGAAAGGTGAAAGAAGTTTTACATACTATCTATTCATTTTTTACATAGATAAACTAGAATCATTGCTCAAATAGTATATCTCAGGAAGGCCTTTCTCACAAGACTTCTTGCTATATTAATTTCGTTCTACATGAATGCGGTGACCGCGCAGTTCTGCTACACCTACGCCACCTAAGACGAGGACGGCGCCGAGCCATTGCAGGAGAGTCAGCGTTTCACCCAGGAAGATGGCCGACAATGCCAAAGCCGAAAGGGGTTCGATGTAGCCGCAGATCGATACGGATTGGGCTGGCAGCTTTTGGATGCAGGAAAAATAAAGGCAACAGGCAAAGCCGGTGTTGAAGAAGCCAAGGAGGGCAATCCAGGCAAAGGTGGAAAGGCTGAGGTTCCATTCCGGCGTCGGTGCGCTGAGATTGACAATACCTACGATGACGGAGGCGATGAGGAGTTCTGCTGCCGACAGGGCCATGCCGGTGATGTTTTTGATTTTTTTGACAGAGATAATTAAGAGCGCATAACAGGTCGCGGAAAGAAAACCACAGGCCATGCCCCAGGAAAGACCATGAGCTTCTACATCAACGCCGTTGATGCAGACCATGCCTAGCGTAACAAGGATGATGCCCAGGACCTTGGGTACGGTGAGGGCTTCTTGGAAGATGAAACGGGCCAGGATCATGACCAGAATAGGACCGGCATAGCATAGGAGTGTGGCCAGGCTGACGCCGACCTGCTGATATGCTTCGTAAAGGAAGAGCCAGTTGCCTGCCAAGGCAAGGCCGGCAACAAGGACCCATACCAGGTCACGGCTAGGTTGCAGGAGCTGCTTCAGTTCATGACGCAGACATACGACTGCCAAGAGGCAAAAGCCACCTATCAGGGTCCGGCAAAGGACGATTTCGTAGCTCGACAGGGGAATGTGGCTGGCAACGATGCCATTGGAGCCAAAAACAAACATGGAAAATGCAAAGAGTACATACGGGTTATGCAGCATAAAGCATCTCTTCCTTTCGCGTATTCGCGTATATTCATTTCATTATAATGAATACAGGAAGAAAAGACAATGCAAAAACAGCCAGCCTGCCCTATCTTTTACAAAACAGGGGGACTGGCTATCTTTGGGCAGTTCCTGAAACGCAGCAGGAGGATGGTATCTGCGTCAGGTCATGACGCCGAGGTCGGCGGCCACGGTAAAGTCTGCATCTGTGCAAGCGCGGATATCGTCGACGCTGTAGCCCGGAGCAAGTTCCTGGAGAACCAGGCCGTCAGGTGTCACTTTAAAGTAGCACCGCTCCGTTACGATGTCCGTCACGCATTTAGAACCTGTCAGTGGGAGTGTACATTTCTTAAGGATTTTGGACTTGCCACTTTTTTCGCAGTGGTCTGTGGCAACGATAATCTTTTTGACGCCGGCACAGAGATCCATGGCGCCACCCATACCCGGTACGAGCTTGCCCGGTATTTTCCAGTTGGCAATATTGCCTTCCTGGTCTACCTGCAGCGTACCGAGGACGGTAGCGTCAATGTGACCGCCGCGACTAAAGCCAAAGGATTTATCGTGCTGTACGACGGCGCCGCCGGGAATGATGCTCGTCGGCTGGCCGCCGGCATCGGCCAGGTCCAGGTCCCAGTCCTGCCATTTCGGCGTAGCACCGCAGCCGACGATGCCGACTTCGGCTTCGAGCCACAGGTGTACGCCTTCAGGCAAATAATTGACGCACATGAGGGGCACGCCAATGCCGAGGTTGACGAAATCACCGTCAGAGAAAAATTTTGCGCACCGTGATGCAATGAGTTCGCGTCCTGTATAAGCCATTATGCCTTGCCCCCTTCCGCTTTTGCTGCTTCAGCAGCTTTGATTTTATCGAGTTTGCGCTGCCACGATTTGTACATAGGCCGTTTTTCACCTTGCCGTACGTAGAGCATGTCCACGACCGGTGCCGGTACGTCGATTTCATCAGGACCGAGCTCGCCTACTTCGACCAGCTCTTCTACTTCGACGATGACCTTGTCGGCTGCCATAGCCATGTAATCCTGGCAGCAGAGGCTGGTCAGGCGGAATTGGAGGTTCCCTGCTTTGTCGGCCTTCGTCGCTTTGAGGAGGGCAATGTCAGCATGAATGGGCATTTCCAGGAGGTATTCTTTCCCGTCCAGGTTAAGAACCTGTTTGCCTTCAGCTACTTCCGTGCCCACACCGGTGGGTGTAAGGATGCCGCCCAGGCCGTAGCCGGCAGCACGGATGCGTTCGGCAAAGGTGCCCTGAGGAATGAATTCCACTTCCATTTCCCCCTTCAGATAGCGTTCGATGCTGACCGGGTTGAGGCCAATGTGAGAGGTCAGAAATTTCGTAATCTGCTTGCTCGTTACCAGACGGCCTACGCCCATGTCGGGCTGGCCCGAGGCAATGGCAATGGCGGTCAGGTTCTGGACGTTCTTTTCAATGAGGCCCGTAATGATTTCTTCGGCCGAAATTTCACCGTGGAGATCGCTAAACATAATGCGCTGGCCGTCATGGAACTGGTCCAGCACTTCGTCGAGGCTGTATACTTTATTTTTCACGTTGGTATGCCACCTTTCAAGAGTTATGTACCGCTAAACTGGGCTTTCCGCTTTTCGATAAAGGCCTTGCAGCCTTCCTTAAAGTCTTCGGAAGCAATGCATTCGCGCTGGGCCGGCGTTTCGGCCTGGGCGAGCCATTCCTTGTACGTCGCAAAAGACGCTGCATAGACCTGGCGTTTGATATTCTTGTACGAAAGGAGCGGGCCTGCAGCCAAGCGTTTGGCCAGCTTCAGCGTTTCGTCGTGCAGGTCTTCCGGCGTCGTCACCTTGTAGGCCAGACCCCAGTCTTTGGCTTCGGCAGCGCTGACCGGACGGCCCGTAGTGGCCAGCTCGAGCGTGCGGTGTACGCCAATACTGCGCGTCAGGAGGAATGTAGCGCCTGTATCGGGTACGAGGCCGAGGTTGACGAAGGCCAGGATAAACTTGGCATTATCGGCGCAGATGAGGAAATCACCGCTCAGGGCGAGGCTCACGCCGGCACCGGCAGCAGGACCACTGACGGAGGTGACGATCATCGTGTCCATTTTTTTCATATAATCTGTGAGGTATTCGATTTTGGCCAGGAGTTCGTCCATGTTGACTTCTCCGCCGCTTTGAATGCGTTTGTAGAAATAGCCAATGTCGCCACCGGCAGAAAAAGCTTTCTCCGAACCCGCAAGGACGACCGTGCGGACGGCAGTATCGCCTTCGGCAATGGCCAGGGCATCGATGAGCTCATCGGCCATTTCGACATCAATGGCGTTCATGTTTTTCATATAATCCATGGTGATCTGGGCAATGCCATTTTCTACGCTGTAATGAATCTTTTTGTATTCCATAGTTTCTCTCCTTTGCGTCAACCTGAAACAGGCCATCCAGCTTGTCCGTCTGCTATGTACGCTATGTAAAATTTGAGAATGATTTTCTATGAAAATACTATACCATTTTACTCCAAAATGTGCAATAAGTAAAACTGTACCATTGTTGTATTCTTTATGCCAAAATTGCAAGAATTACGAGAAAAGCAAGGATTATTCCCGTCTTACAGGCAGCTTTTCCGGATAAGTTATGCATTTTATGCATAGTCTTGTTTTCTCAAAACAATGTGTTTCTTCAGTGGAACATTTTTGTTATAGCGTTGTCTCAAAAAATCAGTAAGAGGCCTGCCTGGCCAATGGAACACGACAAAAAGCAGCCCTGTGACGAAGGAAGGATGCCTCGCACAGGGCTGCTCTTTATATAATACTATTATATGTACTTTTTCTTATTGATTGAAGCCCCAGCGGGGATTCTTGTAAAGGGCCCGGCCTACACCGACGAGGTCGGCTTTGCCGGCTTGCAGGAGGGCTTCCGCATCGGCCGGTGTCTGAATGCCGCCTGTGACCAGGACGGGCACGGAAACGACGGCTTTAACGGCAGCAGACATGTCGGAGAAATAGCCCGGTTCCTGGTGATCCTGGCGGATATAGCGGCAAGTGCCACCGGAAAGATCGATGAGGTCGACGCCGGCTTTTTCCAAGAGGACCGCCGTCTGGGCAGCGTCTTCAATCGTGCTGCCGCCAGGCTGGTAGTCACAGCCACCGAGGCGGACGGCGACGAGATAATCCGGGCCCACAGCATCGCGGACGGCGGCGACGACTTCTAAGAGGAAGCGCGTACGGTTTTCCAGACTCTGCGGGCCGTATTCATCGGTACGCGTATTGAGCAAGGGCGAATAGAACTGGTTCAGGAGGTACGCATGGGCGCAGTGGATTTCTACACCGTCGTAGCCGGCTGCTTGAACGCGGCGGGCAGCAGCGGCATATTGCCCGACGAGGTATTTGATTTCTTCCTTCGTCAGCGCCCTGGCTTTTCTGCCACGGCAGGTGACATCGCTCGACGAAAGGAGTTCATAGCCTACAGGGTCTTCATTCGTCCAGGCGCCGGAATGGTTCATCTGGGCGATGACGATGAGCTCCGGCCGGACGGCGTGGATAGACGAAACGAGGTGGCGCTGGGCCAGCAGGACGTCGTCGCTGGCCAGGGAGACCTGCTTGTCGTCTACCTTGCCCGTAGGATCTACATAGGCGTGTTCCGTAATGATCGTACCGACGAGGGGGTTCTTGGCAATGGCCGTATAGTGATTGATGAGGTCGGCACTGATGTGGCCCTTAGCTGACGAATGGGTCGCCATAGGCGGAAATACGAGGCGTGTGGTCAAGGTTTTGTTTTTGATTTGCAGTGTATCGTGGATCATAGGTACTCCTCCTTTTAGACGTAGCGCATGCTGTGGCGCCGGGCCTGCAGGACCCGTTCGTCCTGTTCACTGAACTCAGCCAGGATTGCATCGAGACGCTGCAGTGTTACGTCCCGTTCTTCCGGCAAGGTCGTAACGAAGGTGACGCTGCTGGTCGAGGTCATGGTGTTGATCGTAATGGGAATGGTCAGGTCGGCAACGAGCTCGCGGACCTCTTCGATCCGTTCCCGTTCTGTCGCTTCGACAAATTCACCGGCCTTTGTCTGTTCGTAGAGCTTTGTGCCCGGCAGGATGGCCACGTTGGTATACATCATGTAGTACGGATGGATCTGGTTAAAGATGGCGGCACTCTTTTTGGCACTTTCTATGAGCTTACCCTTACCGGCCAGACCACCTAAGTAAATCATGCGGTAGGTCATGCCGGCCGCATCAAGCTTATGGCATTCCGTAAGAATATCAGCTGCCGTATAGCCTTTGTTGACGGCTTTGAGGACGTCATCGTCACCGCTTTCGATGCCGATCATGACTTCATCGAGGCCGTGTTCTTTAATCCGTTTGATGTCGTCGACGGTCTTGTGCTTAATGTCGTTAATCGTAGCGTAGGTTGTAATGCGGGCGTCCGGATAGTAGCGGCGCATGAGATCCCATACGGCGATCTGCTTGTCTGCGCTGAGGACAAAGGGGTCGCCACCAGAGGCCCAAATATTCTTGACATACGGCTGGTAGCGCTTGGCCTCCTGCAGGTCGGCTTCGATCTGTTCCAGAGGGGCTATCCAAAAAGGCGTGTCTTCGTAAAAATTACAAAATGTACATGTATTATGGGAACAGCCGGCTGTGACTTCAATAAACAAGCTATCGACATCGGTCTGGGGCCGGACTATAGGATCATGAAAGTGCATAGGAACATCTCCTTTTGATTTACATTTCTAAAAATATCGATATGAATGAGTGAAGAGAAAGGCAGGAGCTGCCTCCTGCTCTTACAGTTCTTCGCGGATATACACGGCCAGACGGCGGAGCATCTCCTCATTGCGCCGGTAATAGGTCCATTTGCCGTAGCGCCGTGACTCTAAGAGACCGGCCCGCTGCAGCATGTCCAGGTAATGGGAAATGGTCGACTGGGAAATGCCTGCTTTGTCGCAAATAGCGCCGACACAGACACTGTGTTCAAACGTATCTCCTGCGGGGATATGAATCCCTTGGGGCGGGAAATACTGTTCCGGATGTTTGAGCCATTTCAATATTTGTAATCTTGTCTCGTTGGCTAATGCCTTAAAAATTTCTATCTCATTCATGGCTCTATTATATCGTTATTTTTCGATATGTCAATACATTTTTTAGAGGATGTCACCACTGACGCTGCCGTTGAGCATGGTGCCCTTGACGATATGGAGTTCCGGGTACTTGCCTTTCAGGTCCTGTACGGCCTTGTCGATGCCGCTGCCACCGGACGTAGCAAAGAGTACGATTTGGGCATCGCCAAAGGAATGGCTGTCCAGATACGACAGGATGACGTGCGGGGCTGTATACCACCAAATAGGGAAACCGATGTAGACGACGTCGTATTCAAAAGGCTTGACGTGGTCTTCTACCAATTTCGGACGGGAATAATCGTCTTTCATTTCCAAAGACGAACGGCTCTTTTTGTCGAGCCAGTCCAAATCAGCTTTCGTATAGGCCTGGGCCGGTACGATTTCCTGTAAGTCAGCACCGACGAGTTTGGCTAATTCTTTTGCTTTCCCGGCAGTCCGGCCGCCGGCAGAAAAATAGGCTACGAGTTTTTTCATATAAATCACCCCTTGGGATTATTGTATATCTCTTTTGTTATAATTGCAAATGCATTTCTTTTCTGTTTTTCCCTTATTCCTTACGCCAATTACGGCTAAAGGAGCGTTGCTGTGATTCATCAATTCCCCGGTGACCATAGACCTGGCAGGCGTCGAGGCCTTGCTGCAGTTCGGCAAATTCAGCGTCTGTGAGCACGACTTCCGAAGCCTTGAGATTTTCCAGGATCCGTTCCTTGTTCTTTGAGCCGGGAATAGGAATGACGTGGGGATATTTCTTCAGCATCCAGGCCAGGCAAATCTGGGCGCTCGTGCAGTTCTTACGCTTGGCCCAGCCGGCTAAAAGGTCGACAATGGGCTGGTTGCCCTTGATGTTTTCCTGAGATAATTGAGGCACGAATTTGCGTACGTCGTCGCCTGTAAATTTCGTATCAGCTGTGACCTTGCCGGATAAGAGGCCGCTGGCAATAGGCGAAAAAGCGACGAGGCCAATATGCTGTTCCTGGCAGTATGGAATGAGTTCGTCTTCGCAGTCCCGTTCGACCATGGAGTACAGGTTTTGTACAGCCGTCAAGGGCGTAATATCCTGGGCAATGCGCAAGGTCTGGACAGGTACCTGGGAGAGGCCCCAGCCACGGATAAGACCTTCACGGATGAGACGGCCCATAGCAGCAGCTACATCCTGAAGGGGTATGTCTTCGTTAACGCGGTGCCAGTAATAGAGGTCGATATAGTCTGTCTGCAGCCGTTTGAGAGACGCGTCGAGGTGGCTGCGCAGAATGTTGTAGACCGGTTCTGATGGAATGTATTCTTCTGTCGTGATGTGCAGCTTTGTCGCCAAGACGATGTTTTTACGGATATCCTTCAAGGCTTTGCCTACGAGTTCTTCGTTGTGGCCCGGATAAAATTGTTCCCGTCCGTACGTTTCAGCCGTATCAAAGAAGGTGCAGCCGTAGTCGTAGGCGGCGCGTATAGCGTCTATGCTGTACGCTTCCGGCGGCACGGCACCGTAGCCATGGGAAAAGCCCATACAGCCCATACCGATTTCTGAGACAGTGAGTTTGCCTATTGTGCGTGTGTTCATTTTTAATCCCCCTTGGTCAATAGTTTGCAGATACAATGACGGGTCAGCTGGCGGATGGATACGTCCGGCCTATCTATGCCGGCTAACCGCATGGATTCGAGCTGCCACGCTGTAGGATAGACGTACGGGTAGATGCCGTACATAAAGGGCAGGAAGGTGTAGTGGAAAATCTGCCGTTCCTCTTTCGTCAGGTCCGGCACATAGGCTTTGAGACAATCATCCATGACGTCCCGGGCATGACCATAAGACTCTTTAAAAGCCGTCAAATGTTCCAAACGGCTGTGCTCTTCTATTTCGTAGAGGTTCATACATTGAATTTTTAGCATGGTCGTCCGCTGTTCCAGGCTCTGTCCGACAGCGTCAGCAAAATCAGTGACGGTCATGGTATCGTGCTGCTGGCGGATGTCTTGCAAGGCCTCAGCCCACAAGTCGTATTCCTCCCGCAGGATAGCCAAAAAAATCTCTTCCTTCGACTGGAAATAATTATAGAGGGCCGGCCGGGAAAGGCTTGTTTCTTTACTGATGTCCTTGAGGGAAATTTCCTGGAAGGTCATCGTTTCGTAGAGTTTGCGGCAGGCCCGGGTAATTTCCTGAGGGCGCTGGGCTACGACGGCGCGCGATACTTTCACATGATCACTTCCTTTTTTTCTGACGTCATGTCATATTATCAGTTTATATTTTTTCTGACGTTATGTCAATATAATTTCTGTAAAAAGATACCGTGCCTTCAGATTGGTGAAGACACGGTATCTGAGAGGAGCTCATTGCAGTTGTATTTACCCATTTAGAAATTTGCACTTTGCCGTGGGGCTCATTTCACCTCTAGCGCTTTTGTCTTTCTACGTTATGAGGCTTTTCGTCTTGCCTATATCGGCCGTATTCGCGGCCACTCATTCCCTGAGAAAGCGAGGTTAGAATTGGTAGTTGAAGCGCGCTGCCAGGGTAATACCTTTTTGCAGGCCTGTCCAGCCCGTGACATGGAAGTCCAGCGTGTACGGGTTGTCTTTGGTGGCTTCGGTGGTCCAGCCGGCTTCGAGGAAGCCGCTCGAGCCTTGGAGACTCGGCGACTGCGTACGCAAACCATTATAGGAGGCAATGCCGTCACCATTGAATTCATATTCCCAGCCCGTACCGATGTAGAGTTTTTGGTGTTTCCGGACCGTGCGGTTCCAGCGTGCGCCCAGGCGGGTAGCTACGGAGTCCATAGAATCGAAATGGTATTGGGCCAGGCCGCGGCTGCTGCGCAAGGTGACGGTGTCGCTGCCTTCGTGGGTCCAGAAAAGCTTAGCGTACACGTCGAGACTCGTATTTTTCTGCAGGGGCAGGACCTTGCCGATGCCGGCGTGCATGGCGATGTAGGGTGAGCTGGAGTTATAAGCAGCGCGGGTGCCATCGATGATGCCCGTGTAATCGTTTTTGATGTGGCCGCCGTGAAGGCTGCCTTCGTAGTAGAGGCCATCGTTTCGGTCTCTACGGACGAGGATGCCGCCGCCCAGGTACTGATGCTCCCCATCACCGCGGGCGCCGCTGTCGAGGAAGGTCGAGTAATTGCCTTTACCGTATTCGATGAAGGGCATGATCGTGTCGATGTAGTCCTGGCGTTGGAGACGACGGACGAGGCCGACGTTGACGTTGAAGCCGTGGCTGCGCACATACGAGCCGGTCTTATGCTTCAGGGATTCAGCGCCCATGACGGCATAAGGAGTGAAGCGGGCCATGGCGTCCATGTTGAGTTTCATAGCTGACGCACCATTGCTGCCACTGCTGCCTTTTCCGTCTTTACCGGGGTCATGAGGCCCACCAGGACCCGGTCCTTGAGGCCCACCAGGGCCTGGACCATGGGGGCCGCCACCGTTGGCGATGGCGTTGGCCTGAGCGGCTGCCATGGCACTTTGTACACCGTCTGTAGCGACGAACTGGACGTTATGCTTCAGGCCTGCCAGGCCGTCTACTTTCCCTTCTACGAGGGATTTGGTGCCTGGATGCAAGGATGCCGCCGGTTCGGGTTTCGGGTTAGGTTCAGGATTAGGTTCAGGATTAGGATTAGGTTTCGGGTCCGGGTTCGGTTCGGGTTCCGGATCTGGTGGCTTGGGCGCTAATTTCGTAATGGTGGCAATGATCTTATCTTCCCCATCCTTCTTGACTTCGACGCCGGTCTGGGCAAAGCCCGCATCTGTCAGAACGCCGTATTTCGTTGCCGTAGCACTCTCCGAATCTTCGTCTGTCGTAACACCGGCTTCGTTGACAATCAAATTGATCTTGTCACCTACATTCAAGATAGTCGCGTCACTGGCACCGGCCTTGATGGTGGCGCCCGTAAGGTCTGTAGGTTCGCCACTGGTGATGGTGAGCATGGTACTGCCGTTGACGGCTTCTTTGGGGATGTAGAAGTTCAGGTTTTGGAAATAGCCGATTTCCTTGACTTCGTTGTTCAGACTTTTGACGTTAAGGGTGTTGCCTGTACTCGTGGGAGCCATTCCGCCATAGAGGCAAAGGCCATCACCAACAACAGTGCCGTTTAAATTGACAATATTGTTTGTGGCACTGCTGTAGCCGTATCCGGCAGCAATGTTGATGTCATTACCGGAGGTAAAGGTCACACCGTCGTTAATATTCATGATATTGCTATCTACAGTCACGCCTTCGGCCACTTCTATAGTGACACCTGCTCCTACAGTGGTACCTTTATTCAAGGTGCCGATATTACCGCTTGCCATAGCGTTTGTCTTAGGCGCTAAACTTATATAAATGTTAGTGCCGTTACCGATAGTGCCGCCTGTAGAAGTGAACGTATTTTCTTTGGCTACGCCGTTATCCCCCAAAACATAGCCAATGTAGACATTCTCTCCGGAAGCGAGCGTTCCCTGCAGGTCTACGGAATTGTTGTTGGTTTGTGACGTTCCTTCTGTGACTATGATATAGCTGCTAGTTGTGTCAAGGATACTGTTCTTTCCTATAATCAGCTTGTTTTCATCAGATACGCCATTGCTTAAGCCTACGACCATCATACGCGGTGTATACGTAAACGGTGTATCAGCTGTACCACCTGTAAGTTCAATTTTATTGTTAGAGGCCTTTTCACCAGAAGAGGCATTGCCAGCCGCAATGGTCCCGTAAAGGGTGACGTCTCCTAATGTTACTATATTGTTGCAGGCACTGGTTCCCTGAAACGTATAACCTCCCGTAATATCGTCGCTTATAGTACCTTTTTCCATCACGATAGTATTTCCATCAGCCGTATCATTTTCTCCACTGCCGCCATTATAGCCGCCATCTACGGTAGAAAATACACCATCGTGGATGATAACCTGATTGTTATTCACATTGCCGGATCCGGAGGCATAGCCGCCATAGACCAGAGAATCTGCATTTCCTGTAGTAATTTCTACCTTGTTATAAGACGCGTTGCCCTGGGAAGTGGAACCACCATATAGGCCCATACCCTTCGTCGCATCAGGGAGATCGACCTCGAGCACGTTGTACGATGCATCTCCTGCTGTACTGCGTCCGCCATAGGCTGAACCAGGCTGAGCCGAGCCACTGATGTCGAGTTCATTGTTCAGGGCATTTCCCTTTTCACTGATGCCGCCAGCCATATCGGAAGCTGTGCCACCGGTAACAATCGTTATATTGCTCGGTTCTGTCGTGACGCCCTCGGTATAGGAACCGACATCGCCGTTTTCAGAGTAAGCTCCGGCAATGTTTTGCAGGGAATCGGCTGTGCCTGTACTAGTGACAGTAAAATGGACACCTGTTACAGGGGCCGCATCAGTATCCTTGGTGTAAACGCCAAAAAGATTCGTACTGGCTGGCCGTGTTGGCGAAAAGCTTTGCAGGTCTAAGGTTACGTCTGTTCCCAATTCCGTCTTGGGTGCATACACGTCATAGTCATTGAAACTGGCACCAAAGTGTACAGTTTGCTTGTCTTGCAAGTCGTTTACGCTTGTAATAGTCGTTGCCGCCTGTACAGGTGTAATACTTCCCAGGCCACAGCCCATCATGCTGATAAGTACCAAAAGAATTAATTTCTGATTTTTCGTCATACTAGCACCCCCACTTTCGTCTATTATGACTGTTCTCTTCCCTTATATGATGCAGTGCCTCTTTGATCAAAGGCACTCGTCAAGCAAAGAAATAAATTTATTCTTTAATAATAATTCTTCATTTTTATTATAACATATTACAATTATTAATCAACATTAATTATTATTTATTATATAAGAGAACTTATTCATATGAAATTATCATAGTTATAAAACTTATCGTTGTTGATAAATTCATAAGCTAAAAATATAGTTCCATATTTTTTTCTCTTTGTCCGTAGCACATGAGGCAGACATTCCATTAAAAAAGACGCCCTATGTAAGGACGTCTTTTTGTATCTAAAATTGGTAGTTGAAACGGGCTGCCAAGGTAAAGCCATGCTGCAGGCCTGTCCAGCCGGTCAGGTGGAGGTCCAGCGTGTACGGGTCATCCTTGGTAGCTTCTGTTTGCCAGCCAGCTTCCAGGAAACCGCTCGAACCCTGGAGACTCGGCGACTGCGTACGCAGACCGTTATAGGTAGCACAGCCGTCACCGCTAAATTCGTATTCCCAGCCTGTGCCAATGTATACCTTTTGATGTTTTCGAATGGTACGGTTCCAACGAACACCTAGTCTGGTAGCAACAGAATCCATGGCATCGAAGTGGTATCGGGCCTGGCCACCGCTGCTACGCAGGGTAACCGTATCGCTACATTCATGGGTCCAAAAGAGCTTGGCGTACGTATCGAGGCTGGTGTTCTTCTGGAGAGGCCGTACTTTACCGATACCGGCGTGCATAGCTACGTATGGCGAATTCGAGTTGTAGGCAACGCGGGTACCCTCGATGATGCCCGTGTAGTCGCCTTTGATGTGGCCGCCGTGAAGGCTGCCTTCGTAGTAGAGACCGTCGCTTTTGTCTCTACGGACGAGGATGCCGCCACCCAGGTACTGGTGTTCTCCGTCACCGCGGGCACCGTCATCGAGGAATGCAGAGTAATTGCCTTTGCCATATTCGACAAAGGGCATGATCGTGTCGATGTAGTCCTGGCGTTGGAGACGACGGACGAGGCCGACGTTGACGTTGAAGCCGTGGCTGCGCACATACGAACCGGTCTTATGACGCAATGATTCACCGCCCATGACGGCATAGGGTGTGAAGCGTGCCATAGCATCCATATTGAGCTTCATGCCGGAGGTATTGTTACTGCCTTTGCCACTGTTCTGACTGTTGACTACAGCGTTTGTCTGGGCGGCTGCCATGGCACTTTGGACGCCGTCTGTAGCAACGAACTGGATGTTATGCTTCAGACCAGCCAGGCCATCTACTTTTCCTTCGGCAAGAGATTTCGTACCCGGATTCAGTGTAGCTGCCGGTTCGGGCTTAGGTTCGGGTTCCGGTTTTGGTTCAGGCGTTGGTTCTGGTTCCGGCTCTGGTTCCGGTTCCGGCTCTGGTTCCGGCGGTTTAGGCGCTACCTTCGTAATAGTGACGATGATCTTATTTGTACCGTCTTTTTTGACTTCGACGCCCGTCTGAGCAAAGCCCGCGTCCGTCAGAATGCCATATTTCGTTGCCGTAGTACTCGACTGGTCTTCGTCTGTCGTAACGCCGGCTTCGTTGACGAGGAGGTTGATCTTGTCGCCTACGTTCAGGATGGTCGCGTCACTGGCACCGGCCTTGATGGTGGCACCCGTAAGGTCCGTCGCTGCGCCGCCGGTGATGGTGAGCATGGTACTGCCGTTGACGGCTTCTTTGGGGATGTAGAAGTTGAGATTTTGGAAGGCCGCGATTTCTTTTACGTTGTTGTTCAAGGTGTAGACGTTGAGGGTGTTATTCGTGCCGCTCACGCCATTGACGATATACGTACCGCTGTCGTATTCCTGGCCAAACAGGCCGCCGCTGAGGTGAAGGCCTGAGGCGGAAACCGTGCCTAGCAGATTGATGGTATTGTCATTCGCTTCCGTACGGCCGACGCCGGCCACGATATCAATGTCATCGCCAACAGAAGTGCCTGCAGCAAAGGTAACACCGTCTTCGATGTTCACCGTATTGCCATCGGCTACGGTGCCTTGACCGCCATAAAAGACGGTGCCGACGCCCAGGTTAGCGCCTTTTTGGAGGTTGATGGTATTTTCATTGGATTCCACATTCAATGGCCCATAATAATAGGCATAAACAGAATCGGAAGAGCCGCAGACGAGAACGCCTGCGTCCAAGGTGCCTGAGACATTCACGGTGTTTTTATCACCTGTGTTATCTCCTCCATAATTCCAGGCTCCCACAACCAGAGCGCCCTCACCTACATAGCCTTCGATAGTCATGACATTTTCATTGGCCTCTCCACCCTGACCGGTTGCACTGGCGCTGGCTATGACGTCATCAGAGTATACACGGCCGGTTTTGCCCACAGTGAATATATTGCCATTAATAATGCCTTTAGGGGCTTCTGCAGAGCCAGCCATGAGATTCATTCCCTCTCCCAGCGTGCCATCAATTTGCACTGTATTTCCTTTGGCTTCCGTTGTTCCGCGTCCACTTGCCGTATTGTAAGAAACATTAGAAATTTCAGCTCCCTGGTCGATAATCAAATGGTTGTTATTGGCTGGACCAGAAGAGAACCCTGCATATAATTGCTTGAACTGAGTCAGCGTGCCGCTGGTCAAATGAACGGTATTGCCGTTGGCTTCCCCGTTGGTACTATTCATGCCGGCTATAATGCCTAAGTTGGAATCATTCAGCGTCACATCCGTCAGCGTGATGGTATTCTCATCGGCCTTGCTGTCCGCAGCGTTTCCATAATTGGAGCTATAGACCCAGCCCCCTACGATTTCACCGCTTATGGTACTGTTTTTGATGGTTGTCTGATTCTGGCTGGCACTGGTGCCGCCTTGGATATAGGCTGTATGGACATTGCCGATGGTGCTGTCTTCTATTGTGACCACGTTTCCATCCGCCGTGTAGCCTTCATAGCCGCCATAGATATACCTGAAATTGCTGTTGTGTACTGTGACCGTATTATCGTCCGAGCGGGCACCGTAGTCTATCTTGCCATCATTTGCCGATCTGCCCCCAAAGATGTCTCCGCCTGCAGAGTCCCAGACTTCTATGGTATTATGGGAAACGACACCGGTATTGCTGTTGGACTTGCCGCCGTAAAGGCTAAATTCTAAGGCAGAGCCGGCTTTTTTGACACCGTTCATATGGAGAACATTATATGTGGCATTGCCAGTTTGACTGTAGCCGCCATAGGCTTTATCAAATTGCGCGGCATCGCTTATATTGAGTTGATTATTTGTCACCGTGCCGGTATTGCTCATGGCCGCAGCAAGTTCAGAAGCACTGCCGCCTTTCACGGTAACGGTATTGCTGGGTGCAGTATTGCCTTCCGTATAGGAACCGAGAGCACCGGCGTCACCATACGCTCCCACAATGTATGCCAAAGTCTGTGTGGTCCCCGTACCAGAAATAGTTATATTTTTACCGGTTACCGGTTCTGCAGCCTTGTCGGTATACGACCCAAACAGTGCCGTTTGTGAAGGCCTTGCCGGCGTAAACGTTGCTAAGTTGATGGTCAGCTTGTCTGCCGCTTGCGTAGGAGCGTAGACCGCATAGGGGCTGCGGCCCATGACCTGTGCATTTGCAGTGGTCGTCAAATCATCTGTACTGGTAATACTCGTCTCTGCCTGGACCGGTGTAGCATGTGCCAGACCACAGCCCATAAGGCCCAAAAGCACGCAAAGGGCCAATTTTCTCTTCCCAATCATACTACCCCCTCCACCAACATGGTTGGTGCTATCTCTCTCTCTTAGCCACGCTCTCCTTATGAAATGGCTCGATTCCTATCTAATCACGTATCGTTATTTATCTAATTTTATTATAGCATGGTTTTTCATTCATCATGCATACTGATTTGTCATTAATCATTCTTTATCTTGTATAATTCAAATCATATAATTATACACATTGAAAAAAAAAGACGCCCTGTGTGGACGTCTTTTGGCTTGCCTTAGCATTTCTTCAATTCTTCTAGCAGTTTTGCTGCGCTCTTTTTGCAGTCGCTGATGATGCGCTTCTTGTCTTCTTCGGTGCTGACGCCAGGGACGTACATGCAGCCGTAGGTGACGATGGGATCATGGGGTTTCATGCCCGTGAATTCGGCGAGCTGCTGGAAGTTGTAGAGGTATTCTGCCACCGGGCGGTTTTGCGTACTGCCTGCTTTGTATGTGTCAAAAGGCGCGCCGGCAGTGAAGGAAATGATAAAGTCTTTGCCTTGCAGAGCTGTGCCCTGGCTGCCATAGGCGAAGCCGTGGGCCAGGACTTCTTCTACCCATTTCTTGAGGAGGGCCGGATAAGAATACCAATAAAAGGGAAATTGGAAAACCAGGACGTCGGCTGCTTTGACGGCGGCCTGTTCTGCCGGAATGTCGAAGTTCCAGCCTTTTGCGGCCAAGTCTTCGATGGTGATGTCCAAGTCAGATTTTTTGATTTCTTCTAGAATGGTGGCGTTCGCCAGGGATTGTTCCGGATGGGGATGACCGGCGATAAGTAATATTTTTGCCATTGTGTTCTTTCCTTCTTTCGTCTATTATACTAGGTGTAGCTAGTCAATTCTGTACCTATCGGGTATATTATAGCACCATATAAGGAGAAAGGATATATATATAAAACGAGAAATTGTGCGAGATATCATTTTCCTTCAGCGCCATGCTGAGGCAGCGACGCCGGACGATGCAGCTGTGGCGGTGGATTTAAAGGATACACTGGAGGCGCATTTGGAAACGTGCGCAGGCCTGGCGGCAAATATGATTGGCAGTACCAAAGCTATCATCGCCTTTCGCCATGATAAGAAGACGATCATCATGTATAATCCGGAAATCGTGAAGACGTCGAAGAACACCTACGAAACGGAGGAAGGCTGTCTTTCCCTGACAGGGACGCGGCCGTGTACGCGTTTTGAAACGATTGAGGTGCAGTATGAGGATGTCCATTTCAAGAAAAAACGAAAGAAATTCACGGGATTTACGGCTGAAGTGATTCAGCATGAAGTGGAGCATCTGCATGGGATCTTGATTTAGCTTTTTCCGGGAAGAAAGTGGCTCGCAGAGGCGTCACGTACAGTCCCTGAGGCAGGCCGAAAGCGTCCTAGTCCTTACCGATGCGAGCGCAATGAGCGGGCCAAGTGTAACGAAGCCGGGCTGGCGTACTATGTCCTGCGCATAGTACGCCAGCCCGGCTTATTTCTTAGTCTTTCCTAATTAGGAGCTGTATATTTTCCTTTTGATAGACCGTAAAGATTTCTTTGATGAATTCGTGCCTGAGGACGGCTTCATCGACGATGTTGCGGATCCGCAGGACTACGTTGAAGGTAATGCCGTAATCACCCATGGTATCGAAGCGGACCAACGGTTCAAAGCCTGTGACGCCGCTTTCACTGCTTTCGAGGATGTCCCGGGCTACGCGCAGCGTCACGTCTTCGACGTGCTGCAGGTCGTTGTCGTACGTAATAGTCAGGGGAATGGAAATGGTGCATTCGGCCAAGGGCTGTTCGTAGTTGGTAAGTGTGGCTGAGGCGATGCTTTTATTCGGCACGATGACCATATTTCCTGTACCGGTACGAATGGTAGTGTTGCGCCAGTTCATGTCCGTTACGCGGCCGGATTCGCCGGAGGCGAGGCGGATATAGTCGCCCATGTGCACCTGCCGGGACAGGAGTGTCGTAATACCTGAAAAGAGGTTGGCCAGTGTATCTTGCAGGGCCAGGGCCGACGCCAGGCTGCCTGCACCGAGAGCCGTCAGGAGCGGCGAAATGGAAATGCCGTAGGAACCGAGGATGATGATGAGGCCTACCATGTAGACACCTAAGTCGACGATAGTCGTCAAGATGGATGTCGTGGCCGATTCATTGCCGCTCTTCATGAGTTTGCTTTTCAGGTAGCTTGACAGGAGGTGGGCAAAGAAGAAGGTCACCGTAATGATGACGACGCTGTGATAATGGCGCTCTAAGATATTTTGCACGAAATCGGGCAAATTGAGTATACCCTTCGTCAGCTGAATGCCCAGGAGTATCCCAAGGAGAGTCGGCATGAAGCGGAACGTATTGCGCCAGCTTTCCCGGCGTACTGGCGTAACGCGGCACAACAGCTCGATGAGGCCGCGGAAGACCCAATGCAAAATAAAAATACCGATGCCGATAAACAGAAAAAAGGCCAGCATGTGCACGTGCGGGCCGCCATGTTCTATTTCTCTGCTCATCATATTATAAACCGAAACAAACCAATCCATTCTCTTCTCCCCCAAGGGTCCTAAAAGACCGCAAAAAATAGACGGGCAGCATGCAAACGGCATGCTGCCCTTGTTTTTGAACGTATTCTATATTAGCTGTTTCGAAGAAAAAAAGCAAGAAAAAGAGATGAAATGACACGAAAATGCAACAATTACTACCGCATTTGTTCCCACCAGTGCGTAAAGGTCTGCTGTGTATCACCGATGCGTACGACCTGGCCGATTTCCGGCGTGGCTAAATAATAGTCTTTTCCGGCTGAAGCAGCGACGATGCGTTTGTACGGTTCGTCCCAGTCGTGCATAGACAAGGGGTACTTGCCGTTGTGGCAGGGTACAACTTCGCGGGCCCGGAGATCGACGGCGGTCTGGGCTGTTTCTTCGGGCATCATGTGGACAGAGGCCCAATTTTCGTTGTACTGGCCGTCTTCAAGGAGAGCCAGGTCAAAGCCGCCAAACTGGTCGCCTATACGCTTGAAGCGGCCGTCATAACCGCCATCGCCGCTATAAAATACCTTACGGTCCGGCGTAATGAAGGCAAAGCTGGCGTACAGGGTTTGGTTGCGGTGCAGCATGCGTCCTGAGAAGTGACGGGCCGGCAAGACCCAGACAGTCAGGTCGTCGTCGATTTTGACTGGCGTATTCCAGTCTTCTTCAGCGATCTTAGACAAGGGGTAGCCCCATTTTTCATAGTAGCCGCCGTTGCCCAGGCCTGTGACGACATGCTTGACTTTAGGCTCAATGGCACGAACGAAGTCATAATCCAAGTGATCCCAATGATCGTGAGACAGGACCATAACGTCGATGTCGTCCGGTATATCGTCAGGACCATAGACGTTGCTGCCGTCAAAGGCTTTGTCTACGAAGGGCACTGGTGACGCATACGTAGCGGCAATGGGATCGATGAGGATTTTCTTACCGTGCAGTTGCATATAAAAGGACGAGTGGCCCAGCCAGACGACGACGTCCTGCTGCGGGTCCAGTGCTTTGAGATCCGTTTTTTCCGCAACCATAGGCACGGCAGGAATGGTCTTGCCCGGCGTAGGAAAGAGAAATTCTTTCCAGAAGGACCACGACGGTGTTACAGGCGTGTGCGGCGTCTCCGGCACGAACTGGCCGTTCACATAGTGTGGTGACGCTTCAATGCAGGCCTTGCGCTCAGGCGTCATGAGCGGATCCATCTGCGGCAGCGAGACGAACCAATACGCACCGGCGCCAATGACGGCAATGATAGCGGCGAGCCATTTGAGTACAGTAACAAACATAGTGTATCTTCCCCCCATACGTAAAACTTCCACGGGAGAAGAGCCTCTCGTGGAAGTAGGAATCGCTAAGAAATCAGAGTTTTAGCAGTGCCGGCAGCTTATCTTCCAGCTGAATACCCTGACGCGGGTCGATACCCGAATCGAGAGTAGCCTGAATGACTTCGCTTAGGAAATCGGCGGCAATGTGCGTGCTTTCTGCCAGGGCTTTGCCCTTGAGTACGCAGCCCGTAATGACGCTCGTAAAGATATCGCCTGTGCCACAGGTACCAAAGGGAATACGCGGTACAGCGTAGATCTGGAAATCGTCTTCGCCGGCACTCTGGCTGACGACCTGGATTTCATTGGCTGCACCCGGTACAGAGGTGATGATGATCTGTTTTGGCCCCAACGCCAGAAGCTTGCGGCAGAGCGTTTCCAATTCATCCCTCGTTGGCGCCGTTTCACGCCACGGTGTATCCGTCAAGAGGCAGGCCTCTGTGTAGTTCGGTGTTATAAGACCGGCAACGGCGACGAGTTTCTTCATTTCTTCTACCATGGACTGGTCGAATACGGCATAGAGCTGGCCGTCATCGGCCATGGCCGGATCGACGATAACCAGCTGGCCGTCTTTAGCAAAGCGCGTAACGGCTTCACGGACGACAGCGGTCTGGGCAGCGTTAGCCAGGAAGCCACTGTAAATCGCGTCGAAATGGAGATTTAATTTTTCCCATTTGTCCATCATATCGGCCATGAAGGGTGTCAAGTCGTTAGAAACGAATTCCCCGTAGGTCAGGTTGTTGCTAAAAAGGGCTGTCGGGAACGGACAGACCTGGGAGCCTAAGGCAGAAATTACAGGAATGGCTGCGGTCAAGGAACAGCGGCCAAAGGAACAAAGATCATGAATTGCCAATACGCGTTTTATCGTCACGGAAACCATCTCCTAACTCACATTATCTTCTTTTTGTTCTTTTATTATACAACGTAAGAATAGAAAATAGAACACCAAATTTATCTATTTTCTACGATTTATACGCTTTCACCATATTCGCATATAAAAACTCCCTATAGCCTTTCGAGTATGCGAACAGCCACAGGGAGTCTTTTCACCTATATGGTCACAGCTTAACGGTACGATGCCTGATAAATGTGAATAATATCCTCATCAGAAAGTTCTGCCGGATCGAAGAGGAACAAGGGGCCCATACTGTCACGGGCATTCTTGGCCATCTTAGGGAATTCGTCAGGCGTAATGCCATAGTCGCTCATCTTGAGGTCCGCTACGCCGCACGCTTCCTGCATAGCCTTGAGAGCTGTCAGGAAATCTTCCGGTTTATTGGCATCGATGACGCCCATGGCCCGGGCCATATCGATGAAGCGGTCGTCGCAGGCGTGTTTTTCGATAAAGGTGGCGAAATAGGCCAGGGAGAGCATGATCAAGCCGGCGCCATGGGGCAATTCCTGGTGGTACGCCGAAAGGGCGTGTTCCAGGCTGTGTTCGCTCGTGCAGGTGCTGACGTCCATGGAGTAGCCGCCCAGCGTATTGGCAAAGGCTACCTGTGTACGCGCGTCGAGGTTGCTGCCATCGGCGACGGCAATGGGCAGGTAGTGGGCCAGCTTCTTAATGGCCGTCAATTCTACCATTTCACCGGCTTCGTTACAGCCCTTGGAAATGTAACCTTCAGCATTATGGAAGAAGGCATCGAAGCCCTGGAAGGCCGTGAATTTGGGCGGTACCGTCAGCATCAGTTCCGGATCGACAATGGCCAAAACAGGCATTTTGCCAAAGAAGGCCGTCTTTTCATTGGTCACAGGGTTGGTCACGACGCCGCCGGCGTCGACTTCACTGCCCGTGCCGGCACTGGTCGTGATGGCAATAAAGGGCAGGGCCGGTTCGGTCTGCGGTTTCTTGCCGCCTGAGCCCATGGCAACGTAATCCCAGACGCGGCCACCTTTCTGGGGAATCATAGAAGCGATGACCTTGGCCGAGTCCATGACGGAGCCGCCGCCTAAACCGATGACAAAATCGCACTGGTTCTGCTGGCCAAATTCTACGCCTTCCTGGATGGTCGGTTCCAGCGGATTGGCCTGAATTTTATTGAAAATGACGTGGTCTACGCCCCACTGCTGTAATTCGCCGAGCAGCTTATCCAGGCTGCCATTGGTCTTGACGGATTTACCGTTGGAAATGACAATGAGCGCTTTCTTGCCTGGTGCGGCTTCTTTATGCAACGTGCCCAGTTTGCCCGGGCCAAATAATACCTTCGTCGGAATATTCCAAGTGTAACTCATAGTACTTGCCTCACTTTCTATAAAAAGGAAAGATTCTTTTGAATGACCTGCTTACTACATTTCAATATTTCACATAGTATTGGTTATTCTTCTCATAGTATAGCAAAATTGCCTTAGTCCTGCAATGTTTCCCGCGTAGTTGCGCCCATGCCAAAAGGCCTCTCCGCTAAACCGGAAAGGCCTTTACTTTTTTTTGCTTATTTTGTTTCCGGCTGCAAGGGGCCATAGTAAAAGGATGCTGTGGCACCGCCGTCAACTAAAAAGGTCGAACCGGTAATGAAGCCGGCCCGTTCGCTCATGACGAGTTCTGCCACATCGGCTACTTCGTCAGCCGTACCGGGACGGCCGGCCGGGCATTTTGCGAACATGTTCTTGTAAAAATCGCCGCGAATACCGTTGAATTCGTCCAATGCCAAGGGCGTGACGATGATCCCCGGTGCAATGGCGTTAATACGGGCTCCCCGCCTTCCTCAGCGGACTGCTTCGTACATGACGCGTTTTTCATTACACCGCTTCGCCAGCTGATACGCATGGAGCGTGTCACGGATCTGTGACGTTTGCAAGAGCGGTAATTGGAGCAATTCTTCTGCCGGGGTCATAGCTAAGGCCCGGTCTTCTGCTGCCGTGAGAGCAGGCATACGATGGCCGGACTGGCTGGAAATGATAACCCCGGCACCACCGGGAGCTATGACCTGGCCTGCTTCTTCAAGAAGCACGGCCGTACCGTACAGATCAACTTTTAAAATGGTTTCTATCGATGCCTGGGACGGCGAAACGCCGGCACCGTTGATCAGCCCTGTAATGGGCCCGTAGGACTGTCCTTTTTCAATAAAGGCCCGAATATCGTTACGGGACGACACATCAAGCGTCGCCGGTTCCGCATCAAAGCCAGCCTGCTGCAACAGTGTGGCTGCCGCTTCGGCATGGTCCTTTTTCAGGTCACCGATGAGGATTTTTTTGCCTGTCCCCAGGCGTCTTGTAATAGCCAGAGAAATCTGGCCGGCACCGACAACCAGCATGATTTTCTTATCCATATACTATACCGCCTTTCTGTTTCCCAATCAGCCAGGCTCCGTATACTGCGCAGTATCTTTCATGCCTGTACCTATATTGTATAGGAGATACGGCGACGAATCAATTCCAATTTCGGTGCTATACAATTAGGGATTCTTATTTCCCAAGTTTTTCTTCAAACATAGCGACGAAGTCAGCAATGTATTCTTCTGTCTGTTCATTATTCCAGAAGGCATAATAATCGCGCGTTACCTGTTTGCCATCCTTCATGAGCGGCAAGAGCTGGATGCCGCTGTTGTCAGCGTTGACGGGCTGACGGCATTCGGACAGATAGTAGCCCCGGTTGGACAAGACGAAGAGCTGTGCTTCTTCTAAGTTGGCTGCCTGGACAAAATCGCCCTGGACGCCGAAATAGTCGCGATAAAAGGCTTCATCATCGGACTGCTGGGCCGGCGTCGTAATGATGATGCACGGCGTATTTTTCAGATCGTCCATCGTAATATCTGACAATTGGCCCAAATAGCTTGTTTCCGGTAATTCTACGTAGACCTTTTCCTGGATGAGGAACTGGTTGACATATTTATCAGCAGGCTGACGGCGCAGGTCATTAAAGACCAGATCGGCTTTGCCTTCCCGTAAAAGGTTGTATAAGTCATCATGTGTACCGCTTACGAGGTAGAGCGGCAAATGCGGATATTTCTGACGAAATTCCGGGATGATCTGCTGCAATTCCGTGCCGTGATATTGGCGCGGATAGCCTACGGTAAATACCTGTTTAATGCCCTGGTCGAGCAATTTCGTTTCTTCGCACAGGCGGTCGAAATCGTGGATCAGGATGAGGCTCTTGCGGTAGAAATGTTCACCTGCCGGCGTAAGAGAAAATTTTCGTCTGTCACGGTTGAGTAATTTGACGCCCAGTTCCCGTTCCAGCGCCTGAATCTGCTGTGATACGGCAGATTGGGAAATGTTGCATTCTTCTGCAGCTTCAGTAAAGTTGCGGCAGCGCACGACTGCCTGAAAGTATCGCATTTGTTTAATCATGTTTTTTACCCTTCATACTCTCTCTCTAATTACATTAAAAAACTATGGATGCCCTATTCAATCGGGTGAATAGGAAAAAGGATATATTTCACAAATGCCCTTTTGTATTCTTCCATAGTTTACCTTTATACTCATAAATTATTTTATCGTTTATGTTAACAAAATGTCAAGAGTTTCAAGATAAGGTTTATACATCTTTTAAGTTTCAAGTCTTATTTTCCATTTTGGCTCTTTTCTGTCACATCCTTTGTGTTATTCATTTTTTACTTGATTTTTTTAGTTTTTTATATATACCGAAAAGAAATATATACGTGATTCCCAGTAGCGTAGCAGCCATAGAGAAGACTGGCTGCCAGAGAAAAAGTAATACGAAAGAAGCCATTAGCCTGAACGATGCGGAAAAACCGGCTTCCTTTCTATCTTTTTATTTTACACCTAAATTGTCTCTTGTATATACAGAAAAGCCTATTTATCGCATATTTTCGCTATTTGAATATGCACTTTAGTCATTTCTAATTTGCGTTTAATAATAAATTAAATAGTCGTCTTTTCATTAATAACTTTTGAACTTTACATGTTTTATGATAAAAACAAAATATTTTTCATGAAATATCTTTACAAATTAATAAATGCGTGTATAATCTACAGTTGTTACGGATGTACAAAACTTATTCGAGGGGGAATGTCTTATGAGGAAGAATATCTTCCGCACCAAAAGTATCAACGAGTTCATTTTAGAAACCAAGAAGGACGGCGGTATGAACCGCGTTCTCGGAACCTTTGGCCTGACAATGCTGGGGATTGGGGCCATCGTAGGGACAGGGATCTTCGTTCTGACAGGGGTGGCAGCTGCGAATTATTCCGGTCCTGCACTGATTATTTCTTTCATTATTGCTGCTATCGCCTGTGGCTGTGCGGCTCTCTGTTATGCCGAATTCGCTGCTATGGTGCCCGTTGCCGGCAGTGCCTACACGTATGGCTATGTAGCCCTGGGGGAATTCTGGGCTTGGGTCATCGGCTGGGATTTGATTCTGGAGTACGCCTTCGCCGTGTCGGCTGTGGCCATTGGCTGGTCCGGCTATTTTAACAATATCCTTATGAATCTGGGTATTACACTGCCTCAGGCCCTGACTATGGCCCCCTATGACGGCGGTCTCGTCAATCTGCCGGCTATTGCCATTTTGGCGCTTATAGCCTTTATCAACATTCATGGTGTACAGCAGAGCGCTACTGTCAACAACATCATCGTCGGCATCAAATTGGCCGTTGTTGCCTTATTCCTGGCCTTGGGCGTGAGCCACGTAGAAACAACCAACTGGGTTCCCTTTATGCCCTTTGGCTGGTCTGGTGTCTTTGCCGGTGCTTCGATCATCTTCTTTGCCTACATTGGCTTTGATGCCGTTTCAACAGCAGCTGAAGAAGTAAAAAATCCGCAGCGTGATTTGCCCCGCGGCATTATTCTTTCTCTCATTATCTGCACGGTTCTTTACATCGCCGTTTCTGCTGTCCTCACCGGCATGGTACCGTATCTTGAATTCAAGACAACAGCCGCTCCGGTTGCCTTTGCCCTGCAGAGCGTCGGCTACCACTGGGGTGCCGCAGCCATTTCTGTCGGCGCCATTTGCGGTCTTTCTTCGGTACTCCTGGTCATGAGCTTTGGCCAGAGCCGTATACTCTTCGTTATGTCCCGTGATGGTCTCTTGCCGAAATTCTTCGGTCACGTCCATCCGAAATATAAGACGCCGGCCCGCAGCTCCCTGCTGGTCTTCATCATTACGGCCGTCACAGCAGGCTTCCTGCCCATCAATATCGTTGCCGAAATGACCAACATCGGTACGCTTTGTGCCTTCATCATCGTCTCTGCCGCAGTTATCGTCTTGCGCAAAAAAGCTCCGAACCAGGTCCGTGCCTTCAAGTGCCCCCTCGTTCCGGTCATTCCGGCCTTAGCTATTCTCTTCTGTGGCGTCCTCATTTACATGCTGCCCTTAGTCACACAGATCCGTTTCGTCGTCTGGCTCGTCCTGGGCTTTGCCATTTACTACTTCTACGGCTACAATCACAGTATCTTAACGACACTGCGCCGCAGTACCGTACCGCTTGAAGATGGCGCTGTTCCCGTAGCTACGGCAGAAACCGTACAGGACAAAGGTCATATCATCGATATCCATCATTAATCACATATCCCTAACTAACGAAAAGACCGCCTGCACATACGCCGCAGGCGGTCTTTTCGCATAGATTTAATTTTTATTGGCTTAACCGGGCTGCCATGGCTTTGACGGCTGCCATATCTTTAGGAAATTGAAATTCCTGGTGTTCCTTTTTTTCCGTTTCGCTGAAGGAAGCCATGTTGAACTTGCTGTAGTCTTCTACTTGCAGCGTATTGCACGCCGCATAGATAGAGACCGTCCCTTTGAGGTAGCGGAAGAGGTCTTCTGTCCGTTTGAATTGTTCCTTGTAGGTTTTTTCGTAGTATTCATAGGGAGCATTCATGGTGTAAATGAGGCCGACATTGATTTTCTTGTCTACATAGGACGAATAGTCGTCATACGAGAAGGAACAGAAAATAAGCCGTTCTACGAGGGCCCGGAACTGGGCTGTCGGTTCACCGAAATAAATAGGCGTACCGATGATGACGGCGTCAGCGGCGAAGATGGAATCGATGAGCGGCGAAAAGCCATCGGGCCAGAAACAATGACAGCGGCGGCCGTCCTTTTTCTTACAGGCCAGACAGCTGCGACAGCCTGTCCCCTTGACGTCATAGAGATCGACGTATTCCGTTTCTGCTCCGGCTTCGCAGGCGCCCGCTTCGGCAGCCTTCAGCAAATGGGCTGTATTCCATTTTTTACGGGGACTGGCATTGATGAGTATCGTTTTTTTCATGGTGATTACCTCCTGTATATGTTTGGTCAATTGCTTTGTCATACTTTGCGTTTAGGTTCTGCAGAGACTTGCAGGTCCGCTTGCCTCGCAGGGAATGCTTTTTATATTATTATACGTCATATTTTGTTATACGGAAACTGCAATTGCACAAAATAATACTAAGAAATAACTAACACAAAGTAAGAATTTGTGTTATTATATAACTAAGAAGTGGGAAAAGTGAAAAGCCGTGCTTCAGCGTGCGCGTGTGAAGTACGTGAGGGGCTTTCGCTTCACCCCATTTTCCGTCCAACAGATATTATCTCTCAACGTATTATACTACAAGGAGGTTCTTTGCTATGGATTTTGCTAAGACGAAAATTACCAAAATTGTTCAGGAAACGAGTGACACATACAGCTTTATTCTCGACGTTCCCGCAGGCTTTACATGGGTAGCCGGCCAGCACGTACTTTGGAAATTACCGGGTTTCGAACTGGCTGAAGAAGATCGTGATACGCGTGTATTTACGATTGCATCGGCTCCGGAAGATGGCTATCTCATGTTTACAACGCGTATTGCCGACCCGCATACGAGCTTCAAGGAAGTATTGCTTCACAAAATCAAGGTAGGAGATCCCATGGAAGTTGCCAAACCGATGGGCACGTTTGCTTTTGATACGGACCATTACAAGAAGACCGTTGTCCTGGCCGGTGGTATTGGGATTACGCCGATTCGTGCTCTCCTACGTCATTATATGGAAGCTCCCGTTGCGGACCATAAATTGACGGTTCTCTATTCGGATGACCGCGGCGAATTCGCCTATAAGGATTTCTGGGAAGAAATGAAAGCCAAGGTTCCGGCCATCGATTTGCAGCTCATTTCTATTCGCGACAAATTCATGAGCGGTACGGATGATTATGCCAAGGCTAACGGCAATGAAGCAGAATATCTGGTTGCCGGTTCGCCAGGCATGAACAAAGCCTTCACGGAACGTCTGGAAGGCTTAGGTGTCAAAGCCGAAAACATCAAGACCGACGTTTTCATGGGCTACTAAGTACATAACGTGTGAGGGTGCGCCGCGGCGTACCCTCTTTTCTTTTGCCACGTAAAAACAGCGCTTTTGCAGAACTGTCTGCAAAAGCGCTGTTTTATGTAAGGAATTAGTCTTCCGGCATATCTTCCGGGAATTCACCGTTGTGATATACGTCCTGTACGTCATCGATATCTTCGAGGGCGTCGATCAGATTTTCCAGCTTCTTGCCATCTTCTACACTGAGAGCGATGGTGTTGTCCGGAACCATAGTGATCTGGGCGTGTTCCGTTGCGATATTGTTGTCGGCCAAGGCTTTTTCTACGTCATCAAACACGTCCGGCGTCGTGATGATTTCGAATTCTTCATCACCGGTCTTGACGTCGTCAGCACCGGCATCGAGGGCTACTTCAAAGAGCTGTTCTTCTGTAGCGTTGTCTTTGCTGACAATAAAGATACCCTGGTTTTTGAACATCCACGATACGCAGCCTGTTTCACCGAGGTTGCCGCCGTGTTTGCTGAATTCATGACGTACGGCAGCTGCTGCACGGTTGCGGTTATCCGTAAGGACGTTAGCCGTAACGGCAACGCCTGCCGGGCCGTAGCCTTCGTACGTGATTTCTTCGTAGTTCTGGCCTTCCGAAGCGCCTGCGCCCTTCTGGATAGCCCGTTTGATATTATCTTTCGGAATGTTGTTTTCCTTTGCTTTCTGCAGTGCGAGCTTCAAGCGCATATTGCCTGTCGGGTCAGCGCCGCCCATGCGTACGGCAATAGTGATTTCACGGGAAATCTTCGTCGTGATCTTGCCGCGGATGGCGTCGTTTTTGCCTTTTTTGCGCTTAATGTTCGCCCATTTGGAATGTCCGGACATGGTATTTCCTCCTCCGTTATTGCCACCAGGCTTCGCCGGCCAGGCGGTCCAGGATGATCGCCGCTGCCGAGCGGACCGAAAGGTGGTTATATTCCCCGGCTCCGTAAATCGGTTCCAGGATATAATCGAATTTTTCCATTGTTTCTTTAGTCATGCCATAGCCTGTGCCGAGCAGCAACAGGATGGGCGTAGCCTCGGTCTCCCGTTTGGCGCGCAGGTCCTTGTAGGAAATAGTATTCGCATAGGTCCGCGCGTCTGTCGTGACGACGTAAGGGCGCTTGCCTTCGCTCTCCGTGACAGCTGCCACAGCCGCTTCAATGGAAGGGCGGATGTCCAGAATATCAAAGGCTTCTGTACGGTAGGCGTTGTAATTCTTACCGACAGGACTATGCCAGAACCCGGTGATCTTGCGGACCATATCGAGCTGGCCTTCGATGTGATGGATGATGAAGTATTTCTTCACGCCATACGTCTTGGCCGAGCGGGAAATGTCGTGCAAGTCATAGTTGGTAATGGCCGTAGCAATGACATTAAAATTTTTATCGTAAATCGGGTAATGCACCAACCCTACATAGAGTGATGATTTCATAATTCCAGTTCCTTTTTCAGTCTGGCCAGGATTTCCCGGTCCTTTGCCGACAGCTGGCTGTGCGCGAGGAGATCGGGCCGCAGCTGCAGCGTCCGGGCCAGTGCCTGGGTACGGCGCCAGGTGGCAATTTTTGCGTGGTCACCGTTGCGCAGGACCGGCGGCACATCGTGGCCGCGAAAACTGGCTGGTTTGGTATACTGCGGATATTCGAGGAGGGACGCATAGAACGAGTCTTCTACGGCACTGCCTGCTGAGCCGAGTACACCGGGCAGCATACGGGCTACGGCATCGGTAATAGCCATAGCGGGTATTTCGCCGCCTGTGAGGACGTAGTCGCCGACGGAAATGGTTTCGTCAGCCAGATATTTTTCGACGCGATAATCGACACCTTCGTAATGTCCGCATAACAAAATGAGCTGGTCATACTCTGCCAGCTCACGGGCCTTGACCTGATTGAAGGTAGAGCCGGCCGGTCCCATGAGGATTACCCGTCGTTTGGGAACATCTCTGCGCACTGTTTCCACAGCGGCATAGAGCGGACCGGCTTTCATCAGCATGCCACAGCCGCCGCCGTAGACCGTATCATCGGCCATACGGTGCCGGTCGTAGACAAAGCTCCGCGGGCTGGTAACATCCAGTTCGAGGAGCCCTGCTGCACGGGCGCGGCCAATAATGCTGTGCTGATAAAAAGCTTCTATAAATTCAGGAAATAAGGAAATTATATCGATTCTCATTCGTCTACCCATTCTGGCGGATCTACCACCATTTTCTTCGCGTCTATGTCAATAGAGCGAACGACGTCGGGGATGGCAGCAAACAGGAGCTCTTTGCCTGTATCGTCTTTGACGACATAGACATCGTTACTGCCTGTTTTAAGGACATCAGACACTTTGCCCAGGACCTGGCCGTCCAAATCATAGACGGTTATGCCGATGATATCAAAGACATAGTACTGTCCTTTTTTGAGCGGTACGAGCTCTTCGCGCGGTACTTGAATCAATTTCTTGACCAAGGCTTCCGATGCGTTGCGGTCGTCGACGCCGGCAAATTTCATGAGTACTACGTTTTTGTGCAAACGTACGTCTGTCACTTCATATTTTTTGCCATCAATATAGGCGTGTTTCATGTGCAGAAACCGCTTGGGGAAATCTGTTTCCGGATAAATACGAACATCACCCCGCACGCCGTGCGGGGCAACTATTTGACCTATGGTAAAAAGCTCCATGTCTTTCATCGTATGTTACTGGCGGAAGGCAACGATCTTGTCATCTTCCAGCAAGATTTCCATGCCCATAAGCTTGCCCAAATCATCGCCGATTTTGACGGTAACGGCTTGGTCAAGAGTTCCCTGTCTGATTTCAGAACCGATTTCCAGTGCTTCGGCTGCTTCGCGGTCGCTCTGGGCCTTCGCTTTGGCAGCGGCAAGGCGCTGCTTCTGTTCTTCTACCTGAGCGCGCAACGAAATGAGGCCCTGTGCGTCGATTTTGGCCTGTTCGGTCATCATGCGCTTAGCCTGGAATTCCAGATTCTGAGCTTCACGATCGATATCGCTCAATGCCTGGTCAGTATTTCTGATGATTTTGTCTTTCAGTGCCTGCGTAACCTTCGATTTTACAACCACGGGGACACGCAATGTAATCTGATCCATGCTTCCTCCTATACGATATCCACTGATACTTTTTTATTAGCTTTCACAGCAGCGGCCTTGACGACAAGACGCAAAGCCTTGGCAATCTTACCTTGTTTGCCAATGACCTTGCCCATGTCTTCCGGTGCTACGTGAAGCTGATAGACTTCGAGGCCTTTCTTCTGAATCTTGGTAACAGTAACCGCTTCCGGACACTTTACCAATGCCCGTGCAATACAAGCAATTAATTCTTCCATAGTATCCAGCCTCACTTACTTTTTGGATGCTTCAAACTGAGCCATGATGCCAGCTTTTTTGAAGAGAGAACGAATCGTTTCGGTCGGCTGTGCACCTTTACCGAGCCAAGCCAAAGCTGCTTCTGTGTCTACAGAGAGGCTTTCGATGCCCTTAGCGGGATCGTACTGGCCAAGCGTAGCAACAGGACGGCCGTTGTTACGAGCGTTGTGAGAATCAGCAACTACTACGCGGTAAACCGGTTTCTTCTTTGCACCTAAACGTGCTAAACGAATTTTAATCATTGAGTTTCACCTCCTTGTGTTAGTATACACGGCTCGTGACGAGCCCCTTAGAAAGGCAGACGCGGCAGGAAGCCCCGTCGTTTGTTACCCTGCATTTTCTTCGCCTGTTTCATCATCTTCTGCATATCCGTAAACTGCTTAAGCAGGCGGTTGACATCCTGCACGCGCGTACCACTGCCTTTGGCAATGCGGCGCTTGCGGCTGTCCTTAATCAGCATTTTCGGATTGGAGCTGGCGCGTTCCTGCGCCGTCATGGACTGAATAATGGCTTCAATGTGTTTGAACTCCCGGCCGTCCATGTCTATTTTATCTATTTCCTTCTTGTACTTGCCAATGCCCGGGATGAGGCTGACCAGACTGCTCATATTGCCCATTTTCTTGACCATATTGAGCTGGGAAAGGAAATCGTCGAAGGTAAAGGAATTACTCTTCATGGCCCGTTTCATTTCGGCCATCGATTCTTCATCGAAGGCTTCCTGGGCCCGTTCGATAATCGTTTCGACGTCGCCTAAATCGAGGATACGCGACGCGTAGCGATTGGGGTGAAATTCTTCGAGACCGTCGAGCTTTTCGCTGACGCCGATGAATTTGATCGGCTTGCCTGTGACGGCCTTGATAGAAAGGGCCGCACCGCCGCGGGCGTCACCGTCGAGCTTGGTCATGATAATGCCGTCAATGCCGAGAGCTTCGTTGAAAGCCGTTGCGGCCGTAACAGCGTCCTGGCCGGTCATGGCGTCGACGACTAAGAGAATTTCGTGTGGTTTGACGCTCTGCTTGATATGAACCAGTTCATCCATGAGTGTTTCATTGATATGGAGACGGCCTGCCGTATCGATGATGACGACATCCTTCAAGTGGCTGAGCGCGTACGGCACAGCGTGCTGGGAAATGGCAACGGGATCCTGGCTGCCTTCTTCTGTGTAGACGGGCACGTCCAAATCCTTGCCGAGCACCTGCAGCTGTGTAATAGCAGCCGGCCGGTATACGTCGGCTGCGACCAGCATGGGGTTCTTGCCCTGCTGTTTCAGCTTTTTGGCCAGCTTGGCTGCCGTCGTCGTTTTACCGGCGCCTTGCAGACCAACGAGCATGATGATCGTCGGCGGGTTGCTCGCCATGGCAATACGGCTTTGCGTACCGCCCAGGAGCTCCGTCAATTCATCGCGGACGATCTTGATGACCGTCTGGGATGCGTTCAGGCTGCCGAAGACTTCTTCGCCTACAGCCTTTTCGCGGACGCGCTTGATAAAATCCTTGGCGACGGCAAAGTTGACATCCGCTTCCAGGAGGGCGCGGCGCATCTCTTTCAGCGCTTGGTTTACATCTTCTTCTGTCAGTTTGCCTTTGCCGCGCAGCTTTTTAAAGGCTGCCTGAAATCGTTCGGAAAGACTTTCGAATGCCATGAGGAAGCCTCCTTTGTCATGACGAAATTACAACTCTATACGTTCCAGTGTTTCCCTGGCCTTAGCTGTTTCTCCTGTATCGAGAAGGCTTACGGCCTGGTCGATACGGGCCCGCACGCTATCAAAGCGCGTGAGCAACTGCAGCCGTGTTTCATAGCTTTCCAGTGCTTTTGAAGCTCTATTGAGCATGTCGTAGGCACCTTGCCGGGAAATCTGCAGTTCTTCACCGATTTCGCTGAGGCTGAGATCGAGATTGAAATACATATCCAGGCAGCGGCGCTGCCGTTCAGTCAGGAGCGGTCCGTATATATCGAGGAGCCGGCCCTTGCGTACTACGTCTTCAATCATGGTTTCACCACCTCGTGCAAACTCGTACTGTGATAGTATACCCTATGAGGAAAACGCTGTCAAGTACTTCTACTTGTCAGTTCGGAAATTTCTGCTTATTTTTGTATGTACGCGCAAAAAAGAAGGACTGTGCCACCGGTGGTTCCAGGGCGCAGTCCTTCTCTTCAGTACATATTATGCGTATTAGTGATGGAACAGGCGGACATGTGTCATGGCCATGGTAATGCCATACTTGTCACATGTTTCGATGACATTATCGTCACGGATGGAACCGCCGGCTTGGGCGATAAAGTCTACGCCACTGCGGTGAGCCCGTTCGATATTGTCGCCAAAGGGGAAGAAGGCATCGCTGCCGAGAGCTACGCCGTGCAGCTGGGCAATCCAGGCTTTCTTTTCTTCCCGTGTAAGCGGTGCCGGCTGCTCTGTAAAGAGGTCCTGCCAAACGCCATCGGCCAGGACGTCTTCGTAGTCGTCGGAGATGTAGACGTCAATCGCGTTGTCGCGGTTCGGACGGCGTACGTCGTCGCGGAAAGGCAAGGCCAATACCTTCGGGTTCTGGCGGAGCCACCAGACATCGGCTTTGTTGCCGGCCAGGCGCGTGCAGTGTACGCGCGACTGCTGGCCTGCGCCTACGCCAATGGTCATGCCGTCTTTTACGTAGCATACAGAGTTAGACTGTGTATATTTGAGGGTAATCAGGGCAATCATGAGATCCCGCTTGGCTGCAGCGGTCATATTCTTGTTCTGCGTCGGAATTTCATTAAAGAGGTCCGTCGTAATCTTTACGTTATTGCGGTCCTGTTCGAAGGTAACGCCGAAGACTTCCTTCGTTTCCGATACCTGCGGTACGTAATCGGGATTGATCTGGAGTACGCAGTAGTTCCCTTTTTTCTTCGTCTTCAGAATGGCCAGGGCTTCCGCTGTGTACCCCGGTGCAATGACGCCGTCCGATACTTCGCGCTTGAGGAGCGTTGCCGTCGGTACGTCGCATACGTCGGAAAGGGCGACAAAATCGCCGTACGAGCTCATCCGGTCGGCACCACGGGCGCAGGCATAGGCCGTAGCCAAGGGGGATAATTCCAAATCGTCGACCCAGTAAATGCGTTTCAGCGTATCGCTCATTTCGTTAGCTACGGCAGCACCGGCCGGGCTGACGTGTTTAAAGGATGCTGCTGCAGGCAGCTTGGTTGCTTCTTTCAGTTCCTTTACGAGCTGATAGCTGTTCAAGGCATCGAGCAGGTTGATGTAGCCCGGACGGCCGTTGAGCACCGTAAAGGGCAATTCACTGCCATCTTTCATATATACGCGGGCCGAAGCCTGATTGGGATTGCAGCCATATTTTAATTGCAGTTCTTTCATGATTAATCCTCCCATATTGTCCCTAATAAACAAAAATACCGACACTTCCGGACTCTTTGCCCAGACGGTCGGCTCTACATCGGCATGCTCCCTGTGGTTTCTGCTCCACTCTCCGTCAGTCACATGCTTCGTATTTATTATACAAAGTAAAATACCCTTGTGTCAACGGTTTCCCCCGTCGTTCCGTAGAAAGGATGCTTTTGGGCATACAAAAAGCCAGGCTGCATCCTTTAGGGAATACAGCCTGGCTGTGTATGTTATGTGCGGTTGACGAGTGCTTCCGGGCGTTGCATGCGGCGGATGACATCTAAGACTTTTTTCTTGATCTTGTCTACGATGCTTTCGTCTTTAGTCTCCCCCACCCAGTCTTCACCGCTGGCTTTAGCAAATTCTTTAAGCAGCTCTTTCTGCTTGGCATTCATGCGTTTTGGCGTGTTGATGTTGACCTGTACGTGGTGATCACCGCGCCGGCCGCTGCTGCCGAGAATTTGTACGCCATGTCCTTTGATGCGGAAGACCGTACCGGTTTGCGTACCTGCCGGGATTTTCAGATCTACCTTGCCGTCCAGCGTATCGACGCGGATGGTGCAGCCCAGTGCTGCCTGGGCAAAGCTGATGGTCTGGCGCGATACGATGTCGTTGCCCTGGCGCGTAAAGTTCGGATCTTCGCGTACGAAGATATAGACGTACAGGTCGCCGTAGCCACCGCCACGAACCCCTGCTTCGCCTTCACCGGCTACGCGCAGCCGCGAGCCGTTATCGACGCCGCCAGGAATCTTGATCTGCAATTTCTTGCGTACATTGACCTTGCCTTCGCCATGGCATTTCTTACATTTTTCGTGAATCACCTTGCCTGTACCGCCGCAGTGGGAGCACGTACGGACATTGACCATCTGGCCAAAGGGCGTATTTTGTACGACCCGCTGCTGGCCTGTGCCGTGGCAGACAGGGCAAGTATCTACCTTGCTGCCCGGTTCGGCGCCTTCGCCGTGGCAGTGATCACAGATTTCATCTTTGGGTACTTGGATTTCCATTTCCGTCCCAAAAGCAGCCTGTTTGAAAGAAATGTCTACGTCGAAACGGAGGTCTGCCCCCCGTTCCGGACCGTTAGACTGACGGCTGCCCTGGCCACCGAAGAAGGAATCAAAGATATCGCCAAAACCGCCAAAGCCACCTTGGCTAAAGCCGCCCTGGCCGAAACCGCCAAAGCCGCCGAAACCACCAAAGCCCTGGCCGGCACCGGAAGCGTTGCCGTTCTGGAAGGCATCCATGCCGAACTGGTCGTACTGGGCGCGCTTGTTCTTATCAGACAAGACGCTGTAGGCTTCGTTGATTTCCTTGAACTTTTCTTCTGCAGCCTTAGGGTTGTCCCGGTTTTTATCAGGATGGTACTTTATAGCCAATTTACGGAAGGCTTTCTTAATATCCGCTTCGCTGGCATCTTTGGGAACGCCAAGTACTTCATAATAATCTCTTTTGCTCATATGGGCAGCCCCTCTTTATCTACTTACTTCTGGTCGTCGTCGACTACTTTGTAGTCAGCGTCAACTACTTTTTCATCACTCTGGCCACTCTGCTGTGCGCCTGCCTGCTGCTGTGCACCGGCCTGTTGCTGGGCACCAGCCTGCTGCTGTGCGTCAGCCTGCTTGTACATTTCGCTGGTCAGGTCGTAGAGCGGTTTCGTCAATGCTTCCGATGCAGCTTTGATTTTTTCTACATCGTCAGTCTTTACAGCTTCTTTCAGGTCGGCAATCTTCGATTTGATTTCCGAAACCTTCGACGCATCGGCTTTGTCACCGAGGTCTTTAATCGTCTTTTCGGCCTGATAAATCAGGGAATCGGCGTTGTTCTTGGCTTCGATGCCTTCTTTACGTTTCTTATCTTCTGCTTCGTGAGCAGCGGCTTCTTTGACCATGCGGTCGATTTCGCTCTTGTCGAGGCCCGACGAGGATTTGATGGTAATCTTCTGTTCCTTGCCAGTGCCGAGGTCTTTTGCCGTTACGTTAACGATACCGTTGGCATCGATGTTGAAGGTAACTTCGATACGAGGTACGCCACGGGGAGCAGCCGGAATACCGGTCAGTTCGAAACGGCCCAGTGTCTTGTTGTCAGCAGCCATTTCACGTTCGCCCTGGAGGACGTGTACGTCAACGGACGGCTGGTTATCGACAGCGGTGGAGAATACCTGGCTGCCAGAAGTCGGGATCGTCGTGTTGCGGTCGATGATCTTTGTGAAGACGCCGCCCAAGGTTTCAATGCCGAGGGAAAGCGGTGTAACATCGAGGAGCAATACGTCTTTGACATCGCCTACGAGGACGCCGGCCTGGATAGCAGCACCAACGGCTACACATTCATCAGGGTTGACGCCTTTGCTCGGTTCTTTGCCCAGGATCTGTTTGATAGCTTCCTGAACAGCCGGGATACGGCTGGAACCGCCGACGAGGATGATTTTATCGATTTCGTTGATGGAGAGACCGGAGTCAGCAATAGCTTTACGGGTCGGTTCCATCGTAGCCTGTACGAGGCTTTCTGTGAGTTCGTTGAATTTAGCACGGGTCAGCGTGAGGTCCAAGTGTTTCGGGCCTGTAGCATCGGCTGTGATGAACGGCAGGTTGATGTTTGTGGAAAGAACTGTCGAAAGTTCGATCTTAGCTTTTTCAGCAGCTTCCTTGAGGCGCTGTTCAGCCATCTTATCCTGCGAGAGGTCGATACCGGTCTGGGATTTGAATTCGGAAACCATCCAGTTCATGACAGCGTTATCGAAATCATCGCCGCCCAGGTGAGTGTTACCGTTTGTAGCTTTTACTTCGAAGACGCCATCGCCCAGTTCGAGGATGGATACATCGAATGTACCGCCACCAAGGTCGAAGACGAGAATCTTGCCGTCGCCGCCTTTATCGAGGCCATATGCCAGGGCTGCAGCTGTCGGTTCGTTGACGATACGGAGAACGTCGAGACCGGCAATTTTACCGGCATCCTTTGTAGCCTGACGCTGGCTGTCGTTGAAGTAAGCCGGTACGGTAATAACGGCCTGGGTTACTTTTTCACCCAAATAGCTTTCTGCGTCTTCTTTCAGTTTCTGCAGAATCATAGCGGAAATTTCCTGCGGTGTGTATTTCTTGTCGCCGATCGTTACGGTGTAATTTTCGCCCATGTGACGTTTAATGGAAGCGATGGTGTTTTCCGGGTTGGAAACAGCCTGACGTTTAGCCAGCTGGCCTACGAGGCGTTCGCCTGTTTTCGAAAAACCGACAACGGACGGTGTGAGACGGGAGCCTTCCGTGTTCGTAATTACTGTCGGTTCGCCGCCTTCCATAACAGCGACTACCGAGTTTGTTGTACCTAAGTCAATACCTATAACCTTAGCCATAGTAAAATTCCTCCAATCCTATACTTTCTACGATGTTTAACCGTTAAATGCAACTTTTACCATTGCCGGACGCAAGGTCTTGTCGCCCAGCAAGTACCCTTCCTGCAGGACTTCTACGACCATATCATTGTCGAATTCTTCACTTTCTACGCGCATGACGGCTTGGTGATAATTCGGGTCGAACGGTTTGCCTACAGCATCAATTTTCGTAACACCTTCTTTTTCCAGAACGCCCATGAGTTGTTTGTAGATCATGTCGTACCCGTCTACAAAGGACTTCATTTCGTCTGTCATGGCATCTTGCGGGGCCTGTAAGGCCCGTTCGAAGTTGTCAATGACGGGCAGGATATTCTGGAGTACTTCCATTTTTACGACTTCAGAAATCTGCAGCTTTTCACCGGCTGTCCGTTTCTTGAAATTCGAGAAATCGGCCTGAAGCCGCAGGTAGCGGTTTTTCATTTCCTCTACTTTAGCTTCTGCATCGGAGGCAGCCTTTGCTTCAGCTGCTTCGTCCGTTTCTTCTGCCGGCGTTTCTTCTGCTATTACTTCATCAGCGGCCTGCGTCGTTTCCTCTGCAGCCGTTGCCGTCGTCTTTTCTTCTTCACTCATTGCCTGCATCCCTCCTATTTATCGTCGTGGTAATGTTCCAGGATATTTGTTACATGCTGCTTCATAAAGTCCAGAAGGCTGATGATTTTCGCATATTCCATACGCGTCGGGCCTAATACGGCGATCTTACCGAGGACCATATCGTTGGCTGTGAACGTGGCTTCGATGATGCTGCAATCGTTGATGGGCGAAAGCTTGGTTTCTTCACCAATGCGTACCGTTACAGGACGGTTACCCTTTTCGCCTTCGTCATGCAGCAGGTTAGCGACTACATCCTGCTCTTCCAGCATGGTAAATAAGCTTTTGGCTTTATCTACATCCTTGAATTCCGGCTTGTTAAGAAGCTCCATCGTGCCGCCTTTATACAACTGTTGTTTCTTCCGAAACGCCTTATGCAAGGAACGGAATGCCGTCCGGTATAAGTCGAGGTCGTCTACAACAGTTCCCCGGAATTTTTCCAGAACGTCCATGTTGATCTCCGATAAGGGCACTCCTGCAAGGCAGCGTGTTAATTTTTCAGCTACGACGTTCAGGTCATCTACATCTACGCCATCCGGTTTCGCATAAATACAGTTTTCGATTTGTCCTGTATCTGTGACGACGATCATGATCGCCCGGCGGTGATCTAAGGGCAGAAAGCGTATATACTTCAATTTTGAACTCGTTTGCTGAGACGTCATGACCAGCGTGACATTGTGCGTAATCCGTGCCAGGCCTTGTGCCGTGGACTGGAATATTTGATCGACATCGCTCATCTTGTCTTCAAACCAGGCTTCTACGAACCGCTTTTCATCGCTCGTAATCTTTGCCGGCTGCAGGAGACAGTCTACGTAAAAACGATAGCCTTTGATGGAAGGAATCCGTCCGGCCGACGTATGCGGCTGTTCGAGATAGCCCATCATTTCAAGATCAAACATTTCATTACGGATCGTCGCTGCACTGACACCTAAATCATATTTACGCGCAATCGTTCTGGATCCGACAGGTTCGGCAGATGTGATGTAATCCTGAATGATAGCTTGCAGTATTTTCTGTTTTCTTTCATCCAAATCCATACGTCTCACCTCTATGCCGTTTAGCATTAGCACTCTTTTTATTTGAGTGCTAATAACTATATAAAAGATAGCATGATTAAAGCCATTTGTCAATGGAAAAAGGTAAATTAGTCAAAAAGTCAAAGAAAAATTTTCGATTTTGTCTTTTCTTCTTTTTTTCCGGACTGGCTTTTTCTATATACATATATATGTACTTTTTCTTAATACACAAAAAGGACGGCGGCATATGCATGCCGCCGTACCCAATTAAGGAGAAATCCCTATGACTAGGAATCACAGTGAAATGAGGTAAACCTTATTTACCTGTAAATTCAGGTTTACGTTTTTCCATGAAGGCTTTCATGCCTTCCTTCTGGTCAGCCGTTGCGAAGCAAAGGCCAAAGACGTTGCTTTCGAAAGCAAGGCCCGTAATGATATCTGCATTGATACCGTTGTTGATAGCTTTTTTAGCGATCTGAACGGCTACAGGTCCCTGAGCCATGATCTTCTTAGCAGCTTTAATAGCAGCCGGCATCAATTCAGCCTGCGGAACAACTTTGTTGACGAGGCCAATACGCAAGGCTTCATCAGCTTTAATGTTCTTGGAGCTGTAAATGATTTCTTTAGCCATGCCAAGACCAACGAGGCGGGCTAAACGCTGTGTGCCGCCGAAGCCCGGGATAATACCGAGGCCTACTTCAGGCTGGCCAAAGATAGCGTTTTCGGAGCAATACCGGAAATCAGCAGCCATGGAGATTTCGCAGCCGCCGCCCAGAGCGAAGCCGTTTACTGCAGCGATAACAGGCTGCGGTAATTTTTCGATTTTCGTAATGACGCCTGCGCCATAAGCAGCCCATTTGCCGCTTTCAGCCGGGCCATAGTCAGCCATTTCTTTAATATCAGCACCGGCTACGAAGGATTTTTCACCAGCACCGGTAATGATAACAACCTGGATGTCTTTGCTTTCAGCAATGTAGTCAACCGCTTTTTCGATATCTTCTACAGTTGCTTTATTGAGAGCGTTCAAAGCCTTCGGGCGATTGATCGTTAAGGTAGCAATACCGTCTTCTACTTTGAAAATGATGTTTTCGAATTCCATATGATGTGACCTCCTTAAATATGCTTGTCAGCCTATTATTTGTTGTAGTCGTAGAAGCCTTTACCAGTCTTCATGCCGAGGTAGCCAGCTGCAACATATTTACGGAGAAGCGGGCACGGACGATATTTAGGATCGCCATAACCTTCATAAAGAACGTCCATAACGTGGAGAACAACATCGTTACCGATGAGGTCGCACAGAGCCAAAGGTCCCATTGGATGATTGTAACCGAGTTTGCAAACTGCGTCGATACCTTCTCTTGTAGCTACGCCTTCCATCAAAGCATAGATAGCTTCGTTCAGCATAGGAACAACGATACGGTTAGCAGCGAAGCCCGGGAAGTCAGCAACTTCAACAGGTTCTTTGCCCAATTCTTTAGCAGCGTCGACAACCGTCTTAACGGTTTCGTCGGAAGTAGCCAGGCCTTTGATAACTTCGATCAGTTTCATAACAGGGGCCGGGTTGAAGAAATGCATGCCGATAACTTTGTCCGGACGGTTTGTAGCTGTAGCAATTTTCGTGATCGGCAAGGAAGATGTGTTGGAAGCGAGAATCGTGTTAGCCGGGCATTTTTCGTCGAGGTTTTTGAAGATCTGGCTCTTGATCTTGTAGTCTTCGATAGCTGCTTCAACAACCAGTTCTACGTCTTTCATGTTTTCTTCCGTAATTTCTACGATGCCTTCGAAATGGCCAAGGATTTCAGCTTTCTGGTCTTCCGTGATTTTGCCTTTGGAAACTTTTTTCGTCAGCTGTTTGTCGATTTTTTTCATGCCGCCGTCGATGAATTCTTGTTTGATATCGTTAAGAACTACATCTACGCCGTGTTCAGCGAATACTTGAGCAATACCGGAACCCATTGTGCCTGCACCAATAACCATTACTTTTTTGAACATGTGAAACTCCTCCTTTTATTAGCGTGATTTTTTTCACTTTTGTGATCAAAAAAAAATCACATTTGACAATAATTAAGATGCACTGCTTACATTCATAGTATAACACGTTTGCAAAAAAAGTCCACTAAAAAATAGATATATTTTATAAATTTCTGTGCGTCTATATGCAGAAAATGCATTATTTATGCTTTTTATTTACTTATATATCGATGTTTATGACTTAATGTAATGATTATTTCTACTCTATGATGATTCCGTATATTCTGTTAGGCCGTCCGGGTAGCTTGTACTATTTATAACGTTTTATACCATTTTAGAATGAAAATAAATAGGAACTGGTTATATTATACCAGTTCCTATTTGTGAATTTGTGCACATTCACGAACTCTTACATCGTTTCCGTGCTATTCAGAGCCGCTAATATATGACGGCGTTTTTCATATTGCTTGCGGTATAAGGTCGTCAGTTCTGCATGGGGTTCATAGCTGTCTTTGACGGCCAGACGCTGCTGCAGGACAGCCTTCAAATTCGTAATATCGCCTACGGCCCGGGCGGCGACGAGGCAGTTCGTCGGCACGGCACCGCCGGCTACCTGCAGTGTCTGGACGTGTGTCGAAAGCATATCGGCCTTGATCTGGTTCCACAGAGCATCGCGGCTGCCCCCTTCAGTAACTGTGAGCTGATTGAGGTCGATGCCGGCTGCGCGGTAGCGGTCCGTTACTTCCATGTAGTCGTAGCCGATACCTTCGAGGACGCAGCGCCAGAGAGCGCCTTGATCCGAATCGAGGGTCAAGCCTGTAAAGGTACCGCGTACGTGCGGGAATTCGCCGTTGCCTCCGGTCAGGTACGGAATAAACATAGCACCTTCACAGCCGGCAGGATGACGGCTGGCGAGACGGTCCATTTCACCGTAATACGTATCGTCCGTTTCCTTGCGGGCAATACTGTCTTTAAACCAGCGCAGGGCCAGGCCGCCTGTGCGTACCATGCCCCAGTAGAAATACGTATCCGGCAGGGTACCGGAATTGAAGATGAGCCCCGTCCCAGGTGATGACAGTTCCGGAATGATGCCGTCCGTAGCGACGCAGAACATAGCACACGTACCGGCTACGTCGACGGCGCGGCCGGCTTCTAAGATGCCGCTGCCCATCATGGATTCCATCGTGTCGCCGGCTCCGGCACAAATGGGAATGCCTGCCGGGAAGCCCGTTTCGGCCGCATCAGCCGCACAGAGCGTACCAATGATATCCCACGGCTTGACGACGCGGGGCAAGTACTTCCTATCGAGGCCCAGGATTTCCAGCTGCTTAGGTGACCACTCTTTGGTGACCACGTTGTAACCCAGGCCCCAGCCCGACAAGGTGCCCCAGTCGATGAAGGCATCGGCCCCGGAAAGACCGGCCAGGTGCATGAGGATGTACGGGCAGTTGTGGACGAACTTGACGCCTTTTTCCTTCACTTCAGGTATATTCTTCAGGAACCAGCGGGCAAACATGGCTGGAAACATGACGTTTGGTTCGGCATTACCCGTTTCTTCACCCCAAATAGCCAGGTGCTGCGCTTTCAGCGCTTCTACGTCGTCAGCTGTACGGCTATCGAGGTAATTAATATACGGTGTAATGGCGTTGCCGTCAGCATCGACGCAGGCAATGCCGCAAATGATGCCGTCACCCATGATGGCCCGTACGCCACGTACGTCCAGATTCTTAGCGGCCATCTGGCAGCTGCATTCACGCATGCACTGCTTGATAAGCTGGTAATATTCGCCTACGTCCATTTGTACCCAGCCAGGCTGGGGATAGTTGAGCGCCGTCTGGGCTGTCGCCATGGCGACTTCCTGCATCTGGTCGTCGTAGACGGCAACCTTTACGCTTTGTGTGCCGGCATCAAAGCCGAGATAATATCTTTTTTCCAATTTTGCGCCTTCTTTCTCTAATAAAAAAAGACTGGCATCGCCAGTCTTTTTATGTCAAAGGAAATACACCCGGACGGCCTGCACCTGTCCCGGCTTTTGTCTTTTCCCATCCAGACTATACTGTCGGTATCGAAATTGCATCGATTCGGCTCCCCTGCGGGAGGTCGCGGACTATCACCGCCGGTCAGGAATTGAAAGGGTTCCCTTTCGCACCATGCCCTAAAGACTAAACGATATGTAGATTGTGTATATAGAAATACTTGCATTACATTATATCATGCACATAGTAAAATTACAAGCGGCTCATGAGCTCTTCCATAACGCCTGTCGTCGACGTTTCCACCGGCGGAAAACGGCGCAGGTCCGAATGGGCTTCGATGTAACCGAGGAATTCGCAGATACTGTTTTCCATATCCTGCAGGCTGTCTTCGTTGAGATTTTCCAGAAGGGCCGGTACGTTTTGGTCGTAACGGCACAGGAGTGCGCGAAGATGGGTAAATTCCGTATGGGCGGCTGTACCAAAAACAGCCCGCATAAGTACGTCATAGAGGGTACACAGGGATGGTACAGAGCGCACGTCTTCACTCTGCCCCAGGCGGGAGAGCCAGGTCATGACGACGCTCGTAAAGAAGGTATATAAGGACATGGCTGCTGCCCGTTCATAGCGCTGGGCCAGGAGTTTATTTTTCTTGTGCCCCTTGGCTGCGTGAGCAGCGGCTTTCTTAAAGAAAAAGCGGTAATCCCGCCATAAATCCTCGTGAATAGAATTGCGGAGAATATCTACGTCTCCGCTGCCAAAAATGGTAATGCCTATCTTCGCTTTCATAGACTTTGACAGCGCGCGGCCCTAAGGGACCACCGTGTCTGTCTCCTCTCTGTATATGATTTATTTTCTAATAGGTTTTATTACTAGTCTGTAACCTAAAAGAACTCCCGGAAAAGCCGGGAGCTCTTAGTATACCGCACTTATTGAAGCGGCGGCAATTCGCTGGTGCAATGGGGGCAGCGCGTAGCGTCATCGGCTACAGGCTGTTTACAGTACGGGCAAAGGCGCGGTTCCGGAGCGGGTGCCGGGGCCGGACGCATACGATTGATCTGTTTAATAACGAGAAAGATAGCAAAGGCTATGATCAGGAATTCGATCAATACGTTGATAAACGACCCATAGGCAATAACAGGAATACCTGCCGCTTTGGCATCAGCCAGCGTTTCTACATGCTGGGTCAAGCTGAGGGGAATAAAGAAATCCGAGAAATCGATACCACCGAGAAGAACACCAATAGGCGGCATAATGATATCATTAACCAGGGATGTAACGATTTTGCCAAAAGCACCGCCAATAACAACGCCGACGGCCATATCAATGACGCTGCCGCGCATGGCAAACTCTTTAAATTCTTTAAAAAATCCCATGTCCATCACTCCTAACATTATAATTTAAAATGATTCTCTCCTTATCGTACAATATCTCATTTTAAATTGCAATGCTTATTTCTTCTTAATACCGATTTTTAACAAGTCAGGGTTCTTTTCCGCCATGCGGTCGAGGATTTTCCCATAACCGCCGCTGCCATAATTGAGGCACCGTTTGATACGGCTGATGGTTGCCGTACTGGCGCCTGTCTGTTTGACGATGTCTTCGTAAATATCGCCGGCCTTGAGCATGCGCGCTACTTCCAGGCGCACAGCAATGGCCCGCATTTCCTGAATCGTGCAAATATCTTCAAAAAACTCGTAACATTCATCTATGGACTGGAGCTCCAATACTGCTGCAAAAAGCTGGTCATGCAGATGATCTCTCAGTTTTTCATTGACTGCCATATGGACACCTCGTTTACTTTCATGCTTTAACATAGTAAATCTTTTCTCTTTATTATAGCTCAGAACGGGTCTCCTGTCGATACCTGAAAAAGGAAGGGCCAAACACAAGGTCCGGCACCACTTCCTTACATAGCAAAGAGATCGAGCAGTTCGTCTTCAGGCAAATCACCGAGGCAGCCATATTCGCTCATCAGGTCCAGCATGGTCTTGCCTACTTTACCGCGCAGCTTGAGGTCCGCTTTGGATGTGAAAGGACGTTCATTGCGGGCCGTTACAATCTGTTCGGCAACGTTTTCGCCAAGGCCGTCGATAGCCGTAAAGGGCGGCAGTATTTTGCCATCGCAAATGGTAAACTTCGTCGCATCGGAACGGTTAATATCGACATTGAGGAAGGAATAACCGCGCAGGCTCATTTCCTTCGCCAGTTCCAGGGCCGAATAGAGATCCTGGTCGATTTTGGAGGCACTCTTGCCCATGGCTTTGATTTCCTTCATAGCCTGCTCCTGTCCTTCCAGGCCGTGTACCATGGCCGAAAGCTTAAAGGCCTTGGCGCGGATCGTAAAGTACGCCGCATAGTAAGCCAGGGGATAATTGATCTTGAACCAGGCAATGCGGAAGGCCATCATAACGTAGGCCACGGCATGGGCACGGGGGAAGAGGTAGCCGATTTTCAGACATGATTCGATGAACCATTCGGGAATGTGCCCTTCCCGCAATTCGCCTTCATAATCGGTCGTCTTCTGGCCCAGCTTGTTCGGCTTGTCAATGCCCTTGCCTTTACGAACATTTTCCATGACCTTGAAACTCGTCTTGGGTTTGATACCGTGCTGAATCAGATAGTTCATGATGTCATCACGGGTGGAAACGGCTTCTTTCAGCGGTACGACCTTGTTCCGGATCAAATCCTGGGCGTTGTTCAGCCATACGTCTGTACCGTGGGAGAAACCGGAAATACGTACCAGTTCGGAGAAGTTCTTGGGCTTCGTGTCGACGAGCATTTGCCGGACAAAGGGCGTACCGAATTCGGGAATGCCCAGGCTGCCTACAGGCGAGCCCAGTTCTTCCGGCGTCAGGCCCAGGGCCTTCGTCGAGCTAAAGAGGCTCATCGTCGCCGGGTCATCAAAGGGAATGGACTTGGCGTCTACGCCGGTCATGTCTTCAAGCATGCGGATAACCGTCGGGTCATCGTGACCGAGGATATCGAGCTTGACCAGACGGCCTTCGATGGAGTGATAGTCAAAGTGAGTCGTAATAATGCCCGTATCCTTCTTATTGGCCGGATACTGGACAGGCGTAAAGTGATGGACGTCCATATCACGGGGAATAACCATGACGCCGCCCGGGTGCTGGCCCGTCGTATTCTTGACACCCATGCAGCCGTTGACCAGGCTGTTGACGAAGGCATCGTTGACCTTAATCCCCTTGGCGTCGGCCCATTTCATGACGTAGCCGTAAGCCGTCTTGTCTTTGACGACACCGATCGTACCGGCGCGGAAAACGTTATCCTTACCAAAGAGTTCTTCCGTATATTTATGGGCTTTCGGATGGTATTCGCCGGAGAAGTTGAGGTCAATATCCGGTACTTTGTCGCCATCGAAGCCTAAGAAAATAGCAAAAGGAATGTTGTGCCCGTTTTTCTGGAGCTCTGCACCGCAATGGGGGCATTTCTTGTCAGGCAAATCGAAGCCGCCGCCGTATTCGCCATGCGTAAAGAATTCACTGTACTGGCATTCAGGGCACACATAGTGTGGCGGCAAGGGATTGACTTCTGTAATATCGGACATGGTCGCAACGAAGGACGAGCCGACAGAACCACGGGAGCCTACGAGGTAGCCATCGTCGTTGGAGTGCTTTACGAGCTTGTGGGCAATGTAATAGAGCACGCCAAAGCCGTGTCCCAAAATGGATGTAAACTCTTCGGTCAGGCGGTCTTCGACGATCTGCGGCAACGGGTTGCCGTAAATCTTGTGAGCTTTTTCATAGCACATCTTTTTCAGGGCTTCCGAAGAACCGGCAATGCGCGGGAAATAGAGGGTTTCCTTAGGAATAGGCCGGACGTAATCGATTTCATCGTTAATGGCGTTCGGATTCGTAATGACGACTTCCCGGGCCCGTTCTTCACCGAGATAGGAAAACTCTTCCAGCATTTCATCGGTCGTGCGGAAATAGAGATCCGGCTGGTGCTGGGCATCCTTGAAGCCCTTGCCGGTCATGAGAATTTCCCGATAGATTTTGTCTTCAGGATTCATGAAATGGGCGTCACACGTAGCGACGGTCTTTTTGCCCAGTTCATCACCGATGCGCAGGATCTTACGGTTAATATCGCGCAGCCCTTCGTCGTCCGACACGAGGCCTTCGCGGACGAGAAACTCGTTATTCGTAATAGGCTGGATTTCCAGGTAGTCGTAATACGAGGCGATCTTCTTCAGTTCTTCATAGGGCAGGTTTTTCTGCACCATAGAGCGGACCAGCTCGCCGGCTTCACAGGCCGAGCCGAGAATGAGTCCTTCGCGGTATTCGTTGAGGACGGCCCGGGGAATACGCGGACGGCCACGGTAAATATATTTCAGGTGGGAAATGCTGACCAGCTTGTACAGGTTGCGCACGCCGATCTGATTTTTCGCCAGGATAACGATGTGGTACGATTCGTCTATTTTCGTATCGAAGAGGTACCCTTCCATGCCATAAATAACCTTGACGTTGTTGGTTTTATTCGTCGAGACGTCCTGCAAGAGCGGGAACGACTGGACGACACCGTGGTCCGTCACGGCAACGGCGGGATGATGCCATTTCTTGACGGTTTTGATGAGGTCCTTGACCGTAATGAGGGCATCCATATCGCTCATGACCGTATGCAGGTGCAGTTCGACACGGGGCGTCGGGTTCGTATCGACCCGTTCTGTCGTCGTAGTAGCCGCCGGCATGATGCTGTCTACGTTGAGAACGTAATCGTTGAGATAATCGCTGTACTTGACGTCGCCGTGCACCTTGACACTGGCGCCGACCTTCAGGTTGGCCTGCAGAGCATCCAGTTCTTCCTGTGTTATCGTGTTGCGGCGGCGGAATTTACTGTTGCCCTTGGCTACATCCAAAAATTTCTGGGCCGAAATGCCATTGGTCTTATCGGCCAGCTGGAAATTGACGATAATTCGCTTGGTCTTCGTTTCCCGGAATTCGACTTTGACAACGTCTCCCTGGAACAGTACATCCGGCCGTTCTTCACCGATGACGTCGTTAATAGGCGTTACTTCGCCCTTGACGTATTTACCCAGCCAAACGCGGCTGTCCTTTGTCGTACTGCCGGCAGAACGGGATGCTTTCGTACTGCCCGAACTGCCACCCTTAGCTTCATTAGCTACGGCCATGCAGGCTTTGATGTACGCCGGATCGTTGCGCAAGGAATCATCCGGCTCTTCCTGGTCATATATATCTTCATGGGGAATATCATAGCCTTCCATATCCTGACAATCGACATTAGCTATAGCATTGAGATCGGCATCGGTCTGGCTGAGGGGCATATCACCGCCGTGATGGAGAAATTCCACACGGTTTTCAACGGTAACCTCACCGGGCAGGGAAAGATGTGATACGACTGCTTGTTTCAGAGCTGCTGCATCTTCTACGTTCCAATCGGTCCGGGTCCGCACGTGCCAGTGCCGGCCTTTTTCTTCCGCACAGATTTCCTGTACCAGAAGATACTTATTTTCTGCAATGGGCAGAGAAAACTCTGTTTTCGGAACAATGTGCAAAATTCTCATAGGGATTCCTTTCTATATGGTTAACGGTCATTCACTCTCCCCAGCGTCTGCGTCACCAGCTGCAGACGGGGACACGGCTTCTTCGGCCGGGGCTTCCGGGATTTGCGTCGGGTCATGGGGTGCATTGAGCATGGCATCCTGTGGCTGTTCGCCGTCGAGGTTCGTCGTCTGTACCGTTTCTTCTGACGACGGTCCCGGCGTGAGGATGATTTCCGAGTTAGGGTCGTAATGGGAAACGATCGTATCGGTATAATGATCGCCGTCGGCGTAAGCCACAGTGCGGCGGATTGTAATATCGTGGCCGTCGTAGCCTTCCTGATCACGTTTATCTTCTGTGACGGAATCGTCATGACGATGGATGACGCGGTGAGGCAGTGTTTTTTGCGAAACCGTGGCAAAAGACACGTTGCATGTATCGGCGTGATTCCCCAGAATATAGACGGTCAGGGAGCCTTGGTTCATTTCCGTGCAAATATACACGGGATGTTTAAACGGATTAGTAAAAGCGAAATCCAGCGAGTTATCGGCTACTGTCGCATCCATACCGACGGGTACGTAGCCGGCCGGTGCGTAATGGGGCGAACGGCTGGCGATAATCATGCCCGAACGCAGGGCTGCATTAAAGAGGGTCGTACTCACCTGGCAGACACCGCCGCCGGCATCGAGGACGACTTTATTATCGAAATAAACCGGTGCGTCTTTGTAGCCCTTATCGCGCGTACGCGTGCCGATTGTATCGTTAAAGGAGCAATCCTTGCCGGCTGCCACAAGGGTATGATTGAGGAGCTTTTGGGCAATGTTGATGTTTTCATCGCGATTGCCGTTGACGCCGTCAAAATGGGTCGTATAGTACGTCAAGACCGTATCGATATCCTTCAGATCAGCTTCTTTGACCTTGGCTTCTGTACGTGCTGTGACCGGCACAGCGACGGCAGCCGTACTGCCCTGGTGCAGTTCATCTACGACGCGCTGCTTTAAAGCGTCCGCATCAATGGTGATCTGCGCTTTTTCTTTATGAATTTCTACACCCCCCTTGCCTGTCGGCGAGGCATAGGCGTCTTGGGGCTCTGCATTATAGGAATCATGGATCTCGCCGATAGCCTGCGTCAGCTTCTCGTCATCGACAGCAATGGAAAGAGGTACGTCCTTGCCAAAGCGCAAGGTCTGCACGACATCGGCTACGCGCTGCCAGGGAGTACCCGTGCGGCCGACGAGCAAGGCTTCGTCCATAATGCGTTCCCTGTCGAAATGGCCATCGAGTTTCTCCAAAGCCAATGTTTCATTGACGCCGTCTGCCTGGAGGGCCAGCGTCTTTTTGCCCAGCTCCCCTTCCCGTTCGTCCAAGTACGCATTAATATCGTCTTCCGTCAGATTGGCTGCCTCCTGGCCGTCAATGCTTACCAAGGAAGCTGCCTTGGTCTGGGCAGCAAAGAAGGTGCCACCGCCAACGACACAGAGGACGGCTACACCGGCGAGTATTTTTTTCCAAGGCCGTTTATGTTCCTTGATGCCGTGGCTTTCGCGATAGCGACGGCGGTAGTCTTTCATTCTCTCTTTTCTTGCTTTTTCTTCATCCTGCAACGTTAAGCCCTGCCTTTATGGTGACAATATAAGCAAATGAGCTGTTCCATATCGATGGGCGCAGCCATACCTCTGCGAATATTGAGCTGTAGTGTAAATATCTGGCTGATGAGTTCATCCAGTTCTTCTATTTTCCAATATGAAATCACTTTTTTCAAGCTATATAACGCATATTTTACAGATTTTCCCCGATTGACGCCGGTGAGGATTTCATCACACTGCCGGGGCGGACAATGGGCGGCTAATAATTCCTTATAGGCCCGTAAGAGCCGCAGGCGCGTAATGACATACCCCGTATTCTTCAGAAAGGCATCCTGCTTGGCGAAGAGGCCATCTACAAAGGGCAAGGTATGGGCCCCATCGCGTTGGAGAAAATAATCGGTAAAGGTAAAAAGATTCTTTTCCATAGAACCGGCAAAGAGGGCCGTCAAGTCCTTCGCGTCGATCTGCTTCGTGCCATCGGGAAGCATGATCTGCAGCTTATCCAGTTCGGAAAAAACGTACATGAGGGGAATCGTTTCCCACGTCTGAAAGAGGGCCCGCAAATAGCGGTCGCCCCGGCTGGTTAGGGAAAGGTTATGCTGCGCCAGGTAGTCGTTGACATAGGTCATGACCGATTTGTTATCGACAGGGCGGCATTCTGCCACGTCGGCCAGCTTAGACAATTCCTTGAAAAAGACACAGCCCGTATCGAGCTTGCTCGTTTCTTTGGGCATCTTGGTAATAAAAAGGAGACCATTCGTTTCGGGCATATTCTCCATTTGCGCAAGAAACCACGTCTCTTCCTTCGTCAGCTTACTGCGCGAACGGCCGCCATGCTTGATGGGCAGCAAAGGGCAATCCTTCCAAATGACCAGGCCGCTGCCGCCAAAAAGGGATGATGCCTGAAAGGCCTCCACCACCGTGGCTACAGGTACGTCTTTTTCAAAAACCGTCTGTTCCGGCGCTTCCCCGGCCCGCTGCTGGCAGGCTGTGAGAAAGCGGCGTTCTTCCCGTTCCATGAGGTACGGTTCATTACCGTATATACACTTAATATTGCTATGCTTCATGAGCGGTGCCTCCTGCTGTCGTATAAGACCAGGTTCCCTGGCGCCACGTTGCCGTAATGGCACCGTCCAACGCCGGTGTAAAACAAGGAATACCATAAGCCTGGCCCAAGCGCCGCCATTCTTTCCAGGCCCTGTCGGAAAAGGCCTGGCCGCTGTCGTAGACGACGAGAGCCGCTGCCTCTTTGGGAAAGGCTTCCGGCGAAATTCCCTGCAGGGACCGTACTTCCAGGCAGGCCATAGACGGCCAGTCTGTATGGGGAATCGTATCATAGACATAATAAGGCAGAGAAACGGCTGCGGCCGTATAAGGTCCTGCCTTTTCACCTGCTTCGATGACCTGCTGCACGGCCAGATTGCTGCACAGCTGCGTCGCCGTAGGGCCTGTAGTTTCACCGCTCACGGTAACACTTTCTAAGGCAAAGATGCCGTGATAGCGCAAGGCCGGTACGAGGACACAGGCAGCCTGTTCGGGATTAGACCATCGGCTCTTATTATACCACAAGTACGCCGAACTATCATCATGGACGACGCACGTAGCCTTGTCGTTTCCTACGTCGAAAATATAGACCGTAAGCTCCGGTTTTTGCCACCACGCATAGCACGACGGCACGAGAAAAACCAGTGCCGCCAGCGGCATGAGCAGGCGGCGTTTTTCCGGCAAGAAGAAGATGGCTCCGATGAGGAGATAATAGGCAGCGGCACTATACCAGGGCAGGGCACCGAGCCACCAGCGGCTGTGCGGCAAGGAGGCGAGAAAATAATTGCCCTTGACGGCCAGCTCCATGAAAGGCTGAATGACTGCCAGTAGTACCTGGCCCAAGGGCAGAAAGAGAAGGCCTGCGACGGATGCGGCCAGGCCCAGCAAAATAACCAGATCGAGGATGGGGCCGACGAGGATATTGGCAAAGACCGAATAGACCGGCAAGGAGGAAAAGCTGGCCAGGAGCAAGGGTACGAGCAGGAGCTGCGCACTCACGCAGACGGCAATACCGTCACGCAAAAAGGGTGGTAAGGCCGTGAGGACCCGGCTTATAGGCTGGCGCAGGAGGATGATGCCGGCAGAAGCACCATAGGACAGGCGGAAGCTCAAATCAAAGAGCAGGCAGGGACTATAGATGAGCATCACCAGAGATGTCAGGGCCAGGGCGTGAAAGGCCGTATAGTCACGGCGGGCAACGAGACTGCCGGCAGCGATGATGCCCATGGCTGCTGCACGCACGACGGGCGCCGTAAAATCCGACAGGGCTCCATAAAAGAGAACGACCACAGCGGAAAGAGAAAAGAGCGCCGCTTCCCGTAATTTCAAAGACCGTCCCAGAAGCTGGATCAAGGACAGCAAGAGAGCTACGTGGGAACCCGATACAGAAAGTATATGGATAATCTTTGTCGAACTGAAGCTTTCCAGGAGAGCCGGTGGCAGTTCATCGTAATGGCCGCCAAAGAGAAGGCTGCTCAGCATGTTTGCCTGATCTCTGGAAAGGACAGTCCCATAGAAAGCTACCAAGCGCTCGCGCAGGGAATAGACGACCAGGGAAAGTCCCCGTGGCGGCGCAAGGATACGTACAGGCGTACCGGCCTTGGCGTAGGCTTTGAGGAAGATGTCCCCTTCCCGATCACGGTGCCTGGCATCGTAAAGACCTTCGTTGCCGTAATAGCGTATGGGCCGTACAGCCGCCGTCACGGCCAGACGTGTAGACGGGATGTACTCTTTGCTGCCCGGCAGCGTCACGTACAGGTTTCCCGTGGGCTCGTCCAAAACGGCAGCACCGGCAGCGCTATAGGCCAGGCGGTCCAAGGTAAGGACATAGCGGGTCAGGGTCCCTTCGTCCGTACTGTAGGAGTTCTTCTTCTCTACAACCGTTCCTTCTATGTACCAGGTTTTGCCGGCCAGGTGCACCGGTAATGACGCATAGTGCCGGGCATCCCACTGCATTCGTCCGGCACCGCAAAAAAAGACGGCTATGAGGAGCAGAGCCAGAAAGAGATGCGGCTTTTGCCGGGCCAGCCAGCAAAGGGGCGCACAAAGAGCGGCTAAAACAAGCCAGCTGTACCAGGGCAAACTAAAGGCATCGGCCACGGCAATGCCACAGGCGAAGGCCACCGCCATGGCCAGGCCGAGATAGAGCTTCATACAGAAACCTTATCCTTGAGTTTGTCATATTTAGCCTGGCCAATCCCTTTGACCTGCTGCAGTTCTTCTATGGAGGTAAAGCTGCCGTGTTCTTCGCGATAGGTCAGGATCTGTTCGGCCATGGCCGGACCGACGCCAGGCAGTTCCGCCAGCTTTTTGGCATCGGCTTCGTTGATATTGATGGTGCCATCGTCTACAGCGGCCCCGGCAGGAATGCCGTCGAGGTTATAGGGAATGTGGACGTGCATGCCATCGTGCACGCGGGCGGCAAAATTTACAGCATCAGCACTGGCATAGGGCAAGGCTTCCCCTGCGGCCTGGACGGCTTCACCGACGGTTACGTCCTTGGCAAAGGTATAGAGGCCAGGCTTGCGCACGGCCCCGGTAATATAGACGTACAAATCAGATGGCTGGGGCTCCTCTACGCGCGGTACTGCGGCCGTACGGTCAGCCGTCAGTTCCCCTAAGGACGTACCGAGGACCTGCCAGGCTGCAAAGGCCAGGAAAAACAGGATGACGAGCAGCTTTTTCATAGGTTCCTCCTTTTCAAAAAAAACAGCTTCCGGCGCACAAAGCGTCAGAAGCTGTTTTTCCGTGTAGAAACGATCTAAAACAAAAAAGAAACAGAGCATGAATAGGAAACAGTATAGGTATGGGTATATTATAGCATACTGCTACAAAGGCGGCCATATTCTTTACCCTGTTGGAATGACTGCAAATTGTCCTACCAATTCCCCTTGCTTTTCCAAAAGCTGCGGTGCAGCATAGCCAGTACCGTAAACAGTTCCAGCCGCCCAAGGAGCATGGAAATGCAAAGAATAGATTTGGAAAAGACCGAAAGGCCGGCATAGGTACTCGTTGCGCCAGTAATGCCAAAGGACGGTCCAATACAGCCCATGGTCGTCACGCTGATGCCGATGGCATCGAAAATATTGATACCATCCCACGTGAGGAGGAGGGCCCAAAAGGCAATGAAGGCTAAATACAGAAAAAAGAACTGGCTCACGCGGATGACCGTATCTTCGTTGACGCGCTTATTATTGACACGCACTTCGGCAATCATGCGCGGATGAACGCGCTGGAAGACCAAGGTCCACAGGGAACGGCACAGGATAACGACACGGGAAATCTTAACACCTGCCGCCGTCGAGCCCGTACAGCCGCCACTGATCATGAGCAGCATGAGGATGCCCTTGGAAAAGCCCGGCCACTGGTCGTAATCGGCCGAGACAAAACCAGTCGTAGCAATAGACGCTGCCTGAAAGGACGCGTAGCGGATGGCCGTAAAGAGATCGATAGGAAAGGCCTGCAGCAAATCGGCGGCAATGCAGGCCGTAGCCAGGCCGAGGATGAACAGGTAGGCCTTAAATTCCGTATTTCTGCGGACGACGCCAAAGCCCTTGCGGTAAAACTGGTAATAGAGACCAAAGTTACCACCGGCGAGGACCATGAAAAAGGTCATCCACCCTTCAATAGCCGGACTGTCGAAATGGGCAGCACTTTGATTATAAATAGAAAAGCCACCGGCAGAAATAGTCGACATGGCGTGGTTGAGAGCGCTGAAAAAGTCCATGCCGCAGAGATAAAAGACGATGATCGCCACGACCGTAAAGAGCATGTACATGCGAAAAAGCATGTGTGTCGTATCGCGCAGGCGCGGCAAGAGCCGGTCTGCCGTCGGGCCCGTATCCTCGGCGTTATGCATGAAGACCGTATGCTGCCCCGATTCAGGCAGGATGGCAATGAAGATGACGACGATCCCCAGGCCGCCGAGCCAGTGGGTCAAGCTGCGCCAAAAGAGGATGCTAAAAGGCAGAACTTCCAGGTCTTCAATGACTGTCGCCCCCGTACCGGTAAACCCGGAAATGCTTTCAAAGACGCCGTCCAATAGATTGAGGTAGCCGCCGACGACGTAAGGCAGCATGCCCAGGAAGGTTGCCAGGAGCCAGCCCAGGCCCGTAATGGCAATGCCTTCGCGCATAGTGAGACGCTTCGTACGGATGCGGCCAATGCGCAAAAGAACGATGCCACACAAGGCCATGATGGCAGCCGAAATTATAAAATAAATCAGATCGTCTTCCCAATATACGAGTGCCATGAGCAGGGGCACACAGGTTACACCGGCCTCAGCCAGGGAAATCTGTCCCAGGAAGCGGCAGACAACACGATAATCCATAGACTCACCTCTTTTGCGCAGAATTGATAGTATGTTTCCTTAGGAATTACCAGCCGCTGCGCCGCCAAAAGGCAGGCATGAGAAGAGCCAGTATGGGATACATTTCCAAACGGCCGAGAAGCATGGAAATACAAACGACGATCTTGCTGAGAACAGGCAGGTCCGCATAGGTACAGGTCGGGCCTACCATGCCGAAGGCCGGACCACAGCTGCCCATAGTAGAAACGCTGAGACCAATGGCATCCAGCGTAGGGACACCATCCCAGATAAAAAGGACCGACCAGAGCGTATCGAGGAATACATACATGACAAAAAAACGCATGACGCCGTATAACACATCTTCACTGTAATCGGAACCATTAGAATGGACGACGAGAACGCTACGCGGCGCCAGCTTTTGCCGCACGAGCGTATATATAGATTTTACCAGCAGCTGCAACCGCGTCATTTTCAGGCCGCCGGCAGTCGAACCGGCACAGCCGCCGCAGAACATGAGAAACAACAGGAGGGCCCGGGAAAAGGCCGGCCACGTATCGAAATCAGCCGACACGAAGCCGGTAGACGAGGAAATGGATGCCGCCTGAAAAAGGGACTGCCGGAAAGCCTCTACCGGTGCATAAGCGAGGTCACTCACAAGATTCCAGGCCATGAGGGCCGTCGTCACGAATACGAGGCACACGTAGAGGCGGAACTCTGCGTCCTTCAAAATCACCTTAGGGCCCTTGCGCCAGGCAGCGACGTACAGGCCGAAGTTGGCGCTGGAAATGATCATGAAAAAGGTAATCCAGCCTTCAATGAGGGGACTGTCAAAATGGGCCACACTGTCGTTATACGGCGAAAAACCGCCTGTAGCGATGGTTGAAAAGGCATGATCCAGAGCGACGAGAAAACTCATGCCACAGAAATAATACGCTGCCGTCGCCGCTGCCGTAAAGACGACGTACACGAGGAACAAGGCCTTGGCCATTTCCCGGATACGCGGCATCATGCGGTCCGACGTAGGACCTGTACTTTCGGCATCGATCATGTGCCCCATGCCCCGGCCGAGTTGGGGAAAGACGGCGACGAAGATAACGACGATACCGAGGCCGCCAAACCAATGGGTCAGGCTGCGCCAAATAAGAATGCTGCCCGGCAGGGCTTCGATATCCGTAAGCACCGTAGCGCCTGTGCCGGAAAGGCCGGAAATACATTCCAGCGTACCATCGAGAACATTCAAATAGCCGCCAAATACATAGGGCAGCATGCCCAGGAAGGTAATGAGAATCCACGCCAGTCCTGTAATGGCCACGCCTTCACGGCCCGTCAGGGTTTCACTGGCAAAGTTCCCCTTCTTTTCGAGGATCCAGCCCAGGCAAAAATTGATGACCGCCGCCATAAAGAGCGGTACAAGGCCACCGTCCTGCTCAATCAGAGCAATAACCGCCGGAATGAGGAGAACCAAGCCCAGCGCCTTGGCAATACGGCCCAAAAAATACAATACTACACGTATATCCATGAATAGTGCACTTCTCTCTTTCTACTGTGCTGTCTCAGGCCACAGTGGTTACCATTTGCTGCGAAATTGGGAAATCACAGTCTGTATGACGACGAGGAAGGAAAAGATTTCTATCCGTCCCAGAATCATGACCAGGCTGCAATACAATTTGGTCCATACAGGCAGTGTCGCATACGCATCGAGGCCATACAGAGCTGCCGTCGAGCCGACACTGGAAAGGCAGCCTGCAGCCAGGCCCATGGCTTGGAGCAAGGTCACGCCGGATAAGGAAATAATCAGCATGGACAGGAAAAAGACAGACATATATAAAAAGAAAAAGCTAAGGACACGGCTAATAATCCGCATGGGCACAGGCACATTATCGATTTTCAGGCTAATGACCATTTGCGGGTGGAGCGTGCGTTGCATTTCCTTAATGGCCATACGAAAGAGGACGATAATACGCATAACCCGGAGGCCGCCTGTGGCCGAACCGATACAGCCGCCGACGAATACCAGGAGAAATAAGGCGTAGCGGTCAAATTCAGGCCAGCCTGTAAACTGGGTAGATGAAAGGCCTGTCGTACTGATAAAGGAAATAACTGCAAAGAAACCATAGCGCAGGCTTGCCAGGCCATCGAAGGTGTGCGTATGCCAAAGGTGAAAAGAAATCAGGATCCCTGCGACAGCGATAATTCCCAGGAAGGTGCGCAGCTCGTGATCGCGGAAAATTTCCAGCCAGCGTTTCCGGGCAAAGGCCTTCCAAATGAGGAGAAAGTTGCAGCTCGCTACGATCATCGAAAGGATGGCCGCCAGCTCGAGGAAAATGTTGCCGTTGCCTACGACATCGAGGGACATGAGGGTACCACTCGTTGAAACCGTATCCATCGACCAGGCAAGGGCATCGGTCGGCGCCAGGCCGGCCAGAAAGTACAAGACAAAGGATAATACCGTAATGGCAATATAGACCTTGCCAGTCTGGATGGCTGCATTGTCCATGCGCGTCAGCATAGGGCTAAAGGCGATACTCTGGTGGGCCGACAGGACGATGCCGAAACCGCCGCTGACCTGCGGTATGATAGTTACGACGAGGATGATAAAATTGAGGCCGCCCATCCATTCCATCATACTGCGCCAAAGGAGGATAGAATTGGGGACCACATCGTAATCGAGAAAACTGAGGCCTGTCGTCGTATAGGCAGAAATACTTTCAAAAAATGCGTCTGCCGGCGCCAGGAGGCCCTGTAAAATATACGGTGTCATGCCGATAAAGCCCAGGAGAAACCAGACGGAAAGCAAGTAAACGGCACCTTCAGCTACGCCAAGCTGTTTCTTATGCACGTGGCCAGTCCGTTCGAGAAAGACCCCTAACGCCAACGTCACTACTAAGGGCATGGCGTAGGACAGTTCCGTATTCTCCTGCCAGAGCATGGCGCAGACCAGGGGTATAGCCAAGGCCGCCGCGTTCAGCAAAGCCATCCGTCCCATAATGAACAGATAAAGGCGTATACTCATGACTAGTCCCTGCCTTTAAAATAACGCATAACTGTTTTGGAGTGTTCTGTCTGGATAAAGAGGATCGTCCGGTCACCAGCTTCGAGGACAGAGCTGCCGTCCGGAATGTGGGCCACGTCATCGCGCACGTACGCACAGACCAGGCATTCCCTTGGGAGCCGTACATCCATAAGGCGTTTGCCTGCGACAGGCGCACCGGCCTGGACGATGACTTCTACGGCCTCAGCCTTGGCCCCTTCAAGAAGTGATACGGATACAACGCCGCCACGGCGGGCGAAGGCCAGCACTTCACTGGCAGAAAGGAGACGGGACGAAAGGACGATATCGACACCGACCTTCTGCATGAGGTCTACATATTCGATGCGGGCTACACGGACGATCGTCTTTTTGGCACCAAAATGCTTGGCAATAAGGGCCAGCATGAGGTTCAGCTTGTCATCTTCTGTAATACAGATGACTACGTCCGCATCGGCTACGCCTTCCTGGACGAGGAGGTCGATATCCGTGCCATCGCCACAGATGGCAATGCCGCTGTTTAAATGATCGGCAACGAGGCGGCAGCGTTCGCGGTCCTTTTCAATGACCTTTACATTGACGTCCTGATCGTCGAGCATGGCTGCCAGGGAGCGGCCTGTCCGGCCGGCGCCGATAATCATGACCCGTTCGACCTTTTTTGTGCCGCTGGGGACGAAGTTGGTGCTGAATTTTTCAATGGCTTTGGGATCGCCAATGAAATAGGCATTATCATGAGGCAAGAGACAATCATCGCCATGCGGGATGATCATGCGGTGATCCCGGAAGATCATGCCGGCCAGAATAGATTTTGGCATTTCCAAATTTTTTAAGGGAATGTTGGCCAAGGGCGAATGGCGGCGTACCTTCGTTTCAAAGAGACGGACCTTGCCGTTGGCAAAATCTTCTACGTCGAGAGCTGCCGGCATCATGAGGATGCGGTCAATTTCACGGGCCGTAATCAATTCCGGATTGAGCATGAGGTCGATGTCGAAATTTTCCCGCAAATAATCTTTGGCTTCCGACATGAACTGCATATCGCGGATCCGCGCTGCCGTATAGCGGATGCCATGTTTTTTCGCTAAAATACAGGCGATCATATTTACTTCGTCTACAGCCGTAACGGCGACGAGGATATCCGAATTGCGGATATCCGGATCGTTCATGGTAATCGGGCTGGCGCCATTGGCCTGAATCGTCAAGACATCAAGGTTATTCTTGACGTTTTCCAACCGATCCTTATTCTGGTCTACTACTACTACATCATACTGTTCGTTTGACAATAGCTCAGCAATACTATATCCTAGCTTGCCGGCGCCAATTATTACAATACGCAAGCGATGTCCCTCCTTTATAAATCGGTATTAGTATAGCATATGTACTGCAATAAAAACAGATTTTATCCCTATACAGCCTAGATTTTACGTAGTCCTTTCTCTATCTTTTTCTCTATAGGTATGATAAAATTAATTGTTTATTGCATAATAAAATTTTGATATGCTCGTCTGTGAGCAGCGTAAAAAGAGGTTGTACAATGGCAAATAAATTCGTCTCCGGGACACTCATCCTGACACTCTCCGGCTTTGTCGTCAAAGCCATCGGCAGTATCAACTGGATTATTCTTTCCCGTATCCTGGGTGGTGAAGGTATTGGTATTTACCAGATGGCCTTCCCTATTTACTTATTGGCGCTAGAAATTTCCAGTGCCGGTATTCCGATTGCAATTTCAATTATTACGGCGGAAAAAGTAGCCCGCCTGGATTATGGCGGGGCCCAGCGGATTTTCCGCGTTTCCCTGTCTATGCTCTGTACGACGGCACTGATTCTGAGTATCCTCGTCTTTTTCGGCTCGCGCCTGCTCATCGATTATCACATTATCCGTGAAAGCCGGGCCTACTATTCTCTCATCGCCCTGGCACCGGCCATTTTCTTCACGACCATCATCGCCGGCTATCGCGGCTACCTACAAGGCTGGCAGCACATGACACCGACGGCGATTTCCCAGATTGTGGAACAGCTCGTCCGCGTCGTCGTCATGCTCGGCTTTGCGGCGCTCCTCATGCCGTACGGCCTGGCCTATGCCGCCGGCGGCGCCAGCCTTGGTGCCGGTGCCGGGGGCCTGGCCGCCTGGTTCGTCCTCATTTACTATTACTATAAGCTGAAACGGGGTCTGCCTAAGGACGGTCCTGTATTCCCGCAGGAAAGCATTACGCACATCCTAAAACGGCTTATCGCCCTGGCCGTACCGATTTCCCTGGCCAGCATCATGCTCCCTGTCGTCTCTAATCTGGATCTGCTCATCGTACCGCGCCGCTTGGAAGTAGCCGGCTATGCGACACACCAGGCGACAGAGCTCTTCGGTTATCTCACAGGCATGTCCGTACCGCTCGTCAACCTGGCAACGATCCTTACGGCGGCTATGGCTATGAGCCTCGTACCGGCCATTAGCCACAGCTTTACCTTAGGCGATAAGGTGGAAATCTACGGTAAGACCGCCGGCGCTATGCGCGTGGCCCTTCTCGTAACGATTCCCTTTTCCGTCATGCTCTACGTCCTGGCTGAACCGGTAGTTACCTTTATTTACAATGCTCCGGCAGCTACGGAAGCTACGCGGGCTGTATCAATTGCCATTTGCTTTCTCGGCCTGCACCAGATTACGACAGCAATCCTGCAGGGTCTCAAAAAGCCGAAAATCCCGGTTATCAACATGGGTATTGCCTGCCTGGTCAAGGTTGCCTGCAACTGGTTTCTCGTCGCCATTCCGGCTTTAGGAATCACCGGCGCGTCCTATGCCACCGTTGCCGATATCGGCGTCGCTGCCGGCCTCAACCTCTTCTTCATTTACCGCAAGACCGGCTACATCATCGACGTCAAGATCATCCTGCGCAATGTCGTCTGCGCTGTCATCATGGGCGTGGTCATGTATTTCCTCTACGCCGCCATCGGTTCAATCGGCCTCTTCATCAGCCTGGCCGTTACGACCATCGTTGGCTCTGCCGTTTACCTGGGCCTCATGGCGCTCTGCGGTGGTGTCACGCGGGAAGATGCAGCACGCGTACCGTTCTTCGGCCGTTTCTTTTGAGCCTGTCAGCTAAGGAAGTTCCTCTGGGGACTTCCTTTTTTTGTTTTACTCAGGTGCAATGCGTCCCTAAATATGATACTATAAATGTAACATTATATAACATTTTTACGTAGGGAGGCTTTTAGATGCTAAAAATAGCACTTGCCCAAATGAAAGTATATCCTGGCGATCCACGCCGTAACGTCACGGTCATGAGGGACTATATCAGCCAGGCCAAAGAAAAGCATTGCCAGCTCATTATTTTCCCGGAGCTTGCCGTTCCGGGATATTTGATTGGCGATATATGGGACCAGCCTGATTTTATTCACGAATGTGTCCGCTTAGGCGATGAGATCAAGGACTTATCCCAGGATATAACAATTATCTTCGGCAACGTTGCGACCGATCCGGAACGCATCAACCCTGACGGGCGGCAGCGCAAGTACAATGCCATGTTCATTGCCCAGGGCGGTAATTTCCTGGCACCGGCCAACTTCCCTTATCCCTTCTATATTAAGACACTCATGCCGAACTACCGGGAATTCAGCGATACGCGTTATTTTACGTCACTCCTCGAAGTGGCCCAGGAAGATCTCGTTTTTGCGGAAGACCTGGTCGCACCAGTTGTACTCCCCCTGCCGGGCGGCAAGACACTTAAAATCGGACCGCTCATCTGTGAAGATAGCTGGGATGACAACTACTCCTTCAAGCCCATGCAGTATTTACAAAAACAATACGGCGTCGATCTCTTCATCAACATTTCCAACTCGCCTTTTACGCTGGGCAAGACCCAGCGCCGGCACCGTCTCTTTGGCAAGGCCATTGACGACCTGCAAGCACCGGCCCTCTACGTCAACTGCACGGGCATCCAGAACAACGGTAAAAACGTTTTTACCTTTGACGGTGCCAGTGGCGCTTACAACAAAGACGGTTCTCTGCAATACGAATGTGACCTCTTTCAGGAGGAACTGGCCATCGTCGACTTCGATGAGGACGCTCATGCCTTCGTTTCACCTGTAAAGAGGAATGAACCTCAGGCAGAAGCCGGTGAAATCTACGCCAGTCTCCATTATGGTCTCCAGTCTTTCCTGGAGAGCACAGGTCTAAAAAAAGTAGTGCTCGGCGTATCAGGCGGTATCGATTCTGCCGTCAACGCGGCCCTGTACGCTACAGTATTGCCACCGGAAAATATTCTTCTCGTCAATATGCCCAGTGTCTACAATTCGGATATGACCAAAAGCCTGGCCAAGGAGCTGGCCGATAACATTGGCTGCCTCTATACGGTCATCCCCGTCCAGGACAGTCTGGAACTGACACGGCGCCAGTTTGCTGCAGCCGAACTGACCCAAAAGGATCAGCCTGCAGGCCTCTTGGAACTGAGCGACTTCATTGAAGAAAACATTCAGGCCCGCGACCGTTCGAGCCGAATTCTCGCAGCCGCTGCGGCAGCCTTTGGCGGCGTCTTCACGTGCAACGCCAATAAGGCCGAACTCTCCGTCGGCTATGCTACACTTTACGGCGACAGTGCCGGTTTCCTGGCGGCAACAGCCGACCTTTGGAAGCATCAGGTTTACGATTTGGCCCGCTATTTGAACGAAACCGTCTTCGGACGGGAAGTCGTCCCTCAAGGCAGTATCGATATTGTACCGAGTGCGGAATTATCGTCCAAACAGGACGTTACTAAGGGCCAGGGCGATCCTCTGGTCTATCCGTACCATGACTACCTCTTCCGCGCCTTTATCGAACGCTGGCAGCGGGCAACACCGCAGACGATTCTCGAATGGTATCTTGCAGGCACGCTGGAAGAAAACCTGGGCTGTAGCGTCAAGGTGGCCGACCTCTTTGCCACACCGGCTGACTTCATTGCCGATTTGGAAAAGTGGTGGCGCCTCATTGCCGGCTTTGCCGTAGCCAAACGTATTCAGAGCCCGCCGCTCCTTTCCGTGAGCCGCAGGTCTTTTGGCTACGACCTGCGCGAAGCCCAGCTCACGCCATATTATACGACGCGTTATGAAGAACTGAAAGCACAAATACTGAAACAAGGCTAAGAGCCCTTACACAGAAACAAGCCTCTATAAGGAAGCGACCTTATAGAGGCTTGTTTTTATCCAAAAATAACTCCGCCCGGTAGTACCAAGGCGGAGTTATTACGTTACTGGCCGAAGTCTATGTAGTCGTGCGATTTAGTCCATGTCCCGCAGGTGGCCTACGGTCTGGGGCTGTTTCGGCGCATGGTGTTTCTTGCCACTACCCAGGTTTTCAATGATGATGAAAAGCATGGGGATGATGAATACACCAAAAATCGTCGCAATAGACGTACCGAAGACGACAGTGACACCCATGGTGACACGGGAAGCCGCGCCGGCGCCGCTTGCCAGGGCCAGCGGCACAGAGCCGACGACGAAGGCCAGGGACGTCATGATAATCGGGCGGAGACGGATCTTTGCCGCTTCGATGGCAGCTGAAACAGGGTCCATACCACGATTATCGACACGCACCTTGGCGTATTCGATGATCAGGATGGCATTCTTGGCGGCCAGGCCGATAACGGCGAGAAGGCCAATCTGGAAGTAAATGTTGTTCTGCTGGCTCAGGATATAGGCAAAGAAGGATGCCCCAAAGAGACCAGCTGGTACGCTGAAGAGCACGGCAAATGGTACTTTCCAGCTTTCGTACAAGGCAGCCAGTACGAGGAAGACGAAGAGCAGAGCCAGGATGAAGACGTAAATCGTCTTGTTGCCGGCTTCAATTTCTTCACGGCTCATGCCGCTCCATTCGTACGTGTAGCCTTCGCCGAGCGTATCTGCAGCCACTTCCTGAAGCGCTTTCAGGGCGTCACCAGAGCTGGCGCCGGCACTCGGGCTGCCCTGGACCGTAATGGCCGGGTAGTCATTGAAACGGTTGATGATCGACGCCGAGCCGATTGGCTTTGGACGAACGAAGTTAGCCACCGAGACGAGGTCATTATTGGCATTGCGTACATAAATGTGGTTATTGGCATCCACGGTCTGGCGGAACTGCGGTGCTGCCTGGATGATAACCTTGAAGTTACGACCGAAGATAGTAAAGTCGTTGACCTGGTACGAGCCGTAGTACGACTGGAGGGTCGAGTACAGCGTGCTCAGGGTAACGCCTTGTTTGGCAACCTGGTCACGGTCGATGTCGAACTGGAAGCCCGGCGTATCGGCAGCGAAGGCCGTGTAGACTGAGCCGATTTCCGGACGCTGGCGGGCAGCGGCAATGAATTTCTGAGCCGTATCATTCAGCTCAGCCGTCGTGTGGCCACCGCGGTCTTCAATCTGGATGGTAAAGCCAGACGATGTGCCCATGCCGTCGATTGGCGGCGGGTTCATAGCCATGAGCTGTACCTGCGGCATCTGGGAGCCCACGCCCATAGTCTTACCGACGAGGGTATCGACGGAAAGATCCTTAGTCGTACGTTTGCTCCAGTCGTCGAAGCTGACGAAGGCCGTCATGCCGTTGGACTTAACGCCGCCGGCAAGAATACTAAAGCCTGTAACGTTCATGACATTGTTGACGCCAGGCTGCTGGCGGAGCCAATTGCTGATCTGCGTTGCCGCTTTTTGTGTTTCCGTCTGGGAAATCCCTTCCGGCAAGGTCGCGTTGACCATCATGAAGGCGTTATCTTCTGACGGCACGAAGCTCGTCGGCATAACGCGGAAGACGGCGCCTGTGAGAGCACAAAGAACGAGCAGGAAGGCTACGACCCATTTCAGGTGCAGTTGCAGGTGAGCCAGGCGTATGCCGTACCAGTCGATGAGGCGGTCAAAAGCCAGGTTGAACTTTTGGAAGAACTTGTAAATGCCCTTTGGATTTTCATTGGGCTTATGGACGTTCAAGAGGGATGCGCACATGGCCGGTGTCAGGGTCAGGGCGACGAAGGCCGAAATGATGACCGACACGGCAATGGTGAGGGCGAACTGTCGGTACAGGATACCGCTCATGCCGCTCAGGAAGGCTACCGGAACGAATACGGCCGAAAGAACGCAGGCAACACCGATAACCGGATTCTGTACGTTCTGCATGGCGATGATCGTCGCCTCTCGCGGACTCTTGGCGTTATATTTTATTTCGTATTCAACGGCTTCAATAACGACGATAGCATCATCGACGAGAAGGCCGATAGCCAAAACCATGGCGAACAAGGTCAGCGTGTTGATAGAAAAATCGAGGACCTTGAAGCAGGCAAAGGTACCTAAAAGGGATACAGGAACAGCAATCAATGGAATGAGTGTCGAACGGCCGCTCTGCAAGAAAAGATAAACGATGAAGGCAACGAGGAGCAAGGCTTCGATGAAGGTCTGAATAACTTCTTCAATAGAGGCCCGGACGAACTTCGTGCTATCGTAAACGACGACATAATCGAGGTCATTCGGGAAAGATTTCTTAGCATTTTCCAGGACCTTCATAGCGCCGGTGACACTCTGCATGGCGTTGGCATCAGCCGTCAGGCTGACCATGAAGCTGGCCGCGTTCTGGCCGTTCAAGTCACTGGAAATGTCATAGCTCTTCTTGCCCAGGTTGACATCGGCAATATCGCCGACACGGACCATGGAACCATCGCTGTTCCTGCGGATAATGATATTTTTAAACTGTTCTGCTGTCTGCAGACGGCCATCCGTACGCAGCGTATACTGGAAGGTCTGGTCGTTCGGCGTCGGCTGGGAGCCAATACTGCCGATAGCAGCCTGTGTATTCTGGGATTGAATAGCTGAGATGACATCCGTTGGCGTAACCTTGAGGATGCTCATCTTCATAGGATTGAGCCAAATACGCATAGCGTAGTCAGCGCCGAATTCCTGTACGTTCCCAATACCGGGGACGGATTTCAAGGCATCCATAAAGAACTGTGTTGCATAGTTCTTCATGAACGTGGCATCATACGTGCCATTTGGGGAAACGAGGGCGAAAACCATAGCCGTCGAACTGGTCGACTTTTCTACGGTAACGCCGGTCTGCGTAACTTCTGACGGCAGTGTAGACGTAATCTGGCTGACACGGTTCTGCGTGTTGACCATGTCCATGTCGTCATCCGTGCCGGTTTCGAATTGCGCCGTCATGGAGTAAACGCCGTTATCGTTACTGGAGCTGGACATGTTGACCAGGCCGTCGACGCCAATCATCTGGCGTTCGATAACACTGGCAACGGTCGTGCCCAAAACATCGGCATTAGCCCCAACGTACGTCGTATATACCCGAATCTGCGGCGGCGTTACGCTAGGATATTTTGCCACCGGCAAGGTTACCATCGACAAAGCCCCGAGAATAGAAATAACCAGGGCAATAACGACGGCAAAGATAGGCCGGTCTATAAAGAACTTAGATAACACGATGTAGCCTCCTCTATTTAGACGTCGTTGTTGCAGCAGTCGAATCCTTTTCGAGTTCGGCTTTCGTCAGCAAATTCTGATCGAGAGTTGCTCCTTTGGCTTTCTGATAGCCATCGACGATGATCGTATCGCCATCGTTGAGGCCGCTCGTAATGATCCAGAAGTTACCGACTTTCTGGCCCGGTGTGACTTCCTTCGTCTGGGCCTGGCCATTGCCGTCGATGACAGTAATGTAATATTTACCAAGTGTCTGCTGTACAGCCCGCTGCGGTACGGCTAAGGCGTTGCGCTGTACCTGCGTATCAGAAACGACCGTTGCATAGAGGCCCGGAATGAGGACATTATCGGGGTTGTCGAAGACAGCCTTGACGATAATGGAGCCGGACGTGCCGTCCATGCCGTGGTTGATCTGCGTGACGTGGCCTTCATAGGGATACATAGTGCCATCGCTCAAGCGCAGCATGAGGTGGCTGCCCCAGTTATTAGGCATATTGCCGGTCCCCTGTTTGGTCATCTGCAGATATTCTGCTTCACTGACGGAGAATTCTACATAAACCGGATTGGTCGAGGAAATGGTGACCAGTGCCGTCGAGCCGGCTGTAGCATAGGTGCCGATAGGAACATCGTCGACATTTAATTTACCTGAAAAAGGCGCATATACAATCGTATCGTCAACGTTATCCTGGGCTGCATCTACTTGTGCAGCGTTCGCTTCGAGAACGGCCTGCTGCTGCGCTGTAGCAGCTGCCTGGTCGGTTACGGTCTGCTGGGAAATAGCATCCTGGCTGGCCAATTCCTGGTAGCGGCGCAAATTGAGCTGCTGATTGGCCAGGTTGGCAGCGGCCTGAGCCTGCGTAGCCTTGGCCTGAGCCAAGGCTGCATCATATTGGCGGCTGTCCAAACGAAACAGGGCCTGTCCCTGTGATACGTTCTGCCCGCCTTGTACATATTTTTCTACGACACGGCCGGAAATCTTTGGCTGTACAGGCACCTTTTCCGTAGCCGTTACGGTACCGCTGTATTCAGCAGCTACGGGCATATCTTCTGCCTGTACCTTATACGTGTTAACCTTTACGGCTGCCTTTTGTGCCCCCTCTTGTGAGCCACAGCCGGCCAATAAGGCAACCACCGTCAGTAAGGCGATGCCTAATGTCCCTAATTTACGTTTCTGTATCATGCAATACTAGCCCCCTGTCTTTTTTTATTCCATAAAGAATGATACGGATGCATTTTTCCATATATTCCGGGTAAGAGAAATCATCCTTCGTCTGTTCCACATAATCTAAGACGCCATCGGATGCGCTGCGCAGTATATGCATGAGCAGCTGCTGATCGAATTCCCGGAACTCTTCACTGGTCTGGGCTTCTTGAAAGAGCCGTTCCAAAAGGCTCCAGTCCCGCTGGGAGTATTCATCCAGGCCGGCACAAATCTCAGGCATTTTGGTAAAAATCTGATTGGCCCTGCGCATGGAAAATACACCTGTCGTACGCGTGCGGATTTTGAAAAAACCGACGAGCTTTTCTTCTGCCGAAAGGCTTGGATCCTGCAATAGTTCCAAATGCCGGTCATAAATGGCGTCCATCATGGATATCAGTGCTTCCTTGATGATTTCTTGTTTTGATGAAAAATATTCGTATAATGTCCTCTTGCTGATACACATCTTGCGGGCCAGGTCGTCCATATGGAAATCAGGCCCTTGTACTTCAATTTCATCGAGTGTCGCGTTCAGAATATCCTGTCGTATATCCTGACGCGACCGCTTGCGCATGGTACAGCGCGTCTCCTGTTGTTCTGACACGGTTTGTCGTTTCTCGTCTACTAATTCATTACTCATAGCATCACCTGATCTTCATCCCCTATATTAAAACTAGAATCGAAAACTCAGTACCAGTTTATAGTTTAATATACCAGGCGTCATTAGTCAATGCAAATAGGGCTTTGACAACAAAATTCGTGACGGGAAACACTGTTTATCGTTTCAGTAAATCTTCTGCCAGTTTTTTCAGGGGCAGGATTTTTAAGAGCACAGCGGCGCAAATGGAGCCGATGAACGTATTGGGCAGGAAAGCTACGATAAAAAACCACAAAGCAACGGCCTTGGAATCGAGGATGAAGGCTGCCAGCGGATAAGCGATGAGGCCGCCTAAGACACCTGTGCCGATGATTTCACCAACGACGGCACCCCAAATGGAGCCGGTCTTTTTATAGAGGATCCCCGAAAGGCAGGCACCGATCATGCTGCCCGGATAGGCCAGGATCGTACCGACGCCCATGGCTATACGGATAGACGAAATACAAAAGGCGCCGGCCGTCGAATAACGCCAGCCCAAGAGCACAGCCAGGAGCACGTTGATCAAGTGCTGCAAGGGAAAGACGCGGGCGCCGCCGAACGGAAAGGAAACGAACGGTGCCAAGAGGACGCCAAGAGCGATAAAAAGAGCTGTTAAGGTGAGTTTTTTTAATTGAATTGCCTGATCATTCATAGCTATGCCAAACCTTTCCCAAGCTGGCATACATGTCAGCCTGCAAACTATATAACGAATCGAATAATTGCTGATGAAAGGTGCCCGGTCCCTGGCTCTTCCTGGCCGCCTGTTCACCGGCCAGGCCCATAGAAAGGACACCGCCCACGGCCGCTACAAAAGGCGACGTTACGGCTGCAAAGGACGCGATAAGCGACGTAGTCATACAGCCTGTGCCGGTCACGTAGGTCAGCATGGGCGTGCCATTTGCCAGAAGGAGGGACTGGGTCCCATCGGACATAGCGTCGACGGCGCCGGTAATGACGACAGTCGTCCCCAGGGCCTGGGCCATTTGGGTAATCAGGGCTGCCGTGACCTGGCCTTTGGCGTGGTTATCTACGCCGGGATTGATGCCGCTCCGTCCCTGGACGAGGCAGGTTATTTCGCTAAGGTTGCCACGAATGACACTGACCGGGATTTCCTGCAAGAGCTCCCGTGCCGCTGCCGTACGGTACGCCGTGCCGCCGGCACCGACAGGGTCGAGGACAACCGGCACGCCTGCCTTAGCGGCAGCCTTGCCGGCGCGCAGCATGGACGTCAGCGTCCACGGCTGGAGGGTACCTAAGTTGAGCACCAGAGCCTGTGCGGCCCGGGCCATATCTTCTACTTCTTCCGGAGCCCAGGTCATGGTCGGTGACGCGCCAATGGCCAAGGTGGCATTGGCACAATCGTTGACCGTTACGACATTTGTAATTTGATGAATAAGAGGCCGCCGGGCCCGCAGTGTGGTGAGAGCCTGTCCGGCTGCGTGTAATACATCCATAGGTGCGGCTCCTTTACACGTGTATTTTCATAATGATTTTGCGCACACCTGCACCCGTACCGTCCGGTGCACAGAGCGTGCGATGGCCGTCGGCCGGCGAAAAGATAGCAAAGGTGCCGGGCGTCATATGAATGACTGCATCCTTTTCCGGCGAACCGTCGTAAAACCAAAGATCCTTTTCCGGCTGGGACGACTGGACCTGGCCTGCGTCAAAAAGTGGCTGCCAGCCAATGTCTTCGGCCCCTTCCAGGAGAAACTGGATATCCACATACTGCCGGTGTGCTTCGATAGGCCGGTCCGCAGCCGGCGCTGTCTGTGATTCATCGACGTTAAAATAATGGGGACCGGTCAGGTCATGACGGCCGGTGGTCAAAATTTCCGGCGGCAGCAGGGCCAGTTCGGCCAGCTTTTCAACCCACGGCTGTAAGAACGACGGCACCATAGCCGTGTCTTCTTTCCACTGTTGAATATTGCCTACATACATATAAATCCTTCTTTCCTATACTGATAAAACTGATTTCGACTTTTACAATCTATGTTATAATATATATATGTTATATATTATACAGCTATTTAGGAGGTACCTAGTATGTTAGAAGCCAAAGAATATGCAAAAATTTTTGCCGACCGCATTGCCAAGGGGGCGTTCCTCACCACCTGTGACGGCCAAAAATCCGATACGATGACTATCGGCTGGGGCAGCGTAGGCTACATGTGGGCCATCCCGACGGTTACGGTCATGGTCCGTCAGACCCGTTTGACCAAAGAAAACCTGAACCAGGTCAAAAGCTTCACCATTTCCGTACCGGTTGATGATTCCTATAAAGACGCTATTGCCCTGTGCGGCACAAAATCGGGCCGCGATCTGGACAAATTCGCAGCTGCCGGCCTGAAATGCAAAGCTTCCAAAGCCGGTACGACACCGGTCATCGACGGCAAGGGCCTCTTGCAGCTTGAATGCACAGTCCTCTATGAACGTCTCATGGATGTCGACGCCTTGGCACCGGAATTAAAAGACAAATGGTACACAGGCGATACGGAACATACGATTTACGTCGCCAAGATTACGGACGCCTATTTGGATTAATGCCCCTTTAGGCAGGACAGCCTGTTTCCTCGGAAACAGGCTGTTTTTTTTAGTCTTCTTCCTGTTCATGGGCTTCAACGTTGCGGTCAAAGAGAGCATCGGCAAACTGGGCCGCATCAAAGGGCCGCAGATCATCGACACCTTCGCCGACACCGACCCAGCGGACCGGTACGCCCAAGGTCCGTTTGACCGACAGGATAACACCGCCCTTGGCCGTGCCATCGAGCTTCGTCAGGACGACGCCCGTCAGGGGTACGACTTCGCCAAAGAGCTTGGCCTGGCTGACGGCGTTCTGGCCGGTCGTCGCATCGAGGACGAGGAGCGTTTCCTGCGGTGCACCATCAATATTCTTGCCAGCGACGCGGGCCATCTTGCGCAATTCTTCCATGAGGTTGGCCTTGACGTGGAGACGGCCGGCTGTATCGACGAGAAGAACGTCAATATGACGGGCCTTGGCAGCCGCCGTCGCATCGAAGACGACAGCCGCAGCGTCGGCACCTTCCTGATGCTTCACGATAGGTACACCTGTCCGTTCCGCCCAGATGGTGAGCTGTTCAGACGCAGCGGCACGGAACGTATCGCCAGCGGCAACCATGACCGACTGGCCCTGTTCTTTATAATATTTGGCTAATTTGCCAATGGTCGTCGTCTTGCCTACACCGTTGACGCCAACGATAAAAATAACCCGCGTCGTACCCGTGCAATCCGGTACAGGTTCGTTATTTTCTTCGAGGAGTTCGACAATGCACTTTTCCAAATAGGGCACGACGTCGTTGCCGTCTTTGATCTGCCGCGATTTAACACCTGTGCGGATCTGGTCGAGGAGATATTCTGTCGTTTCTACACCCATGTCCCCGGTGAGCATAACAGCTTCCAGGTCATCGTACATATCTTCATCGATCTTGGCGTACCCCCGTACAACCGTTTCAATATTCTTAATGAGCGAGCCCTTCGTCTTTTCCAGGCCCTTGCGCAAGCGCGAAAAAAATCCCATACTTAACTTCCTTTCTGCATTACATCATCTACTTTTACCGTCAAAAGGCGTGAAATGCCCTTTTCTTCCATGGTCACACCTTGCAGTGTATCGGCAGCTTCCATCGTCTTGCGGCGGTGGGTAATGACGATAAATTGTGTCGTTTGACTGTATTTCTTCATATAATCGGCCATGCGGATGACATTAGCTTCATCCAAGGCAGCGTCGACTTCGTCAAAGAGAATAAACGGTGCCGGATGGTAGGCCTGAAAGGCCAGGAGCAGGGCAATAACCGTAAGCGCCCGTTCCCCGCCGGAAAGGAGGGTCAGTGTCTGCTGCTTCTTGCCCGGCGGCTGAATCGTAATTTCGACACCGGCGTTGAGGACGTCGCTTTTATCGGTAAGGCTGATCTGGGCCTTGCCGCCGCCAAAGAGCTGGCTGAAAATCCGCTGGAAATGACCGCCAATGACACCAAAGGCCTGGGTAAACTGCTGGCTCATGGCGTCATCAATTTCTGCTACCACCGTCTGCAGGCGTTTGCGTGATTCCAGCAGGTCATCACACTGGGTACGGTAAAACTGCTGCTTGGCTACAGCCTGCTCGTAGTCTGTATCGGCGTTTGGATTGATCTGCCCTAAAGCGGCCATCTGTTCCTGTAGGCGGGCCAGGTGCTCCGTCAATTCCTTTAAGGATCCCTCGCGCCGCCGTTCCAACGCCTGTTCCCGCGTCAAGCCCTGGCGGGCCAGGTGTTCTTCACTGCGGGAGATTTCACTGCGGTACTTTTCTGCCTGCATTTCGGCTGCATGGACCTGATGATTCCACTTTTCCTGATCTGCCCGCAGGGAAGACAGTTGCTGATCCAGTTCCTGGTTTTTATGGAAATTGGCTTCCCGCGCAGCATAGAAGGCCTTCTTTTCCTGATCCTTCGCTGCCGTTTCCTGCTCTTTTGCCGCTATATTCGTTGCTAATTCCTGCAGGAGCTGTTTTGTTTCGGCCTGGCGCTGCTGCAGCTGGTGGCGCCGCTCAGAGAGGCGCTGCCATTCGCCGGCAGCCTGGTCGGCCAGGTCCTGCTGCTGTTGCTGCTGGGCCTGTATATGCCGCACCTGCTCCTGCAGCGTCGCCAAGGCGACCTGCCGTTCCGTCAGAGCCTGGCGGCAGCTTGCCAATTCTGCCTGGGCCTGGCTCAGGCCGGCTTCCAGTTTTTCTGTATCGGCCGCAACCGGTGCCGCCTGGGTCGTAAGTTCTTCTTCCTTAGCCCATAAGGCTGCCTGTATTTCCGAGCGGCTGTCATACAGGTGTTGCAGCTGCTGACTGGCCTGACTGCTGGTCTGGCTGGCCTCGGCAACTGCCGTTTTTGCCTGTTCCAGTTGCCACGTCAGCTGCTGTACTGCCAGCTGCCCTTCTTGTACGGCTTTGCGCACTGCTTCGGCCTGGCTGGCAGCGTCCGTAAGCTGTTGGCGCAAGGCTTCGCCTTCCTTAGTCAGGGCCTGCAAGCGCTGGTCTGTATCGTGCCATTGTGTCTGCAGGGATTGGATCGTCGCCCGCCGGCTGAGAAGGGAGCCTTCCCGGTTCTTGTTGCTGCCGCCGGTAAGGGAACCGCCGGCATTAAACAGGGTACCATCAAGACAGACGATACGCAGGCGGTGTCCGTATTTACGGGCCGTTTGCGACGCGTCAGCCTGGCTTTCAGCTACGAGAGTTTTCCCCAACAGGGACGAAAAAATCCGGGCATATGCTGCATCGTATTGAATGAGGTCACTGGCAAAGCCCAGGATTCCCTTTTCCTTGGCTGCTGCTAATTCATCGGCTGTGCGCCGCCGTTCTTTCACCGTATCGAGGGGCAGGAAGGTCGTCCGGCCAGCCCGCCGCTGGCGCAAGTAGGCAATGGCTTCTTTGGCCGTTTCTTCTGTACGCGTGACGATGTAGCGGGATGCACCGCCTAAGGCGATATCCATAGCCGTCACATAGTCTGCCGGCAAGGTACACAGCTCGCCTACGAGACCGCAAATATCGGCCTGCCAGGTTGCCCGTGCTTCGAGGACCGTCTTGGCTGCCAGGCCGGCGCCTTCGTGTTCCTGTTCCATACTTTCCAGTACGTGAATACGCTGCTGCAAGGCTGCCGCCTGGCCTTTGAGCTGACGGTATTCCTGCTCAGCCCGGGCCGTTTCGCGGCTCTGGAGCTGCTGCTTTTGCATTACCTCTTCCAGCTCGGCCTGCCAGGTCTGCAGTTTTTCCTGTGCTTCACACAGGCTTCTTTCCCCTTCGTGCTGGCGGCTTTGGGCCTGCGCTGCTTTTTCCGTTTCTTCTGTCTGCTGCCGTTCCAATTCCTCTGCGCGCTGCCTGTTTTCATCGAGACGGCGCCGCAGGTCTTCTATTTCTCGTTTCAGGATGAAGAGGTTCTGGGCCTTTTCCGTGTTTTCTGCCTGCACCTGAGACAAGGCAGCCTGCATGCGGCTAACCTTCTCTTCCGCTTTGGCTAAGACGGACTGGGTCAGGTTAAAGCCCTGACGGGCTGCTTCGCAGGCGGCCTGGCGCTGGGCCAGGTCGTGCACGCTCTGTTCCTGCTGGGCCTGAATATGGGCCTGTTTCTTTTTCGTTTCCGCTTCTTCTTCTTGCAGCTGTACGTGCGAACGAAGGAGTTCTTCCTGGCGTGTCACAAATGCTTCCTGACGGCTTTTCATGCTATCCAGTTCATTATGAACGGTCAGGGTTTCTTCATCGAGGCGGCGCAGATCGGCACTTTCCTGTTCCATGACAGCGAGTAATTCTTTTTTAGCCGCTTCTGTCGCTTCCGTCTGCCGTGACAGGGCCCGGTACTCGCCGGTAGCGGCAATGCGGTTATTTTCTGCCTTAGAAAGGAGCCGTTCGGCATTGCGTAATTCCTGCAGTGCCAGCGTTCCCGCATAGGAAATGCGTTCACTGTCGAGGGCCCTAAAGGCAGTAAGCCGTTCAGCCTGGGCTTTTAACGGCACGAGCTGTTCTTCCAGGACGCCCATCATATCGTGAATGCGTTCTAGATTATGCTCTGTTTCGGCAATCTTTCGCAGTCCTTCCTGTTTACGGCTTTTGTAGCGGCTAATACCGGCCGCTTCTTCAAAGATGAGACGCCGTTCTTCCGGTTTACTGTTTAAAATAGCATCTACCCGGTTCTGACTGATGACGGCCATGGAATCCTGGCCGATCCCCGTATCGGCAAAGAGCAAATGAATATCCTTTAAACGGCACGGCCGTTTATTGATAAAAAATTCACTCTCGCCGGAGCGGAAAATACGCCGCGTAATGACTACTTCCGTAAAATCTACGTCCAGCTCGTGCTGGCTGTTGTCAAAATACAGGGATACTTCTGCCGCCCCCTGGGGACGTCTCTTTTCCGTGCCGGCAAAGATAATATCTTCCGACTTTTGTCCCCGCAGGTGACGTACATTCTGTTCGCCCATAACCCAGCGCACGGCATCGGAAATATTACTTTTGCCGCTCCCGTTGGGGCCGACAATGGCCGTAATGCCATGGGCAAAGGTCAAGGTTGTCCTGTCTGCAAAGGATTTAAATCCCTGCAGTTCCATTTTTAATACCTGCATATTTTGTCAGCATTCCTTTACATCATCCATTTATTATCTGCTTGAGAACATAGTGCAAGCAATAATAACATACATATAATATCATACTTCAGAGCGACATACCATGACCGGCGGCGGCATAAAAATAAAAAAACCGTTTACGCCGGTATACCCGGTATAAACGGCTGCCTTTTTCAGACGAAAAGATGGTAATACAAAATAGGAATGAACAGGGCCGGCAGAAAATCGGCTACCTTTAATTCTGTTACGCGGAACATATTAAGGGCAATACCAAGGATCATAACGCCGCCTACCGCATTGAGCTCGCGGATAACGTCCGGTGTCATAAGTGGCATAAAGAAACTCGCCAAGAGAAAGAAAAAGGCTTCATAGACCAGGTTGACCAGGCCGACGGGAACGACGCCCAGACCGTAAATGGTACCGAAAATGAAGGCCGACGTAAAGTCGAGGACACTCTTAAAGTAGAGAAGGTCATTGCTGCCCAGGGCGGCCTGAATGGGGCCGAGAATAGCGAGGGCGCCGACGACCTGCATGACCGACAAGGTGACAAAGCCTTTGACAAAGGTGTTGTCTTCACCTGGCCGCTGCATGCGCCGTTTCAAAAACTCACCAAACTGCTGCATGCGGTCTTCAATACCGATGATCGTCCCCAAAAGAGTGCCGACGATGAGGCTCGCCAGGACGAGGAGCAAATTCTGGCTTTGCACGGCGCTTTGGACGCCCATAATGGCAACACATAAGGAAATGACGCCGAAAATGGCCTTCGTATATTTTTCTGAAATGCCCCGTTTGAGGAAAAACCCCAACAGGGCGCCTAAAGACGCCGTAACGCCGTTGATAATGATTGCAATCATGCTGGCTAACACTCCTCACTTCACGCTGATAGCTATTATTATAGCAAACTTCCCCTCTCTCTGCCAGGAAATGAGCGAGAAAGCGGCCTGGAGGTAAATTTTACATACCTATGACAGGGAATTTCCTGTTTTCCCTTGACTTACTCCCTATTTATGATTATATTGTACTTTGGACTTTATTCTTACCCATCACACCAGGAAAGAGGGCTGCCGCCATGATTCAGGTTTATAAGCACAACAATGGTCACCTCGATGACGATATTTCCCTGGCTTCTGCAGAGAAGGGATCGTGGATTCACGTCGTAAATCCTAGCGCCGAAGATTTACAGCTCGTTTCCATGGTTACGGAAATCCCCACAGATGTATTAAAAACCTCACTGGATACGGAAGAACGTTCCCACGTGGAACTGGAAGACGAATACATTTTCGTCGTTATTAATATTCCTATTATTATGGAAACGGACAGCTACGACACACTGCCTCTTGGCATTTTCATTACGCCTGATTTTATCATTACGCTCTGCATCCAGGAAACAGAAGTCATGCGGACGTTTACGGAAAATAAATACCCTCTTTTCTATACCTTTAAGAAGACGCGCTTCCTCTTTCAGATCCTCTATCGTACGGCCACGCTCTTCCTGCGCTATTTGCAGCAGATCAATCACCGCACAGACGATATTGAACAGGACCTGCGCCATTCCATGCAAAACAAGGAATTCTTTCTCCTCCTGGAGTTACAGAAATCCTTGACCTATTTCACATCGGCCCTGCGCAGTAACGGCACGGTTATGGAAAAGCTCATGCGCCTGCGCCGCAATACGTCCCTGCATCACCTGTTAAAGATGTACGAAGAAGACGAAGACCTCCTGGAAGACGTCATTATCGAAAATAAACAGGCTATTGAAATGGTTGAAATGTATTCCAATATTCTCATGAGTACGTCCGATACATTTGCTTCCATCATTTCCAATAACCTGAGTATTGTCATGAAATTTTTGGCCTCTATTACGATTATTCTGGCCGTACCGACCAATCTCTTCAGCCTCTGGGGCATGAACGTCCCGGTACCGCTGGCCGACAGTCCCTTGGGGTTTCCCATCGTCATCGGCCTGGCGATTCTTTGTTCGTGCATCGCCATCTACATGCTCTGGAAGAAAGATCTCTTTTGATAGCTGCGCGTTACCTATACGGATAAGAGCCCGTTCCACCTTGAACCGCTCCCCGTCAAGTAGACAGAGCAAAAAATAAAACATGTACTTATTCTGCCACCGATATCCGGTGGCAGTTTTTATGCTGCCACGTAATAGTTATTGTGCTTTTCCATCGGGGTTACTACACCCAGTTTTCTCTGTAAACGCTTAGTATTGTAATAGCCAATGTAATCTTCAATCATTGCA
>NZ_JACOGK010000005.1 GCF_014269395.1 Megasphaera hominis
GCGACCTATTTCTAATCGTTGTTCTTTCGTTAATTTCACGTGGCAACCTCCCATCTAACAATTGAGGGCATCGGATACTAATTAGAAAATCTTTTATCCAAGATTACTACATTTAGTATCCAATTTCTACCCCCTCCATGTCCAACTTTAGCATACCACGTGCAGGGAAGGCTAGTCTTTCTTTTGGCCTAGTTCGGCTCTTAGCCAGTATAGGGGGCGTTGTTTTACTTCTTCGAAGATGCGTCCTATGTATTCGCCTATGATGCCCATGAAGATGAGTTGCAGGCCGCCCATTAGGCAGACTACGATCATGGTGGTGGTCCAGCCGGGGGCTGCCTGGCCGGTTATGTGGCAATATAGGACGTGAATGATCATTAACACGCTTAAAAGGCCGCTTAGGAGGCCTACGTAAAAGGAGATACGCAGGGGTGTCTTGGAGAAGGCTGTTATGCCGTCCAGCGCAAAATGGAGCATTTTGCGGCCGGAGAATTTGGATTTCCCTGCATAGCGGCGGGGGGCGATGAAGCTGAGCGTTGTCTGCTTGTAGCCGATGTCGCCGATCATGCCGCGGATGAAGCGGTCGTGTTCGCGAAAGCGCATGAAGGTCTCGAGGACGCGCTTGTCGATGAGGCGGAAGTCGGAGCCGCCCGGTGTAATGTGCACGGGTGACATGGCGTTCAAAATGATGTAGTACCATTTGGACGTCAGGCGTTTTAAAAAGCCCGCATCATCTGTCGCCTTGCGCACGGTCTGGACGACGTCGTAGCCTTCGCGCCATTTCTGCACCAAATCGGGTATCATGGCCGGCGGGTGCTGCAGGTCGCCATCCATGGTGATGATGGCGTCGCCCTTGGCGTGGTCCATGCCGCACGTAATGGCCAGCTGGTGGCCGAAGTTGCGTGCCAGGATCAGGGCCCGTACGTGGGCGTCCTGCTGGGTCAGGCGGCTCAGGATAAGCGGCGTCGTGTCCTTGGAGCCATCGTCGACGAAAATGATTTCATAGTCCATATCGAGGCCGGCTACGGCTTTTGTCGCTTCTTCATAAAATTTTTCAATGTTTAGCTGTTCATTGTATACAGGGACGACAATGGACAGCAGCTTCTTTGCTTCTAAATTAAATAGACTCACTCTTTATTATACCATCCCAACAATTTTACAGTCAAAAAACGAACGCGTTCCTACTCCAGCGTGGAGAGGAACTTTTCCAGCTCACCTTGTGTCGTATAGCCGATGATCCGTTTCAAAGGGTGTCCGTCTTTGAAAAAGAGCAGTGTCGGCACGGCAGTAATGTCATAGGCAGCCGCCAGACCGGGGAACTGGTCGACGTTGACGCGGAGGACCGCAGCCGGTGGCGTACAAGCAGCAGCAGCGCCTTCTATTTCTTGGACGATTGCGCCGCCTCCTTCGCACCAGGGAGCCCAGAAGTCGACGATAACCAGGCCTTTCTTGTGCAGCACATGGGGCGTAAATGCCGCTTCTGTATCCAGTGTTTCTACAGCCATTGCGTGTACCCCCTCTTTAGGATGCTTTACCATACTACTCCTATTATAGCAAATGTCCTATTATGTTTCCAGTATTCTTTCTTCTGGGCAAAAAGACCGTAAAAGATAAAGAGGCTGCCTGTCCGCAGCATAGGCCGGGACAGGCAGCTTCGCATCATTCGTATAGGGCTTCATAGACCATGTGGAGCAGTTCGTTTTTTCCGTCCTGTTTGAGGGACGAATAGGCAATGGGCGGAAAAGCAGCCGGAAAGAGGCGTTTTACTGCTGCCAGGTTGCGGCTCCGGTCGTTGCGGCCGAGCTTGTCTGCTTTCGTGCCGATGATCTGCAGGGGCACTTCGTTATCGGCGAGCCAGCGGTAGGCTTGCAGGTCGATATCGAGGCCGGGATGGCGCAGGTCGACGAGAAGAAAGAGCAGGGACAGGTTGGGCGAGCCCGTAATGTATTCGCCAATGAAATGGCTCCAAAGCTGGCGGTTTTTGCCGCCCGTTTTGGCAAAGCCGTAGCCCGGCAGGTCGACGAAAAAGAGGGGCGTGCGCTGCTCTTCGGCGTCGGTTTTTTCCTGGAGGGTTACGTTAAAGTAGTTGATGGTCTGGGTCTTTCCCGGTGCGCCGCTGACGCGGGCCAGGCCGCGCTGGCCGCAGAGGGAGTTGATGAGGCTCGATTTGCCGACGTTGGAACGGCCGAGAAAGGCGATTTCCGGCAGTCCCTCTGTAGGGTACTGGTCCTTGCGGACGGCAGACGCCGTGTATTTGGCCTGGATGATCTGCAGCTTGCCGTGCGTCATATCACTCATTCTGCACTCACCAGTGCCTGTTCGAGCACTTCATCCATGTGGTGGACGAAGACGAATTTCACGTCTTTCTTCACCACGTCCGGTACGTCGACCATGTCGCGCTTGTTTTCTTCCGGCAAGAGAATCTTCTTGATGCCGGCGCGATGGGCGGCAATGACCTTTTCCTTAATGCCGCCGACAGGGAGTACCGTGCCGCGCAGCGTAATTTCACCGGTCATAGCCAGGTCGTGATGGACCTTGCGTCCCGTCAGGGCCGAGGCAATGGCTGTCGCCATGGTAATGCCGGCAGACGGGCCGTCCTTGGGTACAGCCCCTTCGGGGAGATGGATGTGAATATCCGTCTTGGCGTAGAAATCGTCTTCCAGGCCCAGGGAAGCAGCGCGGCTGCGGATATAGGTCAGGCCGGCTTCGGCCGATTCCTTCATGACGTCGCCGAGCTGGCCCGTCAGATGCAGGGCGCCTTTGCCTTTGACGACGGCCACTTCTGTTTCCAGGACTTCGCCGCCGACCTGGGTCCAGGCCATGCCCGTTACGAGGCCGACTTCGTCTTCTTTATTGACCTGCGTAGGCAGGAATTTCATGGGGCCTAAGATTTTTTCCAGGTTCTTCACCGAGACGGTCAGGGGCTTGTCGTCTTGCATGAGAATGGACTTGCCGACCTTGCGGATGACAGAGCCGATGGTCTTTTCCAGGGTACGGACGCCGGATTCGCGCGTGTAGTCCTGGATGATGTGACGCAGGACGGCATCGGAGAACTTCGCCTGGCTGGCGAGGACGCCGTTTTCCTTGAGCTGCTTGGGCACGAGGTAGCGCTTGGCGATTTGCAGCTTTTCTTCTTCTGTATAGCTCGTGAACTCGATGATTTCCATGCGGTCCCGCAAGGGTCCCGGAATCTGGCCGATGTTGTTGGCCGTCGTGATCCAGAGGACCTTGGAAAGGTCGAAGGGCACTTCGATGAAGTGATCGCTAAAGGTATTGTTCTGTTCCGGGTCGAGGACTTCGAGGAGGGCCGACGACGGGTCGCCGCGCATGTCCGACGTCATCTTGTCGATTTCGTCGAGGAGGAAGACCGGGTTTTTCGTGCCTGCCTGCTGGATGCCAGCGATGATCCGGCCCGGCATGGCGCCGATGTACGTACGGCGATGGCCGCGGATTTCTGCTTCATCGCGGACGCCGCCTAAGGAAATGCGCACGTATTTGCGGTTCATGGCGCGGGCGATGGAACGGGCAATACTCGTCTTGCCTGTGCCGGGAGGGCCGACGAAGCAAAGGATCGGGCCTTTGAGGCTGTTGGTCAGCTGCCGTACGGCCAGGTATTCGATGATCCGGTCCTTGATCTTTTCCAGGCCGTAGTGGTCTTCGTCGAGGATGTCCTGGGCAATCTTGAGGTCCAGGCGGTCTTCTGTTTCTGTCGACCAGGGCAGGGCCATGAGGTGGTCCAGGTAGGTGCGGATGACGGCCGATTCTGCCATCATGGGCGGCATTGCGTCCAGGCGGTTGACTTCCTTCAGCATGACTTCGCGCACGTTGTCCGGTACGTCGAGCTTGTCGATTTTTTCGCGCAGCTCTTCTACTTCTGTATCTTTATCGTATTTGTCGCCCAGTTCCTGATGGATGGCTTTGAGTTTTTCCCGCAGGTAGTATTCCTTCTGCTGTTCATCCATCTTGCTGCGCACCTGCATGTTGAGGCGCGTTTCCAGGCTGGCAATGTCTTCTTCTGTATCGAGGTAGGTGCAGACGCGTTTCATGCGTTCGCGCACGTCTGTCAGTTCCAGGATGGCCTGCTGGGCTGCCAGGCGGATGGGCAGCTGGGCGGCGATAAAGTCGGCCAGTACACCGGGCTGGTGAATGGCGTTGGCTTTGGCCTGCAGGTCTTCGTGGCCTTTTATCTTATCAAGCCAGTCATTGAACCGCTTGGACATAATGCGGTTCAGGGCTTCGTCTTCATTTTCATCGAGAAATTCTTCCGGGAGCTCGACAGCGGCGGCTTCGGTGTAGCCTTCTTTCATGCTGCCGCCCTGGATCTGCACACGGGCGATGCCGTCTACGAGAATGCGGACAATGCCGCCGGGCAGGCGCAGGAGCTGCTGTATTTTGACGAGCGTACCGATGTGATAAACGTCCTGGAGGGTCGCTTCTTCTACTTCGTCATCGAGCTGGGCCGAGACGAGCAGCATCCGGTCGTGCTCCATGGCGTAATCGACGGCAGCCAGGGATTTTTCCCGGCCTATGTCGATGTTGCTGAGCAGTTTTGGAAAAACGACGATTCCCCGTAAGGGGATAAAGGGCAATTTCAAAATAGAATTTTCATCCATACAACTCACCTTCTTACTGGTAACACAAGTATAAACCGAAACGAATATTTACTGAATCGGTATGCTTATAGTGTAAAATAAAACTCATTTCCTGCGGTGAAGAAATGAGTTTTATTTTCGTTTATTTCTGGGCCGGACCTTCTATAAGTGTCGGTTCCGCGCCTTTGGTTATGCAGTCTTCCGTTACGATGCACTCACTGACATCGTCGCGGCTTGGTACTTCGAACATGACGTTGAGCATGATCCGTTCGATGATGGAGCGCAGGCCACGGGCGCCGGTACTGCGGCGCAGGGCTTCCTTGGCGATTGCCTGGAGGGCGCTGTCTTCGAAGGTCAGCTTCACGTGGTCCAGGGCCAGCATGCGCTGGTACTGTTTGACGAGGGCGTTTTTCGGTTCGGTCAGGATGTGAACCATGGCGTCTTCGTCTAAGGGGTTCAGCGTAACCAGGATGGGCAGACGGCCTACGAGTTCCGGAATGAGACCGAATTTCTGCAGGTCAGCCGGCTGGATTTCCTGGAGCAGGTCTTCCATGGATTTTTCATCCTTCGAGTGGATTTCTGCGCCGAAGCCCATGTTTTTGTCAGACGTACGGTTGCGGATGGTCTTGTCGATGCCATCGAATGCGCCGCCGCAGATGAAGAGAATGTTCGTCGTATCGATCTGGAGCATTTCCTGGTGCGGGTGCTTACGGCCGCCCTGGGGCGGTACGCCGGCAACGGTGCCTTCGAGGATCTTGAGGAGCGCCTGCTGTACGCCTTCGCCAGATACGTCGCGGGTAATGGACGGGTTTTCCGATTTGCGGGCGATCTTATCGATTTCGTCGATGTAGATAATGCCCCGTTCGGCTCTGGCAATGTCGAAGTCGGCTGCCTGGATCAGTTTGAGCAGGCAGTTTTCGACGTCTTCCCCTACATAGCCGGCTTCGGTCAGGCTGGTCGCATCGGCAATGGCAAAGGGTACTTCCAGCATGCGTGCCAGGGTCTGGGCGAGCAGAGTTTTACCGCTGCCCGTAGGGCCGACCATGATGATATTAGATTTCTGTAATTCTACGTCGTCGTCGACGCTGTTGGACTGCAACCGTTTGTAGTGGTTGTAGACAGCGACGGATAACGTTTTTTTAGCAGCTTCCTGGCCTATTACATAAGCATCGAGGTGTTCCTTGATTTCCTTTGGCGTCGGCAGTTTTTTCAGCGAGAATTCAGGCTGTTCGTCCTGTGTTTCTTCGTCCAGGATTTCCTGGGCAACGCTGATGCACTGGTCACAAATGTATACGCCGGGACCGGAGATCAGTTTGTTTACTTCGTGCTGTGAACGGCCGCAAAAGCTACAGGTTGGTTCGTCTATTTTATCTCTAGCCACGTAGTCCTCCTATGTCCGTATTACTTCGTTTCGCTCTTTTCAGGCGTACGAATGAGAATTTCGTCAATCAGGCCGTATGCTTTCGCTTCTTCTGCCGTCATGAAATTATCCCGTTCCGTATCTTTTTGGATCACGTCAATAGGCTGACCTGTATGGGCTGCTAATAAACCGTTCAATTCTTTGCGCATGCGCAGGATTTCCCGGGCGTGGATTTCGATTTCCGTCGCCTGGCCCTGGACGCCGCCCAAAGGCTGGTGAATCATGATCTGCGAGTGCGGCAGGGCAAAGCGTTTGCCCTTGGCACCGGCGGTAAGGAGAACGGATGCCATGCTGGCAGCGGAGCCGACGCAAATGGTCGATACGTCCGGTTTGATATACTGCATGGTATCATAAATAGCCATGCCGGCAGTGACGACACCGCCGGGGCTATTGATATACAAATGAATGTCCTTGTCAGGATTGTCGGCTTCCAGGAAAAGAAGCTGCGCAATGACGATATTCGCCGTTACGTCTTCAATGGGGCCGCCCAGGAAAATGATGCGGTCTTTTAACAGGCGGGAATAGATATCGTAGCTCCGTTCCCCCTGGTTGGACTGTTCGACAACCATCGGTACATATTGCATCTTCATAGTTATTCCACCTCGCGTTTCTTACGCTTCCGGTTCTTCAGCCTTTACTTCTTCTACCTGAGGTTCTGCTGTTTCTTCTGCTTTGGCGTTCGTGTCTACGGCGTTCTGAAGAACGAAGCTGGCTGCTTTTTTGCGGCCTACAGACTGAATGAGCATGGGAACGCGTCTTTCTTTTACAATGATATTATATACTTCTTTCGGATCGGCACCGAAGTTCTGTGCCATCGTGAAGATTTCGGCCTGGAGGTCCATGTCCTGTACCTGAATGTTTTCAGCTTTGGCAATGGCTTCGAGGACGAGATCCATTTTTACGTTATCTGTAGCAGGCTGGCGATACTGTTCTTTGAGCTTGTCCATGTCGGAGTTCGTGTATTTGAGGTAGTCTTCGAGGGACAGGTTCTGTGTTTCCAGACGCATGGACATTTCGTCTACCATCTGGTCTACTTTGGTATCTACCATAACAGCGGGGATGTCTACTTCGGCGTTGTCGACAACTGTTTTCAGGACGTCGTTGTTGAATTTTTCAACAGCCTGGAAGTGAGCCTGCGAAGCGAGACGTTTTTTGATGTCTTCTTTGAGGGCATCGAGGGAGTCGAATTTGCCTACTTCTTTGGCGAATTCGTCGTCAATAGCCGGTACTTCGCTGCGTTTTACGTCGTTGATCGTAACTGCAAATACGGCTTCTTTGCCGGCCAGTTTGGCTTCGAAGTAATCTTCCGGGAAGGTTATTTTTACGTCCTTCTGGTCGCCTGCTTTGAGGCCTTTGAGCTGATCTTCAAAGCCCGGAATGAAGCTGCCGGAGCCGATCTGGAGGGGATAGGATTTGCCTTCGCCGCCTTCGAATGCTTCGCCGTCTACGGTGCCTTTGAAGTCGATGATAGCGAAGTCTTCGTCTGCGATTTCCGTGCCTTCCGGTGCTACGACCAGTTTGGAGTGGGATTTCTGCATTTTAGCGAGTTCTTCAGCTACCTGTTCGTCTGTTACTTCTGCTTCTTCTTTGGCAGCCTGGATGCCTTTATATTCGCCGAGTTTTACTTCCGGTTTCTTTGTAACCGTGATTTCAAAAACGAAATCCTGGCCTTTTTCTTCGGAGATGATCTTGACTTCCGGATCGGATACAGGCGTAATGTCCTTTTCGTTCAGGGCGTCGTTGTAGGCTTTGTTGATCAGGACGTCGTTGATTTCTTCTTTGACAGCGTCTTTGCCGAGGTAGCTTTCGAGTATCATACGCGGTGCTTTGCCTTTACGGAAGCCCGGGATATTTACTTTGTTAGCAAGGTTTTTTACGGCAGCAGCGGCGCCTTTTTTGGCTTCGGCTGCAGGCAGTTCGATGTGCAGGGTTACTTGGTGCTGATCTACTTCATTTACAGTTACGTTCATTATTCGTATGTCCTCCTTATGGGGTTTAATCCCCTTTTGTTATCTATAAAAATCCATACTACGCTCTTCATCATACCACAGTTTATCGTGATTGACAACAACAAAAGGCATACCCATGCCCTTTTCAGGCCTCTGGCGTAAAAAGGAGCCTCCGGCAGGAAGCTCCTCCTTTACGACGGCGTCGTTTTTAGCGCAGTTCGCAGTTCAGTTTTTCTTTCAATTCTTTCAGGATGGCGTCGATAGGAGCCTGGATGTCCTGATCGGTCAGGGTGCCTTCGGCAGAACGGAAGACCAGGGAGTAAGCCATGCTCTTGTAGCCGCGCGGTACCTGTTTGCCCTGGTAGAGGTCAAAGAGGTGTACGCCTTCGAGGAAGGCGCCGCCTTTGTCCTTGAGGACGGAGATGATGGCTGCGTCGGCTGTATCGACCGGTGCCAGGAAGGCCAGGTCACGGCTGATGGCCGGGAACTTGGCGACCTTGTGGTAGTCCGGAATGAGATTGATGAGCGGCAGGATGTCGTTCAGGTGAATTTCAAAGATGTAGACCGGGCCGTTGATGTCGTAGCTGTCGATGGTTTCCGGATGGACTTCACCGAAGCGGGCCAGGACCTTGCCGTCTTTGACGTACTGGGCGGCTACGCCCGGATGGAGGGGTGTAAAGTCCGACGCTTCCAGGTCGGCGTGGATGCCGAGTTTGGCAAAGAGCGTTTCGACGATGCCCTTGACGTCATAGAAATCGTAGCGTTCGGCTTTGTTCGGCCATTCGGCTGTCTGGCGCTGGCCGTAGAGAAGGCCCGTAACGTGGTATTCCTGGTCGGGCAGTTCCGTAATGGGCAGGGCTTTCGGCAGGTAGACCGGAGCGACTTCATAAATGGCGACGGACTGGTTCTTGACGGCCTGGTTGCGGACGAGGACGTCCATGAGGGACGGCAGGAGGCTCGTGCGCATGAGCGGGAATTCTTCAGTAATCGGGTTGAGAATCGGTACAGCCGTGTAGAGCGGGTCCGTTTCGGGGAAGCGCAGCTTTTTCAGGGAGTCCGTATTCATGAAGCTGAAGGTAACCGTTTCGCAGAGGCCGCAGGCGGCGAGGATTTGGGAAATCTTTTCACGCATGCTGAATTCGAAGCTGACCGTGGCCTGGTCCGTGCGGCTCATTGGCCGGGTGGACGGGATATTAGCATAGCCGTAGATACGGGCTACTTCTTCGGCAATATCGGGCATTTCCGTGCAGTCGCCGCGGAAGGACGGTACGATGGCTGTGAGCTGGTCACCATCTTTTTCAATGCCGAATTCCAGCGTTTCCAGGATGGAGATCATCTTTTCTTCGGAAATGTCGATGCCGAGGAAGTGGCTGACCTGGGCGGCGGTAAAGGGAATCTTGGTGACGGCCTGTTTGACCGGATAGACGTCGACGACGCCTTGGGCGACATCGCCGGCACCGATTTGTTTGAGGAGCTGGGCTGCCCGGTCGAGGGACTGGACGCAGCCTTCGGCGTCGAGGCCGCGTTCGAAGTGAGCCGACGCTTCGGAGCGCAGGCCCAGGGCACGGCCGGTCTTACGGATGCTCGAGCCCTTGAAGGAGGCGCATTCGAGGATGACCGATGTCGTTTCGTTGGTTACTTCCGAATTGAGGCCGCCCATAATGCCGCCAATGCAGCAGGCTTTTTCCGGGTCGGCAATGACCAGCATCTGGTCGGTCAGGCTGCGGTCGACGTCGTCGAGGGTTTTGATGACTTCGCCTGCTTTAGCCCGGCGGGCAATGAGGTGATGGTCTTTTACTTTATCGTAGTCATAGGCGTGCATCGGAATGCCCAGTTCCATCATGACGTAGTTGGTTACGTCGACGATGTTGTTGATGGGGCGGACGCCGGATTTGCGCAGGCGCTGCTGCATCCACAGGGGCGAGGGGCCGACTTTGACGTTGACCAGGAGGCGGGCTGCATAGCGGTTGCACAGTTCCGGGTCTTCAATGTCGACGGTGACCTTGCCGGCAATGGTCGTGTCGCATTCGTCGACGGTAATGTCCGGGAAGGTGGCTTTCTGGCCGCTCAGGACGGCGAATTCACGGGACAGGCCGATCATGCTGAAGCAGTCGGCGCGGTTCGGTGTCAGTTCGTATTCGTAGACCGTGTCGCGCAGGTCCAGGTAGTCGACGGCGTCGACGCCGAGGGGCGTATCCTTAGGCAGGAGCCAAATGCCGCTGCGTTCTTCCGGCAGGAGGAGGCTGTCGTCGAGGCCGAGTTCGTGGGCCGAGCAGAGCATGCCGTTGGACGGTACGCCGCGGAGCTTCGATTTCTTAATCTTTACGCCGCCGGGCAGATGGGAGCCGTGGGTGGCAACGGGAACGATGTCGCCTTCGTGGACGTTCGGTGCGCCCGTGACGATCTGCAAGGGTTCCATTTCGCTGCCCATGTTGAGCTGGCAAATGACCAGGTGGTCGGCGTCGGGGTGTTTTTCGATTTTCGTGATCTGGCCCGTATAGACGCCTTTGATTTCATCGCCCCAGCGAACGACCTGTTCGACCGGTACGCCGGCAATGGTGAGGACGTCCGCAAAGAGCTGCGGGTCCTTTGTCATATCTACATTTACATAGTCCTGCATCCAGGTTAAAGAACTTTTCATGTCTGCTACCTCCTAGAACTGTTTTAAGAACCGCATGTCATCTTCATAGAACAGACGCAGGTCGTCTACGCCGTATTTGAGCATGGCAATACGTTCTATGCCCATGCCGAAGGCAAAGGCCGTGACTTTTTCCGGATCATAGCCGTTCTGGCGCAGCACGTTGGGATGGGTCATGCCGCAGCCCAGGATTTCCAGCCAGCCCGTGTGCGAGCATACACGGCAGCCCTTGCCGCCGCACATGACGCAGGAAATGTCGACTTCGGCGCTCGGTTCCGTGAAGGGGAAGAAGCTGGCGCGGAAGCGTACCTTTGTCTTGGGCCCGAAGATTTCGCGCAGGAAGTCTTCGAGCATGCCCTTTAGGTCGGAGAAGCGGATGTCCTTGTCGACGATCATGCCTTCCATCTGGTGGAAGACCGGCGAATGGGTGGCGTCGTAGTCCCAGCGGTATACCTTGCCCGGAGCGATGATCTTGAAGGGTTCGTTCGGCTTGTGGGCCTGGAGGGTCCGCGATTCGAGCGGCGATGTATGGGTGCGCAGGAGGATTTTGTCTGTAATGTACATGGAGTCCTGCATATCCCGGGCCGGATGGTCATCAGGGAAGTTGAGGCACTGGAAGTTGTAGTAGTCCGATTCGATGTCCGGACCTTCAACGATGGAAAAGCCCATGCGCATGAAGGCTTCTTCCATTTCCCGTGCGGTCTGGTGCAGGATGTGTTCGTGGCCCATGAGGGGCTTTCTGCCCGGCAGGGTGATGTCGATCTTTTCCGATTCGATTTTTTTCTGCAGAGCCTGCTGTTTGAGTTCGGCCATGCGCTGCTGCAAGGCGTCTTCAATGAGGGAACGGGCCGTGTTGACCATTTGGCCGACTTGCGGGCGTTCTTCTTTGGACAGTTTGCCCAGTTCTTTCATGAGGGCTGTGAGTTCACCTTTTTTGCCCAAGTATTTGACCCGGATATCCCGGATATCCTGCAGGGCTTCGCTCTTGTCGAGCTGTTCGCTGACAGCCGCTTTGATGGCGTCAATTTTTTCCTTCATCATTTGGTGTTTCCTCCTCTAGTAAAAAAAATAGACTCCCGCCCCGAAAGGGGCGAAAGTCTGATTTCGCGGTACCACCCTAATTTGTACTCTCTATTCTGTAACGGGAATTCCCGTCCTGCCTACTCCGTTCAGCAGGAAGCTCCAAAGTGAACGCATATGCCGGCCGGCGCGGTGCTCTCAGTCACGGCATCCGTTTCCTGTATGGGCCTTACGCGTATGCTCTCTTTTTCATAGCCTTGTCTAACGCTATTGTATCAGTAAAGTGTCTTGTTGGCAATAACCAGACGCTGAATCTGGTTTGTACCTTCGTAGATCTGCATGATTTTGGCGTCACGCATGTATTTTTCGACGGGGTATTCTTTGATATAGCCATAGCCGCCCATGACCTGGACAGCGTCGGTCGTAACCTGCATGGCAATATCCGAGGCATTGCATTTGGCAATGGCTGCTTCGCGGGAGAATTCCATACCCTGGTCTTTCATCCAGCAGGCGCGCTGTACGAGGAGACGGGCACCTTCTACCTTCATGGCCATATCGGCGATCATGGCCTGGACCATTTCGAAGGAGGCAATCGGTTTGCCGAACTGTACGCGGACCTTAGCGTATTCGCTGCAGGCGCGGAAAGCAGCTTCGGCGATGCCGACGGAAATAGAGCCTACGAAGGGACGGGCTGCGTCGAGGGTTTCCATGGCAATGCGGAAACCATGGCCTTCGCGGCCGAGACGGTCTTCTACGGGTACGAAGCAGTCCTGGAAAATCAGTTCTGTCGTGTTGGAAGCACGGATACCCATTTTGTTTTCAGCTTTGCCGATGGTGAAGCCCGGTGTACCTTTGCGCACGATGAAGGCCGTCAGGCCGCGTACGCTCGGGGTCTTGCGGGTATTAGCAAAGACGACGAATACTTCAGCTAAGGCGCCGTTGGTGATAAAGCATTTGGTCCCATTGAGGACATAGCCGCTGCCGTCTTCGGTTTTGGCAGCCCGTGTCGAAACGGAGCCGGCGTCAGAGCCTGTGCCCGGTTCGGTGAGAGCAAAAGCAGCCAGATGATCTTCATTAATAATATCGAAATAGCGCTGTTTCTGTTCATCATTCCCGGCGATGATAACGGGATACGAAGCCAGTGCGTTGGCGGCTACAGAGGTAGCTACACCGGCGCAGCCTTTAGCCAGTTCTTCATAAAGGGCAGCGATCGTAACGGCATCGAGTCCGGCTCCGCCAAATTCTTCCGGAATGGCAATGCTCAGGAGTCCCTGGGCTGCCAGTTTGTCGAGCAGGCCTTCGTGCAGCTTGCCTGTTTCATCCATTTCGGACGCATACGGTACGATTTCCTTCTGCACCAAATCACGAACGACTTTAATCAGCTCCTGCTGTTCGTCATTAAAAGCAAAATCCATGTTGATACCAACCTTCCATTGTCAAATAAGTACGCCCTGGGGAATGCGTTCTAGTCATCATATTTGCGTAAAATATAAAAGGAAGAACGCCCCTTGACAACCACCTTGTTCTCTTCATCCATCAATTCACACTCTGCTACGATGGTCCGGCCGCCGTGGTGGACGACCTGGCCGACGCCTACGATTTTCTGTCCCGGGTGTACAGGACGGATATAGTTCATGTTGATTTCCAATGTCGTGACCTGGTAGCCCAGGGAGCGGCTGGCCATACCCATGAGGGTATCACAAAAGGCCGCCAGTACCCCGCCGGCTGCAATGCCGCGGTAGTTGCACAGGTGCTCCTCTATGTCGAAGGTGACACGCACCCAGCCTTCATCTACATCGTCAATCTTACAGGGCAGATTCTGGAAATAGGGAATTTGCGAAACACCCTGGCGGATATTAAAGACGCGGCGTTTCAGGACTTCTGACGCCTCATTATCTTTACGTTCACTCATTCCCATCGGCTCCTTCTGTCTGCATTTCATAGGCACCTGTAACAAAGTATGTACCCTTGCCATGGGCCAGATACCGGTCGCCGTCGTCGTAGAAGTCGCACGTTACGACCATGGTTGTCCGTCCATTGTGCAGTATATGGGTCTTCCCGCGGATTACCGTGTCCGCCAGGGCCGGGCGCAAGTAGTTCATGGCCAGGTCCAGCGTGAGGACGGCTTTGCCGGCGACAGCACAGGCTGTTTCCATTGCCGAATCGGCCATGGAATAGAGGACGCCGCCGTAGAGTGTCCCGTTCGGGTTGCCCCATTTGGTACCTACATTGTGAAATACAAGTTCCGTATCATCTTCATCAGCTTTGAGAACATGAAAATCCATAAAGCGGTCGTAGGGATTGTATTGCAATTCCCGTTCCATCTGCTCGATGCTTACCTTCTTCACGCTACATCCACTCCCCCATACTGTTGAAAATAAATACTTTTATATTGTACAATACCAGGCCCCAAACGTCAAACGCATTTTTCGCATACCTATGCCTTTTACGAACATTATTTGAAGCGGCACGGCAGGGACCTTTTCTTTTTTTGGGGGACATTAAAAAAGACTTCCCTTCGGAAGTCTTTCGCAACATGCCTGACCTGGTTTTTACCCCCACACTCGCCTGCTGGGACGTTCGCTCATAGATGATCTGCATCCCCCACTACTAGCCCTCTCGCTTTTTGCGGCAGGTCTTACTTCTAGGCCGCACTATGATCAGAGCCATTTTGGCTCCTTACGTGGATCGCTTCGTCTGCGACTGACATCGACTTTCAACCACAGCACATGCTACTTTGGTATTATACGGGAGAAAGGGCAGCCCTGTCAATACAGCCCGGGGGAGGTACAAAAAAAGAGCTTCCCTGAGGAAACTCTTTTTTTATCGGTTTAGAATTTGTAGCCCATACCGACCTGCCAGCCTTTGACGGTATCGTCGTAGTTGTCTACGTCAATATCGGAGCGGCGGTACATGATGTGGGCATCCCAGTTATCCGTAATGTCGTAGCCGACACCGACGGAATACGTATTGGCATCATCGCCAACGCCGACAGAGGCAAAGCCCTGCCAACGGGCTGCCAAGGGGATCTGGCCGCGCAGGCCGACCTGGTAGCCATAGTAATGGTCGTTGCGGTACGTATCGGCTTTGATGTAGCTCATGCCGCCGTAAGCGGATACATAGGGATTGAAGCGATAGACGCCGAGGAGATAGTGTTCGTTCAGCTTGTTGTCGTTATCGCCCTTGGTGTAGTTGTTCATGTACTGCAGGTCAACGCGGGGGTTGATCGTGTAGGACACGTCGCCGCCGGTGAAGCGGCTGTCGGCGCCGCGGTCGCCTTCTTTTTGGTCGAAGCCATAGTTGACGTTGGCTTTCAGGTCCCCTGTCTGGGGATTTTTATTCGGTGCTGCCATGGCCAGGGAGCTGACAGATACGGCCACGACGAGCATGCCGAGCAATACGTTTTTCTTCATCTAATAAGCACCTCCAAAGACTCTGCCTTTCTCAGTATAGTATCTATTATACGCTAGTAACGGAATGTTTTCAAATTTCCGTTGCTTATGAGAGAATTCTAGGCCTTAGCCGGGGCTATGCCGTAGCGCGCCAGGAGTTCTTCCGCCGCTTCGATGACCTGGGCAGCCGTAATGACGGAAATCCCTTCGTACTTGCCTTCTTTGATGATTTTTTTCATGCTCTTGCCCACTTCGTAGTGGTCCGTCGATTCGAGGACGATGGCCTTATCCGTATAGGGGCCGTAAAAGAAGGGGTTGCTCGGCCCGTAGAGGGCGACGACGGGCACGTGCTGGCTGACGGCGACGTGCATGGGGCCGCTGTCGTTGGTAATGAAGAGGGAGCAGCGGTGAATGGCTGCAGCCAGCTCGCCTAAGGCAAACTGCCCCGTAGCGATGATGCACGGGTGCTGCGTGTAGCCTGTGGCATCCTTGACCATGTCGAGGTCCATAGGGCCGCCGAAGAAGACGCAGCGGTAGCCTTGTTCACTGAAATAATCGGCGACGGCTGCAAAGCGGCGGGGCGGCCAGCGTTTTTGCGCGACAGCACTGCCGATATTAAAGCCGATGAGCTTTTCTTCCTGGCGGACGCCGTTTGCTTCATAAAAGGCGCGGGCCGTATCTTCCCAGGCCGGGCAGGTCTCGAATTGGAGGCCGTCGTTGCGGCGGTCTGTAATGCCCATCTGTTCGAGGACGTTAATATACATGTCGGCTGCGTGCAAGTGAATGCGGTCGAGATGGGTATAGCGGTCCATAAAGGGACGGAAGAGGAAGTGGCTCATGCCGTCAAATTCCTTGGCACCAATGGTCCAGGCGAGAAAGCTCGTCCGTTCATTAGGGTGCAGGTTGATGAGAATGTCGTAGTGATTGTGATGCAGGCTGCGGCCAATGTGCCACAGGGCCTTGATGGAATTGTCCTTCCCTTTCTTGTCGACGGTAACCAAATGGTCGATGTTGGGGTTGTAGCGCACGACGTCAGCGAGCTTTTCATCGACGACGAGGGTGATGTCCGAGCCCGTGGCGTGACGGCGCAGGACCTGCAGAAAGGGAGTAATGAGGACCAGGTCGCCTAAATGCATGAGAAAGGTGACGATAATTTTCTTATGACGCAGATTGATCATCCGTAACCCTCCTTAATGCCGTTTCATAAGCCTGCCAGACCTTGTCTGTCGTAATCTGGGCCATGCACGCCGGGTCATCGATGAGCGGATGCTCCGGCGTTGCCTGGGACGTCGGGGAAATGACGAGATGGATGTACGAGCCGTCCTTGCCGCCGTACGGGCCGGTGCGGTCCGGGCTCGTCGGTCCAAAGAGGGCGACGAGTTCCTTTTTCAGGGCATTGGCAATGTGCAGGGGGCCCGTGTCGGCGCTCAGGTACACCTGGGACATGGCAATGGCTGCCATGAGCTCGCGCAGATTGGTCTGGCCGGTAAAGTCGTAGACCAAGGGCGAGCCGACGCTGTCACAGATGGTTCTTCCCTTGCCGGCTTCGGCAGGACTGCCCAGGAGGACAGCTGCCATGCCCGTCGCCGTGACGCGGCGCAGAAATTCACTCCACTGCGCAAGGGGCCATTCCTTGACGTCCCAGCGGGCACCCGGTACGACAGCAATGTACGGTCCCGTAAGGCCGGCTGCAGCAAAGCGCTGGCGCATGGTTTCCTTTTCTGCCGCAATGGAGGGCAAAGGAAATTCCACCCGGTCTACGGTGCCGCCGAGGACGCGCACTGTATCGAGGTAGCGTTCGATGACGTGATCCTGCTTGTGCGGCCCTGCGAGGCCTTTGCTGACGAGGAAGCTGCCTTCGCGCATTTCCCAGTAGCCGTATTTTTCCTTGGCGCCGCTGCACCAGGCGACGATGGCGCTCTTAGCCAGGCCCTGCAGGTCCAGGCAGAGGTCAAAGCCGTAAGCGTGCAGACGTTTACGCAGGTCTTTTATATAGGACAGGCTTTTTAATTTCTTTTTGTCAATGTAAATCAGATCATCAATATAGGGCTTTCCCGGCAGGACGGCAGAGAAATTCTCGTGCACGGCCCAGACGATACGGGCGTGCGGGCAATTTTGCCGCATGGTGTAGAGCGTTGGCAAGGCGTGCAGGACGTCGCCGAGGGAGCTCATTTTGATGATTAGAATGTTCTTATACTGTTTCATGTTCTCTCTCTTTGAGGACGCGGCTAACGAAGTCGTCCAGGCGGCCGCCCGTAAAGAGGTAGCCGTCCATACCGGCAGCGTGGGCACAGGCGACGTCCTTTGGGTTATCGCCGATCATAAAGGATTGGCTCAGGTCGACATCGAAATCCTGCGCTGCCTGGAGGACCATGCCCGGAGCGGGCTTGCGCCAGTCGCTTTTTTTGTCGTATTGGGGAAGGGCTGCGCCTTCCAGGTAGGGGCAGTAATAGACGGCCGTAATGGTACCGCCGGCTTTGGCAAATTCTGCCTTCATGTAGTCGTGCAGGACGTGTACGTCGTCTTCCGTATAGTAGCCCCGGGCGACGCCGCTCTGGTTGGTGACGATGAAGATGGCATAGCCCAGCCGGGTCAGCGTGGCTACGGCTTCTTTGGCCCCGTCTACCCAGATCAGGTCTGCTGCCCGGTGCAGGTAATGCGTGTCTACGTTGAGGACACCGTCGCGGTCAAAAAAGACGGCCTTGATCATTCGAAGTACCCGTCGCTTTTTTCGAGGATACTGCAGTATTCCTTGACGGCTTCGTGCAGGAGCGTAAAGCCCCGGTCATAGCCGGCTTCCATGAGCTTCGTCGTGTCGGCCTGGGTGTAGCTCTGGTATTTGCCCTTGAGGATTTCCGGGAAGGGTACGTATTCGATAGTGCCCTTGCCGCAGTAGTCGATAATGCCGTGGACGAAATCGTTGAACGTGTGGCCTGTACCGGTACCGCAGTTGTAGATACCCGACAGTTCCGGGTGTTCCCAGAAATAGAAAATGACGTTGACTACGTCGTTGACGTAGATGAAGTCGCGGATCTGGCCGCCGTTTTCAAAGCCGCCGGTCCCTTCAAAAAGGGTAATCTTGCCGGTCTTCTGCAGTTCGTGGTATTTCTGGTAAATGAGGGATGCCATGCGGTCCTTGTGGTTTTCCTGGGGACCGAAAACGTTGAAATAGCGGAAGCCCACGATTTGTCCTTTGGAAAGAGGCAGCATGCGCCGTACGTAGCGGTCGAACTGGAGCTTCGAGTAGGCATAGGGATTGAGGGCCTGTTCGCACGCCGGGTCTTCGCGGAAGCCGTTGCGGCCGCTGCCGTAGGTAGAAGCCGACGAGGCATAGAGGAAGGGAATCTTGCGCTGCATGCAGTAGCGCAGGAGGTTCTTGCTGCCTTCGTAGTTATTTTTCATCATGTACCGGCCGTCGTAGTTCATCGTATCGGAGCAGGCGCCTTCGTGGAAAACGACGTCGATATAGCCGTAGTCGAAGGTATCGTCTTCCATCTGCTGGGCAAAGTCTTCGTAGTCCATGTAATCGTAGAACTGCAGGCCTTGGAGATTGCGGCACTTGCGGCCGTCTGTGAGGTCGTCGACGATGAGGATGTCGTCGATGCCGCGGTTATTGAGCTGTTTTACAATATTGCTGCCGATAAAACCGGCACCACCTGTTACAATTTTCATAGCTTTCCTTCCTTTACTAATTGTGCGATTTTATTTACAAGTCCTGTTGTCGAATAGCCTTCTTCAAAGGAGATAATTTCTACGCGCTTGACGAATTCCCGGCCGACTACTTCGTCTGCCTTGTAGTCGCCGCCCTTGACGAGGATGTCCGGCTTGAGAACGGACAGGAGCTCGTGCGGTGTGTCTTCGTCAAAAATGACGACTTCATCGACACAGCCTAAAGCGCTCATGATGACGGCCCGGTCTTCCTGGCGCACGAGGGGCCGTGTTTCCCCCTTGAGGCGCTTGACGGAGGCGTCGGAGTTGAGGCCGACGATGAGATGGTCGCCGAGCATGGCGGCCTGCTGGAGATAGAGGACGTGACCGCGGTGCAGGATGTCGAAGCAGCCGTTCGTGAAGACGACGGTTTCGCCTTTTTCCTGCCACTGGCGGATTTTGGCCGCTGTCTGGTCCCAGTCGAGGGGCCGGTACGGTGCCCAGCGCGGCGGCTGCCATTCAGACCAGAGCTTGATCATTTCGCTGCGGTGAATGGGATAGGTGCCGACCTTGCGGACGACAATACCGGCGGCGGCGTTGGCAATCTGCAGGCCCGTACGGATGGACAAATGGCCGGCAATGGCCGACAAAAAGGCGGCGGCAACGGTGTCGCCGGCGCCGGAGACGTCGAAGACTTCCTGGGCCGTAGCGGGATTGTTCCAGACCTTGCCGTCTTTGTTGATGACTGTAATGCCCTTTTCCGAGCGCGTGACCATGAGGTTTTTGAAGTCATACTGGCTGAGCAGCTCTGTAGCGGCAGCGACGACGGCGTCGCCTTCGTTGGCTACGTCGCGGCCAATGCATTCGGACAATTCCTTCATATTGGGCGTAACGAAATCGGCGCCTTCGTATTTCGTCCAGTCCTTCCCTTTCGGGTCGACGAGGACGGGAATATGGGCGGCCTTTGCCGTTTCAATGATCTGGCTGGCCACTTTTTCCGTGAGAACGCCTTTTTTGTAGTCCGACAGGATAATGCCGTCTAAGCCGGCGCTGATGCAGCCGTCGAGCCACGTAGCCAGCTCTGCCGTTTCTTCGTCATTAAGGGGCGTGACTTCTTCAAAGTCCAGGCGCACCATTTGCTGGCGTGCGCCGAGGATGCGCATTTTGGTCGTCGTCGCGTGGCCCGTCCGGGCTACCATGCCGTAGCCGTTGATGCCTTCCTCTTCGAGGAGACGGCGCAGGAGGCGGGCGTTATCGTCGTCGCCAATGAGGCCGGCCAGGTAGACGTTGCAGTCCAGGTTGGCCAGGTTGGAGGCGACGTTGGCAGCGCCGCCGAGTACGGATTTGACGTGTTCTACGCGGTTTACCGGAACAGGTGCTTCCGGCGAAATCCGTTCTACCTTGCCGAAGACATAGCGGTCTACCATAATGTCGCCAATGACAGCGATGCGCAGCTTGGGCAGTACGTTGTTCAAGAAGTTGTCAATATATCGGTCCGTCATTTGATCACCTGTTTCATTTATTTTTTTCTGTATCGTGTCCCATAAGGTGCTTCAGTTCAGCCATGAAGCTGTCCAAATCAGCAAACTGCCGGTATACAGAGGCGAAACGGATATAAGCGACTTCGTCGACGTTTTTCAGTTCTTCCAGTACCATTTCACCTATTTTTACGCTCGGTACTTCCTGGACGAGGGAGTTGCGTATGTTGCGTTCGACGCGCGTGACGATGGCTTCGATCTGCGGCCGTGTGACGACGCGCTTGTTGCACGCCCGGATGAGGCCGTTGAGTATTTTATTGCGGTCGAACAGTTCCCGGCTGCCGTCTTTTTTTATGACTGTCAGTGGTTCTTCTTCTACCATTTCGTAGGTCGTAAAGCGGCGGCCACATTGCAGGCATTCCCGGCGGCGACGAATGGCACGGCCGTCATCGGTGGCGCGCGTGTCTGTCACTTTCGTGTCATCGTTTTTGCAGAATGGACATCTCATGTTAATTTCCTCCTGGGAATTTCATCCATCGAAAAAAAAGCGGGTCCCCCAGGATCCGCTTTTTGATTTGCTTTATTATTTCATCCACGACGGGATTTCTACACCGCCGACATCGCTCTTATCGGCTTTGCCGCCTTCCTGTCCGAAGGAAGGAATGGTGGACGGTTCTTTGCCAAAACCGGTAGCAACCACAGTAATGCGGATGGAATCTTCTTCCATATCCGGATCGATGACCTGGCCGAAGATGATGTTTGCATCGGGGTCAACAGCTTCTGCGATTTTTTCTGCTGCTTCGTTGATTTCGTACAAGCTGACATCGGGGCCGCCTGTGACGTTGAGCAGGATGCTCTGGGCACCGTCGATACCGGTTTCCAGCAAGGGGCTGTGAATAGCTGCATCGACAGCATCGAGGGCGCGGTTTTCGCCTGTGCCGAGGCCGATACCCATGATGGCTTCGCCCTGGTCAGACATGACGGTCTTGACGTCAGCGAAGTCGAGGTTGATGAGGCCTGTCGTCGTGATCAGGTCGGAAATGCCCTGTACGCCCTGGCGCAGTACGTCGTCGGCTTTGAGGAAGGCATCCTTGAGTGGTGTCTTCTTGTCGATCATCTGCAGCAGTTTATCGTTCGGGATCGTAATGATCGTGTCGACCTTTTCTTTTAAGTAGGCCGTACCTTTTTCAGCCTGTTCTTTACGGCGTTTGCCTTCAAAGGAGAAAGGCTTGGTTACGACAGCAACGGTCAGTGCGCCCAGATCCTTGGCACATTCGGCTACGATCGGTGCTGCACCGGTACCGGTACCGCCACCCATGCCGGCTGTGACGAAGACCATGTCGGCACCCTGGAGGGCTTTGATGATGTCTTCTTTGCTTTCGAGGGCTGCCTGTTCGCCAACCTGCGGATTGGCACCGGCGCCGAGACCACGGGTCAGTTTTTCACCGATCTGAATTTTCACGTCGGCTTTGGAAACTTCCAACACCTGGTCTTCCGTATTGACGGAAATAAACTGTACACCCTGAAGTCCTGCTTCTATCATACGGTTCACAGCGTTGTTACCACCGCCGCCGACACCTATTACTTTTATATTCGCATTGTCTGCCATGTTACTACTTCCTCCTTTAAAAAAGGTCTACACTCCTGTACTGATAGGATTTCTTTATTATTTTACACTATATTGAGAAATTAATCTACAGGCTTTTTAAAATTCTTTCACATAGTTTTGGCCTTTTACAGGCTTTTTTCAGGCAAAAAGACGGCAAAACCAAAGCATGACGCGCTGGGGCAAAAGGCCCGACGCCAGACGGATCAGTTTGGCTTGCCAGCCCGGTACGGACAGTTCCCGCCGGGCTTCGATATCGCGCCAGACTTCTTGCATGACGGCAGCGCTCTTGCTGGGGAGAAACAAGCGGGGAAAGTACCGGCTGCCCCCTTCCTGCCGCGCTGCAGAGACAAATTCCGTATCGCCTACCCAGTAGGGACAGACGGCGGTCACGCTGATGCCCCGGGGCTGCAGCTCCTGCCGCAGGGCCCGGCTGTAACGCAGGAGAAAGGCCTTGGCGGCGGCATAGACGTTGAAATACGGGATGGGCAAAAAGGCGGCGACGGACGAGATAAAGACCAGGCGGGCGCCGCGTTGCATGTAAGGCACGACGCTCTTCGTCAGGGCCAGGGAGGCTTCGCAGTGGATGCGGATCATAGCGAGCTGTCCCTGTGTAGTGAGGTCTGCCGTCGGGCCGATGCGGCCAAAGCCGGCGGCGTGGATGACACAGGCAATATCCGGCCGGGCTGCCTGTATGAGTTCGTCCAGCTCGTTCCAGCTCGCTTCTTCCGTAAGGTCGAGGGCGATGACGCGGGCCTGCGTCGTAAGGCCGGCTGCTACTTCTTCCAGACGGTCGCGGCGCCGGGCCAAAAGCCAGATTTCGTCTAAGCCCTGACGGTCTGCGTAGGCCGTACATTGCCGGCCCAGGCCGCTCGAGGCGCCGGTGATGATGGCGATCTGCACGCTTCTCCCCCCTTTTCACAAAAAAAGCCAAACAGGTTTTGCCCCGCCTGGCTTTTTCTTCCACATGACGCCTAGTTGCTCTTGACGAGTGGTGACTGTGGATCCGTATCGATGTACTGTACCATAAGGCGTTTGCTCTTCACTTCGTTTAACAGCTCTTCTGTCAGTGTCGCCCGCGTACCCGGTTCGTTGACGCTGCCCAGGTGGATGGGCACGGAGTCCGACGTATAGGCTACGACTTCATTGGGATTTCCTACGTTGATTTCCGTTACGGTCTTACGGATATCCGGTGAAAGGTCCTGCAAATATTCGAGGGACGACAGGATGGCCTGGTCTTGGATCGTATCGCCCAGGAGCAGCGTGTCTACGCGTTTGCCCGTAATGAGCGGTACCGATACGCCTTTGATTTGCGAACCGTTCTGGATAACCGTGCCGGTCTGGTCGATATAGGCAAAGCCGTACATGGTCGTTACGACGGCGACGACCTGCCGTTCTTTCATGCGGATATGGATGGTGGCCGGAAATTCCCGCGTAATGTCTGCATCGGCGACACGCAGGTCTTTTTTCAGCTCACTGGCCATCGTATCCGGTGAAAGCTGGACGACGTTGATGAGGTTGTTCTTGATACCGCTGGCTTTGTAGACGTCGCCGAAGGACATCTTGTCATTGCCGTCGACAATGACCGTGCCGAAGGGCACCGGCGCCAGCCACAGGAAGAGCCAGAAAAGAAAGACGAGGAGGACCGTAATGAGGGCCAGGAGACGGCGCTGGCGGCGACGCTGGCGGCGCTGGCGGCGACGCTGGCGGCGCTGGCGGATGAGCTCCTTACGGCTTCTGCGGGCACGGCGGCGGGCGATGCGCTTTTGCGTCGGCCCCTTGGCTTCGTTTGCTTCTTGATTGGGTACATACGACGTATCCGCATCAACCTGGGGCGGAATAAAGACTTCCTGTGTCCGCCGGCGTATTTCGTAGGTATCATTGTAGGTCATATATGCATTTTTACCTGCACCGGATGTCTTATTCTTTGTATGTATACTCATAATTCAACCCTGCACCAATCAGAATTTACCAATAGCAGCTTCCTGTAAAATCCGTTCGCATAATTCCGGAAATGCAATGCCTGCAGCCCGGGCGGCATCGGGAACGAGGCTCGTAGCCGTCATGCCCGGTACGGTATTGATTTCGAGAACGAAGGGATTGCCTTCCTTATCGGTCATGATGTCGACACGGGAAATGCCGTTGCAGTGGCACAGATGGAATACATCCATGGCCAGGGACTGCATTTTTTTCGTCAGCTCTTCGGAAATAGGTGCCGGGCAGAGGTGTTTGGCTACGCCTGGCGCGTATTTGGAATAGTAGTCGTATTTGCCCGTGCTGGAAACGATCTGAATGACCGGGAAGGCCATGTCGTCCATAACGGCGACGGTGAATTCATCGCCGTCGATGAAGGCTTCGGCGACGATGGAATTGCTGTACTTGAAGGCTTCCGCCAGGGCGTCGTGCATTTCCTGTTCGCTCGTGACGATGACTGTACCGATGCTCGAGCCCTGGGTCGACGACTTGATGACCACGGGGAAGGAAAAGCGCTGCATAATGTCGGCAGCAATGGCGTCCTGGGTCTGGCTGTCAAAGTAGTAGGCAAAGGGAGCCGTAGCAATGCCGGCACCCTGGAAGGCACATTTGCTGAGTACCTTATTGAGGCCGACGGCGCTGGCCATGACGCCCGGACCCGTATAGGGAATATTCATCATTTCGCACAGCCCCTGGAGGACACCGTCTTCACCGTAACGGCCGTGGAGGGCGTTGAAGACGACGTCGTAGCCGCCTGCCTTGAGGTCTTCGGCAAAGTGTTTCGGTACGAGTTCCAGTACCTGTGCCGTGTAGCCTTTTTGCTGCAGTGCGCCGGCAATGGCTGCACCGGTACGGCGTGATACGTCGGCTTCGGTCGACGGACCGCCTACGACGACGGCGATCTTTTTATCTTTCATGTCCATTTATTTCTTCTCCATTTCCTGTACGTACTGTTCACCGATCTGGTAGATATCGCCGGCCCCCATGGTAATGATCAGGTCCTGCGGGCGGGCGTTTTCTTTGAGATAGCCTACGAGCTCGCGCTTATCGGCAATATAGGTCACGTCCTGGCCGGTCGTTTCTTTGACCTTTTGGGCGATGAGTTCCCCGTTGATGCCGGGAATGGGATCTTCACCGGCGCTGTAGACGTCGGTAATGATGAGCTTGTCCGCATTGGCAAAGGCACCGCCGAAGTCATTGAGGAGCAGCTTCGTCCGCGTATAGCGGTGAGGCTGGAAGAGACAGACTACGCGGTGCGTTCCCATATCACGGGCCGCCGTAAGGGTGGCGTTGATTTCCGTCGGATGGTGAGCGTAGTCGTCGACGACCCAGACGCCACCGACGTGGCCTTTGGTCTGGAAGCGGCGTTTTGCGCCATGGAAGTGGGCCAGGGCCTTGGCAATTTTGCCGAAGGGAATGCCGCACGTCAGGGCTACGGCTACGGCTGCCAGGGAATTGAGCACGTTGTGCCGGCCGGGTACGCAGAGGCTGATGGTACCCAGGTTTTGTCCGTCGTGCCATACTTCGTAATAGAGACGGCCCTGATCGTAGTAGATATTGCGGCCGTTGTAGTCCGCTTCTTCTTCGAGGGCGTAGGAAATATAACGGCGGTCCAGGTTCTTGGCCAGGGCGCGGATTTTTTCATTTTCAAAGCAAAGGACGGCCAAGCCTTCTTGCGGGTCTAAGCGGTCCAGGAATTCGTGGAAGGCCTTGACGATGTTTTCGAGAGAGCCGTAGTGGTCCATGTGGTCTGCGTCGATGTTGGTGACGACAGCCATGTAGGGCCGTTCCTTGAGGAAGGAGCCGTCGCTTTCGTCGGCTTCGACGATGACGTAGTCCCCTTTGCCGAGGACGGAGTTGCAATGGAGGTAATCGACTTCCCCGCCGATGACCAGTGTCGGGTCTGTATCGCTTTCATAAAAGACCTGGCCCAGCATGGACGAGGTCGTCGTCTTGCCGTGGGCACCGGCTACGGCAATGCCCTTGCCCCAGCTCATGATGTGGATCAGCGCATCGGAGCGATGGATGACAGGGATGCCCAGGCGGCGGGCTTCGACGAGTTCGACGTTGTTGTCGCGAATGGCCGAGGAAATGATGACGACTTCGGCACCGGCTACGTTTTCTGCCTGCTGGCCGATGAAGATGCGGGCTCCCATCTGTTCGAAGCGTTCTGTCGTCGCTGACGGGCGCAAGTCGGAGCCGGAGACAGCATAGCCTTTTTCTATAAATATATTGGCAATGGCGCGCATGCCGGCACCGGCGATGCCGATGAAGTGAACGCGCTGTACCTTGTTGAGATCAACCATAATTTTTCCCATCTTTCTGCCCTTATTGGCGTTTTTCAGAACCGCGGGCAATGGACAGTGCCAGTTCGGCAATGTCGTGGGCGGCCTGCGGACGGCCTTTGGATTTGCTGGCTTTAGCCATGCGGGCCAAAGCAGCCGGATCGTTTTTGAGATGAATGATTTCGTCTAACAGCTCGTGTCCGTTGAGCATCTTGTCGAGGATCATCTTGGCGGCGCCGCACATGACCAGGGCCTGTGCGTTGTAGCGCTGGTGATCTTCTGCTGCATACGGATACGGAATGAGGATGGCCGGCAAACCGCGTACGGTCAGTTCGGCCAGGCCCACGGCACCGGCCCGGTAGACGGCCAGGTCGGCTGCTGCCAGGGCTTCCGGCATGTGATGCAGGTAGGGAATGATATGGCTGCCTGCACCGTAGCGGCCTTTGCCGTCAATGCCTTCGAGCTGGGAAACGACGCGGTCGTATTCGTGATCGCCTGTGACGTGCAGGATTTGAATGTCTTCGCTGTCACGGAAATAGCGGTGCACTTCGATCATGGCGTTGTTGATGGTGCGGGCGCCACGGCTGCCGCCGGCGACGAGGAGCGTGAATTTATCCGGGTCGAGACCGAGGAGGGCCCGGCCGTGTTCACGCGTACCGGTGAGGATGTCCTTACGGACAGGGTTGCCCGTATAGACCAGGTTTTTCTTGTTTTTGAAGCGTTCTGCTGCTTCTTCGTAGCCTAAGGCCACGCAGCGGACGAAGCGGCTCAGGATCGTATTGGTAACGCCGGGAATGACGTTTTGTTCCTGTACCATCGTCGGCACGCCGCTGAGGCTGGCTGCCAAAAGGACGGGGCCGCAGACGAAGCCGCCTGTACCGATGGCCACGTCGGGCTTAAATTTATGAATAATCCGTTCTGCCTTAAGCACACTGCCGGCAGTCTTGCCTAAGGTGATGAAATTCCGAAATGAAATCTTACGTTCCAGTCCACGTACATCGAGCGTAACGAAAGGGAATCCCTCATTAGGAATCAGCGTATTTTCCAGGCCAATCTTGGATCCAACATAAAGAAATTCTGTGGGTTCAATGTCTGCTATTGCCCGGGCGATGGTAATAGCAGGATAGATATGCCCCCCTGTTCCGCCTCCGGAAATAATAACTCGGCGCATGTTCCTTTCCTCCCTATACTAGTGTTTTCCTATTGATTAAATCGCGTTAACTATACCTTTGAACACACGTCCACGCTGCTCATAATTGTCATACATATCATAACTCGAACAAGCCGGTGATAAGAGCACGTTCTGTGGCGGCTTGGCCAGCTTGCGTGCCAGCATGACAGCTTGTTCCATGCTGTTGCCGGCTTTACGAATATCTTTTACGCCTGCCTTTTCGGCGGCGGCAGCAAAGCGTTCTGTCGCTGCGCCGATGAGGATGAGCGTATCGACCTTTTCTGCCGCTAAGGCCATGAATTCGTCGAGAGGCGTGAGCTTGTCATAGCCCCCGGCGATGAGGATCAGGTGGCCCGGGAAGGCAGCCAGTGCTTTTATGGAAGCGTCTGTATTCGTGCCTTTAGAATCGTTATAATACGTTACGCCATTCAGGGTGCGTACCGGTTCGATCCGGTGTTCGACACCCTTGAAGTGTTGCAGTACCGTGCGAATGACCGGCAAAGGTGCACCGGCTACGTAGGCCATAAGTGCAGCTGCCAGACAGTTTTGAATATTGTGTTTGCCGAATAGCTTCAGCTCTGTTTCTTTGCAAATGAGCGTATCCTTGCCGTCCATACGCAGGACCAGGTTGCCGTCTTTGGCAAAAGCGCCAACCGGCACTTCGCCTTCTGTGGAAAACCAGAGGACCGTACCGGTCATGTCCGGTTCCATCGGACGGACAAGGGCGTCGTCATAGTTGAGCAGGGCGAAATCGCTCTTGTCCTGGTTGAGAAAAATGCGTTTTTTCGCTGCTACGTAGGCTTCCATCGTGTGGTGACGATCGAGGTGGTCCGGCGTAATGTTCAGGATGACGGCGGCCTTGGCTTTCAGGGTACGCGTAAATTCCAGCTGGAAGCTGGACAGTTCTGCTACGACGACGTCTTCCTTGGGCAGGTCTTCTGCCTGCAGGGACAGGCCGTAGCCGATATTGCCGCCAATGACCGTTTCCCGGCCGGCGGCCTTCATGATTTCGCCTAAGAGGGTGGTCGTCGTCGTCTTGCCGTTCGTGCCGGTAATGGCCAGGATGTCCGCATCGGTGACGCGGCAGGCTACTTCGACTTCACTCCAAATGGGCAGCTTGCGGGCTGCCGCTTCCTTCATAATCGGAATTTCCGGAGAAACGACGGGCGAAGGGACGACGATATCGATGTTGTCGAGAAGGGCTGCTTCCTGATGGCCAAAGACGAGCTGTACGCCGTCGGCCTTCAATTCATTCCACGGTTCCCCTTGGGCGTCGACATTCTTGACATCATTTAATATGACCGAAGCGCCGTGACAGGCCAGGGCCTCCGACGCAGACCGGCCACTGATACCGGCACCGATGACTAACACACGTTTTCCAGAAAAATCCATTATGCTCATATTCACACCTGCTTTTAGACGAAATCAGACGGTTGGTTTTTATTTCCACGCCAAAACGATAAAAATCGAAAGAATGGCCATGAGGGCCGAAAAGCTCCAAAATACGGTTACTACTTTTACTTCGCTCCAGCCGGATAATTCAAAGTGGTGATGAATGGGGCTCATCTTGAAGACCCGTTTGCCCGTCGTCTTGAAGGAAATGACCTGGATGATGACGGAGAGGGCTTCAATGACGTAGAGGCCGCCGGCGATGATGAGGAGCAGTTCTGTTTTCGTCAGGATAGCCATGGCAGCCAGGGCACCGCCCAAGGCCAGGGAGCCTGTGTCACCCATGAACATCTTGGCCGGGTGCTGGTTGTAAAAGAGGAAGCCCAGGCAGGCGCCGGTCAGGGCCGCACAGAAGACGGCGAAGTGCACGTAGCCCAGGGCTACGGCGATGACTACGTAGGCGACGGACGTAATGGCGCAGGAGCCTGCTGCCAGGCCGTCCAGGCCGTCGGTCAGGTTGACGGCGTTGCTCGTGCCGACGATCATGACGAAGACAAAGAGATAATAAAACAGCCCTAAATCAATATTCCAGGTGGTAAAAGGAATCCACAGGGTTGTCGGGAAATTCAGGTATTCTTTCAGGATGAAGCAAAAGATTGCGGCCATGACGAACTGGGCTGCCAGTTTTTGTTTGGCTGTCAGGCCCAGGTTGCGGTGCTTGATGGCCTTGATGGAGTCGTCGAGAAAGCCGATGACGCCGTGACCAAAGGTCAGGAACAAGGCCAGGCCCTTGCGCAAGTCGAGGGGATTAAAGATAAGGCACGACACGATGAGGGCCGCCAGTATCAACACGCCACCCATGGTTGGCGTGCCGGCTTTATACTTATGACTCTGAGGACCTTCTTCGCGTTCCGACTGGCGGGCGTGAAAATGTTTCAATTCCCGGATTACCAGGGGACCCAGAGCCAAAGCCACGATAAGGCTTACGGCAAAACCAAAGAGCAGCGTATTTAACATCAACATTACTTCCTTTCAAAATAAGGCAATATTTTTTCCATGGCAAAGCCACGGGATCCTTTTAATAAGATAGTGTCACCGGGCTGCAGGAGTTCCTGCAGGCGCGCTGCCGCTTCGGCATGGGTAGCTGTCGTGTACACGGCGGTAAGGCCCTTAGCGCGGGCTGCGCTGGCAATGCCGGCTGCCAGGTCACCGAGGGTAATGAGAATGTCAATACCCAGGTCAGCGGCTTCGGCGCCGATGGCTGCATGTTCTTTTTGGGCCCACTCGCCCAGTTCGAGCATGCCGCCGAGGACGGCGATTTTGCGTCCTTTGGTGAGCAGCGTCAGCGAACGCAGGGCTTCGCTCATGGAAGCCGGGTTGGCATTGTAGGCGTCGTTAATAAACGTATAGTCGCCACAGCGCACGAGTTCCTGGCGCATAGGCATGCCGCGGTATTCGGCCAAGCCCTTGGCGAGCTGATGCTCCGAAAGGCCCAGGAGGCGTCCTACGGCAATGGCCGCCAGGGCGTTGTATACGTTATGCCGGCCAATGACAGGCATGTGGATATCGAGTACCTGGTCAAAGCAGCGGCAGGCAAAGCGGATACCCTTTTCGTTGCACGTAATACGGCTGGCCCGGATGGCGGCGTTGCTGGTTACGCCATAGCCTACGACTTTGCCGCGGCAGAGATCGGCCATGGCAGCGACGTAGGGATCATCCTGGTTGAGGATGGCTGCGCCGTTTTCGGGCAGGGCTTCTACGAGCTCGCTTTTGGCCTTGGCTATATTTTCCTGGGAGCCCAGGAGTTCGATATGGCTTTTGCCGACGTTTGTGACGACGCCGATGGTCGGTTCGGCAATGGCGGCCAGCTCGGCAATCTGGCCGAGGCCGCGCATGCCCATTTCTACGACACACACTTCATGTTCCGGCGTAAGCTGCAGGAGCGTACGGGGCAAGCCGATTTCGTTGTTGAAATTCTTTTCTGTCTGCAGGACGTGGTAGCGCTGGGACAATACAGCGGCAATGATGCTGCGTGTCGACGTCTTGCCGACAGAGCCCGTAACGGCGACGATGGGAATGGCAAAGCGGCGCCGGTGAAAACGGGCCAGGTCCTGATAGGCCGTTTCCGTATTGGCTACGAGAAAGACGGCAAAACCGGGTACGTTGTATTCCGGCCGGTCTTCGGACACGACGGCCCCTAAGGCGCCTTGTTCGCGTGCCCTGAGGACGTAATCGTGGCCGTTGAAGCGTTCGCCCTTGAGGGCGACGAAGAGCGCTCCCTGGCTGATCGCCCGCGTATCCGTTTCGGCCTGGCTAAAGGTCCGGTCCGGTACGTCATATACGAGGCGGCCGCCTGTGGCCTGTACCACTTCATCCAGTGTGAATCGTGCCATTTCTTATCTCCCCTTTAAAGCCAGGACGGCGTCTCTGGCTACTTCGCGATCGTCGAAATGGATAGTCCCCGTGTTGAGGATCTGATAATCTTCATGGCCTTTGCCGGCAATGAGGACGATATCTCCCGGCTGGGCCAGTTCGACAGCCCGGTAAATGGCCTGACGGCGGTCGACAATGACTTCGTGCTGCTGGCCCGGATGCAGGCCTTCTTTGACACCGGCTTCTACTTCAGCGACAATGGCGTCGGGGTTTTCCGAACGGGGATTGTCTGACGTAACGATGGGAATGTCTGCCTTTTCGGCGGCAATGCGGCCCATGATCGGCCGTTTCGTACGGTCCCGGTCACCGCCGCAGCCAAAGACGGCGAGGATGCGCTTTGGCTTCATATCGCGTGCCGTTTCGAGGGCCTTTTCCAGGCTGTCCGGCGTGTGGGAATAGTCGACGACAATGGCAAAATCCTGGCCGGCTTCGACGAGTTCAAAGCGGCCCGGTACAGAATGGAAATCCTGCAGTGCTTTTTCTATAGTTGCCAGGTCTACGCCTTCTGCATGGGCGGCGCCAATGGCGGCCAGCGTGTTATAGACGTTGAAGAGGCCGGTAATATTCATTTTCAGATGGACCGTGCCGAAGGGGCCGGTGACGTCGAAGGCCGAGTGTTTCAGTTCGACCGACAGGTTGGCGCCCTGGAGGTCGGCTTTCTTTTCTACGCCATACGTGAGGACCCGGCAGTGGCAGGCCTTGAGGATGCCGTCGGCGTAGGCGTCGTCGATGTTGACGATGGCCGTTTTGTTATCCTTGACGTGTTCTTCCCGGCTCAGGCTCTGGAAGAGCTTGGCTTTGGCGGCCAGGTAGTTTTCAAAGGTTTTATGGAAATCGAGGTGGTCCTGCGTGAGGTTCGTGAAGACGGCTGTATCGTATTCGATGCCGGCAACGCGGTTTAAGGCCAGGGCATGGCTCGATACTTCCATGACGACGTGGGTCATGCCGCGGTCGTACATGAGGGCCAGGAAGCGCTGCAGTTCGATGACGTCCGGTGTCGTATTGTGGATCGGCAGTTCTTCGTCGTCGATGAGGGCGTGAATCGTGCCGAGGACGCCGACGTGATGGCCTGCGGCGCGCAGGATGTGGGCAATGATATGGCTCGTCGTCGTCTTGCCGTTCGTGCCGGTGACGCCGATCATGCGCATTTTCTTGCCGGGATAGTCATAGAAATAGGGCACCATGTCTTCTACGGCGTGGTGTACGTCCGGTACCATGATCTGGACGGCCTTTTGCGGCAGCGGCAGGTGCTTCGTCGTGAGGATGGCAACGGCGCCCTTTTCGACTGCCTGGGCAGCGTATTTCGAGCCGTCTGTGTGAACGCCGGCAAAGCAGACGAAGAGATAGCCCGGTTCAATATCGCGGGAATCTGACGAGATCCCCGTAATCTGTGTGTTGGCATTGCCATCTATGTTATATATTCCCTTGATTTGTTTACAAAGTTCAGCGATTGATTTCATGTGTAGGTGTTCCCCCCTTTTTTTGTATTGCAAGCTATGCGTACAGAACAGAAAAACAACAATAGCAGCCTTAAAACAAGGCTGCTCATGCTGCCGCACTAATGGCTGGTATTGGCTGTTCCGGACGTTTCATGAGACTGACCATACAAGACAGTAACTGGCATTACCATACCCAACTTTTTGGCCTCCTTGTAAATTCTGTCAGGAGTCCCTAATTTGGCAATATCCACGCGGAGCATTTCGTTTTCATGCTGCAGCTGGCGCGCATGCAGCTTGTGCTGCATGAGGACGTAGCTGTTGTTGGCTTTGATTGCCGATAAGGCAACACAGGCCAGCATAAAGACGCCAATGATACCCACGATGACGATGGTCTGTCGTAAGAGCCGGCCAAACCGTCGTTCTTCCATGCCCGCGTATGATGTTGTGCCGGACTGCCCGTGTTCCTGCAGTCCCTCATAGTGAGTATATCCAGCTTTTCTGGCCAGCATATTATAACACATCCCATCAACAATAAAAACAATAAATCTCGTTTATTTTATCAATTTTATTTATGTATACCAACCCGCAATTTTGCGCTGCGGGCCCGTGGATTTGCTTCGATTTCTGCCGCCGACGGCTCAATAGCATGACGCTGTACGCGCAGGCTGGCGTGGTGGTGGCAGACGCAGACCGGCAGGTCCGGCGGACAGATGCAGTCCGTCGCCAAGAGCTTTAAGGTCTGCTTGACAATGCGGTCTTCCAGGGAGTGGAAGGTAATGACGCAAATATGGCCGCCCGGCTTTAACCGCCCGGCTGCCGTTTCTACAGCCTGCCGCAGAATCCCCAGTTCATCGTTTACTTCGATGCGGATGGCCTGAAAGGTCCGTTTTGCCGGATGGGGACCGTCCTTGCGGGCGCCGGCGGGAATGGCCTTCTTGATGACCGATACCAGCTCGGCTGTCGTCGTCAGCGGTGCGTCCTTGCGGGCTGCCACGATGAACGCGGCAATGCGCTTGGCCCAGCGTTCTTCGCCGTAGTCCTTGATGATCCGGTAGAGCTCGCCTTCACTGTACGTATTGACCACGTCGTAGGCACTTTTGCCCTGGGACCGGTCCATGCGCATGTCGAGGGGGCCGTCCTGCATGTACGAAAAGCCCCGTTCCGGTGTATCGAGCTGGTAGCTGGAAACGCCCAGGTCAAACATGACGCCGTCTACGTAATCGATCTGCAGCTCGTCCAGTACGTCGCCGATGTAGCGGAAGTTCTTTTGTACGGGAATGAAGCGGCAGCCTACGTCGGCCATGCGGGCTGAGGCAGCGTTTATAGCCGTCTGGTCCTGGTCGAGACCGATGATCGTGCCATCGTCGGCCAGGTGTTCCGCCAGGTAATGGGAATGGCCGCCACCGCCGAGGGTGCAATCTACGTAGATGCCATGGGGATCGCCCAAGAGGTGCTCGATAGTTTCATTGCGCAATACGCTTATATGATGAAATTCCATGAATGCTCCTATAAATCGAAATCCAGATCTTCCAGTTCTTCGGCTATTTCTTCCATAGCCGGAACGGTTTTGGCAGCGTAGGCTTCATAGGCTTCTTTATCCCAGATTTCAATGGTGTCGCCTGTACCGAGTACCGTTACTTCCCGGCTCAAGCCTGCGTAATCACGGAGCGTTGCGGGAATGAGGATACGTCCTGTCCGGTCAAATTCCAATTCCGCCGCGCTGCCGAAGAGAAAGCGTTTAAAAGCGCGTACTTTTTCCTTGCTCGTATGCAGCTTTTTCATTTTATCCGCCAAGGCCTGCCAGGCCTCGGACGTGTACACAGAAAGACAGCCCTCCAGGCCACGGGTAACAACACAAGAAGCGCCCAGTTCTTCGCGGAACTTAGCCGGCATGATCACCCGGCCTTTGGCGTCGATGGCGTGTGAATATTCTCCCATGAACATGGCAGGACCCTCCTTTCTGTACTTTTTATCACTTTTCACCACATTTTACCACATTTTCACACTGCATGACAACAAGGTTAAGTAATTAATAGTGTATACACAAAGATATAAAAAAACTGCAAGGCAAAATTTGAAGGTTTTTCCTTCCCTTTGCCTTGCAGTCTACGTCTTATGGTAATAAAAATTAATGGATATACGTTATTTTCAAAAACTTTTTGAAATGTCACTTACCTGGGACAACCAGTCGTCCGGGAGGACGATGTCGTCGTGCCGCAGCGCTTCAAACCGGCACTGCCTGACCAGGTCTGCCAGGGAGAGGCAGCGCCGTTCCGGCAGGAGACCGCCGAGCCAGGCCAGGTAGGATAAGAGGGCCCGGGCTGTGACACCCCGGCCGCGCAGGCTGCGCACGGTAATGCCCTGCTGCCGTTTGGACAGGCGGTGGCCGCCGGCGTCCATGAGCATGGGTACGTGCGTGTAGGCCGGCGCCGTGCCGCCCAGCGTTTCTATGAGCCAGATCTGCTGGGCCGTCGACGACAGGAGATCGCGGCCGCGCAGGACGTGGGTAATGGCCATGGCAGCGTCATCGACGGATACGGCGAGCTGGTAGGCATACAGGTCATCGGCGCGGCGAACGACGAAATCACCGCAGCAGCATGGTAAAAATTCGTCCTGCCTTCCGTAGACGCCGTCCGTAAAGGTCACGGTCCGGGCCGGTACGTGTACGCGCCACGACGGCTTCTTCGTCTGCCGGGCCTGCTCTTCTTTGGAGAGGCCATAGCAGTGGCCGTCGTAAACGACGTGTTCCCCGGCGTGGGGCGCGCCTACAGCCTGGAGCCTGGCGCGGCTGCAGTAGCACGGGTAGAGCAGGCCTTGTGCCGCCAGCTGTGCCAGGGCCGCAGCATAGCGGTCGTAGCGCTCTTGCTGTACGTAGGGGCCGCAGGGGCCGCCTGTATCCGGGCCTTCATCCCACGTAAGGCCCAGCCAGGTGAGGTCCTCCAGGAGGGCCGTGACAAACTCCCCTTTCGACCGCTGTTCATCAATGTCTTCTATACGCAGGACCAGCGTGCCGCCGGCCTGGCGCACTTGCAGCCACGCCAGGAAAGCCGACCAGACGTTGCCCACGTGGATATAGCCCGTCGGACTGGGCGCAAATCGTCCTCGCACGCGCGTCCCTCCTTAGCCCGGCAGGGAAATGAGCGTGCCGAAGAGGTCGCTGTCTTCGCGGAGCTTTCCTTCGCCGCCCATGACGCAGATCTGGTTATCGCCCATGACGTCCCGTACGAGCGGTGCCAGGGCGCGGATGTCGTCTACAGTCGTAGCCAGGAGCTGATCGCGGCGGCGCTGTGCTTCTGCCTGGGTCAGGCCTGTAAAGTAGCGGTTCATGGCCTTGTCGCCCCGCAGGGATGGCGTAAGCGGTACGTCAATGCGGCTCAGCGTGCCGATGACGTACTTGGTCATTTCCCGGTCGGAAATGTCGAAGTGTGCCAAATAGTCTGCCAGGTCGTCGTAGGCTTCGATGCTACGGCGCAGGTTCGGATCGCGGTACGAGCAAAAGACCATGTCGCCGTTGGCATAAAAGCGTGTAAAGGCGCCGTAGGCACCGCCTTGGACGCGGATCTTCGTCCACAAGTAGCCGTACTGGAGAATCGTATTGAGGACCATCATGCTGCCCGTGTAGTCATAGCCGTGACGGCGGAAGTTGCCGCCCTTGGCGACGTACTGGACCTTGCCGCTGGTCATGATGCCTTCGTTCTTCGGTGCCAGCGGGAACTGGCAGAGGCTGGTCTGTGTTTCGCCGGTGGGCATAGCCTGGAGCCACTGGGGCAGGAGGCTGACGGCAGTCTGCTTGTCTTCTTCGCTGCCGGTCACGGCGAGCGTCAGGCCGGCGCGGACAAAGATTTTTTCCAGGACTGCCTGAAACCGGCTGGCCGTTTTTTCCGGTTCCGTCCGGATCGTTGCCGCTACGGAGGCGACGAAATCATAATACGAGAGTTCCCCGGCATCGCAGAACTGCTCTACCGGCGACGTATAGGACAGGACGCGGTGCATGACCAGGGTCTGGCCGCGGCGGAAGGCGTCCATATCCCAGCCGGCCTTCGTTTCTTCTACGAGCTCGATGAGGCGTTCCTTGTTGGTAAAGAGCGTCTGGAGCGTAATTTCCTTTAAGAGGGCAATGGCCTTATCCAGGTTTTTGCTGAGGGCCTTGGTCTTTATTTTAAAGACCGGCGTGTACTTGCTGTTGTCGATCTGGTCGGCGTAGGCTGAAACGCTGTAGTCAATGCCGCCGGTATAGAGGTCGATGAGGCCCGAAAGGTCTGCATAGGTGTGGTCCTGCGTATCGAGATCACCCAGGAGATCGCTCAGGAGGTAGACGTAGGACATTTCTTCCGTCGTAAAGCCGTGCAAATCAAAGTAGGCATTGATGTAAGTAATGCCATTGGTAAAGTCCGGTACGTAGCACAGGGGCACGCCGGCTACGGCTTCTTCATGCATTTCCACGTCTTCGGCCTTGGCTTCGAGGTCAGCCCGGGAGAGGGTCGGAATGGTCTGCAGGGCTTCCGGCGAATCGGGCGTTGCCTGGCGTTTTTTGAGGGCCTGCGTAGCGGCGATGATGGCGTCAATGTCCTGCGCCGACAGGGTGGCCTTGTAGGCAGCGAGCTTTTCAGCTACGGCCTGGTCGTGCTGTTCCGTGAGGCCCGGTTCCGGTACGAGGGACACCAGGGCGTAGTAGGGATTGTCAAGGATGTATTTCTTCAGGATGTCTTCGTAGTACGACGTCGTCAGGCCCTGGCGCAGTGTCTGGAGGGCATCTTCATAGGTCAGGGAAAGGAGCGGGTCTTCGTCGTAGAGCCACGTATCCATGCACTGGATGCCGTAGATGAGTCCCTTCGGACGGCCGGCAAAGTCGGCTTCGCGCAGGGAAAATTCAATGCGGTTCAGGGCGCCTGTGAGGAGGGTCCGGTCGATGCCCTTCGTGACGAGGTCTGTCAGGGCTTTACGTACGACGGGCAGAATCTGTGCCTGCTTGTCCGGGTCCGAGCCGTTGATGGAAATGCCCCACAGGGGCTGGAGCAGGCCGTTTTGGAAGTCACCGGAAATGTCCTGGCCCAGGCCGGCGTCGACGAGGGCTTTTTTGAGCGGTGCTGCCGGTGAGAGCAAGAGGGCGTAGGTGAGGGTCTTAAAGGCCAGGGCCAGCGTCGTGTCGAGGGCGTCGTCGACGACGTAGGTCAGGCTGTGCAGTGTCTTCTGCTCTGTCTTTTCGCCGTTGGCTACGCCGTACGGGTAGGTTTTTACGATGCTCCCCGGGCAGGCCTGGCGGCCGATTTCCGAGGCAATGTGCGTGGCCGTGAATTTGCTCAGGTATTCGCCGTCGATGAATGCCAGCATGGCGTCGATATCGAGATCACCATAGAGGAAGATGTAGCTGTTCGACGGGTGGTAGTATTTGGCGTGGAAGGCCGTAAAGTCTGCCTGCGTGAGGTTCGGAATGTCGTCTGGATCGCCGCCCGATTCGACGCCGTACGTCGTGTCCGGGAAGAGGTTTTCCATAACGTGCCGTTCGAGCTGGGCGTCCGGTGACGAGAAGACGCCTTTCATTTCATTGTAGACGACGCCGCTGTAGGAAAGGGGCGCGTCAGGTGTTTCCATTTCATAGTGCCAGCCTTCCTGCATGAGGACTTCCGGGTCCTTGAGCATGTTTGGGAAGAAGACCGCATCAAGGTAGACGTCGACGAGGTTTTTGAAGTCGATGGCGTTGCGGCTGGCTACGGGATACATGGTCTTGTCCGGGAAGGTCATGGCGTTGAGGAACGTATTGAGCGAGCCTTTGACCAGTTCGACGAAGGGTTCCTTCAAGGGGAACTTGCGCGAGCCGCACAGCGTCGAGTGTTCGCAAATGTGCGGTACGCCTGTGCTGTCCGACGGTGTCGTGCGGAAGGAAATGGAAAATACTTTGTTGTCGTCGTCGTTTTTGATGTAGAGCAGGCGGGCGCCGGACTGGACGTGTGTCATTTCATACGCCTGGCTGCCTAATTCTTTGACAAAAACTGCGCGATCGACACGGAAACCGTGTAACGTGCTGTGTACATCTAAGGTCATACTATCTCTCCTATCTGTTTGTATCGCCAAGGATAATCTGCTGTAGTGCCGGCACGTCGGGGGCGAAGTAATCCGGCGGGAAGGCCTGCCGTTCTGCCTCTGTGCCATAGCCGAAGCCTACGATGGCTACGGGTACGTGCGTTTCTCTGGCGCCAATAACGTCGTATTTGCGGTCCCCTACCATGAGGCTCGACGGCACGCCGTCAGGGCCGATGCGGTCGAGGACGGCCTGCATGACGTCGGCTTTCGTTTCCGAGCCGCCCAGAGTGCTGCCACAGACAGCCTCTACGTAAGGGGTAATGCCAAATTTATCACAAATAGCCTGGGCGTGAACCGTCGGCTTTGACGTAGCCACATAGCTGGCTACACCATGGTCCCGCAGGGCCTGCAAGAGGTCCAAAATGCCCGGGAAGGGTTTATTTTCAAAACGGCCTACTGTACCATAGCGTTCCTGGAAGAGGCTGTACAAGTGGCGTGCCTTGGCTTCGGAAAAGCCATAGACCTGGGTGAACGTGGTCATCATAGGCGGCCCGATGACCGTGTGCTGATCCAGGCGGCCTGCCGTCGTTTCCCCCATTTTTTCCAGGGCGTAGGCGACGGACTTGATGATGCCTTCCTTGGAATCGGTCAGGGTACCGTCCAAATCGAATAATACATAGTTGTACATGAAAGACCTCCTAATTGGTATCTTTTTCGTATCTTATACATTTTAGCATATTTGAGAATGGTTATCCAGGTACAAAAAAGCCACGGACAGCGATCCGTGGCTTTTACTGCAAGAAATATCCTTATTTTACGACAACGAGTTCGTATTCCCGTGTGCCCATGCCGATTTTCTGTGCATGAACGAGGGTTTCTTCCCAGTTGACGTGAGGGTTGTTGTCGATGAAGTGATCGTGGTGACATTCCAGTTCCGGGTTGGCCAGGTTATCGGCGAGCTGGCTGTTTGGCAGGGGCTGTGCTTTCTGGCAGGCATCAACACAGGCCTGGTCGAGGGCCACCGGGTCGAAGGACGCAAACATGCCGAGGTTCGGCAGGATCGGTGCGTCGCTTTCCGCATGACAGTCGCAGTTCGGCGATACGTCCATGACCATGTTGATATGGAAGCACGGACGGTCCTGACAGACTACCTGGGCGTATTCGGCCATTTTGCGGTCCAGTTTGTCGCTGGCATCCCAGTCGATGGTCTGGATGGCGTCAAAGGCGCAGGCGCCGATGCAGCGGCCGCAGCCTTTGCACAGTTCTTCGTCGATATGGGCTTTGTTGTTTTCATAGGTAATGGCGTCGGAGCCGCATTCCGTAGCGCAACGGCGGCAGCCACGGCAGAGGCTTTCGTCTACAGCCGGTTTGCCCGAAGAATGCTGTTCCATCTTGCCGGCACGGCTGCCGCAGCCCATGCCGATATTTTTGATTGCGCCGCCAAAGCCGGTCATTTCGTGGCCTTTAAAGTGAGCCAGGCTGATGAAGACGTCGGCGTCCATAATGGCCCGGCCAATCTTTGCTTTTTCTACGTATTCCCCATTTTTAACGGGTACTTCTACTTCATCGGTACCGCGCAGGCCGTCGCCGATGATGATCTGACAGCCCGTCGTGACCGTGTTGTAGCCGTTCAGGTTGGCACAGTCCAGATGTTCCAGGGCATGCTTGCGGCTGCCCGGATAGAGGGTATTACAGTCCGTCAGGAACGGTTTGCCGCCCAATTCCTTCACCAGGTCGGCTACGGCTTTGACGTACTGCGGGCGGATCGAGGCCAAGCTGCCCAATTCGCCGAAGTGCATTTTGATGGCCACGAACTTGCCATCCATGTCGATCTGATCGATACCGGCACGGCGGCACAGTTTCTGTAATTTCGTTAACCCATTCGTACCGATTTTGCAACGAAAATCAGTAAAATACACTTTAGATTTTTCCATGGTTGTTTCCTCCCCTTACTAAATGCATGCGTGTTGTTTCATTATGTACAACAACGGTACTATCTTATCATATGAAGTTTACTCTAAGTCAAGGAAAAAGCTATGGTTTGCCTGTAAAAACTGTGCAAGTTTTTTCTTTTTTCCTTATGGATGGCGTCGTGCCGTATGGCTTGGCCTTTGCAGACCTGCAAAAAGAAAAAACGGATTTCCGCCTTGCCACAGGGGCAAAGGGAAATCCGTAAGTGAAAGCGGTGTCAGACGCCGAGGACCAGGACGACCAAGGGAATGACGGCGGCAAAGAGAACCGTACTGGCCGTGACCATACTCGTAGCGTAGCGTACGTCGCCGTGGGCTTCGTTTGCCATAATCGGCAGGACAGCCATGATCGGCAGGGACGACTGGACGATGTACGTATCGAATTCGAGGGCCGACATGGGGCCTAAGAAGCGCTGGCCTACAATGAGGACGGCGGCCATGACGGCCGGCGCCAGGATGAGGCGGCCCGTGAAGCCGGCAACGGTATCGCGGTCCAGGGAAATATTGCGGATACCTGCCTTTTGCAGTGTCATGCCGATATAGAGAAGCGACAAAGGCGTGACCAGGCTGCCGACGTAATTAAACGTATTGAGGAGCGCGTCCGGCAGGGTGATACCGGTCAGGAGAAAGGCAAAGGCCACGACGCAGCTGACGAGCGGTGGCGGTACGAGCTTCTTAAGGTCGAAGTGGCGCCTTACTTTCTGGCGGTAACTGAGCACGGGATCTTCGGCGACGAGGAAGGCGCCAATGGTCCAGCAGGAGATATTACAGAAAAAGAAATAGGCCAGGAAGTACGGCATAGCCTGTTCCCCAAAGAGAGCCAGGTTGAGGGGCCAGCCAATAAAGAGCGTGTTCGTATTGGCTACGGCGGCGACGAAGCTGCCGTTACGGCCGGCCGGTACGTGCGTGATTTTGGCCCAAACCCAGCCCAGGCCGTACCACAGGAGCACGCTGATGCCGACGAGGGTTATGCCTTCTGAAAGGGAGCCCAGCATATCGAGGGACATGTACTTGACCATCGACGCAAAGACGGCTGCCGGCAAGGCGATGTTCATGATGATCTTAGACACGTTGTCTGTAAAATCATCGCTGACGAAGTGCCGGTCCTGCATTTCATACCCTAACAAGATAATCAGCAGTATAGGGATTACTCCCTGGATTGATGCTAAAAAAGCCATGGTGGCTCACCCTCCATTAGTTTAGCTAAACAAAAAAATGACGTTATACATATGACATTATAAGCCTCTGGCAAAAATTGTCCAGTCATTTTCTGTTGTCGTACACATTTTTAGTCAAAAGGCAGGGCTTCTCCCCTGCTTAGAGAGCCTTGCTCGTGCCGGTCTTATAATTGATGACAATGCCGGGCTGGTTATTGTAGACGAAGACGTGGAACTGAATGCCTGCGCCCTGGTCTTCCACGGAATAGCCTTCCATTTCTACACCGTTGGCGACAAGGTTATCGCCTGAGAAAATAGGCGTGACACGGTACAGGACGTGGTTATTTGTTTCTTTGACGTAGTCGGCTACCATATTTTCAAAGGGCAGCATGCCTTCTACGTTCAAATAGCGCGTGCCTGTAATGAGGTTCTTCGGGTTGGCGTTTTCTGCCGTCAGCTGATAGCCAATGAGGTGGCAGCGGTTGTACAGGTACTTGCCGTCGACGTTGTCATACTTTGTCGTATGCCAGCCGCTGGGCTTGACGCTGCCAATGGCACCGCGTTTTTTCGTCGGCATGAGGTCGCGGCCGATGTTGGCATAGGCCGGGCCGCAGCGCCCTAGGGAATCGAGATTGCTGTAGTGCTCGAAGGACTGGGTCGTCCTGTCGGCTGCCGCAAAGGACGGTACGTTGTCATTGATGACCACATAGGGATGGCCATCGAAGTCAGGAATACTGTCGAGGTCAAAGGATGGCTGGGCCTGGGCCGTTTTGTCTGCCTTCTGGGCTTGTGTCGTCTGCGTTTGCGCAGGCTTTTTCGTGCCCTGGTCCGGTGCCTGGCCGGAAGTGCCGCAGCCGGCCAGGAAGAGGCAGAGTGCCGTTACGAGAACGGCAAGCAGTGTCGTCAGTTTTTTCACCGGCTATACACCTCCTCGGTTATCTTGTCGTGCGACGAACCGGCGAAATCGCGGCTTGATTGGAGCTGCCAGCCGTCGTCCGGCGTAAGGTCGAAATACATGTCGGCCGGATAAGACCGGTTCCAGCGGAAGACGATAAGCTTTTCGATCTTGCCGGCGTAGGGCCGTACGGCCTTATCTTCTACGAGGGCGTACTCACCGGGACCGGCCTGGTCGAGAAAATCTTCGGCAATATGTAAGGTATGCGTGTCTTCCGTAAACATGGACGCAGAATAGGCATTGAGCCAAATACCCGAATCCCCTGCCAGGTCCAGCATGTAATCGCGCAGGACGCGGTCGCGGCTCTGGCGGCGGTGGTTAAAACAGAGACCCTGATGGTCATCCAGGGCAACCATAACAATCATTGTATGACACCTCCTATAGGTTATTATCTATATCATACGGTCCTAAACGGTTCTTGTCCAGCAAAAAAGCCCAGACCGAAGTCTGGGCTCTTTGCATAGCAAGCGGAGCGATTATTCTCTGCCAGCCAGTTTTGCATATTTGTGGTAACGGTCTTTTGCATCCTGAATTTCTTTCTTGTACAATGCATCGGCACGTTCCGGGAAGTTGATCTTGAGTCTTCTGTAACGGTTTTCGCCGTTGAGGTAATCCATGATCTTTTCTGCATCCGGTTCCGGAGAATCGAGCTGGAACGGGTTCTTGCCCTGTTCAGCCAGACGCGGATCGAAGCGATAGAGATGCCAGTAACCGCATTCAACAGCTTTCTTCATTTCGAGCTGTGTGGATCCCATACCAGCACGGATACCATGTTCGAGGCACGGGCAGTAGCAGATGACGATGGAAGGACCATCATATGCTTCAGCTTCGCGGATAGCGCGGAGAGTCTGAGCCTGGCTGTAACCCATAGCAACCTGAGCTACATATACATAGCCGTAGGTCATGGCAATAGCGCCGAGGTCTTTCTTCTTGATTACTTTACCGCCGGCAGCGAACTTGGCAACAGCCGAAGTCTGGGTAGCTTTGGAAGCCTGGCCGCCTGTGTTGGAGTATACTTCTGTATCAACAACGAGGATGTTGACATCGCGGTTCTGAGCAATTACATGGTCAATACCGCCGAAGCCGATATCGTAAGCCCAGCCGTCGCCGCCGATAGCCCATACGGACTTCTTAGCAACGAATTCACGGTTCTGGAGGACGAATTTAACTTCTTCTGTCTGTTCTGCTTTTTCGAGAGCAGCGAGGAGAGCATCCGATACTTCACGGGATTTCTTGCCATCCTGGTAAGCAGCGAGGTATGCTTCGATTTCTGCTGTGCAGATGTTCTGTTCTTTCAGGGTGTTCAGACGGATGATGATTTCCTTCTGGATAGCATCCTGTGCATGGAAGTAGCCATAAGCGAATTCAGCATTGTCTTCGAACAGGGACTGCTCCCAGCAAGGACCAAAGCCGCGTTCGTCTTTGCAGTACGGAGTCATCGGGAGAGAACCGCCGTATGCAGAGGAGCAACCGGAAGCATTGGCAATGTACATGCGGGAGCCGAAGAGCTGTGTAACCGTCTTGATGTAGGTTGTTTCAGCGCAGCCGCCGCAAGCAGGCGAGAACTGGAAGTACGGTTTAGCAAACTGAGCAGCTTTGACGTTGGAGTCGCTGACAACTTCTTTCTTCAAATATTTTTCTTTCATTGCATATTCGTTGAAGTTGTCCTGCTGGTCTACTTCGTCCTGCATCGGAACCATAACCAGAGCGCCTTTTTCTTTCATCGGGCAAACAGTCGTGCAAACGCCGCAGCCGAGGCAGTCATACGGGGAAAGCTGCATACGATAGCTGTAGTTTTCCAAGCCTTTGCCTTTAGCCGGTACGGTTACGAAGTTAGCCGGAGCATCAGCTTTTTCAGCGTCCGTTACGAGAACCGGGCGGATTGCTGCATGGGGGCAAGCCATTGCGCAGCTGTTGCACTGTGCGCAAACGTCGGCGTTCCAGTGAGGAACTTCGATAGCTACGCCACGTTTGAGGTATTCTGTCGTGCCGTTCTGCCAGGTGCCATCGAATACGCCGTATTTCTTGAAGATGGACAGAGGCAGTTCGTCGCCGTGCTGACGGTCAACAGGGATAACGAGGTCACGAACGAAATCAGGCATATCAACTTTCGGTGCCGGAGCATCGACAGCGTCAGCCCAGGAAGCCGGGATTTCGACTTTCGTCAGGCCTTCGATACCAGCGTCGACAGCTTTGTTGTTCTTGTCAACGATTTCCTGGCCGCCCTTCTTGAAGTAGGAGTTGTAGTTGCCTCTCTTCATGGCTTCGACAGCTTCGTCGATAGGAATAACGTTCGTCAGTTTGAAGAATGCAGCCTGGAGGATGGAGTTAACGCGGTTACCAAGGCCGATTTCACCAGCGAGCTTCGTAGCGTCGATGATGTAGAACTGAGCGTGTTTATTGAACAGATCTTTCTTCATCTGTGCCGGGAGTTCTTTGTCCAGTTCTTCTACGCTCCACGGACAGTTCAGGAGGTATACACCGCCGTCTTTGAGGTCCGTCGTCGTATCATATTTCTTTACGTATGTAGGTGCATGGCAACCAACGAAGTCAGCGGAACCTACGAGGTACGTAGCATGGATCGGTTTGTCACCGAAACGTAAGTGGGACTGTGTCAGGCCGCCTGTCTTCATGGAGTCATAGGAGAAGTAAGCCTGTGCATATTTGTCAGCATCGAGGCCGATGATGGTGATGGCGTTCTTGTTAGCGCCAACCGTGCCGTCGCCGCCGAGGCCCCAGATTTTAGCGGAAATCTGGCCAGGATATTCGATGTGGAAGTTTTCTGTCGGCAAGGAAGTGAAGGTAACATCATCAACGATACCGATAGTGAAGTTGTTCTTCGGTGTATCCTGTTCGAGGTTTTTGTATACAGCTGCGATCTGACCAGGTGTGGTATCTTTCGAGGAGAGACCATAACGGCCGCCTACGACAGTGATATCACCACGGCCGGACTGTACGAGAGCCATCTGAACGTCCAAGTACAGAGGTTCTGCTACGCAGCCGGATTCTTTCGTGCGGTCCATAACGGCAATTTTCTTAACAGTTGCCGGAATAGCGTCAACGAAATGTTTAACAGAGAACGGACGATAGAGGTGAACCTGAATCATGCCGACTTTTTTGCCGTGTGCGTTGAGGTAATCAACCGTATCACGAACTGTTTCAGCAGCGGAGCACATGATAACGATCAATTCTTCTGCATCTTCAGGACCATAGTAGTTGAACAGTTTGTAGTCCCGACCAGTCAGTTTGTTGATTTCATCCATGTAGTGCTGTACTACGTCAGGGATGGTAGCAACTTTTTCGTTAGCGCCTTCTTTTGTCTGGAAGAAGATATCCGGGTTAACAGTCGTACCACGAGTGTACGGATGTTCAGGGTTCAGGCTGTTTTTACGGAAAGCTTCGAGCTGTTTGTAGTCAACCAGTTTAGCCAGATCGTTGTAGTCGAGGGCTTCGATACGCTGCATTTCGTGAGACGTACGGAAACCATCAAATACGTGCATGAAGGCATAACGGCCACCGATAGCAGCTAAGTGAGCTACGCAGCCGAGATCCATAGCTTCCTGCGGCGAGGAAGACATGATCATGCCGAAACCAGTCGAACGGCAAGCCATAACGTCCGAATGATCGCCAAAGATAGAAAGTGCATGAGCGCTGATGGTACGGGCAGCGATGTGGAATACGCCAGGCAGGAATTCACCGGCAATTTTGAACATCGGCGGAATCATCAACAGCAAGCCCTGGGCAGCTGTATAGGTAGTGGTCAAAGCACCAGCCTGCAGAGAGCCGTGGCAAGTACCTGCAGCACCGGCTTCAGACTGCATCTGAATGACATCAACGGTGTTGCCGAAAATGTTTTTCTTACCTTTTGCAGCCCATTCGTCAACCTTTTCTGCCATAACAGAGGAAGGCGTGATCGGGAAGATAGCAGCTACTTCTGTAAATGCATAGGAAGCATATGCAGCGGCAGTGTTACCATCCATTACTACATAATTTTTTTTCATAATCACTTTCGTCCCTTTCTTTTGATATTGAGATATTAAAATAATAACATCACAAGTGAAGGTTTACAAGTACCGATTTTCACAACCAGTACCGTACTACGTGTATACGCATATACGTTTCGATTCGCATTTGCATATGCATTAACCATAATGTACCACAATTTTAGAATAATTTCCAGTCCTTTTCACAAGAAAATCGCAATAAAAATGACGCAGCTCATTTCAAATTTCGAAAAAAGCTGCGTCACCAATCGGTTTACTCTATGGTAGAACGTGAAAGAAAGTATACAAGTTTTATAGCATTTCTGCTTATTGTGCCTTGCGCATGGCTTTCTTTCTGTCGTGTTTGTCGAGGATCGCCTTGCGGATCCGGATGTTATGTGGCGTAACTTCTACGAGTTCGTCGTCGTTGATCCATTCGAGGGATTTTTCCAGGCCCATCTGGCGGGGCGGAATGAGGCGGAGTGCTTCATCTGAGGACGAAGAACGCGTATTGGTCAGGTGTTTCTTCTTGCACGGGTTGACATCGATATCGACATCGCGGTTGCTTTCGCCAACGACCTGGCCGAGGTAGATTTCCTGTGCCGGTTCGATGAACATGACGCCGCGGTCCTGGAGGTTGAAGATACCGTAGCCGGTGGTCGTGCCCGATTCAAAGGCTACGAGGCTGCCACGTGTACGGCCCGGGATTTCGCCTTTCCAAGGTGCATAGCCGTGGAAGACGTGGTACATGATACCGTTGCCCTTGGTAGCTGTCAGGAATTCGCTGCGGAAGCCGATGAGGCCGCGGGCAGGAATGATGAATTCCAGGCGGGTGTAGCCGGCCAGGTCGATCATGTTGAGCATTTCAGCTTTACGCGTTCCCAGTTTTTCCATGACTGCCCCCATAAATTCCTGGGGTACGTCGATGGTCAGGGCTTCGAGAGGTTCGCATTTCTTGCCGTTGATTTCTTTGGTAATAACGGCCGGTTTGCCTACCTGCATTTCATAGCCTTCACGGCGCATTTCTTCAATGAGGACGGCAATGTGCAATTCGCCACGGCCGGATACTTTGAAGGCATCGGCGCTGTCCGTTTCTTCGACGCGCAGGGAGACGTTGGTCTGTACTTCGCGGAAGAGGCGGTCACGCAGGTGACGGCTGGTAACGAATTCGCCATCCTGGCCGGCAAAGGGGCTGTCGTTGACGTAGAAAATCATGGACAGTGTCGGTTCATCGATGTTGATTTTCGGCAGGGCTTCCGGATTTTCCGGGTCCGTTACGGTTTCGCCGATTTTCAGGTCAGCAATGCCGACGATGCAGGCAATGTCACCCATGGAGGCTTCTTCTACTTCTGCACGTTTCAGGCCTTCATAAGTATAGACGCGGCTGATCTTGGCACGGCGCTGTGTTTCGCCATCGGTTACGATAACCTGCTGGTTCGGGCGCATCTTGCCGCGGACAATACGGCCGATAGCGATTTTGCCGACATAGTCATCGTAGTCGAGGGTCGTGACCATGAACTGCAGCGGGCCATCGACGTCGCCCTTCGGGCACGGGCAGTTTTCGATAATACATTTAAAGAGCGGTTCGAGGTTGTCGCTGTCGTCATCCATGGAAGCTTTGGCAATGCCATCGCGGCCATTGGCGTAAATAACCGGGAATTCCAGCTGGTCGTCATCGGCTTCGAGTTCCATGAACAGTTCCAGGACTTCATCTTCTACTTCAGCCACACGGGCATCGGGTTTATCAATTTTATTAATGACGACGATCGGTTTGAGCTTCTGTTCGAGAGCCTTGCGCAATACGTATTTCGTCTGCGGCATCGGACCTTCAAACGCATCTACCAAGAGCAGTACGCCGTCAACCATGTTGAGGACTCGTTCTACTTCGCCGCCGAAATCAGCATGCCCCGGAGTATCGACAATGTTGATTTTAACGCCATCGTGCATGACAGAAGTATTTTTGGATAAAATCGTGATACCACGTTCCCGTTCGATATCACCAGAGTCCATGACGCGTTCCGCTACTTTTTCATTCGTGCGGAATACGTGGCTCTGTTTGAGCATAGCGTCAACCAGGGTTGTTTTACCATGGTCAACATGAGCAATAATAGCAATATTACGGATATCCTTACGTTCCATCTACTGTCCTCTCCTACTTGTGAGCAATATAAAACTAATTCATGAGCTACAACTTCAGTTGTAACTTTGTAAGTATAGCACAAAATGGCCGGATTGACCATAGTCAATCCGGCTACTTTTTTTCTTCTCCCAAAATCCGTACTTCCGGTTCCAGGCGGACGCCGTGGGCGGCTTCGACGCGGCGCTGTACTTCGTGGATGACGGCCAGTACATCCGCTGCCGTAGCGTGGCCTGTATTAACGACAAAGCCGGCGTGCTTCGTCGATACCTGGGCATCGCCGTGGGCAAGGCCTTTGAGGCCTGTCTGGTCGATGAGGGTACCGGCAAAATAGCCGGGCGGCCGTTTAAAGGTGCTACCGGCGCTGTGCATTTCCAATGGCTGCTTGCTGCGCCGCCGGTCCATGAGGTCGTCCATCATGGCCTGGATTTCTTTTTTGTCGCCGTACTGGAGCTGGAGTTCTACTTCAACGACGTATTCCTGCAGCTTCTGGAAAGCGCTCTGGCGGTAGCCAAAGCCGAATTCCGCCGTTTCATACGTGCGGACGCCGCCGCTGCGGTTGACCGTACGGACGCGCGAAACGATATGGCTCATTTCGCCGCCGTAGGCTCCGGCATTCATGAATACGGCACCGCCTAAGGTGCCGGGAATGCCACAGGCAAATTCCATACCGGCCAGGCCGTTTTCCTGGGCGTACTGGCAAACGTCCTTGAGCATAAAGCCTGAGCTGGCCAGGATCTTCGTTGCGTGACACGAGAGGAAACGGTTCATTTCGTTGAGCTGAATGACCATGCCGCGAATGCCGCCGTCAAGGACGAGGACGTTAGAGCCGCCACCGAGGACGGTTACGGGAATGTCATAGCTGCGGGCGACGCGCACGGCCAGGGACATTTCCTTTACCGTATGGGGCAGGACCAACACGTCTGCCGGACCGCCTACGGCAAAGGTCGTGTGCTGTGACATGGGCTCTGCCAGGAGGACCCGTTCTCTCGGGATATGGGCAATGAGTTCCGTTACCGCTTTCATCATATCATTTGTCAAGGATGCTCAGTCCTTCTGCCATGGCCTGCTGGATCGTTGCCAGAATCTGGCCGCCTACCTGGTTCCATTTGACGTATTTTTCCAAATATTCAACGGCCAGGGGACGGCTCTGGACGATTTCCTGGGCCCGCTGGAGCTGTTCCAGCTTTTTGCGTACCGGTTTGTCGCCGGCAGCCTGGGCGTATGCCAGCTGTGCCTGGAGGGAAAGGAATTCCTGGACGTGCTTCATGGTCTTTTCATCTTCTGCCAGTTTCTTGCCTGCTGCGAGCAGGGCCTGATAATCTTCGTCTGCCTGAATAGCCTGGGCTAATTCCTGCGCTTTGTCATATACACTCATGGTTGATGCTCCTGTTCTTATTTCAGATTTTTAATGCCAATGCCGCTTTTTGCCATGCCGGGGAAATCGAGCTGGCGCAGGGCTTCATACGAGACGATGGCGACGGAATTGGAGAGGTTCAAGCTTCTCGCCTTATCCACCATAGGGATACGGAAGCAGCTTTCGGGATACTGCTTCAAGAGGTCTTCCGGCAGCCCTTTTGTTTCCTTGCCAAAGACAAGGAGGTCATCGTTCGTAAACTGAATATCCGTATAACACTGTTCCGACTTCGTCGTCAGGTAGTAGAAATGATGGCCCTTGTATTGTTCCTGTACTTCGGCAAAATTTTCATGTACCTGCACATCTACGAGTGGCCAGTAATCGAGGCCGGCCCGCTTCAGATGTTTATCATCAATGGAAAAGCCCAGGGGCTTTACGAGATGCAGTGTAATATGATTGGCCGCGCAAAGGCGGGCAATATTTCCTGTATTTCCTGGTATTTCCGGTTCTACCATTACAATATGCATTGTTAATCACCTTCCATGGCATATTGTACAGGATTTCCCTTGTAAGCACAAGACGTATTCTGGTGGAAACCTTTTCCTTTTCCCTTCTTTTCTATATAATGTAAGTGATACAGACGTACGCTGTATCTTCATTGTGTACAATTTAATAGGAGTCTTAATGTAAAAAAAGTGAGGTGCTCTTTATGGATGAAATGGACAACATTGCCCAATACCCGATTTACTTTGCTCCCGGCTGCAAGATGCTTCAGCTCGAACCGGTTTTGACGTCTCAGCTCTATGATTACCTGCACCAGCTCTTTGGCAAGATTCAGCTCTACACGCGCTGCTGCGTCTTTGACGACGCCCGTACGCACGACGAGGAAGCCGTCTTTATCACCATCTGTCCGACGTGCTTTTCCATTTACGGGGAAACCTATGCCAACCTGCACATGCGCGACTTTGGCGTGCTCTACGACGAATACAAGGATGTCTATCCCCTGGCTGACTACGAAGCCATGCAGCAGCGTATCCGTCAGGTCATGGCTGCGCCTTATCCGAAGGAAGCCTTGAACGATTGGTTTGAAAAATTCAGCAAATGAGGTGGTTTCATGAAGTGTACCTATTACGGCCATTCCTGCTTCAGCCTGTCTGACGGCACGACGACCGTTCAGTTCGATCCCTTTTTCACAGATAACCGCTGGACCCATGTCGATCCGGCAACGGTACAGTGCCAGTACATTTTCCTTTCGCACGGCCACGACGACCATTATGGCGACGCCGATCTCATCGCCAAACACAACGATGCCCTGGTCATCAGCACGGCCGAAGTATCCCGCAAGGCCATGGCAGCCGGCTGCAAGGCCCATACGATGCATATCGGCGGCACGGCGCGGTTTCCCTTCGGTTCGGTCTGTCTGACGCCGGCCCTGCACGGTGCCGGTGTGCCCGGCGGCCTGGCCTGCGGCTGTATTATGGAAATCGGCGGCAAGCGCATTTATTATGCCGGCGATACGGGCCTCTATTCGGATATGAAGCTGCACAGCCGCTTTGGTCCTATCGATGTGGCCTTCCTGCCCATTGGCGATAACTTTACGATGGGGCCGGAAGACGCAGCCTTGGCGGCCAGCTGGATTCAGCCTAAGCTGGTCATTCCGATCCATTACAACACGTGGCCCATTATCGAGTCCGATCCCTATGGCTTTGCAGAACTGCTCAAGCAGAAATACGACATTCCCGCACAGGTCATCCAGGTCGAAGATACGGTGGAATTATAAGAAGGTCAAAAAAAGCCTATGACTGCACCAACTGACAGGCTCCCTTCCAAGCAGCGTGAGATTTTATTATGTCTCATGTCTACCTGGAGGGAAGCCTATCAAAACCGGCAGCATAGGCTTTTTTCGTGTCTTACGAACCGCAGCGTTCGTGATATTTTCGTTCTACAGACTGTTCGATGAGGACGGCTTTTTCTTCCGTCGCCGTAATGGCCTTCATCATCTCCGTCACGAAGGCCTCGTCACGGATGGAATGGAGATTGACGCGGACGCTGTAAAAGGCCGAGCGCATGGCAGCCCGTGCGTTCATGGCCGCAATAGCGCCGTCGGTAATGACCCATTCGTTACCGAACTGGACGGCCTGCTCGGAGAGCTGCAGGAGCTGGAAAATGTCCTGGCCTAAGGAAAAGGGAATGGACGCAGCCCGTTTGAAGGCTGCCTGTACGTGTTCGCTCCGCTTCTCTGTGGTTTTCGGCAGGCGTACAGCCTGAATGACCGCATCAAAAGCGGCGGCATCTTCAGCAATGCCCCGCAGGTAGCGCTGCCGCAGGGCCGCGGCCTGGTCCCTGATCTGTACCATAATCCGTTCTACATCTTCATAGCCTTTTTTGCCGATTGTCAGATTGGCTACCATTTCTACCAGGGCAGCCGCCGACGCAGCGGTCAGGGCCGCGATACCGCCGCCACCGGGAACAGGTTCCTTAGACGCAGCTGCGGCCAAAAAATCATCGATGGGCATATGGGAAAATTGTAACTCTGTCACTGTGATTCGCACCTTTCGTCCTGTATTTTCTTGCAGACTATACAAGAAATCCGGCAAAGCAGGCTGTGCCTGGCCTTGCCGGATGAATTTGTGATAGGTCTATTTTACACCTGCTGCAGACTTAGAACAAGCCTGTAATAACGCCGTTTTCGTCGATGTCCATGCGGTTGGCTGCAGGAACCTTCGGCAGGCCCGGCATAACCATGATGTTGCTCGTCTGGCAGACGATAAAGCCGGCACCGGTGCAAACGCGTACATCTTTGACGGTGATTTTGAAGTTCTTCGGTGCACCGAGGAGGGCCGGATTATCCGACAGGGAGTACTGGGTCTTAGCGACGCAGATCGGCATCTTGTCGAGGCCCAGCTTTTCCAGTTCGGCAATCTGCTTCGGTGCATTACCTTCGAGGATGACGCCGTCGCCGCCGTAGATTTCCCTGGTCAGGATTTCCAGCTTGTGGAGAATCGTGTCGTTCACGTCGTAGAGCGGTTTGTACGGTGTCTTAGGCTGCGCGAGGAGCTGTAAGACCTTGCGGCCCATGTCGAGACCGCCCTGGCCGCCTTCAGCCCAGCAGTTGTTGAGGGCTACGTCGACGCCGTAGTCTTCGCAGAGCTTCGTCAGGAGGGCGATTTCTGCATCTGTATCGGAGAGGAAGCGGTTGATGCCTACGAGGACGGGCACGTCGTATTTGCGCATGTTTTCAATGTGCTTAGCCAGGTTGGCAAAGCCTTTTTCGAGGGCTGCCAGATTTTCCGTCTGGAGATTCTTCTTATCGACGCCGCCGTGCATCTTGAGAGCTCGGATAGTGGCTACGATGACGACTGCGTTCGGTTTGATGCCGGCAAAGCGGCATTTGATATCCATGAATTTTTCTGCGCCCAGGTCGGCACCGAAGCCGGCTTCCGTAACAGTGATTTCCCCCATCTTGAGGGCCAGCTTGGTGGCAACGACGGAGTTACAGCCGTGGGCAATATTGGCAAAGGGACCGCCGTGTACGAGGGCCGGCGTATTTTCTGTCGTCTGGACGAGGTTTGGTTTGATGGCATCCTTCATGAGAATAGCCATGGCGCCGTCGACGTTGAGCTGCCGTGCCGTAACAGGCTGGCCGTCCAAGTCGTAGGCAACGATGATGTCACCCATGCGTTTTTTGAGATCCATGAGGTCGCTGGCCAGGCAGAGAACGGCCATGATTTCCGAAGCGACGGTAATCATGAAATGATCTTCCCGGGGGAAGCCGTTGACTTTGCCGCCCAGACCGACGACGATGTCGCGCAGGGCCCGGTCATTCATATCCATGACGCGTTTCCAGACGATGCGGCGCACGTCAATGCGCAGGGCATTGCCCTGGTGGACGTGGTTATCGATGGCTGCAGCCAAGAGGTTGTTGGCCGCCGTAATAGCGTGCATATCGCCTGTAAAATGGAGGTTGATATCTTCCATGGGGAGAACCTGGGAATAGCCGCCGCCGGCAGCGCCGCCTTTGATGCCAAAGACAGGTCCCAAGGACGGTTCACGCAGGGCCGTCATGGTTTTATGACCCAGTTTATTGAGTGCCTGTGCCAGGCCGATAGTCGTTAAGGTTTTGCCTTCACCGGCTGGAGTCGGCGTAATGGCCGTGACCAGGACGAGCTTGCCGTCTTCATTTTTTGACAGGCGTTTAATGGCGTCGAAGGAGACCTTGGCCTTATATTTACCGTACAGTTCCAAATCGTCTTCTGTCAAACCTACTTTTTCTGCAATCTTTACAATCGGTTCCAATGTCGTCTGCTGCGCAATTTCAATGTCGCTCAATACTTTAGTCATATTGGAAATCAGCTCCTGTTCCATAAATGTAAAGAAAAATAGCCGGCCCTCCGGACTATTGCCCAGACGGTCGGCTTTTCGATATCATGCTCCCATGTGGTTAGTCCACTTCCGTCAGTCACATGACTATGGTGTTATTATACAAGGCCAGGCCTGGCCTTGTCAATATGAGTATTTCTTTTGCATAGCGGCCTAGAGCTGTACACATTGTTCCTTTTCCAGGCGCACAGGGCCGCCGATGTGGATTTTCTTTATTTCTCCATCGCTGACGGCTGCTTCAATGGTAATCATGCCGCCAGGCTGACGGATTTCACAGGCGATTTCATGGCCGCACAGCTGGGACAGGGCCGCTGCCGTAGCGGCTGAGCCGGAACCACAGCTTTGTTCCCAATAGAGGGTCTTCGTGGCCGTTACGTACACAGCCGGAATCATGGTCAGTGTCTTGCGGTCGACGAGGTCGAGGCCAAAGGCTTCGTAATGGAAGGTCGAAGCAAAATTGTACACGGCTTTCCAGATCTGGTCGCGATCCAGATTTTTGAGGGCTGTCGTAAAATGAACAAAATGGACGATTCCCGGCAACGCTACGCGGTAAAACCGAAAGGCCGTACTGCCTACGTCGAGGCTGACCGTGTCCATCTTTTTGGGCAGCGGCATGTCAATGGACGCATCGTAGACCTGGTCTTCTTCGCCACGCTGTACGCGGGCCTGCAAGGGAGCACTACAGCCGGAACAGGAAATCATGTACTCTCCTGCCTCTGCTCCCGACTGGGACAAGAGATAGGCTGCGGCCGAACGGGACGCGTTGCCGCAAAATTCACCACCCATCATATCGAGCCGGATCTGGGCGCCCTGGTTGGACGGGGATAAAAAGGCAACCTGTTCTGCGCCGACACAATCAGGCTGCAACAGCCGTTCTGCAATGGCTGCGTGTTCCGACGGAGGGATTTCATCCAGTACGAGAATGGTCGTGTTGCCACTAGGGTCAGCTTTTACATAATGGATTTCCTGTATCATTTCTGCACCTCAAATAGGATCATTTCCGCATCTGGCTCCACGAAAAACGGCCAGGCGGCTTACATGGTATCTATTATAGCATATTCGGCCCACATATTCAGTCTTATGGAGAAAATAAATCAGATTCTCTGCCACCAGGCCGCCACCCGGCGTCTGACAGGACAGGCGCCCCATTGACAGGCGCCGTCGTCGTGTATTACGATGAGATAAAGTATACGCTTAGAAAGGAGCCTTACTATGGAAGTAGCAACCGCAATCAATGAACGACGCAGTATCCGCAAATATACACCCGAACCGCTGACGCGGGAAGAAATTGAAAAAATCCTGACGGCCGGCATGATGGCCCCGTCGTCGAGCAATCTGCAGCCCTGGTATTTTGTGGTCATCGAAAGCAAGGAAAATATGGAGCGCCTGAAGGATATTATGGCCATTGCGACGAATAACCTGATGCCCTATTTTAAATCCCGCTTTGCCAAGCACCCCCAGGTGATTGCCGATACGTCAGCCTTCGTCCGTCTCTTAGGCGGCGCACCTGTATGCATTCTCGCCTTCCTGCTAAAGGATGACTATACCCTGCGCCTTTCGGCCATTCAAAGCGTCGCCGCTGCCATCGAAAACATGCTCCTTACGGCGACGGATATGAACCTGGGCAGCTGCTGGCTGACGGCGCCCCTTTCGGGCGGTGTCGACGATCAGATACACGCAGCGTTTGCGCCGGATAAGGGCGAGCTCGTCGCCATGGTAACCTTGGGCCACCCGGACCAGGCACCGGCAGCGCCGCGCCGTAAAGACGGACGCTATACGATTATCTGACCGGTCTCCTTTTCGAGTAACGCCACACCTTGCACGCCGCAGGGTGTGGCGTTTTTTGTCCGGTTATACAAAAAGAAACCTGACACCGGGCCAGGTTTCTTTTTGTATGATTCTTCTTTTTATTTCTTGACGATTTCTTCTTCGAGCTGGATGTGCAGTTCGTGAAGCTGTTTCTTCGTTACTTCCGACGGCGATTCGCTCATGGGATCGATGGCATTCTGCGTCTTCGGGAAGGCGATGACGTCGCGGATAGATTTGCGTTTGAGCATGAGCATGATCATGCGGTCCAAACCGAAGGCCAGGCCACCATGGGGTGGTGCACCGTATTCGAAGGCACGCAGGAGGAAGCCAAATTTCTGTTCGGCATCTTCCGGTGTCAGGCCAATGGCTTTGAATACACGTTTCTGAACGTCCGGCTGGTAAATACGCAGGGAGCCGCCGCCCAGTTCGACGCCGTTTAAGACGAGGTCATAGGCTTTGGCATAGACGTGAGCCGGATCCGTTTCCAGTTTGTCCAGGTCTTCGTCGCGCATAGCCGTGAACGGATGGTGCATAGCGACATAGCGTTTTTCTTCTTCGCTGTATTCGAACATGGGGAAATCAACAACCCACGTGAAGGCAAATTCGTCTTCGTTGATGAGGCCCATGCGACGGCCCATTTCTTTACGCAGTTCGCCTAAGGCAGCGGCTACGACAGCCGGTTTGTCGGCGATCATGAGCACGAGGTCACCCGTTTCAGCGCCGCATTTGGCACCGATGGCACGGAGCTGGTCTTCTGTAAAGAATTTCTTGATCTGTGTCTTTAAAGTGCCGTCTTCGAGGAAGCCGATCCAGGCAAGGCCCTTAGCACCGTAATGGCTGACGTATTCTACGAGGCCGTCCAGTTCACGACGGGGAATGCCGGCGTCGCCTTTGACGTTGATGGCTTTGACCTGACCGCCGTTTTCGATGACCGAACGGAATACCTTGAAGTCCGTGTCTTTGACGAGGTCTGTGACATCAGTAAACTTCATGTCGAAGCGCAGGTCCGGTTTATCGGAGCCGTAGTTTTCCATGGCATAGTCCCAGGTCATACGGTGAATCGGCAGCTTGACGTCGTGGCCCAGGGTTTCTTCAAAGATGTAGTGAACCATGTTTTCCACGAGGGTCAGGATTTCTTCCTGGCTCATGAAGCTCATTTCCATATCGAGCTGGGTAAATTCTGGCTGACGGTCGGCACGCAGGTCTTCGTCGCGGAAGCAGCGGGCGATCTGGTAGTAGCGGTCCATACCGGAGATCATGAGGAGCTGTTTGAAAATCTGCGGCGACTGGGGCAGGGCGTAGAATTTGCCATCGTTGACACGGCTCGGTACGAGGTAGTCACGGGCACCTTCCGGCGTGCTCTTGCACAGTTCCGGTGTTTCAATATCGATAAAACCATGCTGGTTGAGGAACGTACGCATAGCGTGCTTTACCTTGTGGCGCATGATCAGGTTGTTCTGCATTTCCGGACGGCGCAGGTCCAGGTAGCGGTATTTGAGGCGGATCTTTTCGTCGACGTCGATGTTGTCTTCGATGTAGAACGGCGGTGTCTTAGAGGAATTCAAGATGCGCAGTTCTTCGCAGCGTACTTCGATCGTACCGGTTTTCATCTTGTCGTTGACCGTATCAGCGTCACGCATGCGGACGATACCACGGACGACGAGAACATATTCCGTACGGACCTGTTCTGCTTTTTCAAAGGATTCTTTTTCATAATCCGGCGAAGCGACGACCTGGACGATACCGGTGCGGTCGCGGAGATCGATGAAGATCAGTCCGCCGTGGTCGCGGCGGCGTTCAACCCAGCCACAAAGAACGACCTCTTTGTCCTTGTCTGCTTCTGACACTTCGGCGCAGTATTGCGACCGATGTAACCCTTCCATTGTATCCATTAGTAACTCATCCCTTCTTCTGTGTTTCCATATATGCAACAATCCCATCGAGGGGAACGCTGATCTGTTCTTTCGTGGCCATATTGCGAACCTGAGCTTCGCCCTTGGCCAGTTCATCTTCACCGATGATGACGGTGTATTCTGCGTCGAGCTTATTGGCCGATTTCATCTGGCCTTTCATGCTGCGGCCCAGGAGATCGATTTCCGCATAGAAGCCGCGGGCGCGCAGGTCCTGCTGGAGGACGAAGGCTTTAGCCCGGGCGGCATCGCCGAGGGCGACGATGAAGACCGGCTTTTTGGCGTTGACCGGCGGCAGGAGGCCCTGTTCCTTCAGGGTGAGGAGGAGCCGTTCCATACCGATGGCAAAGCCGATACCCGGTGTAGACGGGCCGCCGATTTCTTCGATGAGGCCGTCGTAGCGTCCGCCGCCGCAGACGGTGCTCTGGGCACCTAAGGGGGCGTACATGATTTCAAAGGCCGTGTTCGTATAGTAATCGAGGCCGCGGACGAGGCGCGGATCCAGTTCAAAGGGGATGCCGATGCTCGTCAAATAGGCTTGTACTTTATCGAAATGTTCGCGGCAGTCATCACAGAGGTTGTCCGTAATGAGGGGCACGCCCATTTTCATCATCTTTTCGCCGTCTTCCTTGCAGTCGAGGACGCGGAGCGGGTTCTTTTCGAGCCGTTCGTTGCAATCGTCGCAGAGCTGGTCCTTTTTGTCGGCAAAGAAATCGAGCAGTTTTTGCCGGTATACAGGACGGCACTTGGGGCAGCCTACGGAATTGAGGTGCAAAATGAGGTCATTCAGGCCTAATTCGCGGAAAAGCTGGAAGGCCATGGCAATGATTTCGGAATCGACTGCCGGGTCCTTGGAGCCGATTTCTTCGACGCCAAACTGGGTGAACTGGCGGTACCGGCCGGCCTGGGGACGGTCATGACGGAACATGGGTCCCATATAATACAGTTTGTGAACTTTCTGTTCACCATAGAGTTTATGTTCCAAAAATGCCCGTACGACAGATGCCGTATTTTCCGGACGCAGTGTCATGCTCCGTCCGCCACGGTCATTAAAGGTATACATTTCTTTTGTTACTACGTCAGTTGTTTCACCAATACCGCGTAAAAACAACTCCGTACTTTCAAACATAGGGGTACGGATTTCGCCAAAACCGTAGAGCGAGCAGATTTCTCTGATTTTTGCTTCAAGAATCTGCCAGTCTGCCGTTTGTTCCGGCAGGAAATCCTGTGTACCTCGCGGTGCAGTGATTGCCATTACGTATCGTCTCCTCCGTATATCATCGCACATATCCGGCGCCGCTGGGCCATGCGCTGGGCCAGCAGCTGCCTGTACGTATCAGGATCTTTGGGCATATATACTTTTTCCAGGCTGTGGCCGTCAGAGGCGAGAAACTTCGTCGTACTGCCGGGACCTGCTGCCAGGATGGTTTGCCGCTCTTCCATCATCTGTATGTTGTACTGGCTTTCTGTCTGTGGCAAAGCGTAGCCTATATTGGCAAAGCTGGCTGCCATATACTTTTGCCTGTACATATAATACGGAATATAGCCTGCCTGCGCAAGGAGCTGCCGGCTCCGGCTCAGGCTAGCTGCCACTTCGCCGGCTGGCGGTATTGCCTGCCGCAGGGGATGATGGAATAACGGGGCCTTCTTTTTTAATGCCAACGTATGAATTGTAACATTTTCCGGGTGTAGTTGGCAAACTATTTCCATATTTTCCTGCATATCTGCCGCTGTCTGGCCGGGCAGGCCGGCAATAAAGTCCATATTGACGACGGAAAAGCCCAAACGGCGGCAGTTTTCATACATGGTGTACACGTCGGCTACGCTGTGACGGCGGCCTAAGAGATCGAGCAGGCGCTGCTGCATGGTCTGGGGATTGACGCTGATACGGTCGACGCCGTACTCGCGCAAAAGGGCCAGTGTAGCCACATCGGCTGTGTCGGGCCGGCCGGCTTCGACGGTCCATTCGCTGAGATCCGGAAAGGATACTGCCACAGCCTGCAGGATACGGGCCAGTGCGTCCTTGGGCAGGCACGTAGGCGTACCACCGCCGATGTAAGCCGACGTAACGCGCAGCCCGTACTGGCGGCAGAGGCTGTCAATGTCCCGTATATCCTCTTCGACTGCGGCTGCAAAGGCCAAAAGTCCGGCTGCCGTTTCCGTCTGGCACAGGCGGGACGGAAAGGAGCAGTACAGACAGTGGCTGGGACAGTAGGGAATGCCGATATAGAGGGCCGCTTCCCGGCGGGGCCGTTCGATAAAGGGGCGCTGCAAGGCGGTCATGGCCAGGAGTTCCTGCGCAATGGCCGGCGTTACGTGATAGTGACGGACGAGCGTCTCCTCTATTGCCGGCGCAGACAGGCCCTGATCACGCAGGTGATGGACGAGCTTTGTCGGCCGTACACCCATGAGAGTGCCCCAGGGATTTCGCTGTCCCTGGCCAAAGCAGCGGTCATACCAGTGCAGGAGCAGCTCTTTACTGGTCTGCTTGAGGTCGGCTCCGGCCAGAATATAGGCGTGCGTATGCCACTCTTGTCCCTGCTGATAAAAGGTGACGTCCAGGCGCTGCTGCGTCCCTGCGGCCTGTAACGTAACAGCGGCGCCTAAGGGACGCGGTTCATGGCCGCCGCTATAGCCCAGATAGGCCATGACCTGACCGATATGGGCATGCAGTGCCGGCGGCCCTTCATAGGCATAGGCCAGTTCCTGTTGTTCGTTCGTGTTCATTACTGGGCGATCTTTTCTGCTTCTTCTTGCCGTTTTTTCTGGCAGTCTTCACAATAGCCATAGACCTTGAGCTGATGGTCTACGGTCTGGAAGTGGAAGCGTTTTTGTAGGATCGTTTCCAGTGTTTCCAGGAGGTCGTCCTGGCATTCCCAGACTTTGCCGCAGCCCAGGCAGATCAGGTGATGATGGTAGTGGCCATCGTCTTCCCGGTCGTTTAATTCATAGCGGCTGCAGCCATCGTCGAAGTCGAGCTTTTTCAAAAGATCCATTTCCGTAAAGAGATCGAGCGTACGGTAGACCGTAGCCAGGCCGATTTCCGGTGCCTGCTTCTTGACGATTTCGAAAACGTCTTCTGCACTTAAATGGCGGGCATCGCTTTCTACAAAGGCCCGCAGCACGACTTGGCGCTGGGAGGTCATCTTGTATTTCTTGGTTTTGATTTGTTCTTTCATTCGGTTCATCATGAGATCCATGACTTGGTCTTTAGTTCTTTCCATAGGTATTCATCGCCTTTGTTTTATACGTATTATAGAACCACAAATGTCTGCACAAAATCTGCAGTACTGCTGTGACCGGAACGGTCAGAATCATGCCGGCTACGCCAAAGAGCGTGCCGCCAATGAGGAGAGCAATAATAATCACTACGGGATGCAGACTAATAACGGCTCCCATAACTTTCGGCATAATAATGTGACTGTCCAGCTGCTGAATGACAATGTAGAAAATGAGGACCTTGACGGCCAGCGCCAAATCTACAGTGGCACCGAGGAGGATAGCCGGCACGGCACCGACAATCGGGCCGATAATGGGAATCCATTCCGTTACTGCCGCTAAGAGGCCGATGACCAGCGGATAAGGTACACCCATGAGCCACATGCCTAAAAAGGTAAGGGAGGCAATGATACAGCTCATGGTCAGCTGGCCGCGGATATACGAGCTGAGGACGTGCTGGATTTCACTAAACAGGACGTCGAGCTGCAGCCGGTATTCTACGGGATAGAGGCAGATAAAGGAACGCACCATTTTGCCGCCGTCCTTCATGAAGTAGAAGGTAATGATGGGTACGACAAAAAACTGAATGACCGTACCGGCAATGGCAAAAATGGATTTGAGGAAATTGCTGACGCCTTCGACGCCGTAGTTGCCTATACGCGTGAAGGCATCGTTGATGACGCTCTTTACCTGATCCGGTATGTAGAGCTGGGTCTGCTCATTTTCGAGCTGTGTAAAGATGGTCACTGTCTTTTCCCAAAGGCTGTTGAAGTTGACAGCCAGCAAATTCGCCTGCATGACGAGAGGCTTTAAGATGATATTTGTCAGAGCCGTCAGGACGACGATGAGCAAGAGAAAAGAAAGGAGAATGGAAATATCAATGGGCACATTCCGCCGGGTCAGGCGGACGAGCCCTTTTTGGATCAGATCGCGGACGGGAATGAGGATAAACGTGATGATCAGCGATACGATAACCGGCCAGTACACGTTGTGTACGGAAAAAAACAGTATCGTTGCCAAAACAGCCAGTACAATACGCAGCCAAAACTGCGATTGCTTATACATGGACATACCTGTCACCATCCTCCGTCAAGGTACGGATTATTCTGGCGTTCCCGGCCGATCTGTGTCGCCGGACCGTGGCCCGGGAGGACGACCGTTTCGTCAGGCAGGGTAAGCAGCTTGTTGTTGATGCTGTCGAGAAGTGTCGCCATAGAGCCGCCATAGAGGTCGGTCCGGCCGACGGAATAGAGAAACAGTGTGTCACCGGAAAAGACAACGCTTTCGCCGTATAAGCTCAGACCGCCCGGCGTATGGCCCGGCGTTTCCAAAACGTGGAACTGCAGCTTGCCTACAGTAATGACGTCGCCATCGTGGGCGATGCAGTCCGGCGCCGTGCATTCGATCTTTTTACCCATAAAGACGGACAGGTTATTATGCGAATTGGCAATGAGTGCCTGATCGCCGGCACCGATGTATACAGGCACGTTTTTTAAAATACGCAGTTCCTGTAAGGCGCCGATATGGTCTGCATGGCCGTGGGTAAGGAAAATCAGTTTCAACTGCAGGTCATGTTCTTCCAGGTTGCGGTTGATTTCTTTATAATCCCAGGCCGGATCGATGACCATGGCTTCCTTTGTCGTATCGTCAAAGACGATGTAGCAGTTCGTCTCGATCGGACCTAGGGTCAGTGATATAAATCGCATGCTCATAGCTATGCCTCCTAAAATGTTTTCTTGCTATCCAAGAGAATGGTTACAGGGCCATCGTTGGCCAGGCTTACGACCATGTGCGTACGGAAGCGCCCTGTTTCCGTATGGATGCCGTAGGCGTTGACGGCGCGGACAAAGGTTTCATAAAGAGCCTCTGCCTGCTCCGGCGGTGCCGCTGCCGTAAAGCTCGGGCGCCGGCCGTGACGGGCATCACCGTATAAGGTAAATTGGGAAACGACGAGCATGTCCCCTTGCCTGTCCAGGAGGGACAGGTTCATTTTATCTTCTGCGTCTTTAAAGATACGCAGGTGGCAAATTTTATCAGCCAAATAGGCTGCGTCAGCTTCTGTATCGTCCTTGCTGACGCCGAGGAGGACCGTCAGGCCCGGACCCGTACGGCCCGTTTCTATGCCTTCTGAGGTAACGGAAGCCGAGGCCGTGCGCTGTACGACAGCTCTCATTGGGACGCACCTCCTGTAAACCGCTGGACAGAATAAACATCCTTCAGGCGGCGTATTTTGGTAGAAATGAATTCCAGCTGCGCCAAATCTTTGATACTCAGGCCCATGTGGATGGTAACGGTCTTCGTGTCCCCTACACGGGCGTTCATGCTCGTAATGGAGACCTTCATTTCTGCCAGGGCAGCCATGATTTCTGCCATGACGCCTGTCCGGTCGTAGGCCGTTACTTCAATATGGACGTCGAAGTTTTCCTGGCCGTCGTAATCCCACTCTACGTCGATGAGCCGGTCCAGGTCATTTTGATTATGGCTGACGTTAGGGCAATCGGCGCGATGGACGGAGACGCCTCGGCCGCGGGTAATGAAGCCGATGATCGGGTCACCCGGTACAGGGCTGCAGCACTTGGCCAGGCGCACCATGAGGCCCGCTTCGCCCTTGACGAGGATCCCTGAGCCGTTATGCTTGGTCGGCTTACGGGTCTTCAGCTTGTCGAGGATGGCCAGGTTGTCCTTTTCTTCCTTCTGTACTTCTTTTTTGTGAAGCTCCAGCAGCTTGATGAGTACCGTATTGACGGCAAAGCCGCCATAGCCTACAGCAGCCAGCAGGTCTTCTTCAGAGCCGGCATTCATTTGCTTGGCCACCTTGGCCAGGCGGCCGGCCTTATTGATTTCTTTCCAGTCATGGCCCAGGCGTTTGCATTCCCGTTCCAGGGCGTCTGCCCCTTTGACGATGTTTTCTTCCCTGTTTTCCTTCTTGAACCAGCTGCGGATCTTCGAGCGGCTTTCGGAGCTGCCTACGATCTTCAGCCAGTCCAGGCTCGGTTTGCCCGTTTTGGACGTAATGATTTCGACAATGTCGCCGTTTTTCAATTCATAATCGAGCGGTACAATCTTGCCGTTGATTTTGGCGCCGACGCAGCGGTGACCTACTTCTGTATGGATACGGTAGGCAAAATCGATGGGGATCGAGCCCTGGGGCAAATCGATGACGTCGCCCCGCGGCGAGAAGACGAAGACTTCATCCGAAAAGGCGTCGAGCTTCAGGGCATTGACGAACTCTTTCGGATTGCTCGTATCCTGCCATTCCAGGAGGTTGCGGAGCCAGCCCATTTTTTCATCGAATTCATTCCCGTTACCGGCCGTCGTTCCTTCTTTATAGCGCCAATGGGCAGCAACGCCGTATTCGGCTACGTGGTGCATTTCCCACGTACGGATCTGGATTTCGACAGGCTGTCCCCGCGTGCCGATAACCGTCGTATGAAGGGACTGGTAGTTATTGGGCTTCGGCATAGCAATATAGTCTTTAAAGCGATAGGGCAAGGGCTTCCAGAGGCTGTGCACGATCCCCAGGACGCCATAACAGTCCTGGACCGTATCGACAATGACGCGGATGGCATAGAGGTCATAGACCTGGCTCAGGTCGCGGTTATCCTTTTTCATTTTTTTATAAATGCTGTAGAAATGCTTGGGCCGGCCGTTGATTTCGAACTTGATGTGGGAATTTTCCAGGGCCTTGCGCAGGACTTCGATGGCTTCATTGACGATTTCTTCGCGGACGTGGCGTTTCTGCTTCATCTGGTCGACGAGATCGTAATATTTGTCCGGTTCGAGATAGCGGAAGGATAAATCTTCCAGTTCCCATTTGATATTGAAAATACCTAAGCGGTGTGCCAAGGGTGCAAAAATTTCCAGCGTTTCCTGGGCAATGCGCTTTTGTTTATCACTGCGCATGTAGCGGAGGGTCCGCATGTTGTGCAGGCGGTCCGCCAGCTTGATGACGACGACGCGCACGTCCTTGGCCATGGCCAGAAACATTTTACGCATACTGTTGAGCTGCTGGTCTTCTTTCGTGCGGTAATCGAGGCGGCTCAATTTCGTGACGCCATCGACGAGGAAGGCCACTTCTTTGCCGAAGATTTGTTTAATATCATCGAGGGACATGACCGTATCTTCAACGACATCGTGCAAGAGGGACGCCGTAATGGTCGTCGTGTCGATTTTCATTTCCGCCAGGATCTGGGCTACGGCCAGCGGGTGGAGAATGTACGGTTCCCCACTGACGCGGAACTGTTCCTTATGGGCTTCACTGGCAATCTGATAGGCTCTTTTTACATCGTCACAGCTGGCTTGTGGCTGGTAGCTGTGAATGGTATCGAGTAACCGTTGAAATTCTTCATTCGGTTTAGCAATTTCCATTTCAATTCCCCCTTATGCCTGCCCATACTTTTTGTATGTCGGCGATGTTTCAAGTTGCATTTTTCCTGCAAGCTGCGGAAAATACAACACCGATTCGGATGGCGTTTTCCAGGCAGCGAGTACGCCTATTTCGAGTAATACCTGCAGCGCTGCCCGCACGGTATGCGCGTCATACGTGCCGGCCAGCAGGTCTGCCAGCTTTTGCCGTGCTATGGCTACGGAAAGGCCTTTTTCCGGTACGAATTGGCGCAGTGTCCGGTAGACCGTCACCATGGTTTCCCGGTCTAAGACAGGCCGTTCTGTATCGGCATGGATATCCTGTACAACCATCTGCGGTGTTGTATTCCCCTGATATTCATTCAGTTCCAGCTGAAAGGCAAGATCGGCTTCATCGCCTTCTGCCAGATCGTCATATTCTTCTGCCATTGACCAGCCTACGCCCTTGACAGTGATGCCCTGAGCGTCGGCTACGGTCAGGCGTAAATGTTTTTTATCCTGGCCCATTTTCCACTTGTCACTGATGCGCATGTGGCGCAGGGCAAAGACAGGGCGGCTGTTTCCCATGCCGTACGGTTCCAGGCGGCTTAGTTCCTGAATCAGGTCCAGGGTCACGTCAGAGGCCTGCAAAGTGCCGTCGAGCTTCAGCTTGGGCTCGTAATCCTCTGCCGTCATATGGGCCGCTGCGTATTCGTTCAGCCGTGTCCTGAGCGCTTCTATCTGATCTTCTGCTACGGAAAACCCGGCCGCCATTTGATGACCGCCAAATTGAATTAAAATATCTGCAGCCGACGACAAGGCTTCGTACATGTTAAAGCCGGCAATACTGCGGCACGAGCCTTTGCCTACGTGGTCCTTGACGCTAATGACCAGGGTCGGCCGGTAAAAGGCTTCTACCAGGCGCGACGCCGCAATGCCAATGACGCCGGGGTTCCACTCCGGACCGCCCCAGGCAATGAGCACGCCATCGTGCTCGTGACCGCCGGCAAGAATCTGCTCTTTCGCCTTAGCCGTGATTTGCCGTTCAATTTCCTGGCGTTCTGTATTCAGGTCACTCAACCTTTTGGCCTTGGCCAGGGCTTTGTCCGGATCCGTTTCGAGGAGCAGTTTTACTCCTTGAACGGCATCTTCCAGACGGCCTGCCGCATTGAGGCGCGGCGCCACCGTAAAGGCGATGCGTCCGGCAGAAAGGGGTTTGTCCTCTAAGCCCGCCTGTTTTAATAAGGCCTGCAGTCCTGTGTTATACCCTTCCTGCATGCGCTGCAGCCCTGTCGTAACGAGAATGCGGTTTTCACCGCTTAAGGAAACGAGATCGGCAATGGTCGCTAAGGCTGCCAATTCCGTATAGCCCGGCAGGGAATCATGACGTAGGTACTGCCACAGGGCCTGACACAGTTTATAGGCTACGCCGGCGCCGGCCAGATCCTTGAACGGATAGGGACAGCCGGGCTGTTTGGGATTTAAAATGGCGTAGGCCGGTGGCAAGGGATCAGGCGGCGTGTGATGGTCCGTGACGATGATCGTCATGCGGTCCTTAAAGGCCTGGACCAAATCGTGAGATGCAATACCGCAGTCTACGGTAATCAAGAGGTCTGTCTGCCCTTCTGCCAGGCTCTCGAGAGCCTCTTCATTGAGGCCATAGCCTTCCGTATGGCGCCGCGGAATATGGTAGTCCGGCGTACCGCCTAAGTCGCGAAGGACAGAATATAATAACGATGTCGATGTAATGCCATCGACATCGTAATCTCCGTAAATGACAATCTTTTCTTTTCTCTCTAAAGCTGCAGCAATCCGTACGACAGCTTTTTTCATATCTTTCATCAAAAAAGGATCATACAAATCGTCGCTCGTATCATGCAAGAAGTGATCAGCCTCGTGGAGGTCATGAATCCCACGATTATACAGGATACGTGCTAAGATGGGCGAAATCCCTAAGTTTTGTGAAAATGTATCAATCATATCCTGTTCTACAGCAGGTTCAAGCCATTTTTTCTTCATTAGATCACAACGCATTCTCAAAAAATAATCACTTTCAAAACCATACACCTATTCTATCACAATATATTCTCAAAATAAAGGCTAAAATTAATAATTGAGGCAAAATAATGCGTTTTTTCAGTTCACGAAAATTGAGAAAATCGGGGGCTTCCTTTTATTTCTTTTTGTTATTAAAAATAATAAAACAAAGCCCCGCCGAAGCGGGGCTTGTGTCTTTATGCAATATGCACTTGTTCGTAATTAGTCTTCGAAAGCTTTCTGGAAGCGTACATAAGACTGACGACGAGCTTTGGCATCAGCTTCGGTCTTAGCATACAATGCATCGGCCTGTTCCGGGAAGCCTTTCTTGAGGGAAGCATAACGAACTTCGCCCATGAGGAATTCCTGGAATTTGCTGTAATCCGGTTCTTTGGAGTCGAGGCTGAACGGATTCTTGCCAGCTTCTTTGAGATCCGGGTTGTAACGGAAGAGATCCCAGTAACCGCATTTAACTGCGAGCTGTTCTTCTGTCTGGCTCTTGCCCATGCCCTTACGGATACCATGGTTGATGCAAGGAGCGTAGCAGATAACAAGGGACGGGCCATGATATGCTTCAGCTTCAGTCATAGCTTTGATCAGCTGGTTCTTGTCAGCGCCCATAGCTACCTGAGCTACATATACATAACCATAGGAGATGGCCATCATGCCGAGGTCCTTTTTCTTCGTACGTTTACCGGAAGCAGCGAACTGTGCAACAGCAGCAGTCGGTGTAGCTTTGGAGGACTGGCCGCCTGTGTTGGAGTATACTTCTGTATCGAGTACGAGAACGTTTACGTCCTGGTCGGAAGCGAGTACGTGGTCAACACCGCCGTAACCGATATCGTAGGACCAGCCGTCACCACCGATGATCCAGTGGGAACGTTTAACGAGGAACTGTTTCTTGTCGAGGAATTCTTCAAGAGCAGCTTTGCCGGCAGCTTCTTTTTCGAGGAGGGCAACCAGTTTTTCAGCGCGTTCACGGGAACCTTCGCCTTCATGGAGGTTAGCAGCCCAGTCGCTCAAAGCAGCCTGGAGTTCTTCAGAAGCAACAGCTTTAGCAGCTTCAACTTTGCCTGCCAAGTCTGTACGTACTTTGTCAACGCCCATGAACATGCCGAGACCATATTCTGCAGCATCTTCGAAGAGGCTGTTAGCCCAGGAAGGACCATGGCCTTTAGCGTTTACTGTATACGGAGCTACCGGAGCAGATGCACCCCAAATGGAGGAGCAGCCTGTAGCGTTAGCAATCATCATGCGGTCACCAAAGAGCTGTGTGAGCAATTTGACATACGGTGTTTCACCGCAACCAGCGCAAGCGCCCGAGAATTCGAGGAGCGGCTGTTCGAACTGAGAACCGATGACGGTCTTCTTGTTCTGCGGATTAACTTTCGGTGTAACCTTGTCCTGTGCATAGTACCAGAGGTCCATCTTGGAGCGTTCTTCGTCTGTGTTCGGAACCATGGAGAGGGCGCCAACCGGGCAGACGTTTACGCAGCTGCCGCATTCGAGGCAGTCGAGCTGGTCAACGACGATGGTTACATTGTATTCTTTACCGGATTTAGCTTTTGTAGCAGCTTTGAAACCAGCCGGAGCAGCTTTCAGTTCTTCTTCTGTCGTCAGAGCCGGACGAATCGTAGCGTGCGGGCAGACGAAGGAGCACTGCATGCAGCCGATACATTTTTCATTGTCCCAGGAAGGAACATGAAGAGCCGGGCCTGCTTTTTCGAACTGGGAGGTGCCGGAAGGCATAGTGCCATCTTCACGACCAACGAAGTCGGATACTTTGAGGTCATCACCAACCTGGCCGAGGACAGGAGCAGCAACCTGGCTGAAGTACTTCGGAGTCGGGCGGCCTTCTGCTACTTCATCTGTAGCATCTGCCCAGGAAGCCGGATAGTTTACTTCATGGAATTCGCCAACGCCAGCATCTACAGCAGCCCAGTTCATGTCAACGACGTTCTGGCCTTTTTTGCCGTAGCTCTTAACGATGGAGTCTTTCAGGTATTTAACAGCGTCATCCAAAGGAATAACTTTTGCCAGTGCGAAGAAGGCAGCCTGCATTACCATGTTGATACGTGTGCCGAGGCCGAGTTTCTGGCCGATAGCATCGCCGTTCAGGGTATAGAATTTAACGTGATTCTTAGCGATATCGCGTTTGATCTTAGCCGGCAATTCTTTGTCGAGTTCTTCGTCTGTCCAGGTGCAGTTCAGCATGAATGTGCCGCCGTCTTTGATACCACGGAGGAGGTCAAAGCGTTTTACATAGGACTGACGATGACATGCGATGTAGTCAGCAGCGTCGATCAGGTACGGCATATCGATCGGGTCTTTACCGAAACGAAGGTGAGAAATCGTTACGCCGCCGGACTTCTTGGAGTCATATGCGAAATATGCCTGTGCATACATATCCGTGTGGTCACCGATGATCTTGATAGCGGATTTGTTAGCGCCAACAGTACCGTCGGAACCGAAGCCCCAGAATTTGCAGGATGTAAGGCCTTCTGCATTGTCAGGAACCTTAGGAGCACGCGGCAAGGACAGGTTCGTAACGTCGTCGACGATACCAATCGTGAAGCCGTTGATCGGGTTTTCTTTCTTAACTTCTTCGAATACCGGAATAACGTCTTCAGGAATAACGTCTTTGGAACCGAGGCCGGCACGGCCGCCGATTACGTCGATGTTGAGGCCCTGTTCTTTTACGAAGTCAACGATATCGAGGTACAGCGGTTCGCCGAGGGAGCCCGGTTCTTTTGTACGGTCGATAACGGCGATCTTCTTAACCGTTTTCGGCAATACTTCGAGGAGGTGTTTAGCAGAGAACGGACGATAGAGGTGAACGTTGATGGAACCAACTTTTTCGCCTTTGCCGTTCAAGTAGTTAACAGCCTTTTTAACTACGTCGGAGAGGGAGCCCATGGATACGACAACGTATTCAGCATCGGCAGCGCCATAGTAGTTGAAAGGTTTGTATGTACGGCCAGTGATTTCAGAAATCTGAGCCATGTAGTCAGCAACGATGTCCGGCATAGCGTCATAGAATCTGTTGCGGGATTCTGTGTGCTGGAAGTAAATATCCGGGTTTTCTGCAGTGCCGCGGATTTCCGGAGCATCCGGATTGAGGGCACGGTTACGGAAAGCTTTAACAGCGTCCCAATCGATCAGTTTGCGGAAGTTATCGAAGTCCATTACTTCAACTTTCTGGATTTCGTGGGATGTACGGAAGCCATCGAAGAAGTTGATGAACGGAAGGGAACCTTTAAGAGCGGCCAGGTGAGCAACACCAGCCAGGTCCATAACTTCCTGAACGTTGGATTCTGCCAAGAGACAGCAGCCGGAAGCACGAGCAGACATAACGTCCTGGTGGTCGCCGAAGATACTCAGTGCATGGTTAGCCAGTGCACGGGCAGCAACGTGGAATACACCCGGGAGCATTTCGCCGGCAACTTTGTACATGTTCGGGATCATGAGCAGGAAGCCCTGGGAAGCCGTATATGTAGTGGTCAAAGCACCAGCCTGTAACGAGCCATGGAATGCACCGGCAGCACCAGCTTCAGACTGCATTTCAACAACTTTTACAGTGTTACCGAAGAGGTTTTTCATACCAGCAGCAGCCCAGTCATCTACGTGTTCAGCCATCGGCGAAGACGGAGTGATAGGATAAATTGCGGCAACTTCAGTAAATGCATAGGAGACCCATGCAGCAGCTTCGTTACCATCCATGGTTTTGAATTTACTCATAGATAAAACACGCTCCTTATTGTAAAGTAGAAACTATAAAGCAACACAAGATATCTGATTTTTTTAGCAGCAACAACAAGATATCTCACGTTGATAAACAAAATCGCATAAGAACAAAACCGTTCATCATTCCTTATTTGCATACCGTTTTTCGCATAAGCCTGTGCGTTTATTAAAATTTGCTTGCTTTTTGCGTCCTTTTCATGCTTATTTACAGCATAAACAGGCAGACCTTATAAAAAACTTATAAAGATTCCGCGAAAAGTATTGCTATTATCTTTTTTATGTAATACTATATAAGGTAGTATTACATAGTTGCAATGAACAGGCCACTGCTATGTTTCATTTTAATTATGCTTCCGAATGCTGAACTTCATAATTAGTTCGTCCTTACAAACTAATTATAGGCTTTCACCTGGTATAATTCAATACTCCCGTTTATGCTATTTTTAATATTCACCTGTTCTTATCTGTAAACATATACTCTTTTGGTGTTCATTAACAGGAGGTAACACTATGGATTTCCATCATCTTAAATATTTCGTCGAAGTAGCGGACAAAAAATCCTTCAGTAAAGCTGCGCGCACGTTGCATATATCCCAGTCGGCTATTAGCCGTACGATCAAAGCCTTAGAAGAGGAACTCGGTGTCGTTCTGTTTATGCGCAATGCCAAAGCCGTAGAATTAACGGACGCCGGGACAATTTTCCTGTCCCATGCCAAACGCGTCGTCTTCATGTTTGAACATTTGAAGACGGACTTCGAAAATGAATTCAAGCTGGAACAAGGTACGGTCCTCATCGGCCTGCCCCCGATCACGGGTGCACCGATCTTTGCCAACCTGCTGGGTGCCTTCAAACAGGAATACCCGCAGATCGAGCTGGACCTCTATGAACACGGTTCGAAAAAGGTTGAAATCAGCGTCCAGGAAGGTCTCATCGATTTGGGCATCGTCTGCACGCAGCCGAAGGAAAAGGAATTCGAATCGTTCTTCCTCACACAGGATCCCATGAATGTCATCATTCATCGCGACAACATCCTGTCGAAAGAAAAATCTATTCCTCTCAAAAAGCTGGCCAACGAATCGCTCGTTCTCTACCGCGATGATTTCAATCTCCACGACGAAATCATTCAGGACTGCAAGAAAATCGGTTTCCAGCCGAAAATCGTCTTTGAAACGAGCCAGCGTGATCTCATGATCCAGACTGTTGTGGCCAACCTCGGCGTAGCACTCCTGCCGAGCCGTATCTGCCCGAACAAGGAATCGAACCCGCGGGTCTGCGAATCCGTCGTCGTCCGTCCCCTCGTCGAACCGGAAATCATGCATGTCCTCTACGTCATCTGGAAACGGGGTCACTACCTGTCCCATGCAGCCCAGCTCTGGCTTGATTTCGTCCGCAACAAGACGCGCATTATTTCCAACGTCTGAGACCGGTCCAGGCCATAACGGAGAAAGGGCTTTAGCATCTTGAAGATTCCCCATTTTATGAAAAAACGCATCGTATCTCTTTCGGACACGACCGTGTCGGAAAGAGATACGATACTTCCTGAAGAAGAATACAGGCTGCAAAAGGAATCACTCAAAAAGCAGTACAAGGCCCTGCCGGGCTTACATAAAGCTGTGATTCTCACGGCCATAGGCGCCTGTAGCCTCGTAGTCATCCAATTTATTTGGATCATAGCACTGCAATATCAGATTTCCCTGCTGCAGGAACAAAACCGCTTGCAGGAAATACGGCTGGTACAGCTCGAGCAGGCCAGTGACAAGCACAACAACCTCTTGTACTCTACGTATGAATCGTTACAGGATCTCACCAAGAAATGGCATGACCTGCGTTTCCAGGTATTAGAAAATACATGGAAGCTGGGCAACTGACAGAGATAAAAAAAGAAGGCTGTGGATTTCTCCACGCCTTCTTTTTTGTTGTACTGCTGCAGTGTTCTTAGAGGAGTTTTTCAATATCCCCGGCAATAGCCGAAGGAACCGTCGTCGGTTCAAAGCGTTCTACTACGTTGCCCTGACGATCGATGAGGAATTTCGTAAAGTTCCATTTAATGCCATCGCCTTCGAGGAATTCCGGGAAGTTCGCTTTCAGCGCTTCGACCAGAACGGGAGCGATGGGGTGATTCATGTCAAAGCCCTTAAAGCCTTTTTGTTCCGTCAGATATTTAAACAGGGGCTGTGCCGTTTCACCACGGACATCGCCTTTTTCAAAGATCTGGAAAGTAACGCCATAGTTGACGCGGCAGAAATCCTGGATTTCATCAGCTGTACCCGGATCCTGTTCGGCAAACTGATTGCACGGGAAACCGAGGATTTCCAAGCCTTTATCTTTATACTGTTCGTACAGTTTCTGTAATTCTTCAAACTGCGGCGTAAAACCACATTGGCTGGCTGTATTGACGATTAATAATACCTTACCTTTATATTCACTTAACGATTTTTCTACACCGCGGTTTGTTTTTACAGTAAAATCATATACGTTCATGTTCCATTCCTCCTGTTCGATTATATATAACCATTCCTCCTGTTCGATTATATATAATAAGTTTTATAGGAAACTGCAGCAGCTTGTTTGGCTGCAGTGTTTCTTTCTCTCCATGCATTTATTATACATGGTTTTTCTATTTTGTCAAATTAAATTATATAAAATAAAATTTGACTTGTTTGTGCTTTAGCATTACAATAAAGTTAATCTTATTGTAATGGAGACCAGCACTATGACTACAAAAAAATACGATCCTTTATTATTACAAAACCAGCTTTGTTTTCCCCTCTATGCCAGCGCCCGTAAAATTGTGGCGGCCTATCACCCGATGCTCAAGAAGCTGGGTATTACGTACCCCCAATATATTACGATGATGGTCCTTTGGGAAGAAAAAGAAATCTCTATGCATGACCTGGGCCAGCGTCTGCTTCTCGATTCCGGTACGCTGACGCCGGTATTGAAGAAGCTCGAAGCCCAAGGCTTTATCCGCCGCTACCGCAAGCAGGAAGATGAACGGCTGCTCATGGCCGCGCTTACGGAAAAAGGCCTGGCCCTGCGCGACCAGGCAGCAGACATTCCCCACCAAATGGGCTGTCTCTTAAACCGCAAGGGTACGCTCTTTTCGCCTGAAGAAATGGAGCGGCTGAAAAAAGAGCTGTATGAAATCATCGACGCCCTGACAGCCAAATAGGGAGGACAAACAAAACGCCTTGTACCGAAATACGCAATGCTGTTATTTCGGTACAAGGCGTTTCTGTATGATCGTAGTTACGTTGGTTGACATAAAAGTTGCAGGAATGCTTCCGGTTCCGGCAGGCGGTGCAACAGCACCCACGGTGAATGGGCCTGCAGCTGCTCATACGTATAATGGCCCGTAGCGACGGAAACCGTATAAGCGCCGATGGCCTTGCCACACTGTATGTCATAGGGTGTATCACCGATGACGTACATGGCTTCGATTTCACTGCCCCAGGTTTTCTCGGCAATAGCATGGGCATATTTAGCCATATCATCGCGATAGTAGAAATTGCGGGCAAAACCGGAATGGTCAAAGTCAAAGTATTGTGAAAGGTTGAAAAAGTCCAGTTTCATACGGGCCCCATGAATGCTGTTACCCGTAAGCAGGCACTGATGAAAATCCGGATGCTGCGCAAAAAAAGGCAGGAGATCCCGTACAGGCGGAATGATTTCACCGTTCATCTTCTGCAGCCATTTCATGAGATGCTTTTCATAGTTCCGGCAAAATTCATTGACTTCTTCGTCGTCAGGCATGACGCCTGTAGCCTGGTATAAGAGCTGCTGGCAAATGTAGTTGTCCGTCCGGCCGCCGGCAGAAATCTTCGGCACGGCCTGGTCATCGCCTTTGAGTTCATGGAATACCTCGTAGATAGCGTTCATACCGGCCATACCCGTATTGACGAGGGTACCGTCAATATCCCAATATAAGAGCTTCATTATTCCCCTCCTTTCTGCTATGGAAAAAGGGCCGGGCATCAGAAGCAGGCAGTATGTACTGCAACATTCCAATGCCCGGCCCCTCAACCAGGTATCTGCTGACTACTGCCGCAAATTATTTGGAAACGAGTTCCTTTGTATCGCGGGCAATCATGATTTCTTCGTTTGTCGGGATAACATACAGTTTAACTGTAGAGTCGTCCGTGCTGATGAGCGCATCTTTACCACGTACGTTGTTGCGTTCCGGGCAAAGTTTTGCGCCTAAGTATTCGAGGCCTTCGCAGATAGCTGCGCGGTCTTCGATACCGTTTTCGCCAACGCCGGCCGTAAAGGTGATGACGTCAACGCCGCCCATAGCAGCAGCCAGGGCACCGATCAGTTTGCGTACCTGATAGTGGAACATATCGAGGGCGAGCTGAGCGCGTTCGTTACCTTCTTTGGCAGCCTCGCCGAGATCACGGAAGTCACTGGAAACGCCGGAAATACCGAGTACGCCGGATTTCTTGTTCATGAGCGTGTCCATTTCTTTCGTGGACAGGTTGTGTTTGTCCATAACGTTGAGGACGATGGCCGGGTCGATATCGCCGCAGCGTGTACCCATGAGGACGCCGGCGAGCGGTGTGAAGCCCATCGTCGTATCTACGCATTTGCCATATTTGATAGCAGCTAAGGAAGAGCCGTTACCCAAGTGGCAGTTGATAACGCGGAGTTTTTCCTGCGGTACGCCCATAACTTTGGCGATCTGGCCGGCTACATAGCGGTGGCTTGTGCCGTGGAAGCCATAACGGCGGATGCCGTCTTCTTTATACAATTCATACGGAAGGCCATACATAAAAGCTTTCGGCGGCATTGTCTGATGGAATGCCGTATCAAATACAGCAACCTGCGGTACGTTCGGCATAATAGCTTTGCAGGCGTTGATACCGATAATGTTCGGCGGGTTGTGCAGCGGAGCCATGGCAGAGCATTTTTCCAGGGCTTTCATGACTTCGTCGTTAATAACTGTGGAGGAAGCAAATTCTTCCCCGCCATGGACAACACGGTGGCCAACAGCGTCGATAGCGTCCATCGATTTGATAACGCCGCATTCTGCGTCAGTAAGGATGTCCAATACCATCTTTACTGCAACCTGATGATCCGGAATAGACTGCTGTACTTCTTTTTTCTGGCCATTCCATTTGTGTGTCAGCAGAGAATCGGAAAGTCCGATTTTTTCTACCAACCCTTTTGCCATGACTTCTTCATTGTCCATGTTTACCAACTGGTATTTCAAGGACGAACTGCCGCAGTTTACAACCAATACGATCATGCAATTTACCTTCTTTCGTGTATTCTTCTAATTATTTTTGATTTGACCAAAGACATGATCAATTACCTCTTTGCCTACAGCATCGTTGTCTGAGTACAAATACGTAATATCCCATACTTGGTCTTTATCTTCAAAAAACAGGCTGCGCCCCGCCATCTTGACCGTACGGCCCTGGACGTTGAGGTTAAAGGTCGCTTCAACTTCCGTCGCCGGCTTATCAAGGACAGTGGTCTGCGTTACTGTTTTCTGCAGATCAGAAAGTGTTGCCGTCTGCGCTAGCATATACGTAGGTTCTTCCGCCCACGCCTGCACAGATGTGCTGCTGGCCGGCCGGGATTCTGCCGTAATAATCCAATGGGCATCGTTGGCACCATAAAAATTGGTTCCGTCTTTTTGATGCATTTCACCTAATTGGACAGGTGTCATCAGATATACCTCTGAATTGCCGGATTTGAGCTGCGTATAGCCGAAGCTGTATTCTTCCATGATGGTTTCGTTACCGCAACCAGTCAAAAGGAAAAAGGAAGCCGCAGCCAGCGCGGAAACCAGGAATTTTTTCATTCTCTTCATACTATCACCTATTATGCTTTCTAACAGACTTGTTTAATTATAGCATATTCTAGAAAAGAGAAAAAGGAGAAATTGTAAAATGTCTCGTCAAATCCCTGTTAAATACCCCTTTTTGCCCGTATAATATACTATGTATTATATATTAGTTTCTTAAGGAGTCTGCCATGCCTGCTGCTATTGCCATCATTGCTGAATTCAATCCCTTTCATACGGGCCACGCGTATTTACTCGCTACACTGCGCCGGCACTTTGGTCCTCATGCAGCGCTCGTCGTCATCCTGAGCGGGTCCTTCGTCCAGCGCGGTGAACCGGCCCTCTTCTCTAAATGGCAGCGTGCTTCCATGGCTGTAGAAAATGGAGCAGACTGCGTCGTAGAACTGCCGGCAGTTTACGCCCTGTCAAGTGCCGCCGGGTTTGCTGCCGGCGGCGCAGGCCTGGCAATACGGCTGGGCTGCACACACCTGGCCTGCGGCGTCGAAACAGGGACAGCCGGCGATTTCCTGCGCCTGGCCCGCATAGCCCAAGAAAGCAGCGCAACCGGGCATGGACGTACGGCCGGCCAGGCCCTGACTGACGCCATAACAGCAGCGGCCCCGGATTTGGCCTCTCTGTTGCAGCAGCCCAATGCGCTTCTGGCGTTAGAATACGCCAAGGCTATTACCGCTTCAGGCCAGGAACTTGCCTTCCTTCCCGTGCCCCGGCAAGGCAGTGATCATACCAGTGGTCTAGACGGCACCTATACGAGCGCTTCGGCCTTACGGCACGAGCTTACAGCCCGGGGCCTGACAGACCAGGCCGCAGCCTATTTACCGGCCAACTGCCAGGCTGCCGTAAAAAAACTCCTGGCCAGCGGCGCATATACGGACTATGACCGCTACGGCGATTTCGTACTTCTCCAAAACCGCTTGCTCACGCCGGAAAAGCTGGCCACGCTCCCGGCTTTTAGCGAAGGCCTGGAAAACCGCTGGTACCGCATGATGAGCGAGGCTCTTTCCTATGAAGCTGCCCTAGCGGCCGTAAAGACCAAACGCTACGCCTATAGCCGTCTGTGCCGTATGGGAGCCTATACACTGCTCCAGCCGTCACAGGCCCTGATGGATGCGTCGTACAGCGAAGGGCCTCAGTATGGCCGCATCCTCGCCTTAAACCGCCGCGGTGCCGCCCTGATTAAGGAAGCAGCCACACATTTCCCCATGCTTAACCGCGTCAAAGACAGCCGGCCCGTCCTCTCCCCCTTAGGCCAGGCGCAGCTGGCGCTGGATCTTCGCGCTACAGATATACAGCACTACTGCTTTACGTCCCGTACAGCCCGCACGGGCCATGCTGATTACTACGAGTCACCCGCCTTCCACCCGGAATGAGCGGGTCTTTTTTTGTTTATTTTTTCATTTTTTGTCTTTTTCCTTTTGTTCTATTGACTTTTTGACTTTTATGAGTATAATGATACTTGAACTTAGTTGTTCACTATCTTACTGCACAGACTTGCACCATACGCAAGGAGGTCTTAGTTATGGGAAACGAAAAATACACACAAAAAGTCATCGAAGCCTTTCAGACGGCTCAACAGATAGCAGCACTTCATTATAATCAGGAAATTACATCGGTCCATGTCCTCATGGGCCTGGTTAAAGAACCGGAAGGCTTGTTGTCTACCATCTTTACGGAATGCGGCACCGATGTGCCCATGCTCCAGGCCCGCCTGGAACAGCTCCTCAAAAAGATTCCGTCCGTCCAAGGCCAGAGCCAGATGTCCATGGCCGTCGAAATGGCCCGGGTCATCGGCAAGGCACAGCAGTATGCCGAATCCATGCACGATGAATACATCAGCACGGAACACCTGCTTCTCGGGATTGCCGAAGAAAGCGACAGTGACGTCCAGAACCTCTGTCGTGAATTTGGCCTGGTCAAAGATAAGATCATGTCGGCCATCCGCAAGAACCGTAAACAAAACGTCAATTCCGATAATCCGGAAAGCAACTATAAGGCCCTGGAAAAATACGGGCGCGACCTGACCGCCGCAGCCCGCAAAGGCAAACTCGACCCGGTCATCGGCCGTGACGATGAAATCCGCCGCACCGTAGAAATCCTCTCGCGCCGGACGAAGAACAACCCGGTCCTCATCGGTGAACCGGGCGTCGGCAAGACAGCCATCGTCGAAGGCCTGGCCCAGCGTATCATCGCCGGCGACGTACCGGAATCGTTGAAGAACAAAACCCTCTACTCCCTCGACATGGGCTCCCTCATTGCCGGTGCCAAGTATCGCGGTGAATTTGAAGAACGACTGAAATCCGTACTCAATGAAATTTCCAAATCGGAAGGCCAGATTCTCCTCTTCATCGATGAAATCCACACCGTCGTCGGGGCCGGTGCCTCCGAAGGCTCCATGGATGCCGGCAACATTTTGAAACCGATGCTGGCCCGTGGTGAATTACGCTGCATCGGCGCCACGACGCTGAACGAATACCAGAAGTACATCGAAAAGGATGCCGCTCTGGAACGCCGTTTCCAGCCGGTCATGGTCAACCAGCCGTCTGTAGAAGATACGATCACCATCCTGCGTGGCCTGAAGGAACGCTACGAAGTCCATCACGGCGTCCGCATCCGTGATAAAGCCCTCGTCGCCGCTGCCGTCCTTTCGGACCGGTACATTTCCGACCGCTTCCTGCCGGATAAAGCCATCGACCTGGTCGATGAAGCCGCAGCTAAGCTGCGTACGGAAATCGAATCCATGCCGGCACCGCTCGACGAAATCCGCCATAAGATTATGCAGCTGGAAATCGAAGAACAGTCCCTGAACAAGGAAACAGACGATGCCTCCAAGGAACGTCTGGCAAAGATTACGGAAAAGAAAGAAGAACTGAAGGCCCAGGAAACGGAGCTCAAGGAAAAATGGGATAAAGAAAAGCAATCCATCCTGCGCACGCAGGCCATCAAGAAGGAAATGGATTCCGTAAAGAACGAAATGGCCAAAGCCGAACGGGACTACGACCTGGCTAAGGCATCGGAACTGAAATACGGCAAACTGCCGGAACTGCAGAAACAGCTGGACGACCAGGAACAGTTCCTGGCTGAACATAAAGATTCGCAGCTCCTGAAGGAAGAAGTAGGCGAAGAAGATATCGCCTCCGTCGTCAGCCGCTGGACCGGCATCCCTGTCACCAAGATGATGACCGGCGAACGGGAAAAACTGCTCCACCTCGATGATACGCTCCACGAACGCGTTGTCGGCCAGGACGAAGCTGTCCGCGTCGTCAGCGATGCCATCATCCGTGCCCGCGCCGGGATCAAGGACCCGAACCGTCCTATCGGCTCGTTCATCTTCCTCGGCCCGACCGGTGTCGGCAAGACCGAACTGGCCAAGACGCTGGCAGAAACGCTCTTCGACGACGAACGCAATATTATCCGTATCGATATGAGCGAATACATGGAAAAGCACACGGTCTCCCGTCTCATAGGGGCGCCTCCGGGATACGTCGGCTATGACGAAGGCGGCCAGCTCACAGAAGCCGTACGCCGTCACCCGTACAGCGTCATCCTCCTCGATGAAATCGAAAAGGCCCATCCGGATATTTTCAACGTCCTCCTGCAAATCCTCGATGACGGCCGTCTGACCGATGGCAAGGGCCGTGTCGTCAACTTCAAGAATACGATCATCATCATGACCAGCAACCTGGGCTCGCACCAGATTCTCGAAGCCGACAGCTTTGAACAGGCTGATAAAGAAGTACGGGAGCTGCTCAAACAGTACTTCCGTCCGGAATTCCTGAACCGTGTCGATGACATCGTCGTCTTCAAGGCCCTCGGCAAGGAACAGGTCCAGAACATCGCGTCTATCCTCCTCAAACGGCTGAGCGAACGTCTGGAAAAACAGGTCAAGGTACATCTGACCTGGACCGACGAAGCGTTGCAGCAGCTGGCCGACCAGGGCTTCAACCCGCAGTTCGGTGCCCGTCCCCTGCGCCGCCTCATCGTCCATACGGTCGAAACGGCCCTGAGCCGCGACATCATCAGTGGTGCCGTCCGCGAAGGCGATACCGTTTCCATTGGCTACGAAAACGGCCAGTTTACCTTTACGCCTTACCGGCAGCAAGAAGCATAATCCTTTCTTCTCTTTCTAAAGAGACTGACACGCTGCAGTGCCCGACGCACTGCAGCGTGTTTTGCATTACAAATGGCAGTTTTTTTCACATTTTCTTTTATTTCACTGGACAGATAGGGAATCATCCTGTAATATATAGTGTATTATGCCATCAGGCCTAATACCCTTGCCATATAGGCTGCTGCCGGTGCCCTGACAGCGGCACTATTTGGCACCCTATGGCGTTGTCAATTCCTTTCTTCCGTTTCTGCATACTAAATCAGTATGCTAAGGTAGGCATATTTCGTATTTTGAAATCACGTTTACAAGCACGCTAAAAAATTATATAATTAACTGTAACTAAACGACAGGTGGATTTTATGAATAATATGTTAGGGAAACACTTACTGATCGACTTTTATAATTGTAAGGCTGCATTTTCGAGTCCGGAAGACCTTCGGCCTCTTGTTGAGCGTGCGTTAGAGCTCGTCGGTGCGACACTGGAAGGCGCCAGTTTCTATCACCGCGACAACGAGCTGACTTGTATTGCCGTTTCCGGCAATGCCCATTTGTGCATGCACGTATACCCGGATCTGTCCTACGCAGCCATCGATATTTACAGTTTTAATACAGATATCCAGGCCAGTAAGATCATGAGTGCCTTGAAGCTCAGCTTGCAGTCTGACCGGATTAAAGCCACGAGCATACGCCGCGGCGATTTTGGCTCTATCCGTGATATGCGCCCTAAGCGCAAGAATAAAATCACGACCGTACGGAGAATGAAAAATACCGGGGCCCGCATCAAACGGACCAGTGCCAAAATGTTTACGATCCTGCGCCATCCCAAACGCAGCAAGCGCGCCCGGACGTATCAGAAGAGAAAGTCATAAGTTTTACGGAAAGGTTTTGTCCTTATGTTCATGATGTCACTTAAGCAATCTGCCGGTATCGGTTCGGAAGAGCGGGAATCGCTCGATTCGATAACTGCAGAATTACTTCAATTTATACAATTTAAAAATCAACGGCTGTACTTGCATTCCCTGCAGGTAGCGAATTACAGCGTCAGCGTAGCCGCTAAACTGGCGCTTCCCAAAAGCGAAATCGGACAAATTAAGCATGCCGCACTGCTTCACGATGTTGGCCTGCTTTTTGTTTCTAATATGCTGCTGAGTAAAATTCCTTATCTGAACCGCAGTGAAAAAGCGATGTACAAGCGGCATGCCGCAGCCGGTGGCAATTTATTGGAAAATATTCCCTGTTGCCAGGATATTATCCCTTACATTGTCTATCATCATGAACGCTGGGATGGTTCCGGTTTTCCCAAGCATTTGCGGGGTGTAAACATCCCCCTCGGTGCCCGTATCATTGCTGTAGCCGACTACTACGATACGATCATCAATCCGAGTACTGAATTTTGGGCTAAGACCAAATCCCAGGCAATCCGTGAATTATTCAGTGCCTCCGGGTTACTCTTCGATCCGGAAATTGTCAAAGCTTTCATAGAAACATTAGGTTAAAAATCAGATCAATACAAAACGCTTCTTTCCCAAAGGCAAGGGAAAGAAGCGTTTTTTTTATTAGCGGCCGCCGCTGGCCATGACCAGTCCGGTCACTTTAACGGCGCCGGCTTTTTTTAGTGTTTTGGCACAGGCTTCCAGGGTGGCACCGGTCGTATAAATATCGTCGAGCAACAGGACTTTCTTGCCCCGTACGGGCCTGCCGTATTGCAGGGAAAAGGCTTTATGTAAATTAGCAGCCCGTTCGGACCGCGATAAATGCCACTGCGCTTCTGTCGTCCGGACGCGCTGCAGGCAATCGTACCAGCCGGCATACGATTCGATCCACGGGCGAAAAATCACTTCCGTCTGATTATAGCCACGTTTTTCATAGCGTTCCGGTGATAGCGGTACGGGCACAGCCCAATCGGCATGAAGTACGTCCGGCCAGGGAAAGCGGGCCAGCAAATAGTGGCACGCCGCTTCATACTTTAGGGCACGATGATACTTGAGCTGCTGCAACAGGCGGCGCATGGGACCACGATACTCAGTAAGGCAATAACAGCCGGACAGGGTGCCGTGGCTGCCATCCAGCAGCCGGGGATGCCAGACCTTGCCATAGCAGGTACTGCACCAGTCCCCGTGTGACGGGACAGACTGTTCACAGCCCGGGCAGCGGGCAGGAAAAATAAGACGTGTGAGCCACTCCATATCAAAGAATTTCCTCTTCCCGGATTCGTTCTGCCAGAAGGGTATTACGCTGGCTCGTGCGCACGTTTTGAACGGCCCGTTCCAGGGCCCGCTCGGTGCCGACGATCAAGACCTTGCGTTTCGCCCGCGTTACAGCCGTATACAGTAAATTGCGCTGGAGCATGATGGCGTGGCTGTTGACGAGAACGAGGATGACCGTCTGGTATTCACTGCCCTGGCTCTTGTGGACTGTAATCGCATAGGCCAGCGTAATTTCTGTAAGCTCAATGCCCTCGTATTTGACATCCTGTTCGGGATAGCGTACATAAATGGCCTGATCTGCTACAGCAAAGACTTCCCCTATATCGCCGTTGAACACGCCCTTTTCATAGTCGTTTTGTTTCTGCATGACCTTATCGCCTACGCGATATATAGTGTGGCCGTTTTTCAGCTCCGACTTGCCTTTGACGGGACCGTTGGTCTGGGCCTGGATCAGTTCATTCAGATGATCTACGCCGCATTCCTGGCGGTACATAGGCGATAAGACCTGGACAGCAAATTTATCGCCCGTTTCCTGTACTTCGGCGGCATAGAGCCGGCTGATGATCTCAGCGCCCTGGCTTTCACTTTCGATGGTGACGAAGCGGAATTCCTGGTCTTCATTGACGACGGGCAAGCGGCCGCTGTTGATGAGGTGGGCGTTCGTCACGATACGGCCGCCTTCACGCTGGCGGAAAATCGTATTCAGGCGCACGACAGGCACCACATCAGAACGGATAATATCATGCAGTACGGAACCGGCGCCGACAGACGGCAGCTGATCCGCATCGCCTACGAGGATGAGGCGGCACATGGGGCTGACCGCCTGCAGCAAGTGATACATGAGTTCCATATCCAGCATGGATACTTCGTCGACGATAATTAAATCGGCCTTAAGCAAATTCGTTTCGTTGAATTCAAAAACCTGGTGCATACCTGCGTAGCCTGCCGGCACGAGAAGGCGGTGAATGGTCTGGGCCTTGCGGTCCGTCGTTTCAGACAGCCGCTTCGCTGCCCTGCCTGTAGGGGCACAGAGGAGAATGCGCAGCTGTTCCTGTTCTGCCAGACTGATGATCGTCTGCACCACCGTCGTCTTGCCTGTACCGGGGCCGCCCGTAATGACCAGGAGGCCCGACTGGAGCGATTTTTCAACGGCCTCCCGTTGTTTATCTGCCAAGGTAAAATGGCAGGACTCTTGCCAGCGGTCCAGGAAAAGCTGTACATGCATATGGCCCTTAAAGGGCTTCATCGTAACCATGTCACGGATACGGTCAGCAATTTCGCACTCTTCGTCATACATATCCGGTACATAAATAAGCCGCTCGCCAGCGTATTCAGCCGCGACGAGCTGTCCCATGGAAATCGCTTCTTCCAGGACCTCATGCAGGACCAGGCGGTCGGCCCGCAAAATAGCGGCAGCCCGGCGCAGGAGCTCGTCTATGGGAATACAAACGTGACCGTTATTGGTAAGCTCTTGCAAGACATAGGTCACGCCGGCGCCGAGGCGGTCTCTTGAGGCCGGGTCGATACCAAAGGCCAGGGCAATCTGATCGGCTGTCTTAAAGCCGATGCCTTCCACTTCCTGAATCATCCGGTACGGTTCATTTTCCAGTACGTACACGGCGTCCTTGCCGTACGTTTGGGAAATACGCGATGCAAAGCGGTTAGAAATGCCATGTGTTTCCAAGACGATGGCCAGGTCATTGACTTCCTTTTCTTCCCTGAAGGAAGATGTAATCTGATCGAGCTTCTTTTTTCCTATGCCTTCTATTTCCAAAAGGCGTTTGGGCTCTTGTTCCATAATTTTCATAGTATCCGTGCCAAATGCCTGGATGATACGATGCGCCAGCGCCGGACCGATGCCTTGGACAGCACCGGAGGCGAGGAAGCGTTCGATCCCTTCGGCCGTATCGGGCAGGAGCCGTTTCCACGCTCCGGCACTAAACTGCTTTCCGTACCGTTTATGCTGTACCCAGTGCCCCTGTATTTCCAGCCTGTCCCCTACCAGAGGCTTAGGTCCATAGCCGGTTACAGTCTGTAAGGTGTTATCCACTTCTTCACGGAAGCGAAAAACGAGATAGCCCGAATCGGCTGCTTCAAATAAAATACGTTCTACAGACCCTTGCAGGGTTGTTGTTTCTTCTGCCATATTACGTCTCCATCCGTTTTCGTTCGTAGCGCTTGCTTTCGTCCATAATACACCGGTAAATGGTCTGCAAATATGGCGCTAAGTCTTTATCTGAGGCCAGCGCGGCAATCTTATCGAGAACCAGCCGTTCCCGCCGCGGATCGTAGACCTCCATATGATGCAAGGCTTTATACTCAGCTACTTGGGCTACGACTTTCATGCGTGCCTCCAAGAGCTGCGTCAATTGCTGATCGAGCCGGTCGATCTCCTGCCGGCATGCTTCTAATTCCATGGGACACTCCTTCTCTAAAACAACTGGCCTTTAGGCGTTTCTGTTACGACATCGCTGGCGGACCAAAGAATGACTGCCACTAAAAGAATGGTCAGGGCAATACGCGTATAGTTCGAATGAAAGAGGATATCAGTCAGGCTCCGCCGCTTCCGGCTGATGATTTTATATTCTACATCCTGCGCCTTATTCAGCATACGAAATTCAGCGTCTTCCATATCCTGTGTAAACGTGCCGTGACAATGAATCGTTACGTGTGTCTGGCCGTCACCCACAAAAAGAGCCGCCACACGGCTGAGCCATTGACACAGGTGTTCAAGAATTTGTCCATCTGCACAGGCGCTTTGATAGGAAAAGAAGGTGATTTCTGTTTCCATAATCCCTTCTTTGATTTCCGTCTTAAAAAAAGGATATTCCTGCCGCAGAATGACGAGCATATCTTCTACTTGCCGGCGCTGCTCCGGCGCTAAGGTATAGATTCTGCCCGGTGTCTGCGTAGCCAGGGCAATGGCCCCGCCTACAGTAATCCCATAGGCGCCATAGTAATGACGCAGGTATTTAATGATATCCATAAGCGCCTCCTAGTACAACCGTGCACCACAATGGGGACAATATAACGCATCCCCTTCAACGGGGGTCCCGCAGGCAGAACAATATTTTTCATGGCCCTTTGGCAGCTGTGGCCGCTGTTCTCTGCCGATGGCAGCAGGCCCGTTATTTTCCAGCCGGTCCAGGCGCTGTTCTACGTGATCCATACGGGAATGGAGGTTTGCTTCAGAAACACTGACACGGTCCCGAAGAAGACTCGTATTAATGCGGTTTTCTTCAATTTTCCGCTGTTCTGACAGATCCTTCATGAGGGCCAGGGCGATTGCCGCCAGCAGCGGCGAAAGGAGCAGGGACACGATGCCCCAAACGATAGGATTGCGGCCGCGATGATTCGCCCAGATGCCAATAAGAACAGCAAAAAGAATACCCAGAATAAAAATCATATTTTCACCTTCCCAAAAAAAGGATGACTGTGCAAACACAATAAGCCTATTTTATTATTATACGATATTCCCTGCTCTATGACTAGGGAAAGGCCGGGTAAAAGCCAGCCCTGTCGTCAGCGTACAGGCTCTGTGCGGCTTCAAAGCTATAACCTACCGGAGAGGTACCAGGTCAGTATGTGAAGTATGTCTTTCATGTATGGCAAAAAAATAACTTCCCTGTCCGGCATCTGAAAATGCCAGCCAGGGAAGTTATGCCCACGGAAAAGAAGGCCATTTTTCTTAATCACTGGTACCAATCTCGCTAGCGGACTTCTATCTCCCACTCCCACGACTACATTGGATTTTATTTTGAAAGCGTATCCTTTACGGCTGTCGCTTAGCTTATCCCCGTTTCCGCTCAGAAGCGTTTGCTTTTCCTTGTTCCGGCAGAACCGTAAGGGAAAGGTGAATCGCCAAGTGCTCTCCTTCCCGCTTCACTTCAGCTACTACCGGCAGGCTCTGTGGTACCTGCTGTTCTAAGACTGTAAGGAAATAGATCAGCTCGTGATAGGTTCCCTGCAGTTCGATTTCATAGACAGCAGGATTGGCCGGATCTGCCTGGAGTGATTGCAGCTGTATTCCCGTGGCGGCAGCGCTTTCCTGTATCACTTGGGACATGTCAGCAGTCAGGGCTTGGGACCGTTCCAGCCACGGTGCCGGCAGCTTTTCCTGTAACACCGGCCGCAGTTCTGTTAGCCGTTCATTCGCAGCCTGCCAGTTACACTTTCTCTCATATAGCGCATGGGTCAGATACGCTGAAATGAGAAACAGCAGGCTCAGGCCCGCCAGCAACGCCCGGCGCGTTGTATTATTTTTTATGTATAGAAGCTGTTTCAGTTTTTCCATTCGTGTCATCTGCATTTCCAAACCCCAAATAAAGCTGCATTTCGAGCCGTGCCTTTTCTTTCTTTTGCACATTACCGATGTGTACTTGGCTAAAATATTCCGTTTTTTTTAATTGCCGCAGCCATGTCTGTACGGAAGCGATTTTCGTACTGGTCAGGTGAAGACAGAGCTTATCCTTATCTGCTGTAAGGCCCTGTACGGCTACATCGGGCGGCTTGGTATCTGCCAGGCAGACGAGCAAGGCCGGCCAGGCAATGCGGGAAGTCAGACCGGCCCGGATACGGTCCGCTTTTAGCTTGGCCCGTTCAATCCGGTCATTGCGCTGTTCCAGCCGCTGCTGTACCGGATACAATTCTTTTGCGTAGTACTGCTCCTGCTGTGTAATTTCGTACAATAAAAAGGCAGATGCCAGCCCCAGGCAAAGGGTGCCGGCACAGAGAACTACGATTGCCATAGGGATAAACCGGTACGCCTTCGTCCCTTTTTGACGCTGCCTCGTTAGTGGTATTAAATTCATACGTATCATGGCATACCTCATAAAAGTACCGACGGGGGACCTGCCAGATGCCACTGCTGTACGCGCTTTCCATACGCCGGCTTCCAGCAGGGGGCTGTCGGTTCTTCTTCTCCCTGGGGATAAAAGCTCATCGCATACGGTTCTTCCTGAGACAGGTCCCTTTCATCAGCTGCACCATAGGTATAGACAGACACATACCCAGCCTGCATATGTAACACATGGGTTCTATTTTTTTCCCGTAAATATAAGGTCCCATCGGTTCCGCCATAGCGGTTACTGATCCAGGCAGGCAGCACGTCTACACGGTCTACAGATACGTCTCTTGCCTCTAAAAGTTGCAGCATTACCTCAACAGAGGCCGCCGGATACGCACTAAAAAGCCATAAATTCGTCTCCCGGCTCTGTTTACGTATCTTATATATGTCATACGTATAGGTATCGGCTGTATTGGCCAGGGCATCTGACCAGCTGGCGGCTTCCCGCGCTTCTTTCCGCGTTCGTCCGGGCAGCTCCAGCACCTGCCAAAGCAGCAGGGAACCACTGAGGACAATAGTCAGGGTATACGTAGAAAGCTCATACACCGTAAGAATGTCTTCCAGTACAGCTTTCAGTTTTTCCGGTTTTTCCAGCCAGTGGAAATCCCTAATATCCTCATACGTACAGCCGAGGACATGCTTTGTCAGGCCCAACCAGTTTTTTTCTATTTTAACTACATGGACCACCCGGTCCGTGACCCACAATACGGCTTCGTTTCTTATCAATCGTTTTATCATATGCTTCAAACCTTATACGCACCAAAAGTAAAATTCCATTTCCGCTCTGTCGTATCATATACGGCCGTAAAAGGAACTGCACAGGTCTTCTCCATTTGTTCCAGCCCGTCTTTTCCCTCTACAGGGCTGCTGCCGATACCACGCAGCGTCCCCTGCAATATTCCCTTTTCGTTTTTGGCTTTAAACTGGACCCGCATGGCTTCGCCGGCCTGTAATCCATCGATATCCTTGAGGACCAGTGTTTCCCGCAACAGCAGGAAACGTGATGTTTTTTGGCTGTAGCGTTCTTTGCCTATTTCTAAAGCACTCTCAGCCAAATACGCAGCCCGTGTCGCATGAGAAAAAGTCCGTACCTCCTGCCAATGCCGTTCTGCCAATACGGCTACAGCCAGGGAAAAGCTGAAAACGACAAAGCCAAGCCAGGTCACAAAAAGCGTTACAAAGCCATTATGTGTTTTTCTCATCTATCCTCCCTAAAGGCCTGACCTTCATATAACAAGGCCATCTATATAAACCATCCTTGCTCTGCAGGCAAAGGGAAACGACAATGTATGGGCCTTCGAAATAAAAACACCGTCCGTCTGCAGCTAAGGGCTTAGCCACAATCTGCCGCTCTACCGCCGCGCCTACACGGCTTCCTGTCAGGGGCTGCTCACTGCCATTGGAGAGAATTTTATATACGACCTCTCCCCGTACGGAAAAGCCGCTCTTCCTTTGTTCGGACAGGATGATCAGCTGCGAATGATTTGACAAGGTGATCGTGTCGGCATAGCGCAGAGAGGTATACAGTGTCTGGTCCAGCAGGATCCCCTGCAAGGCCAGCTCGGTCCGTACGCGGCAGGCTTCAAAATGACGGACAGCCAGGGCCGCCGCCGGCACAAGGGAAAGAAACAGCATACTGACCAATAAGACCGACAAGGCAGCTTCCATAAGCAGAAAGCCATTACGGCTCGGCTTCAGGCATTTTCCAAACGCGCAGGAGTACGTATTTTTCTCCATTCCCATTGGTCACCTCCACTTCGTAGTGCAGCAAACCGGATTCCAGCGGCCGTGCCGTCGTACGTATCCCATAGGACTGCTGCTGAAAGACCTGTTCGTTTTGGGTGTCTTCCAGATGGGGCCACGTAGTTTCTGCTTCGGCCAACGCACTACGTCCTGCCAGTACCAGTTCCTGCAGCCTGCGGCTTCGTTCGTAATATAATTCAGACTGGCGCAACAGCCCCAAGGAAGGCACAAATAAAAGCAAGGCTATCGTCATAGCACACAACAGGTCTGTCAGCATGAAGCCATTCTTACGCTTTTTCAATTCGTATTCGTCCCGTCTGGGCTGCAATGACAATCGTTTTTTTATACGTATCATCAGCCAGCTTGAAGGTAATGCGCATATCCGGGCCTGAAGGGCGTCCCGCTTCATCAAAGGAAAAGTCTTTTCGTTCTTTTGATTCTGTGACAATCCGGTTGTTACCAAAATACGTTCTCTTTTCAATCCGGTAATTATGCATAATCCGGTACTCCCCGTCCTGCACCACAATGGACCAAATATCAATTTCTCCCAGATGATTGCCAATGGCATATTGCCGCACTGCATTTAAATCGAGAGCCAGTTCATCGACCAGGACATCCAGCTTATGGCGGTCATTTTGCCACGCCCTGGGCAGCATAACCGTAGCCGCCAGGGTAAAAACGAGGACGGTTACTATGCACAATTCCAGAGCTATAAAGCCATTTCGCTTACGCGCTCTTAGAGAAAATAAGTCAGCCATTGCCAGCACTCCTCAGAAAAAAAGAAGGAAAACCACCAGCCGCCTACGATACAGGGAGCAAAAGGGATCAGGCGCTGGCGCTGTTTGAGCCAAAGAAACAGTGCCAGCAGTGTCCCCATGAAAAAGGAAAAGCAAATCACCAGGTAAAGAGTAAACCCGGTACAGCCCAATGCTAATACGGCCAGCAGTTTGATATCTCCCGTACCCAGCCCCTGCGGGGCCAGCCAGGCCAACAGGCCCAGGCCGGCCAGGCAGGAAACAGTAAATCCCTCATTGGGGGCTACGAGCTGTAAGGCCCAGGCCGCGCCATTGACCAGGAGAAGCAGGCCGACTGCCACATCGGGCACCCAATAGTAGCGCACATCCGTGTAGATAATGACAGCCGAACAGAGAGCCATGACGCAAAGCCAGCCATAGTACGCCACTGTCAGGGCCTCACTATGGCTCCACATCGCTATCATGGGCCCTTACGTCGGCGTGGCCGCCGTGCCTTCGGGATCATCAGAGCTATAGGTAGTGCCGTTCAGTGTGACCTTGACAATACCGTCGGCAATACTATAGGCCTCTGCACCTTTAGGTGGCTGCGGCACAAATTCCAAATACTTATCGTCTGCCAGGACCTGTACGCTTGCCGGATATTCCCCTGTATCAAACTTATACAGCGCAGCAGCATTACTGATGGTCCGCAGATCAGTCTGTATTTTTGCCTGGTTGGCTTTATCGCCAGCCGTACTGAATTTGGGTACGGCAACGGTCGCAATGGCCAAAATGATAGAAACGGCAACGAGCATTTCTAACAGGGAAAAGCCATTTTTCACAGGTTTTCTCCATTTTTTTCCTAATGTCAGCATGTTGATCTTACTCCTCTCATGAAATATGTGATTGCTACCCCATGCCGGCTGCCGCATCAAATAAAGGCAGCAACAGGGCCATGACGACGATGCCGATAATCAGGCCGGTAAGCGTCATGAGCAGGGGTTCCAATAAACTACGCAGGGTCGTAAAAAAGACCGACAGGCGCCATTCGTAATACGCGGCAATTTTATAAAAGATCGTGTCATAGCTGCCCGTCGACTCGCCTACTGTCAGCATCGTCTCTACGTAAGGTGTACTGATAAGTTCGCCTTTTATGGCTTGTGAAAACGAGCCGCCCTCTTCGATCCGGTTCATACAGCGGGTCATTTTATGCCGGTACCAGACTAAGGGGACAACAGCCGAGGCCCGCCGCATAGCCTGCAAAAGGGGAATGCCCCCAGCCAGCTGAATGGCCAGGACACTGCTAAAGCGCTGCCAGCACCCAATCAGATAGAGACGCCGTACAGCCGGTATGCGCATCGTCTGTTCGATACACCAGGCACGGCACGCAGCCCTGCGGCTGGCATACACCAGCCCCACTATAGAGAGCAGTACCGAGGCGATGATGACGGCCGCATGGACCTGTACCAAGGCAGAAATCCGTAACAGCAAGCGCGTCAATAGAGGCAGCGTCAAGTGCAATTGTGCAAACATCTCTGAAAATACCGGCAATACCCAGCATACGGCACCGACGAGAATACAAAGGGTACAAAACAACAAGAAGGCCGGATACAGCAGAGCCTGCAAAAAGAGCTTCTTTTGCCGGTCCGTCTTTTCGTAAAAATCTCCCAACAGGCCCAGCATCGTCTCAAGACTGCCGGAATACTCGCCGGCATACAGTAATTGACAGGCAAAAGGCGGAAACAGCCCCGATTGGTTCAATACCTCCGAAGGCGCCACACCTTCTTCCATCGTCGCCAGGATCTGGCGCAGCTTGTCTTGCTGCGTCTTGTTTGAAACTTCCAGAATCAGTAACCGCCAGGCCTCTACAAAGGGAATGCCGGAGCGCATCATTTCGGCCAGTTGCTGAAAAAGATGGCTTAGCACACGCGCCTTAAGGGGCCGGTTGCGCCGGATTCGTTTTTTCCACAGGCTTTCCCTTATTTGTTCTTCTATTTCTACGATGTGCCACTCCTGCTTTTCTAACAGTTGCTTCACAGCTTGTTGGGACGGAGCCCGTAACACACGGGTCACCGTTTCTCCTGATTGGCGGCGGGCGGTCACGCGAAATTCTTTCATCCTCTTTCCCTCCTGGCATACCTGCTTGCTTGTTCCATAGTCCGCATCCCCTGGGAGGCGCTGGTCTGAATAATGGTCTGCAGCTGGTGTTCCTTGCCACTGCGAATGAGCTGGGCTACAGCCGGCGTCTGTAAGAGTATCTCCCTGATAATGCGCACACTGCCATTAAGGCAATGCCTGCGCTGGGACAGAATGGCCTGCAATACCATGGCCAGACGGTAACGGACTTCTTCCTGCAAAGCGCCCGGGTAGGCGCCGACAAAACGAGTGACAGCCTGGGCTGCCGAACAGGTATGCAAGGTAGAAAGAACAAGATGCCCCGTTTCGGCTGCCGTCAGGGCTGCGTCCATCGTTTCAGCATCCCGCATTTCTCCTACAAGGATGACATCGGGATCCTGTCGCAGGGCCTGACGGACACCTTCAGCAAAGCTGGGAAAGTGCTGATACAGTTCCCGTTGCGTAATCAAGGCCTTTTCTCCCGGCAAGACAATTTCAATGGGATCTTCCAAAGTAATGACATGGCAGGGACGGGTTTGATTCAGATAGTGAATCATCCGCCAAAGAGCCGTCATCTTACCATTATTCGTTGGCCCGCAGAGGAGAACTAACCCTTCTGTTTGTAAACTCAGCCGCTGCAGCAACGCTTCATCATCGTCCGGCGGCAGCTGGTCCAAAGGATAGAGGATCCGTATATTGACATAGGGTCCTGCATACGTTTCGGCCAAGGTAACACGACAGCGTATCCGATCGATCCAGTCTAGTGAAAAAGAACAATTTCCCTTTTTTATTTCATTATATAAGGGGAAATGTGTTAGCCAGGCTTGTACTTCCTCCGGTGACACAAAGCAATCGTTCTGGGCAATCAGTTCACTGTTCAGGCGCAGCCTCACTGTCTGTCCCGGCTGTAGATGAATATCCGTAGCCTGCTGACGCACGGCACGGGCAATCAGATCATCCATCTGCATAGCCTTCACTCCTCATATACCCGTTTGATTTCTGCCATATCTGTCAGCCGGCTTTCGACAGCCTGCCGGATGCACTCATCCATGAGGACGGCACCATCGCTCCGGGCAGCCTCGACCATGGCTTCCCGGCCTGCTTGCCTGCGTATGGCCTGGCGTACATGAATTCCTGCCGGGACGACTTCGCACAGGCAGGAGCGGCCGCTGTAGCCGGAACCAAAGCAGACAGGACAGGGTTCCGCAGCAGCAGAGTACCTTTCGTCGTGGCCCTGACGGCAGGCGGGGCAGCGCTGCCGTACCAGGCGCTGGGACGCCATGCCCAGTAAGGCGTCGGCTACCAGGTACGGTTCGATGCCCATATCGAGAAGACGTATAGGTACATCTACAGCCCGTGATGTATGGAGTGTACTAAACACGCGGTGCCCTGTAAGGGCTGCACGTATAGCTATTTCTGCCGTTTCCCGGTCACGTATTTCGCCGATGACCAGTACGTCCGGGTCCTGCCGCAACAAAGCCCGCAATCCATTTTGAAATCCCAGTCCTCCTTTTTCGTTGATCTGGCTCTGGCAAAATCCATTGACCCGTAATTCTACAGGGTCCTCCAAGGTAGCTACGCTGAGAGTTTCCCTATCGATTTCCCGCAAGGCCGCATACAAGGTCGTCGTCTTGCCACTCCCTGTAGGACCACTGATCAGAAACAGGCCCTGACTGGATTGGACGAGTTGTTGCAAGACCTGCCGTGACGGCGCGTAGGGAATCAAATGCTGCAAGTCTTGTGGAACGGCACTGCTATACAAGAGGCGGATAACCGTTTTTTCACCGCGCACAGTCGGCATGGTGCTCACCCGCAGGTCTACGTGCCGGCCGTCTTTTTGCCAGCGGCACCGGCCATCCATGGGGATACGCGTATTGGCTATATCGAGCTTGCTCATGACTTTGATGCAGGCTGTGATTTTCGCCAGGCTGGCCAACGGCAGCGTAGCGGCCTGACACAAGACACCATCGATACGATAGCGGACGCGGATGACCGTATCCAGCGGTTCCACATGGATATCGCTGGCATGACGGCTGACGGCAGCCGTTAAAATCTGCTGTACCAGCTGCTGTACAGATGTCCCTTTGGTAATGAATAGTTCCTTCTCTGCCTTCATGCATGTACCTCCTGCCATCTTTTTCCCGTTCATCATATCATAGGTATTGCCTTTCCTTATGTGTTTTAATGTAATTCTCATGGAAGATTAATTGGTCTCCCATTTTCTCATTTTGTTTTAATTTTTCTTCTGCCACAAAAAAAGCAGGCTGCCTGTGACAGTCTGCTCTTTCGCTGCTATATTCTCTTTTTCGTTACATAGGGCAATGGTATTCGCCGCCTGTGGTTTCCAGCCATTCAGCCCGGGCTTTTTCCAGTTGTTCCGGCTGTTCCAATGCTTTGACGCAGGCCAGGGCCAGGACGCGTGCAGCAGCCAGGACGGCCTTGTGGCCAATGGTGCTGCCGCCGGCTGAGGTTTGGTACCACGAGTGAGCCGGTGTAGCCAGTGTGCGCGTAGCCATGACGAATTGGGCCGTCGGTGTAACATAGCCTACGTCACCTACGTCAGTGGAGCCGGCCGATACGGCTTGCAGCCGTGTCGGATCAAAAGCTGTAACCTGCGTGTCCAAGGGATAGGCTTTCTTTTCCTGCCACTGGTCTTTCGGATAGCGGCCTTTTATTACGTCCGCGAGCTTGTCCAGCATAGACGGATCGTAGGTTTTCAAATACGCGGCGGCAGCGGCGTAGTCCGCGTCGTCCCATTGCGGTCCGCCGGCCTCCTCCATGGCTTCGTTCAGGATTTGGGCGCAGGCGGCATTTTGGAAGCAATCGGAATAGCCCATGAGAGGCTTGAATTCAACGCGCGTCCCTGTCATGAGGGCAGCCCCGCGGGCTACGTCTTTAACGCGTTCTGTAATTTCTTCGGCGTCTTTGATGTACATGGAGCGGACGCCGTATTTCATGACACAGTGGGACTGGACGATATTGTAAGCCGTACCGCCGGCATCGACGTAGGCGTAGTGAATACGTGAATTGGGCACGACGTGTTCGCGCAGGTAATTGCAGCCGATATTCATGAGCTCACACGCATCGAGAGCACTCCGGCCCATTTCCGGGCTGGCTGCTGCGTGGGCAGATTTGCCAAAGAATTCGACGTAAAAGACCTTGTCGGCGTAGTGCCGCAGATTGAAGACACCTGTCGTATCGCTGGGATGCCACGTAAAGGCGCAGTCACAATCATCAAAATAGCCATCCCGGGCCATCCATGGTTTGACGCCGCCTTCTTCTTCAGCAGCGCAGCCGTAGTAGCGGATAGTACCAGGCAGCTGATGCTGCTGCAGGTAGTCCTTTACGGCCAGCGCTGCCGCCAAGCAGGCTGTACCGAGAAGGTTGTGGCCACAGCCATGGCCGCTGCCGTGTTCTTGGCCCGGGCAGGCACATTTTTCCGTAGCCCCGGCGACTTGGCTCAAATTGGCCAGGGCATCGTATTCACCCAAAAGGGCCATGACGGGCTTTCCTGACCCGTAGGAAGCAATAAACGCTGTTTCTACACCGCAAATATTGCGTTCTATTGTAAAACCTGCTTTTTCCAGAATCGAAATGAGCAGTTCCGAAGATTTTATTTCTTCCCGTGAGAGTTCTGCATATTCCCAAATAGTGTCACTGGCCTGCAGGATTTCTTGTTTTTTTCCTTCCAGCAAGGCGTCGATTTCGTGTAATGCGGACATGGCCTCAGCCTCCTTTAGCTTATTACGTACGTACTTCTTTTATTATGCCACAGGTCATGGCTTCTGACCAGACAGGTCTATACGCTTCTGCGTTTCTTCTTCTCTTCCTGCCATTCCGTCTTACGCTGAATGACCTTCATCCAACGGACAGAAAACATGCCGTAACGGCTGATGAGGACGTAATAGAGTGGCACCGAGAGGAATACGATGAGGGCAGCCAGGAAATAGACGCCAGAGAAGCCAAAGGCCGGCACTGCCGCGCCCAGGGTATACGGGCCAACGCCAATGCCCAGATCGATCATAACGAAGAAAGTCGACGTGGCCAGGCCGATCTGGCTGCCGGGAATGCCCTGGATTGACAAGGCCTGGCCGACGGAAGAAATAGTCGCAAAGCCCAGGCCCAGGAGAATGCCGCCGATAATAAAGTAAAGCGGGCCGGACGCAAAGCCGACGACGAGGAGGCAGGCCATCAGGCACAGGAGGGCCGGATACATGACGACGTTGCCGCCGTAGTTATCGAGCATACGGCCTGTAAAGAGACGGCTTAAGAACGAAAGAGCCGCATAGGCGATAAAGAAGAGGGAGCCTGCCGATACGAGATTGAGGGACTGGGCGTAGGCGCCAAGGTAGCTCAAAATGGACGAATAGGCAATGCCCGAGAAAAAGCCAATGACCGAAATAGGCAGTGCTTTGACAGCAAAGAAGCTGGAGAAGGAAATTTCCTTGAGAGCTTCCTTTTCTTCTGCTGTAGCAGCGTGTTCCGGCGTTTTCAGGATGACACTCATGACCAGTGTCAACGCTGCGATGACGATGCATTCGTAAATATTATTGAAATATTCCCCGCCGGCACAAAGCATAATGCCCAAGAAGGGACCAATGGCCGAAGCCAATGTATTGCCCAGGGCAAAGTAGCCAATGCCTTCGCCGCGCCGGGCTACGGGCACGATAGCACCGACAATAGTGCCGGCTGCTGTAGACGAGGCGCCGTAGGCAAAGCCATGGATAATGCGGACAAGTATGAAAAGGCTGATTTCCGAAGCGACAAAATAGAGGGGCAAGGCAGCCAAATAGATGACGGCAGCCAAGACCAGGATTCGTTTGCGGCCTAAAATATCGACGACGTGGCCAGTGAGCATGCGGGCTATGAGGGCACCTATGATAAAGACACTGGAAGCCAGGCCGGCTTCACCGATGGAGACGTGCCAGGTGGCCATGGCGTAGTTTGTCGACCAAAGCATGAGCTGATAATAAATGACATAGAGAAAAAAATTGATGCACGTAACTAAGATAAAATCACGTGTCCAAATGGATTGTTTCACGGTTCAAAACCCTCCTTATTGATCCGGTATAGCATTTCCTGGAGCTGGTCCAGCTCTTTCTTGCTCAGGGCGTGGAAAAAGCGTTTTTCCATGGCCCGTATTTTGTGGTTAATCCGGTCGTAGACATCCTGGCCGGCAGTGGTAAAGGAAACGCGTTTTTCCCGCTGGTCCGTGCCTACCACTTCTGTAATATAGCCCTTATCAAGAAACTTCTTTTTAATGGCCGTAATGGCCGGTTTTTTGATCATATAATAACGGGCTATGGCGACTAGTGTCGTCGGCTGGTTGTGGGCTACGTACACCATAAACGTCCACTGCGAATAGGTCAGGCCAAATTCCTTTAACGCCTCCGTGTCTGCGACAATCATCCTGCGCGTAGCATAGGATAATTCCTGAAACGGTGGGTTCATACCATCTCCCCCTTCCTAATTAGTTAAGTAAATTAATTAAGTAAATTAATTAATTTACTTAACCGTTTATTACTATAGCATAGCAAAAAAAAATGTCAAGCCCCGGCAGCGGGACTCGACATAAAAAAACTACCTGCTTCTAATTTTCATTAGAAACAGGTAGTTTATCTTGGTGGGCGATAACGGGCTTGAACCGCTGACATCCTGCTTGTAAGGCAGGCGCTCTCCCAGCTGAGCTAATCGCCCAAGATGGTGACCCCTGCGGGATTTGAACCCACGTTCACGCCGTGAAAGGGCGGTGTCTTAACCACTTGACCAAGGGGCCTTGGCTCCTCAAGTAGGACTCGAACCTACGACAAATCGGTTAACAGCCGATTGCTCTACCGACTGAGCTATTGAGGAATAACTCATGTGTTCTCCATCGAACAATAGCAATTATACTAGGATTCGGATAAAAAAGCAAGTACTTTTTTCATCTTTTTTTCTTTTTTTTGCGGCTTGTAAATTACCAAGGTAACTTCCAGTCATGTTAGCCAAACTAGAAATTACTATGAGAAGGCGTTGGCGCAATCGTGGTCTGTGACGTCACGTTGCTGGTGCGGCCATGCCCCTGTATGAGCTTCTGCGCTCTTCCAGGAGAGCGCGACAAGAAAAGGCCCCTGCGTTGCCGCAGAGGCCTTCTTATTGACACTAAGAGGTTGTTATGCCTTTGATCTTACATCATGCCAGGCATGCCGCCCATGCCAGCCGGCGGTACCGGAGCTGCCGGAGTCTGTTCCGGTTTGTCAGCTACGAGGGTTTCCGTTGTCAGAACGAGGGCTGCAATGGAAGCAGCGTTCTGCAGAGCTGTACGGGTTACTTTAGCCGGGTCAACGATACCGGCTTTAACCATGTCTACGTATTCTTCTTTGAGGGCATTGAAGCCTACGCCGTCATCAGCAGCTTTTACTTTAGCTACGATAACCGAGCCTTCGAGACCTGCGTTCGTTGCAATCTGACGAACCGGTTCTTCAACGGCGCGTTTTACGAGGTTAATACCTGTCTGTACGTCGCCTTCTTCCTGGAATTCATCCAGAGCCGGAAGGATATCGATGAAGGTTGTGCCGCCGCCGGCTACGATACCTTCTTCAACAGCAGCGCGTGTTGCGTTCAGGGCATCTTCCAGGCGAAGCTTCTTATCTTTCAGTTCTACTTCTGTAGCAGCACCGACTTCGATGACAGCTACGCCGCCGGACATTTTAGCCAGACGTTCCTGGAGTTTTTCTTTATCGAAATCAGACGTCGTTTCAGCAATCTGTGCTTTGATCTGAGCAACGCGTTCTTTGATAGCAGCCGAATCGCCGTGGCCTTCTACGATAGTCGTTTCGTCTTTGGTTACGCGAACCTGACGGGCCGAACCGAGGTCAGCCATAGTGATGCTGTCGAGTTTACGGCCTACATCTTCGGAGATTACGTTTGCACCTGTGAGTACAGCAATATCCTGGAGCATAGCTTTACGGCGGTCACCAAAGCCAGGTGCTTTAACTGCTACAGCTTTAAAGGTACCACGCAGTTTGTTGACTACGAGTGTTGCCAGGGCTTCGCCTTCTACATCTTCAGCAATGATCAGCAGTTCTTTACCAGCCTGAACGACTTTTTCCAGAACCGGCAGCATTTCCTGAATGGAAGCAATCTTGCGGTCCGTAATGAGGATGTACGGTTCAGACATGACGGCTTCCATCTTTTCACCGTCTGTAGCCATGTACGGGGAAATATAGCCACGATCGAACTGCATGCCTTCTACAACGGAAAGCTGCGTGCCCATGGTTTTCGATTCTTCAACAGTAATAACGCCATCTTTGCCAACTTTTTCCATGGCTTCAGCAATGAGGCGGCCTACTTCTTCGTCACCGGCAGAAATGGAAGCTACCTGGGCGATAGAAGCTTTATCCGATACGGCAATGGAACGTTTTTTGATTTCATCAACCAATTTTGCAACAGCCTTTTCAATGCCGCGTTTGAGGATCATCGGGTTAGCACCGGCTGCTACGTTGCGCATGCCTTCCTGGATCATAGCCTGAGCCAAGAGGGTAGCTGTCGTCGTGCCGTCGCCGGCAACGTCGTTGGTCTTCGTAGCTACTTCTTTTACGAGCTGGGCACCCATGTTTTCAAAGGGATCTTCCAATTCGATGTCACGGGCAATGGTTACACCATCGTTGGTGATCGTCGGAGCGCCGAATTTTTTGTCGAGAACGACGTTACGGCCTTTAGGTCCTAATGTAACTTTAACTGCGTTTGCTAATGCATCAACGCCTTTGCCGAGGGCACGGCGTGCATCTTCATTGAACAAAATCTGTTTTGCCATTGTACACACTCTCCTATATGAATAAGATTAGAATTCTGTTTCGTCCATTATGTATGAGCGTAAAATTAGAGAATAGCGAGGATATCCCGTTCGCTGACGATCAGGAGCTTTTCACCTTCGTATTTTACTTCTGTTCCTGCATATTTGGAGAAAATAACTTTATCGCCTGCTTTTACGTCTAAGGCGACGCGGCTTCCGTCTTCCTGAAGTTTGCCCGGGCCTGCAGCAACGATTTCACCTTCGCAAGGTTTTTCTTTTGCCGTATCCGGCAAGAAAATACCGCTGGCAGTTTTTTCTTCCTGTTCTAATACACGAATGACTACTCGGTCTCCTAACGGTTTTAACATTTTATATTCCTCCCTTAGTGTTACATGTCTTTGAATTTATTAGCACTCACTATGTCTGAGTGCTAACTACAATATATATATTACTCACCAAAGGTAAAAAAGTCAATACTTTTTTCAAAAAAAAGACAGACCCTTGGAACAGCCTTTACCAAAGGGATAATTTGGCCGATTAGGCGATAAAAAATAACCGGCAGGATACCTGCCGGTTCGGGTCTGCTTATTTGTTTTTTCCCTTCATGGCACTCGTAATAACGGCTTCAGCCACACGTTTCAGGGAGATTCGTTTCTTCATGCTATATTGCTGCAAGCGGCGGTATGCCTCTTCTTCCGGAATATGATATAACTCCATGAGAAGGCCCTTAGCCCGTTCGACGACCTTGCGCGTTTCTATTTCTTCATTCATCTGGTCAAGTTGCTTATTCATTTCCTGTTGCCGTTTGAACTGGGCAATAGCTACTTCAATAGCCGGAAAGAGATTCGTCGGTGATACGGGCTTGACCAAATAGCCCAGTACACCTGAATCGGTAGCTTTGTCAATAATGTCCTTCTGGCTGTATGCTGTCAGGAGCAGTACCGGCGCCAGTTGTTCGTGAGCAATCATGCGGGCCGCGTGGATACCGTCTAAACGAGGCATCTTAATGTCTAAAATGACAATATCCGGATTTTCCCGTCGTACTAACGCCAATGCTTCTACACCATCTGCGGCTTCCCCTACGACCTGATGGCCTGCATCTTCCAGCATTTCTGCCAGATCCATACGAATAATCGATTCATCGTCACCAATGACGACACGGTATGCCATATCAATTTCCCCCTTTAGTTAGCGGAAAACAAATTGTCACTTCCGTCCCTTCCGGATTGTTAGGAGCAAAGACCACCGTTCCCTGCAGATCCTTTTCTACTAACGTATGGACAATTTGTAATCCCAAATGTTTTCTCCCCTCTTTTTCCTGCTGCACGGCCATGCCGCAGCCGTCATCACGGACTACGATCAGGGCCTGTTCGCCCTGACGGGACAAGGTCACCTGTAAATGGCCTTCACTGCGGCCGGCAAAGCCGTGCAGGACGGCATTGGTGATCAATTCATTTAAGACGAGAGCTAAGGATGTAGCTGCAGCAGAAGGCAGCATCATCTTTTCGCCGTGAAAGGACGGCACAATGCGGCTTTCACTACCGGACAGGCTGTGCAGGACGAGAAACAGGAGACGTTCGGCAATTTCTGATACATCGATGATTTCTTCGTCATGGCGGGATAGCGTTTCATGGACGAGGGAAATACTGACGATGCGGTTCAGGCTTTCATTGAGGGCATCTTTGGCTTCCTGGCTCTGGACACGCCGCATTTGCATGCGCAGCAGGCCGGCAATGGTCTGCAGATTGTTTTTTACGCGATGGTGAATTTCCTTGATAACCGAGGTCTTCACCATGAGCTCTTCTTCTTTTTGCCGCAGCTCGGTCCGCTCCGTAATAATGGCGATAATCCTATCGATATGGCCACGGCGCAGGATAGGAATGATGCGCCGCGTAAAGATATTCTGGCCGTGCCGCACATCCCCTACAGAGCCTTGGCGCGTTTCAATGGCATGCTTGACGCCGGACAGATTGATTTCACTATTATAAATGGTTTCCCCTGTCAACTCCCGGACGGTGCCACGCAAACGCATAATACTTTCGGCCATTTCGTCGGCATAGAGAATGACGCCGTTGCCATTGACGAGAATAATGCCGTCTTGCAGGGATAAGTTCTTGTATAATTGATCGGAATGCTCCGTAAGTGGCACCTGCAGGGCTAGAAAAGCCGTTTCCGTAAGCAGATCCCGTCCTTTTTCTACATTACCCACAAAGGATACGACACCGATCGTAAGGCCGCCGTTATCGACAAAAGGATAACACTGGATTGGCTCTGTACGGCCATAATACGTTTCTTTCGCACCACGCAAGGGATTGCCGGTCTGAAAGACACGCCACACCAGGGGTTCATCATAGACCGTCACCTGGGCTCCTGCCGTTGTCTTTTGCGGTTCGCCCTGGCGGCGCCGGGAAAAAGGCTGGCGGTGTGCCGCTAAAATCATCGTATCGTCTTGTTTTCCCGGAACGTAGACAAAGACTTCCCGATGGGATAGGTCGCTGGAAAATTGCAGCAGCTCTTCACTATTTTGCAGAATCCGTATTTGCACATCGGACAGGGCGCTCCCGGTCTGACAAATCGTTTCTATCGTAGCCATGAGCTCCACCTCACTGCTTGGTCATAATAGACAGGGCCGGCTTGGCATTGAGTGTCAGGTCAGCAAAGATTCCGGCCTGAGCCATATAATAGGCGCGGCAGCCTATCATGGCGCCATTGTCTGTGCAGAGAATCTTGCTTGGCTTGTAAAGGCTATAGCCCCGTTTGGCACAAGCTGCTGCCATGGCGGCACCGAGACCGCTATTGGCGGCCACCCCGCCGGCAAGGGCAATTTTTTTCATACCCGTGCACTGGGCTGCGTCCATAGTCTTTTCCACCAGCGTTTCGACAACTGTCTTTTGGAAGCTCGCAGCAACATCCTTCGGGTCATACGTTTCATGGCGCTGTTCCTGCGTATGCAGATAGTTGAGCACCGCCGATTTCAGGCCGCTAAAGCTGAATTCGAAGTTGTGTTTTTCGTGCAGGGCTTTAGGAAACACAATGGCATCGGCGTTCCCTTCCTTGGCCAGGGCGTCGATCTGGGGACCGCCCGGATAGGGATAGCCCATGACGCGGGCAATTTTATCGAAGGCTTCACCGGCTGCATCGTCTCGGGTCTGGCCCAGGAGCTCAAAGGAGTTGTAACCATTGATTTTGACCAGCTGCGTATGGCCGCCGGAAACGACAAGGGTCAAAAAGGGCGGTTCTAACCCGGGATTGCTCAGGAAATTGGCAAAAATATGGCCTTCCATATGATTGACGCCGACGAGAGGTTTATCCAGAGCAAAGCTCAGTGCTTTGGCTGCTGCTACACCGACGAGGAGGGCGCCGACGAGACCCGGTCCATAGGTGACGCCAATATGGTCAATCGCCTGCAGGCTGACCTTGGCTTCATCCAGGGCTTCTTTGATAACCGGCATAACATATTCGATATGCTGGCGCGACGCGATTTCCGGTACGACACCACCAAATTTTCGATGTATCGGTACCTGTGTAGAAATGATATTCGAAAGGATGTGACGGCCGTCTTCAATGACAGCAGCAGACGTTTCATCACAGCTCGTTTCCAATGCTAATGTATACATGTATCATTCTCCTATTATTTGACGACCCAGTGGTACTTTTCTTTTTTACAGTCCATGACATAGGCATCTTCTTCCGGGTCAGAGTAATATTTCTTCCGTATAGATAAAACCTCATAGCCTAATTTCCGGTATAGCGACAGAGCCGGCAGGTTGGAAAAGCGCACCTCCAAAAAGATATCGGTACAGCCTTCTTCATAGGCAGCTTCCATCATAACGCGCACTAATAATTCGCCATAGCCCTGGCGGCGCACTTCTTTGCGTAAGGCAATATTGGTAACCTGCCCTTCATCGACGACCCGCCATAGACCTGCGTAGCCTTCAATCCGCCCATCTGGACGAACCAGGACATAGTAGCGGGTTACCTCCGTATTGGCCAGTTCCCGGTCTATCGTTTCCCGTCGCCAGGGAACGGAGAAGGATTCCGTTTCGACCTCATAAATGCCCTGGGCATCTTCCGGTGTAGCCGGCCGTACGATCATAGACATAAGGCCCTGCCATGTCTCTTTTCCCAGAGAACCTCTGCTTCACTGCGCCGTTTATAGGCCGGTGTAAGGGTCATGCAGTCGTCGACGTCCTGACGGCTGTAGCGCTCGTCTGCTGCCAGGGCCAGACTGCCGGCCCGCGGGATGACCATCGTCGGCGGGGCCAGGCGGAACTGCGGCGACGCAGCTTCAATTTGTGTGCGCCCTAAGAGGCTGCCGTCGCCACAAAAGACAACGGCTTTGCCAAGCGTTGCCAGCTGTGCCAGCACCTCTGTCAGCGGGGCAACCTGGACCGGTTCCAGTTCCTGCAGGTGCATGCCCTGCCATTCATAAAGGGTCATATAGACGTTTCCCTTTTGGGCATCGATGAGGACACACACAGGATCTTTGGCACCTATAAAATTCCAGGCCAAGGCCGTCGGCGTTTCAATGCCAATAAGCGGTACATTCCAGCCGAAGGACAGCCCCTTAGCGGAAGCCATCCCAATACGCAGGCCCGTAAAAGAGCCAGGGCCGATGGAGACGGCAACGGCATCGATAGCCGTTTTAGGAACAGACGCTTTTTCCAGCATATCTGCAATATGTGGCATAAGCTGTTCCGAGTGAGTCAGGCGTGCCTGTATCGTTAATTCAGCCCGCAGGGTCTGTTCATGCAAGAGTGCCACACTCGATACGAGACTCGACGTTTCAATGGCTAGTAACATAATTTTCTACCTCTTTTTCTACAGAAGCCCAGCGGCTTCCCTGGAAATCAAAATGAAACACTCTGTCTGTAACGCTGACTTTATCGATGCGGATAATCGCAGCATCAGCAGGCAAGCGGTCAGGAAACTTCTCTGACCACTCGATGACCGTAACGCCACCAGGCAGGTAATCATCAAAGCCCAGGTTATCCAGTTCAGCCTCTTCTTCGAGACGATAAAAATCAAAATGCTGTAAAGGCAGGGCGTGTTCATAGTAATTGAGGATCGTAAAGGTCGGACTGACAACCGTATCCGTAATTCCCATGCCCTTGGCAATGCCTTGGACAAAATGTGTTTTTCCGGCACCTAAATCGCCTTGCAGGGCAAAAACATCACCGGCCTTTAAAACAGGGCCCAAGGCTTCACCCAGTGCAATTGTTTCTGCTTCCCCATGTGTGGTTACGTCCATAATCATCCTCCTTAAAAATGTGTCCAGCCTGCTGCCGGTAACAGTTCCCGTTTCCCGCCCTGACAAAGAACAACCTCAGCAGGGCCGGCTTCTACCGTACCAATAGTGGTCACAGCCGGGAACTCTGCCTGGAGCTGTGCGAAATCGGCAGACGACATGGTAAATACCAATTCATAATCTTCGCCGCCGGTAAAGACAAACTTGCCGGCCTGCGTTCCTGAAGCAGCAGCCCAGCGCTGTAATTCTTCACTAATCGGGAGGTCCTCGTATTGCAGGACTAAACGGACGCCACTGGCTTTAGCTATTTCGTTTGCTTCACTGGCCAATCCGTCACTAATATCATTCAAACTGTGGCAATGGTGTTTTACCAAAAGCCGCCCTAGGGCAATTTGCGGTTCCGGAAAGCGATGCGCTTTTTTGAGTTCGTCGTAGCCGTCAGCACCATGCAGCATAACATCCAGACCGGCACCGGAGTTGCCAATCGTATGTGATACAGCCACCACGTCTCCCGCCTGGGCACCACTACGGAGCAACGCTTTTCCTGCTTCGATTTCGCCAAAGGCAGCCACCGTGATGACGGCCCCTTCTTGGGACGTAACCGTATCGCCGCCTAAAATATTAACCTTATAGGTACGGCAAATATCTTTAATTCCTTTATATAAAGCAATGACGTCGTCTACATCCATGTCAGGGCGGAACGCCGTAGACAAGACGATATGTGTCGGTATACCGCCCATGGCGGCAATATCACTTAAGTTAGAGGCTACGGCCTTATAGCCTACGTCATACCACTCACCGGTCCGGCCAATAATGAAATGACTGTTTTCTACCATCGTGTCGATGACGGCAATCTGTTCCATTCCCTGTGTCGTCTTATATAGAGCTCCGTCATCGCCGATCCCAATGACGACGGGATCCGGATTAAATAATGTATTATCTTTTATTTCATCAATGAAACCGAATTCACCTATCTCTGAAATTTTCATACGCGTCTCCTATAGAAATATACAGTTAGACCACTTAACTATATTATTTTAATCAAAATCCCTATAAAAGTAAATGACGGCCAGCCTTATCCTGTCACCAGTCTGACAAAAAGTCTTTTGTGTATAACAAAAAACCTGCAACAAAATGCTGCAGGTTTTTCAAGTGGTGACCCGGTAGGGATTCGAACCCTAGACCTACTGATTCGTAGTCAGTCACTCTATCCAGCTGAGCTACCGAGTCATGCGAAAAGGGAATAGCTCATGGCTTCCCTTTCCATGTGGCAGGGGCAGAAGGAATCGAACCCTCAACCAATGGTTTTGGAGACCACTACTCTACCAGTTGAGCTATACCCCTATGAAAATCAGCGGCTTCCTATCCTCCCAGGACGCTTCCATCCAAGTACTTTCGGCGTTTGCGGGCTTAACTACTGTGTTCGGCATGGGAACAGGTGGATCCCCGCCGCTATCGCCACTGAATT
>NZ_JACOGK010000006.1 GCF_014269395.1 Megasphaera hominis
TACTTCTCCAAGTTGATTCCCTCCATGAATCTGTTGAAAACCAACACCGGATCGCAAATATCCAGAAAATCTGAAATATATAGTGGCAAAATTGCCTGTTTTGGTTTAGAATAATTAGTGGTTGAATTTTTCATTGGTTATGTAAATTTTACCACAAAAGGAGGTCCGCTGACTCGAAAGAGTCGGTGGACCTCCTTTGTTATTTGGGTCTGTGTTATTTCACAGCCCCACGGACGGACTTATTTATTTTTTAATTCCAAGGCCGTTTTGATCAGGCCTTTAAAGAGCGGATGCGCTTTTGTCGGGCGGGATTTAAATTCCGGATGGAACTGGCAGCCTACGAAATAGGGGTGATCCGGTAATTCTACGATTTCTACCAAACGGTCGTCTGGCGAAGTACCGGAAATAATTAAGCCTTTGCTGGTCAATTCTGTGCGGTATTTATTATTGAATTCCCAACGATGACGATGGCGTTCATAAATCAGGTCCTGGCCGTACACTTCCCGTGCCTTTGTGCCTTCTACAAGTTTGCACGGATAAAGGCCCAAACGCATAGTGCCGCCTTTTTCTTCTACATCGACCTGATCCGGCATGAGATCGATAACCGGATACTGGGCGTCTTCATGGAATTCCGAGCTCGTAGCATTCTTCATGCCGGCTACGTTTCTGGCAAATTCCATCACGGCGCACTGCATGCCCAGGCACAGGCCCAGGTACGGAATCTTGTGTTCCCGTGCATACTGAACCGTCTTGATTTTCCCTTCTACGCCACGGTTACCAAAACCGCCGGGAACGACGATGCCGTCCATGCCTTTGAATACTTCAGCCAAATCTACGCCATCTTCTTCCAAGGTTTCCGAATCGATCCATTTAATGTGAACGTTCGTCTTATAGGCATAGCCTGCATGGCTGAGTGCTTCGGCAACACTGAGGTATGCATCGTGCAGGGCTACGTATTTACCGACGAGGGCAACGTTGAGGTCGTGTTCCGTATGATAAATGGCATAGACCATTTTTTTCCAGTCTTCCATGTCGCACGGTTTATTGGGCAGGTCAAGCTTTTCCAAGACAATGCGGTCCAGTCCTTCGTCAGAAAGCAGGAGCGGTACTTCATAAATGCTGTCGAGGGTTTTATTTTCGATAACGGCTTCTTTATCAATATCGCAGAACAGAGCCAGCTTATCTTTCATTTCATCCGACAAGGGCCGTTCTGTACGGCAAACGATGATATCCGGCTGAATGCCAATACCGCGCAGTTCTTTGACACTGTGCTGTGTCGGTTTTGTCTTCAATTCGCCGGCAGCGCCAATGTACGGTACCAGTGTAACGTGAATGTAGAGCACGTCGTTACGGCCGACTTCCTTCTTGATCTGACGGATTGCTTCGAGGAACGGCAGGCTTTCGATATCGCCTACAGTACCGCCAATTTCCGTAATGACGACATCGGCATTATCGTCATCCCCTACGCGATATACACGTTTTTTAATTTCATTGGTAATGTGGGGAATGACCTGGACGGTGTGGCCCAAATAATCGCCGCGCCGTTCTTTCTGCAGTACAGACCAGTAAATTTTACCGGTCGTAACGTTAGAGTTCTTGCCCAGGTTAATGTCGATAAAGCGTTCATAATGACCTAAATCCAAATCTGTTTCCGTGCCATCATCGGTAACAAATACTTCCCCATGCTGATACGGGCTCATAGTTCCGGGATCCACGTTGATATACGGATCAAATTTCTGAATCGTGACCTTAAAACCACGGTTTTTCAGCAGACGCCCTAATGCTGCTGCCGTAATACCTTTACCTAACGATGAAACAACCCCGCCTGTGACAAATATGTATTTAGCCATAATTCCTCCCTGTTGAGCCTGAGTGCTCATAGACTTCAGATAACATGCTGTACAAAAGTACTCGCCCTCTGCGATAAAATGTACACTACATTATATTACATTTTTTCCGGTGCGGAAACCCCTAAAATACCGAGACATGCGGCAATAGTAATCCGCACGGCTGTAACCAGTGCTAATCTGGCCTTTTCCAGTTCCTCATCTTCCTGTATAATCCGGCAACGGTTATAGAAATTATGGAACAGGCTGGCCAGTTCATAAGCATAATGGGCAATCCGGTGAGGTGCCCGTTCCCGGGCAGCAATCGTAACTTCTTCCGGGAAAGCCGCCATTTTCTTAATTAATTCCAGTTCCTGTGGTTCCTGAAGCTTATCCAGTGCCACAGCGGACCAATCGGCCGGCAATGCGCCGCCTTTTTCCTTCAGTTGCTTGTAAATACTGTAAATCCGGGCATGGGCATACTGGATGTAATACACCGGATTTTCATTGCTGTGCGACTTGGCCAGGTCGAGGTCAAAATCGAGCTGTGTATCGAGAGACCGCATGATGAAGAAATAACGGGCTGCATCGGTGCCTACTTCTTCGATCAGCTCATTCAGTGTAATGGCCTGACCCGTACGCTTACTCATCTTGACAGGCTTGCCATCGCGGAAGAGGCTGACCATCTGCAGGAGCAGTACTTCCAGCTGCTTCGGATCATAGCCTAAAGCTGCCATGGAAGCCTTGACGCGGGCGACGTAGCCGTGATGATCGGCACCCCAGATGTTGATCATCTTCTTAAAGCCCCGTTCATACTTATTCTTGTGATAAGCAATGTCAGCCGCCAAATAGGTCGGCACACCATTATCACGGATAATGACGCGGTCTTTATCGTCGCCATATTCCGTAGAGCGGAGCCACAAGGCGCCATCCTTTTCATAGGCCTTGCCACGGGCCTTCAATTCTTCACAGGCCGCCTGGATTGCAGCCGGATGCAGGGTCCGTTCGCTAAACCACTGGTCATACTGGACATTGAAAACGGCCAGATCGTGTTTCAGTGCTTTCAATTTTTCTGCATACGCCCGGTCCTTAAAATAGGTCAGCCGTTCTGCTTCCGGCATGGATAAATAGGCATCGCCATCCTGATCGATAATGGCCTGCGCCGTGTCGATGATATCGTGGCCGTGATAGCCGTTTTCCGGTATTTCCGAGGGCTTGCCGAGAAGTTCCAAATAGCGGGCGTTGACCGAAGCAGCCAGGTTATCCATCTGGTTGCCAGCGTCATTAATATAGTATTCGGCCTGCACGTTATAGCCGGCCTTGCGCATGAGGTTGACAAGGGCACTGCCATAGGCGGCGCCACGGCCATGCCCTACGTGCAGCGGTCCCGTCGGGTTGGCACTTACATATTCGACCTGTACCGTATCATCTTCCCGTACAGGTGCCTGGCCATAGGTTTCACCGGCAGCCAGAATCTGCTGTAACGTGTCGTAAATGACCGTGTGGTTTAAGAAAAAGTTAATAAAGCCGGCACCGGCAATTTCTGCATGGTTCAACCAGGGATACTCCATCTGGTCAACGATCGCCTGGGCGATCAGCTTCGGTGCTTTGTGAGCAACACGGGCAGACTGCATTGCTATATTCGTTGCGAAATCGCCAAATTCTTTCTGCGGTGGTACTTCCAGGCTGACCTCAGGATAGTCCCCGGCCGGCAGCGTACCTGCCTGTACAGCCTGTGCCAATGCGTCTTTAATTCCCCGCTTCAGTAATTCTTTTATTTCCATGTCGTCTTGTCCTCCTGCACCGTAATTGTCAATTGATTATAAATCGCACCCATGCCGGTGATGGTTACGTCAAACTCGATTTCAATCGTGCCTATGCCATCTACGAGCTGTACCCGGCAGGCGTAGGTCTTGATGATGAGCAGCGTCCGTCCCAAGGGCGTATCATACCAGGACGTCGTTTCCATGCCTGGCCGGAATTCCTGCCGTTGCTGCATGGCGCCGGTCCGCAGCACACAGACCGTCCCGTCCGCTAGTACCTTGATGGTCGTAGTCACGCCTTCTAAACTACTAATGGCGCTTTCCTTATACACAATATACTGGGACCGTTCCTTCTTATAGTACTTTCCCTCGGAAACCAGTTCCAGTGTTTGTGATTCACCCTTTTCGTCTCGCTGCAAGCTTTTAATGCTTACGATAATCGGTTTCACGCGTTTCCAACCTTTCCTTACCATTAACAACTTAATGTTACTATTATATATCAAGCGTCCAAAAAAATAAATAAAAAAATTATGAATGTTTAAGACAGTATATTTAAAACATTTGTTCTCTGTTTTTTTCAAAAAAAGAGCAGGGTAATCCGGACAGCTCCGGCTTACCCTGCGTCTTACATATGCAGGCCTTCTTTTAATTTTGCAAAAATCTTTTCTTCTTCCTCTGTCAGCGTACGTCCTAAATCGATCTGCAGCTCTTCACCATTGCTGCGGGCCTTTTCTTCTTCATGGGGATCGCCGCTTTTGGCAGTATTGTCGCGAATGATCATCGTATACGCCTCCTTTCCGTGCCTCTATTATATCATAAAAACGCTGCCTTTCCAGCAAAAAAGCCACCTCAACGAGGTGGCTTTCACTATTTTTGCCAAACAGATCAGATAAGCGTATCCGGATCCGGATAGGCCTTTACACTTTCGGCAATCTTATCTGCCATTTCGTCAAGGAGACCTTCATCGTCATCACGCAGGGACGATTTGATATCCATGGACGGATCCAGGAGTTCGCAGCATTTAAACTGGTTTTCTACATAATCGACCATGGTCTTGTACGCAGCCGAAGCCCAGCTGTGGTTGGCCATGACGGCAATGGTACGGTTCTGGAACATGAGCGTCTGCAGGTCGTGGAGGAAACTTTCCATAGGCAGGAAGAGATTCAGGTTATACGTCGGTGCAGCAATAACCATATGGCTGTATTCCCAGGCCTTTGCTGTAATGTAAGACGAGTGATTTTTGGATACATCGTACAGGCGTACATCCTTAACGCCGCGGCGGCTCAGTTTATTAGCCAGAATTGAAACGGCACGGGCTGTGTCTCCATAGATGGAAGCAAAGGCGATGACGACGCCTTTCTTTTCCGGTACATATTTAGCCCAGTGGAGGTGCTTATCAATAATATATTTAATCGTATCCGGTGTACGATAGACAACGCCGTGGAGCGGGCAAATGAAATCGAGCGGCATATTGGCAGCCTTCTGCAGGACGCGGACGACCTGCGGGCCATATTTGCCGACAATATTGACATAATAGCGGCGGGCCGATTCCAGATAATTTTCTTCAAAATCAACCTGGTCAGCGTAGATGTTCCCTACGGTACCAAACATGCCAAAGGCATCAGCACTGAAGAGCATATGGTCAGTCAGATCATAGGTCATAATAACTTCCGGCCAATGAACCATAGGTGCTTTAATGAACTGCAGGGTATGTTTGCCCAGGCACAGCTGATTGCCTTCCTTAACCGGCAGGTAATTATCCGGATAGGGGTGACGATAGAACTGTTCAAAAAGTTTAAACGTCTGGGGCTGGCCGACAATTTTGACGTCAGGATATTTTTCGATCAGGGCCAAGGCTGAGCTGGCATGGTCCGGTTCCATATGCTGAATAACGAAATAGTCCAGTTTGCGGCCGTGCAGCAAGTGTTCTACATCTTCCAAAAATTCATCGCGGCAGCTCTTATCCATCGCGTCGATAACGCACGTTTTTTCATCGTCAAAGAAATACGAGTTGTACGTTACGCCTTCGGGAATCGGAAAAATCCGTTCAAACATTGCGGATGTAAAATCGTTGCACCCCATCCAGTATACACCATTCTTGAGTTCTTCTACTAAATACATGCTAATGTGCCTCCTTTTATTCGTTACAGGTACTGCTGATCGTTTGCCATACCTATCATACCATGTTTGTAGCTAAGAATAAATATCCAGGCAAAATTGATCTGCCCTATTTGTCGCTTTTTGTCTTGTCTGTCGTCTTGGCCTTATTCTGGTCACTGCTCTGGCCGGATTTGTCCGCTGCGCTTTCGCCCCGGACGGTATCGGCTTCGCCGCTCGTCGTCCGGCTGGTCTTATCGGTATCCTGTGCCGCCAGATCATCAGCCCGTTGTTGTTCTTCTGACACCTGGCTCTTGGTACTTCTGTCCGTGGCTGCCGGACCGCTGGCCAGGGATTCGGCTTCCTGAATTAAGTGCAGGAGTTCGTCGCGGTCGGCCTGGGATAAGCCCTTACTATCGTCGAGCAGGGATTTAACCTGGCTGGCCAAATCTTCTGCCTGCGAGCGGGCACCGCTGCGGCTGACACGGCCTGACTGGTAGTTGCGGTTTAAATCGCGCAGGGCGCTGGCAATTTCCAGCGTCTTGGTCCGCACCTTGCTCATGGCCAGTTCATCGTCACGCTGTTTCTTGGCGTCTGCATCGTGAAGCTTCTTATCTTCTTCCCTGTTTTCCAGCAATTCTTCCTGCTTTTGCTGGGATACCTTCGCCAAGGCTTCTGACGTAATGTGGGTACCTGTATAGTATTCATAGCCCATATAGCCCAAAATCAAAAGGGGAATAAAAAGGACGAGGATTTCTAAACGGCGCATATGGGCTGCCCGTTTCCAGCTGATCGTATTCCTGCGCCGGATTTCCATAATCAGGACGACGACCAAAATGGCTACGATGGCAAATAAGGCCACATAAATAGCCAGTTTATGCCACACCGTCGCCTGCAGGCTGACTTTGGACGGCGACGAATTTTTCAGGTTCCACATGTATGTGCTGCCCTGTTCATCCGACTTGGCCGCGTTGCTTTTTACATTGGTGCCTGACGGGAAGGAAATGATATATTCCAAATCGACACCATTTTCTTCCATAGGCGTACCCAGACGTAAATCGGCAATGCTGTTGGGCGTGTAATCATAATCAATATAATAGGTGGAACAAAAGAATCCATCGTGTGTCTTGTGGACGATATGGTCTACAGAGCTGCGGTTTGCCCCGTCTTTGGTAATGGTTTTCATAGCCCGGAAGCCTTCACCATTGCCATTGTCATAGTCCATAATCGTGTAATTACGCTTCTGGAATTCATCGGCATCAGCCCGCAGTTTTTTCTGGCCCGCTGCTGTTTCCGATACTTTCAGCACATCCTGGGTTTCACTGCCATCGTCGTGAATAATCGTTTGTGCCCGAAAGCCGGAAAGCAGTAAAAAGGAACAAGCCAGAATCACTGTCAGTCCCAGTTTCAGATAGGTTTTCATGCGTATCGTTTCCTCCATCATCATTCTTCCTTCGGTGGTACCATTCCCGTTTCGACAAGAGACTTTTTATTGGCCGTCTTTGTCTTGTCCTGCCCTTGCTGTTTAGCCCGGGCTGCTTCCATGGCTGCGCCGTTGCTCGAAGATTCAATGGGTATGCCATTGACATAAATCCCTTCGATGACGCCCAGCCCATGTTTAATCCGGATACTGGCCAGGACACTATCGTTCGGAGCAATATCGTAGATACCGTCTGACTTATCCGGAGCAATGCGATAACGGTCAAAGCCAACCTGGAACTGTACCTTCCCATCATGGAAGGCTACGACCTTGGCTTCCATATAATCGCCGCCGATTAACGGCTTAGAAGCAGAAGCCCCCTTGATTTCCATGAGGCCCTGGTCATTACGCGAAATATGTACATAAATCGTTTCCTGTTCTTCCGGCGGATCCGCATCAAGCCAGGTCGTCGTATCTTCCGGAAAGACGACACGCATATAATCCGTGCCAAAGCCGGATAATTCCAGGCGGGGTACACACTGCCACTGATAGGGAATGCCATCGACAGTGATATTGTGCCAGCGCCAGCCAAAATAACCGAGTGCCCCGAGCTGTATGACAGCTGCCAGGAAAAATACACCCCAGCGAAATCCCCGGCCTGGCGAAAAGGTCAAATTGGGTACTTTCATTTTTCATTTTCTCCTTCCGTAGACCATGGCGAATGGGTAAAATGTTTTTCCCGTTTCGGTTTCGCAACCGGCGTTCCCCACGGCGAGGTACTGCCTGCCGCCGGTTTCGCTGGCTGCTGCGTCCGCGCCGCCCTTCTGGGCTGGGGCACCGTAACCTGCGGCAGGGGAATATCATCGGGATTATGAAAAACAGGCGGCACGAAATGAGACGGCTCTGTTTCCTTCTGAATGACCGAACGCGGTGCGGCCGGCACGGGTATTTCTGCTTCAGGTGCGGCTGGCTCCTGAAGTGAATCGGGCAGATGCAGTTCTTTCATCCATTCAGGAAGTTCCTCTTCCTGAAGCGGTTCCTGCGCGGAGGCTTCAGCTGGTGCTGCTTCTGTTTCTGCTACAGGCGGCGCCGCTGCCCGGCGGCGATGGCTGCTGCGCTTTTTCCGTTCACTCCGCACCGTCGTTACCTTATGACGGATTTCCGTTCTATGCCGGACCCGTTCTGCCGTATCCTTACGCTGGCGTGATGTCCGTCTGATTTGGAAGATCAATAACGCCAGAATGATAATCCCCACAACGGGAACAAGGGGCGAGAAGCTGCCGCCCCAAAAGACAGCTATAATCAGGCAGACGAGGATACTGAGGCCAAACTTCAAATGATTTGTCCGGCCGCCCTGATAGCCCTGGACCATTTCATAAAAGCCAATGGCGATCAAATAGAGCGACGATACGATTAAGGGCACAGAGGAATAGAGCCCGTTGCGCACCAAAATCGTTTCCGCTGCCAGGATCACGGGAATACCGGCATAAAGGACCGGTCCCCAAAGTCTTTTCTTTACGCCTTTTACGAGAAGTGCCAGGATGGACATAAATAAGACCACCGTTACAGCCGTCGTCGTCCAGTGGAAGCCCTGTATATCGGCCACACCATACCAGGAAGCCGGCAAGGCCGAAATGAGCAGGGAGCCCGCAGCGGCACAACGGCCAAACCAGCGGAACGGCACACCCCAGGCCTTGCGGATATCGATGGAATACCCCGTCAGCATAATAGCAACAGCCAGCGTTGCCAGCAGCAGGAACGGAATATACGCCGAGTCCAGCGCTGCCAGTCCAAAGGCCGCAAAAACCGTAATAGTAATCGTCCAGGAATAGATAGCCAGGCGTACTTCATCCTGATTTTTTTGCAAGAGCCGGTAAAAAGGAACCAGCACTACCAGGAGCACCCAAATGAATGCCGCGCCGCCGGGAGCATCGACGGGACCGCCAATGGCAGCCCAGCAAAGAACAGCCAAGGCGTATACGACAACCAGGCAGACTGAGCGTAACAGATAGATAGCCGGCAGGCATAACAAGGCACAGACCACCAAAAAAGACGCCGTATCCCAGCCTACGTAAAAGGTCTGTTGGGCCACGGCCACGACACTGCCGACAACCAGGGCGTGGACTACGGCAACGAGCTCACCGACCCAGGTTCCCTGGCGATCGCGAAACATAGCAAAGCCTACACTGGCCTGCGATAAGAGCAAAAACACGGCAGCCGTAACGATACGTGCTGTCGGACTGATCTGATACCATAGAGATGAAATAATCCAGATCAGGACCATCCCGGCAATAGAACCGCCGACAATAGCAATAATACTTAAAAGAGGGACGGAAAAGGCCGGTCCTGCAGGCAGTGTCTGACGTATCTGCTGCCCCGCTTCCGCCGAAATCCATCCTTTATGTATCCACTCACTCAGCTGTTCTTCCAGCCATTTTTTATCCGTTTTTCCCATGATTCTATTGCCTCCCAGGCAGATTGCGTACGTTTTATTCTTCATGTATTCCCATATACACGTATATCTACATCAGTATATCACAAAAAACAAAAATCCCATACGAAAAAAAGGCCTTGTCTGCATAATTTACAGTCAAGACCTTTTAGAGACAATTTATACCGGCTTATTTTACGATTAATACCGGGCAAGGAGCATGCGTAACGACATAACTGCTGACAGACCCCATGAACAATCCCTTCAGTGGCCCGAGGCCGCGGCTGCCCATGACAATCAGATCGGCTTCGTACTTTTTCGCAACAGAAAGTACAGCCGGTCCCGGCGAACCTACTTCAAAGACGCTCTTTACTTCCACATCCTGGGGAATTTCCTTAGAAAATTCTTCCAGCACGCCTTTCCCTTCTTCTTCCATATCCAAGGCTACCTGTTCCGTTACATAGCCACTGGCATTCGGAATCTGATCGAAATTAGAAATAACCGATACGATATTTGCTACATATACGAGCGTAATCGATGCCTGCATCGAAGTTGCCAGCAGTACGGCGTGTTCCAATGCCCGTTTGGAGTTTACTGACCCATCGGTAGGAACGACAATATTTTTGTAAGCTTTCATGGTAATCCCTCCTGTCTTACCTTAACTATATATGTTATATATTCGCTGTTTCCCCTTTTTTTCCTGCTTTTCCTGTACGAATTCAGTAAAATATTTACAAGTATTTCTTTTTTGATAGCTACTATCTTCTTTTTTCTGTCAGTACATATATTTCCTTATATATAACGAACCGGAAAAATACATTTCAAGTCATTATTAGCTTCTTTTCGATATGTACAAATATGCATAGCAAAGAGACTCTCTCTTATGTTATAATAAACTTGCATACGTTATAGACCCATCGTGCATCAATCGAACAGAAGAAATACCAACCTATAGCTGCCTGGTTATTTTCTGACGTTTTCCCTTATTCATTGCATCACAGAAACAAGCCATTGACAGCAATTTGTCTGCATTTCTTTGTTCACAAAATCCACAATAAGAAAGGTGATTGATATGACAAAACTATGCAGAATACTGTTGGGGTCCTTAACCTGGCTTACGCTTAGTGCCTCGCCGGTATTCGCAAACGAAGCGGCTCACGAAATGGTTAATCAGGTACTACCCGTATGGAGTGTCATTCCTTTTGTAGGTATGCTCCTCTCGATTGCCATCATCCCCTTGATTAAAGGCGACTGGTGGGCAGAAAACATGAAGTGGGTGTCTCTCGCCTGGTCCCTCGTATTCCTCATTCCCTTTTCCTTCGCCTATGGGGCTGGAGAAGGTGCGTTCCGGTTACTGGAATCGGTACTGCTCGACTATATTCCGTTCATCGTGCTCCTCTACGGCCTCTTTGTAACGGCCGGCGGGATTGTTATTAAAGGTACTATGACCGGTACGACGAAGGTCAATGCACTCTTATTGCTCATCGGTACGGCCCTGGCCAGCTGGATCGGCACAACCGGTGCTGCTATGCTCATGATCCGGCCTTTGATCCGCGCCAATGCCTGGCGGAAAAAGAAAGTACATCTCATGGTCTTTTTCATTTTCCTCGTTGCCAATATGGGCGGCTGCCTGACACCGCTTGGCGATCCGCCTTTGTTCATGGGCTTCCAGCGTGGCGTTCCCTTTACGTGGACGTTCCATCTGTTCCCTATTCTGGCATTCAACCTGATTCTCTTGTTTGCCGTGTTCATGCTTCTCGATCATCATTATTATAAGAAAGAACTGGCTGAAGGCCGTTCGCCTCTGGATATGCAAAAAGAAGGGGAAAAAGAACCCATTCGCATTGAAGGAGCCCATAACCTCATTTTCATTGGCATGATCATTTGCGGCGTATTGGCCAATGGCATGCTGCCCGAATGGATTCCTGCTTTTGCCAACGGTGCAGGCATTCATGTCTATGACGAAATCGTCTTCCCCTATGCTACCTTAGCTGAAGTCGTCATCATTCTCGTAGCGGCACTGCTTTCCCTGAAGACGACACAGGAACACACACGGGCCCTGAACGAATTTACCAATGGCCCGATCATCGAAGTAGCTACGCTCTTCATCGGTATCTTCATTACCATGATTCCGGCCCTGATGCTGCTCAAAACCCATGGTGCCGAATTAGGCATCAACCAGCCGTGGCAAATGTTCTGGGCAACAGGCGCCCTTTCATCCTTCCTTGACAATACACCGACCTATCTCGTTTTCCTCCAAACGGCCGGTTCCCTTGGGGCTACGACAGGGATCGTCACATCTGTCGGTACGGTTTCTCAGATCATGCTGGAAGCAATTGCTGCCGGTGCCGTTTTCATGGGTGCCAATACGTATATTGGCAACGCGCCGAACTTTATGGTTAAAGCCATTGCTGAAGAAAACAATATCAACATGCCCAGCTTCTTTGGCTATATGGCCTGGTCCAATGCTATTTTGATCCCGACGTTTATTATCGACACGTTTGTGTTTTTCCTCTTATTCTTATAATTATATTTGCTAAAAAATACAGCAATAGAAAAGGCACCGTGCATGGTGCCTTTTCTATTGCTGCAAAAAGGAATATAATAAAAAAGGCGGTTCCCGCAGGAACTGCCTTCTCTTTGGTGATCCACCCGAGATTCGAACTCGGGACACCCTGATTAAAAGTCAGGTGCTCTGCCAACTGAGCTAGTGGATCATGGCTGGCAGGGGTAGCTGGATTCGAACCAGCGCATAGCGGAGTCAAAGTCCGGTGCCTTACCACTTGGCTATACCCCTATGGGGCGAGTATAGGGACTCGAACCCTAGCGTAACGGAGCCACAATCCGCCGTGTTAACCACTTCACCATACCCGCCATATTATCGCTATCAGCTAATGTGTGAGCGCTGATAACGTAGATTATTTTATCATCCGCCTTCACTAATGTCAATACTTTTTTTCAATCTTTTTTATTTATTTTGTATTTGCTTATCTGTATCTATTCTAAATTGATAATCTCTATTTTATCTATGCATTTTCTGTAGCATTGGCCACTTCCGCTTTTTCTATAATATGGTAAAATATATCATAGACTAATTTTATCATCTATACTAATATTATTTACATGGTACAGGTTACCATCAGAATTATATGTGAGGTACTCTATGAAAGATTTACTCCATATCGGCATCGATATTGGCTCGACGACAGTAAAAATTGCCGTTCTCGACAATTTAAAGCACTGCCTCCACGCCTGCTATGTCCGCCATTATACGGATATCCGGCAGAAGGTATGGGATCTGCTCGAAAACGCCTATGAAATATTCGGTGACCGTCAAATCACAATGGCCATTACTGGCTCCGGCGGCATTGCCCTGGCAGACTATCTGGGTATTACCTTTATCCAGGAAGTAATTGCCGGTACCAAAGCCGTCCGCACGTATCACCCGCAGTCCGATGTCATCATCGAATTGGGCGGTGAAGATGCGAAAATCACATACTTAACCGGCGGCAATGAACACCGTATGAACGGGAACTGCGCCGGCGGTACAGGCGCGTTCATCGATCAGATGGCTACGCTCCTGCACACCGATGCCAGCGGCCTCAATGCCCTGGCAGAAAAAGCAGATACGCTCTATCCGATTGCAGCCCGCTGCGGCGTTTTCGCCAAGACGGACGTACAGGCCCTCATGAACGACGGTGCCAGCAAGGAAAACGTAGCTGCCTCTGTCTTCCAGTCTATTGTCTTGCAGACTATTACCGGCCTGGCCTGCGGCCGCCCGATTCGCGGTACAGTGTGCTTCCTCGGCGGGCCTCTGACCTTCCTGCCCCAGCTGCGCAAGCAGTTTGCAGAAACGTTGCACTTGACGCCGGAACAGGTCGTAGCACCGGAAAACGCCCAGGTCTATGTGGCCATTGGCGCTGCCCTCGGCAGTTTCCAGGAAAAGCCCCTATCCTTCATGAATCTCATGGGCCAGCTGCGCAATGTAGACGAATCGTCCCTGGCCAAATCAGACCGCGTTGAACCGCTCTTTGCTTCGCAGGCGGAATTCGATGAATTCCGTTCCCGTCATGGCCAGCACACCATTCCCAGCGGCGATCTGGCCGCCTACAGCGGCCCGTGCTATCTTGGCGTCGACGCCGGCAGCACGACGATCAAGGTCGTCCTCCTCAGCGAAGACAATAAGATTCTCTATTCGCACTACCAAAACAACGAAGGCAGCCCCTTGGCTGCTGCCAAAAAGATCATTACGGAAATTTACAGCCTCATGCCGCCTGGTGCCTTCATTGCCAAAGCCGGTATTACCGGGTATGGCGAATTTCTTTTGAAGGAAGCGCTCCATCTCGATTTAGGTGAAGTAGAAACGATCGCCCACTATCAGGCAGCGGCCCATTTCTGCCCGGATGTTGATTTCATCCTCGACATTGGCGGCCAGGATATGAAGTGCAGCCGGCTGAAGGACGGCCATATTGAAGACATTCTCCTCAACGAAGCGTGCTCTTCCGGATGCGGTTCCTTCCTCGATACGTTTGCAAAATCCCTGAACTTATCGATTCAGGATTTTGCTAAGGCAGCCCTCTTTGCCGAAAGCCCGATCGACTTAGGCTCGCGCTGCACAGTCTTCATGAACTCCAAAGTCAAGCAGGCCCAAAAGGAAGGAGCTACGCTGGCTGACATTTCTGCAGGTCTTTCCTATTCCGTTATTAAAAACGCCCTATATAAAGTAATTAAAGTAAAAGACCCGGAAAAATTAGGCAAGCACATCGTCGTCCAAGGTGGTACCTTCTACAACGATGCCGTCCTGCGGGCCTTTGAAAAGCTCTTGGGACGGCAGGTCATCCGTCCGGCCATTGCCGGCCTCATGGGGGCCTTTGGCATGGGCCTCATCTGCAAGGATGCCTATCACCGAGATCATGTCCGTTCGACGGTTCTCTCACCGGAAGAACTGAGCCAGCTCAAGGTAACGACATCGATCCGTCATTGCGGCTTGTGCACCAATAACTGCCTGCTTACGGTCAACACCTTTAACGACGGCCGCTCCTTCATTACAGGCAACCGCTGCGAACGCGGTGCAGCCGGTTCGTCCGGACAAAAGCACAAGGTTCTGCCCAATATGTACAAGGTGAAATATAACCGCCTCTTCAATCACTACAAGCCCTTGGCAGCAGAAAACGCACCACGTGGTACCGTCGGTATTCCCCGCGTGCTCAATATGTATGAAGACTATCCGTTCTGGTTCACCTTCTTTACCAAATTGGGCTACCGCGTCGTCCTGTCTGACCCCTCTTCAAAGAAGATTTTCCAGAAGGCCATGGATACGGTACCGTCCGATTCGGCGTGCTATCCGGCCAAGCTCGTCCACGGCCATATCGAAAACCTGCTGGAAAAGAAAGTAGACCGTATTTTCTATCCCTGCATCCAGAACGGGCCGAAGGAAGGCAGCAAGGATAATACCTTTAACTGCCCCATGGTCATGAGCTATCCGGAAGTCATCCGCAACAACATGGCTGAACGGCTGAGCGACACCAATACGCTCTATCTTTGCCCCTTCCTGCCGCTTAACGATAAGGACCGCATTGTCCCCCGTCTGCAGGAAGAACTGCGCGTCTGGGGCCTCGGTAAGGACGAAATCAAGAAAGCCTGCCAGGCCGCCTGGCAGAAAGAAACAGACTATAAAGAACAATATTATGCTATGACCAAGGCAGCTCTCGATATGCTGGAAAAGAAAGGCGAACGGGGCATCGTCCTGAGCGGCCGTCCCTATCACGTCGACCCGGAAATCAACCATGGTATTCCGGAGCTCATCAACAGCCTCGGCCTGGCCGTCCTCACAGAGGATGGTGTAGCGCCCTTGGGCCAGTTCCCGGGCCACCTGCGCGTCGTCGACCAGTGGTCGTACCACTCGCGCCTCTACCGGGCTGCCCAGTATGTACAGCAACATAAGAACCTGGAATTGGTCGAACTGAACTCCTTCGGTTGTGGCCTCGACGCTATCGTTGCCGACCAGGTGCAGGATATCCTGGCCCACGGCCATAAGATCCACACACTGCTGAAAATCGATGAAGGCTCGAACCTCGGTGCCATCCGCATCCGTCTCCGTTCGCTCCTCTTCGTCATGAATCACCGCCAGCCCGTGACGGTAAAACCGGAACCTTATTCCTACACGAAGGCCATCTTCACCAAACAGAATAAGGCCGATAACGTCATCCTGGCACCGTCTATGACACCGATTCATTTCCCGCTCTTTAAGCCTGCCTTCGACCATGAAGGCTACCGCGTGGAAATGATCCCCCACCAGGGACAAAAGGCTATCGATACAGGCCTGGCTTACATTCACAACGACGCCTGCTATCCGGCTATCATGTCCTTAGGCCAGATCATAACGGCCTTAAAGTCCGGCAAGTATGATTTAAAACATACGTCCGTCATGATTTCCCAGACTGGCGGCTGCTGCCGCGCCACGAACTACATCGGCATGATCCGCAAGGCCCTGACCGATGCTAACCTGGGCGACGTGCCCATCCTATCCCTGAACATGAAGGGCATGAACAAGCAGCCCGGCTTCCAGCCGAGCATCGGCTTCTGGCATAGACTGGTCATGGGTATGATTTACGGCGATGCCCTGCAGCAGGTACTCTACCGCACGCGGCCTTACGAAAAGGTCAAAGGTACGGCAGAAGCCCTCTTCAAAAAGTGGCAGGATAAATGCACAGTCGATCTTGCCCACGCCGATCGTCATACCTTCGTAAAAAATATCCGTGCCATGATCGATGAATTTGACCACATCGACATGACCGATGAAAAGAAGCCGCGTATCGGTCTGGTCGGGGAAATTTACGTCAAGTTCCACCCCATTGCCAATAACCACATCGTACGCATGATTGAGGAAGAAGGGGGCGAAATCATCGTCTCCGGCCTGGCTGATTTCTTCTTCTACGGCCTCCTGGATGACCAGTTCCGTCATAAATATCTTTCCGGCAGCTGGTGGTCCAGCTTCAAGAGCAAGTCTCTCGTCAAGCTCCTGGAATGGTATCGTAAGCCCTACCGGGAAGCCGTCGCCCAAAGCGCCCATTTCGATCCGATCACATCCATTTACGACATTGCCGATGAAGCCAGGAAGTTCCTGTCCCTTGGCCATGAAGCCGGCGAAGGCTGGTTCCTCACAGGCGATATGATCGATCTCATTCACCGCGGTGCCCGCGACGTCGTATGCCTCCAACCTTGGGCCTGCCTGCCGAACCACGTCACCGGCAAGGGCATGATCAAGACCCTGAAGGCGGCCTTCCCGGAAACGAATATCGTCGCCATCGACTATGACCCCAGCGCCAGCTCGGTCAACCAGACAAACCGTCTCAAGCTGATGCTCACGTCGACCTTTGAAAATATTCGTGAACCGCTGAATACAAGTGAAAAACCGACTCTGCCATTTCTCAAAGGCGTCCATTTGAATGAAGCCTTAAAAGAATAAGCGCCGAAGGGCTGCTTCTCCCGTTAGAGAAGCAGCCCTTTTTACTTTTTAATCGATTCTATATTGATATATATTCTATTTTTATGTTATTTCCAGACTGTAAAGTACCCGGTCTGGCCAAATTCCCTTATATTTTGCATTGCCCAATTGCGGGAAAGATTTTATAATATGAATATTCTTTTATTTATCTATTTTCTTTGTATCAGGAAGGAGTTTCAACATGGAAAATGAAAATGGGTTCCTTAACCGTCTGTTTCATTTGACAGCGAACGGAACCACCGCCAAGACAGAAATGCTTGCCGGTATTACCACCTTTATGACAATGGCCTATATTCTGGCCGTCAATCCTTTGATCATGAGCACGACAGGTATGGATAAGGGTGCCGTCTTGACGGCTACAGCTATCGCTTCCTGTCTGGGTACTATCTTCATGGCAGTCTTTGCCAACTATCCCTTTGCCTTAGCCCCCGGTATGGGCCTGAACGCCTTTTTTGCCTTTACCGTCGTCATGCAGATGGGTTATTCCTGGCAGATGGCTTTAGCCGCCGTTTTTGTTGAAGGTATTATTTTTATCGTTTTATCCCTGACCAACGTGCGTGAAGCTATCTTTAATGCCATTCCGATGACCCTGAAAAAAGCAGTTTCTGCCGGGATTGGCCTCTTCATTGCCCTCATCGGCCTCTTGAACGCACAGATCATCGTCGCCAATCCGGCCACGAAAATTTCCTTGTTCTCCTTTACTCATTCTGTCGAAACGGGCACCTTCCACACCGTTGGGATTACCGTCCTCTTAGCCATGATCGGCATCCTTTTCACATCGATCCTGATGGTAAAAAAAGTCCGCGGCAATATTCTCCTGGGCATCCTGGGCACGTGGATTCTGGCCGTAATTTGTGAAGTGACAGGCCTCTACGTTCCCAATCCGGAACTTAAGATGTTCAGCGTCATTCCCGACGTTTCTGCCGGTCTCGCCTCCTTTATGCCGGCCAGCCTGAGCCCGATTTTCATGCAGCTCGACTTCAGCCGCGTTTTCAGCATCGATTTTCTCATCGTCATGTTCGCCTTTCTCTTTGTCGATATTTTCGATACCCTGGGCACGCTCATTGGCGTTTCCTCCAAGGCCAACATGCTCGATGAAAACGGCAAGCTGCCCCACATTAAAGGCGCTCTCCTGGCTGATGCCGTAGCGACGACCGTAGGTGCCGTCATTGGCACGAGTACGACGACAACTTTCGTGGAAAGCGCTACCGGCGTCAGTGAAGGCGGCCGTACAGGTCTTACTGCCATTACCGTTGCCGTGCTCTTCCTCCTGTCTCTTTTCTTATCGCCGATTTTCCTTTCCATCCCGGCCTTCGCTACATCGCCGGCCCTGGTTGTCGTCGGTTTCCTCATGCTTTCCTCTGTAGCCGGCATCGACTTCTCTGATTTTTCCGAATCTATTCCGGCCTATATTACGATTATTGCCATGCCCTTCTGTTACAGCATTTCAGAAGGTATTTCCTTCGGCGTCATCTCCTATGTCGTCATCAATCTGCTTACAGGCAAGCGCGAAAAGATCAGTCCGCTCATGTATATCCTGGCAGTCCTCTTCATCTGCAAGTACATTATCCTGTAACGCCTAGAGGTATTACAAAAAATCCCGCCCTGAATAAGGCGGGATTTTTTTTATGGCGACAGCGTTTCATACGCCTTGCGCCACTGGGCTTCTTCATCAGCCGGCGCGACCGGTGGCCGTTCCTGTTCCGCTACGACGTCGGCAGCCACACGGGCCATGGCCTTAGCCCCAAGGGCCGCCTGCTGCAAGGCGTATTCACTGCCGGCTGCACAGGCAAATTCCGGCGTATGGCCGGATATATGATAGCCAATACAGAGACTGGGCTGGCTCGTACGCGTCACCTGGCTGACATTGCCCACATCCGTTGAGCCTTCTGCATAGTCATCGTCTTTGACGTCAAACTCTTCGCCAAGTTCACTGAAGGCTTCGGCAAAATAGACATCCAAACGCGGGTCGTTAACCATATCCTTAAGGAGTGGTTCATAATGAACCATCGATAAGGTCGTGCCATGCCGGTCGGAAACTGCCTGAGCCAGAGCCCGGATGGCCGGCAGCATGGTCCCTTCCAGATAGTCTGCCTTCATGGCCCGGATGGTCGCATGCAGGACTGCCCTGTCGGGTACAATATTTGGCGCCGTACCGGCTTCCGTAAAGATGATGCCGATAATATGACGCTCTGTAAATTCCTTTTCTTTTTCTTTTAAGGCCTGGTAAAAATCGACGGCCGCATCAAGGGCGTTAATGCCATGGTAGTCGGGATCTGCCACGTGAGCCGGTTTGCCCGTAAAGGCAAATTCCAAGGGATGCGTAGCGTAGGATGTACCGCCCAGAGCCGTCTTATCTTCACCGGGATGGATGATGAGTGCTGCCGTGAGGCCGTCAAAAACGCCTTGGGCACTCATGTACTCCTTGCTGGCCGCCGTTTCTTCTGCCGGACAGCCGTAAACATGAATTGTCGCCACATCGGCTGCTACTGCGGCAAAGGCCAGGGCAGCGCCGACACTCATGGCTGCAATCAGGTTGTGGCCGCAGCCATGGCCCAGTCCCGGCAGGGCATCGTATTCGGCTAAAAAGCCGATCTGCACAGGCCCCGTGCCATACGTCGCCTGAAAGGCCGTAGGAAACCGTTCGGGCACACAGTCCGTTACGGTAAAGCCCGCCTCTGCCAGTACGTGCCGCAAGTACCGGGCAGCCAAATATTCCTTTTCTCCCAGTTCCGGATGCGCATGAAGATAGGTTGCAATCTGCCGGATCAGCGTTTCATGTGCCTCTACCCACTGGTCGCTTTCTTGTTTCATTACCTTGCTATCGATCATATATCCTCCAAAATAAGGGACACACTATCTGCCGTCACCCGTAAGGTTGCCGGCCGGCCCAGGGGCAGCCAGCCGTTGGTCTTGCCATGCCCGTAGGGCAGGCCGCAGGCTGCCGGTTTACCCCAGCGCCGGGCATAATAGGTCAATACGTCCCGTACTGTAAATTCGCCGGCTTCCGGCTCAACAGGCGTACAATGAACAAATTCGCCAAAGACAACAGCCTGCACGCGGCTGATCAGGCTGGACTGTTCAAACTGGCGCAGCATGCGGTCCAGGGAATAGGCCTCTTCACCGATTTCCTCGAGAAAGAGAATGTCTCCCGTTCCGTCGAGACCGTTAGGGGTGCCCGTCAGGTTGGCCAGGAGCATCATATTGCCGCCTGTCAGGTTGCCATGAACCGTTCCTTCTACGAGCGGCTCTAAGACCCACCCGGGCGGCAGCGTTATCGGGCCGGGCAAAGCCGGCTCAGTAAGGCCCGCAGCAAACTGTGCAAACGTATACGGCGTCGCCGCACCACCCAGATTCATGAGCATCGGTCCATGGATGGTTGCCAGGCCACAGCGCTGGCGCAGGGCCGTGTGGAGAGCCGTAATATCGCTGAAGCCGATGAAGAGCTTCGGCCAGGCTGCAATGGTCTCATAATCGAGGAGCTCCAGCAAACGGGCTGCACCATAGCCGCCGCGCAGGCAGAGGATACCGTCAATAGATGGGTCAGCAAAAAAGCGGTTAATATCCCGGGCCCGCACCTCGTCCGTACCGGACAGATAGCCGTACTCTTGACCGACAGAAGGGGCGCAGACCGGCTCAAGGCCCAGAGACTGAAGATACGCCAGGCCTTCTTCAAAGCGTGCCTTTTCTACCGGTGCCGACGGAGCCACAATGCCGATACGGGCACCGGGCCCCAAAGGCTGTCCTAAGGTATTCATCTATTTTGTATCTCCCTTCTTATCAATATAGGCCTCTTTTAAATCAATAAGGCCCAAGGGGCTCCAATGATAGCCCTTTACATACGGCTGTGCTACATAAGGCTGGGTCGTGTAGTAAATGGGAATGATGACGCAGTCGTCGAAGAGGATTTTCTCCGCTTCGTGCATATACTGCATCCGCACTGCCTGGTCACTCGTTTCTTTCGCTTGCCGGATCAGACGGTTATAGTCTTCGTTGTGATACTTTGCATCGTTATCGGCATCGGCAAAGACGTCGAGGAAGGTCATAGGATCGGCATAGTCGGCAACCCACGAAGCCCGGGCGACCTGGAAATTCCCTTCCATCCGCGAGGCCAGGTATACCTTCGATTCCTGATTCGTAAGGCCTGCGTGCACGCCCAGATTTTTCTGCCACATAGCCTGGACCGCTTCGGCTACAGCCTTATGCATTTCATTGGTATTAAACAAAATCGTCACTTCCGGCAGTGTTTCCGGCGTATAGCCGGCCTCCTGCAGGAGCTGTCGTGCCTTTGCGGCGTCTTCATGCTGCAAAGGGCCGCCTTCGGCGCGGAAATCCTTGCCCGTAGCCGTATCGGTAATGCCTGGCGGCACCCAGGCGTAGGCAGCCTCCTTGCGGGCCCGGACGATATGCTCTACCAGTCCCTGCCGCTCCATGGTCAAGGCAAAGGCGCGGCGGATGCGCACGTCATCAAAGGGCTTTTTCTGCACGTTAAAAACGTAGTAATACGTACCTAAATACGGTGCTACACGGTAAAGGCCCAACGCTTCCAGCCGGTCCTGATCGGCCGGTGGCGGTTCTACCATGAGGTTGGCCTGACCGCTTTCGACGAGACGCAGGCGCGTGGCCTGAGATTCACTGATAGGAAATTCCAGGCGTTCTGAACGCACATGGGCCTGATCCCAATAGTTGGGATTCCGTTTGACGTTTATTTCACTAGAGTGGACCCATTTGGTAATCACAAACGGGCCGCAGCCTACGAGGCCGGCCGCATCAGACGCCCACGTATCGGGCTTTGCTTCAACGAGCCAGCGCGGTACAGGGTAGTAACAATGAAGGGCTGTCAAAGTCAGAAAATAGACCGTCGGATCCTTCAGGCGTACTTGCAGGGTCTGATCATCCAAGGCTTTGACACCGACTGTATCGGCTGTCGCTTTTTTCTGATTGTACGCTTCTGCCCCTTCTATAGGGAAGAGCATGTACGCATTTTGTGAAGCCACTTCCGGATCGACGACGCGCTTCCACGAGTATTCGAAGTCCTGTGCCGTCAGCGGCGTACCATCGCTCCACGTAAGGTGCGGCCGCAAATGGAAGGTATAGACCTTGCCATCAGGAGAAATGTCCCAGCTTTCTGCCAAAGCCGGCTGGGGCTGATTATGTTGATCGAGACGCGTCAAGCCTTCAAAAAGTTCTGCCTGCACATTCGCTTCAGCGAGACTCGTCGTCATACCCGGGTCGAGGCTGGCCGGTTCGGCTTCCAGGGCATAGCTGACCGTATCGGTCTTAGGCTGACCGGCACAGCCAGCCAGCAAGGAGACCGCCGCAAAGGCAATCAGTAAGAAGAGGCTTAGCTTTTTCATACAGCGTCACCTCTCTTAGCAAAGTGGCAGGCTGCTAAGCGGCCGCCGCCCAAATCCCGCAAAAGGGGCACTTCCTTCCGGCAGCGTTCCTGTGTGTAAGGGCAACGGGGATGAAATACGCAGCCCGGCGGCGGAGCTAACGGACTTGGCACTTCCCCGGCCAGGACATCGTGCCGGCGATAGTGCGGGTCCGGCCTGGGAATGGCCGCTATCAGGGCCTGTGTATAGGGATGACGCGGGTCGTGATACAGTGCATCACTCGGGCCGAGTTCGACCAGGCGGCCCAAATACATGACGCCAATGCGCTGGCTCAGGTGATGTACCATTGCCAGGTCATGGGCAATAAACAGATAAGACAGGCCCCGCTCGTGCTGCAACCGTTGCAGCATATTGACAATCTGCACCTGGACGGATACGTCCAGGGCCGAAATAGGTTCGTCACAAAAGATGCATTCCGGCGAAAGAGCCAGGGCCCGGGCAATTCCGATACGCTGGCGCTGGCCACCGCTGAATTCATGGGGATAGCGCTGGGCCGCTTCAGCCGGCATATCCACCTCTTCCAGGAGAGCTGTCACGCGGCAGCGCAGGTCTGCCTTATCCCTCTCCAGGTGGTAATTGCGCAGCGGCTCAGCGACGATGTCTTCGACGGTCATGCGCGGATCCAGAGAGGCATAGGGATCCTGAAAAATCATCTGTACGTGCCGCCGGAAGGCGCGGCCTGTAGCCTCATCGTCGACGGACTTTCCTTTATAAAGAATCGTCCCGGACGTCTTAGGATAAAGGCCCAGGACGGTCCGGGCCAGTGTCGATTTGCCGCAACCCGATTCACCGACGAGGCCTACTGTTTCCCCGGCAGCCAAGGACAAGGAGACATCATGGACAGCCGTCAGCTGCCGCACAGGACGGCCCAGCCAGTCACGGTCGACGACAAAGGTTTTCGTTACATGCTGCATATCGATCAGTGCCATGCGCATTCCTCCCGTTCCGGACAAAGGAGCCAGCACGCAGCCCTGTGCCCTGTCCCTGTTGTATAGTAAGGCGGTACCTGACGCTTGCAGATCTGCATAGCCTGACGGCAGCGCGGATAAAAGCGGCAGCCCGTCGGCATATGGAAGAGATCCGGCGCCTGACCGGCAATTCCCGTCAGGATTTTATCTTTATGGGCCGGGTCCGGCAGCGACGCCAGGAGGCCCTGCGTATACGGATGCGCCGGTTCATCAAAAATAGCTTCTACCGGCCCTTCTTCGACGACACAGCCGGCGTACATGACGTAGACACGGCGGCACATTTGGGCAATGACGCCCAGATTATGGGAAATAAGGACGACGGCCATCTGCCGTTCTGCCTGTAAACTCCGCAGGAGCTGCAACACTTGTGCTTCTGTCGTCACGTCGAGAGCTGTCGTCGGCTCATCGGCAAAGAGGAGGCGCGGCGAACAGGCTAAGGCCATGGCAATGAGACAGCGCTGGCGCATGCCGCCCGAAAGCTCATGCGGATACTGGTGCAGCCGTCTTTCCGGTGAAGTAATACCAACCTCACGTAAAAGTGCTGCAGCTTCCTGGTCTGCATCAGACCGTGACAGGTGCTGATGCAGCGTCAGTCCTTCGCGGATCTGGCTGCCAATGGACAAGACAGGATTGAGAGCCGTCATAGGATCCTGAAAGACCATGGCCATCTCCCGGCCGCGCAAGTGGTTCATTTCCTTTTCCGTATAGCCTTGAATTGCTTCGCCATCCCAGGTAATGGTGCCGGACGAATAGATAGTCGTCGCTGCCGGCAGAAGGCGCATGACGGCATGGGCCGTAACAGACTTGCCGCAGCCCGACTCGCCGACGATGCCGACGGTTTCGCCTGCGTCTACGTGCAGCGTTACGTCATGAGTCGCTGCCAGTATTCCCCGGTACGTACGGAAAGAAATAGAAAGATTTTGTACATCGAGTAACGTCGCCATCAGCCTGCCTCCTTCTGGTTCTGCGGATCCAGCGCATCGCGCAAGCCGTCACCGAGAAACATAAAGCCCAGCATGGTCAGGCAAAGAGCCGCTGCCGGAAAAATCAGCTGGAAGGGGAAGGAACGCATGCTGTTGATGCCTTCCGACGTGAGAACGCCCCAGCTGGCCATCGGTGCCGAAACGCCGAGGCCGATAAAGCTCAGGAACGCTTCTGTAAAGATGGCGTCCGGAATAGATAGGGTCAGCGTGACGATGATCGGGCCCACACAATTGGGAATCATGTGCCGCCATAGAATCTGCCAGGTTGAAGCGCCATACGAGCGGGCGGCCATGACGTAGTCCTGTTCCTTCAGGCTGAGAATCTGGCCACGTACGATACGTGCCATATTGAGCCAATAGGAAATACCCAGGGCCAAATAAATATTGAGCAGGCCCGGCTTAAAGACTACCATGAGGAGAATGACATATAAGAGCATGGGAATCGAATACAACACGTCGACGATATGCATCATGATACGATCCGTCTTGCCCCCGGCCAAGGCCGCAAAGCCGCCGTACAGAACGCCGATAAAGAGATTGATCAGGCTGGCGGCAAAGCCAATGGAAAGGGATACGCGGGCCCCGTAGAGGACGCGCACCAAGAGATCCCGTCCGAGAGAGTCCGTGCCAAACCAATGGGCTGCCGACGGCCAGGCGTTGGCCATGGACAGATCCTGATCGGCATAGGAATAGGACGAAAAGAGGGGCCCAAACAGGGCGATGACGGTCATGACGATGACAATGGCCAGGCCCCATAGGGCCAAGCGGTTTTTCTTCATTTGCCGCCAGCCCCGTTCCCGGAGCTTCTGCGGCGGCACGTAAATTGCTTCCCGATCTTGCGGGCGCAACGGTGCGAAATCGCGGCTGTCCATATTATCCCTTCCTTTCTGTCTTAAGTGAAATTCTCGGATCGAGAAGCGGATAGATGAGATCGATGAGAAGATTCAAGAAAATAATCAAAAAGCTGTAAAAAATCGTAATTCCTAAGATAACCGTGTAATCCCGGTTGTAAATACTCGTTACAAAATGCTGGCCCAGGCCGGGAATGGCAAAGATCGATTCGACGATAAAGCTCCCCGTCAAAAGCGATGCCGCCAAGGGGCCCAAATAGCTGACTACAGGCAGCAGGGCATTGCGTAAGGCGTGATGGCATAAGAGCGAGCGCGTGCTCACGCCGCGGGAACGGGCTGTTTTGATATAATCCTGCGAGAGCGTATCGAGGATACTCGACCGGGTCAGGCGCATGATAAAGGCTGTCGGATGGGCTGCCAGGGCCAGCGCCGGCAAGACCGCATAGGCCGGTCCCTTCCACATGGCTGCCGGCAAAACCGGCCAGGTAAAGGCAAAGAGCTGGATTAATATAGCGGCAATTATGAAGCTCGGTACAGAGACACCCAGAGTAGCCACGAGCATGAGTGAATAGTCAAGACAGGAATTTTTCCGCCACGCCGCCAGTACTCCGGCAGTCACGCCGACGCTCAGGGCCAGACAAAAGCTGATTAAGCCGAGCTGGGCAGAAACAGGCATACTTTCGGCAATAATATCATTGACCGTCTGGCCGGGATATTTAAAGGATGGTCCTAAGTCAAGAACGGCTGCATGTTCCAAATAATCACCATATTGTGTCAGCAAGGGATCATTCAGGTGATACCGTTCTTCTACGTTGGCCAATACAGCTGGCGGCAGCTTCTTTTCTGCCGTAAAGGGGCCGCCAGGAATAGCATGCATTAAGAGAAAGGTAATCGTAATGACAGCCCAGAGAACGACGACAACACCGGCAATACGTTTTATAAGGTATAAAAACATAGGAAGTTCCTCTCTTTGAATTAGTCGTATCTCATTTATTATATGATTGTAACCGCCATTTTTCAACGGATAGCATTGAAATAGCGTATCAGTCGTACTATAATAGATAATTGCAATAACAGTATACAAGAATAGTTTTATTCTCTTTTTACTGCCACGGCCGGGAGGCTGCTGGCAGTTTATTTCTCTTACCGTTTTTATGACTTTCTTACAGAAAGAAGTGATTATCTTTGAACTGGAAAGTTTGTCTGGCAATTCTTACCTGCAACGTCGTCTTTATGTCTTCTAGCTACACCATGCTGGTCCCCTTTTTGCCTATGTATCTGACAAATGAACTCGGCGTCGATGCGGCTTCTGTCAATATTTGGTCTGGTATCGTCTTTTCCTCCACCTTTTTCGTCAGCGCCATTATGGCACCTATTTGGGGGAAAATGGCTGACCACCGGGGCAAACGCCTCATGGCAATCCGGGCCAGTTTTCTCTTGTCGATCAGCTATTTTCTCGGCGGCATCGTCACCTCGCCGTTACAGCTGACCTTCATGCGTATGTTCCAAGGCTTTTCATCCGGTCTCTGGCCGATGGAACTGGCCATCATGACCATTTACGCACCGCCCAAAAAACTGGGCATCTGCCTGGGCATCATGCAGGGTGCCCTCACAGCCGGCGGCATTATCGGACCGCTCTTTGGCGGTGTCCTGGCTGAGTTTTTCGGTATGCGCATGTCCTTTTTCCTGGCAGCGGCCGCCTTGTTCCTGAACTTCGTCGTCCTCGTCTTCTTCATTAAAGAACCGCCTACAGACAACGCGCCAGCCGTCAAACCGGTGGCAGCCGAAGAAAAGGGTGTCAGCCTTTGGAAAATCCCTATTATCCGGCATATGCTGATCTGCTCGGCCCTGGTACAGGTCGTCATTCTCCTCGTCCAGCCGATCATGACTACCTACATTTCCCATTTGGCCGGCCAGATGGACAACCTGATCTTCATTTCCGGCCTGGTCTTCTCCCTGGGCGGCTTTGCCAGTGCCATTACGGCACCGCTCTGGGGGCGTTTTGGCCAGCACCATGGCTTTTTTAAGTCCATGCGCTATGCCCTCATCCTGGCCGGTATCTGTTCCATTATCCAGTCCCTGCCGACAGAGCTCTACACCTTTGCTGCCAGTCAGTTTGCCGTAGGTCTCTTCTTCTCAGGCATTTTCCCCTCCATCAATGCGATTCTGGCAGAACACACCGATGCCAAGACGAAAGGCCGTGTCTTTGGTCTTCTCTTTTCAGCCCAGCAGGTCGGCGCTATGACCGGCCCGATTATCGGCGGTCTCATTGCTACCTTCCTGGGAATGAAATACGTCTTCTTCGTAGCCGGTTTTATCCTCCTCGGCATCAGCCGGACGATCCGGCGGAAAAAGCGGCAATCCTTGGAAGCTGCCTAAACGACCGCCCGTATGTAACAAAAAAGCAGGCCCCTTGCGGGTACCTGCTTTTTTTGTATTCCTATAGGCTTAGCCTTCCAATACTTCCAGGAGGCAGTCGCCACTGATAATCGGTTTGCCTTTGACGGCATAGATTTCACCAATGGTCCCATCAATAGGAGACGTGATCGTCGTTTCCATCTTCATGGCTTCCGTGACTACGAGGGGTTCGCCTTTCTTGACCTTCTGGCCCTTCGAGACGAGGACGTTGACTACAGAGCCCGAAAGGGTAGCACCGATGTCGCCGATCTTATCAGGATCTGCTTTTTTCGTCGTTACCGTTGTCTGGTCGACGTTCTTATCCTGTACCTGAATTTCACGTTCTGCACCGTTGAACATGAAGGTGATCGTACGCATACCGCTGTCATCGGGATCGCTGATGTTGATGAGCGTAATGATGAGCTGTACGCCTTCTTCCAGTTCTACCGTAATTTCTTCATTCTTGCGCATACCGAAGAAGAACGTCGGCGTGTCGAGAACGCTCACATCGCCATACTTCTTGACGCGTTCGTTGTAATCCGTAAAGACCTTCGGATACTGGCAGTAAGCATTGATATCTTCCGGCGTGTGACCATAGCCGGCATCTTCCAATTTCTTGCTGACGGCATCAAAGTCAACCGGTTCCAGCAATTTGCCCGGACGCTGTGTCAGGGGCTTGCGGCCTTTGAGGATGATCTTCTGCAATTTTTCCGGGAAGCCCTGGTACGGGAAGCCCAGACGGCCTTCGAAGAATTCTACGACGGACTGCGGGAAGTCGAGGGTATCACCCTTTTCGTAAATATCCTTTTCCGTCAGATCGTTCTGTACCATGTACAGGGTCATATCGCCGACAACCTTGGACGACGGCGTTACCTTGACGATATCGCCGAACATGAGGTTGACATCGTGATACATTTTCTTGATTTCGTTCCAGCGGTCACCGAGGCCGACAGCCTTCGCCTGCTGACGCAGGTTGGAGAACTGGCCGCCAGGCATTTCGCAATAGTACACTTCTGTATTCGGATACGGTTCGGCTTTGTCGACGCCCTTATAATACGGACGGACTGTAGCCCAGTAACGGGACATTTCTTCCATGGCTTCAATATCCATATCGGGCTGACGATCCTTGCCGGTCATAGAATAGTAGAAGCTGTTCATGCTCGGCTGGCTCGTACCGCCGGCAAAGGCCGAATAGGCTACGTCAACGATGTCGACACCGGCATCGGTAGCACGGTTCAGCGTCGTAATGGCGTTGCCCGAGCCATCGTGCGTATGGAGGTGAATCGGCAGATCGACAGCATCTTTCAAGGCAGAAACGAGGTTGTACGCTGCTTCCGGTTTGAGGAGGCCGGCCATATCTTTAATAGCAATGATATTGGCACCGGCATTTTGCAGTTCTTTTGCCATCTTGACATAGTAGTCGAGGTTATATTTCGGACGGGACGCGTCGAGAATATCGCCGGTATAGCAAAGAGCTACTTCGGCAATCTTGCCTGTTTCACGAACGGCCTGTACCGTTTCATACATGTTATCGAGACTGTTCAGGCTGTCGAAGATACGGAAGACGTCGATACCGTTTTTCGCAGAGAGTTCGACGAAGTTCTTGACGACGTTATCGGGGTAGCTCGTATAGCCTACGGCGTTGGCACCACGGATCAGCATCTGAAGCAGGATATTCGGTGCCTTCTTACGCATCTGGCGCAGCCGTTCCCACGGATCTTCGTAGAGGAAACGATAGGCTACGTCAAAGGTAGCACCGCCCCAGCATTCATAGGAGAAGAAGCCCGGCAGCTTTTTGGAAGCCGTTTCCAGGACACGCAGCATATCGATAGTACGTACGCGTGTAGCCATGAGGGACTGGTGAGCGTCACGCATAGTCGTATCCGTCAGGAGGACCTTCTTCTGGTCGAGAATCCACTGGGAGAATTTTTCCGGACCCATGGAGTCAAAGATCTGTTTCGTCCCCTGCGGATAATCTCCTTCTACAGGCTGCGGTAATTCCAGCGCTTCAAACGTCGGTTTTACTTCCGGCCCGGCATTGGTATAGCCATTGATGGTTGTATCGCCAATGTATTTGAGGAGCTTCGTACCACGGTCATGAACGACAGGAAGATCAAACAATTCCGGATGATCATCGATGAAGTTAACGTTATACGTACCTTCGACAAAGGACGGCTGGCGCAGCACGTTGATCAGGAAGCCGATGTTCGTCTTGACGCCACGAATACGGAATTCACTGAGAACGCGGAGCATCTTTTGTACGGCCTGGTCATGATGCAGGCCATAGGTCGTTGCCTTGACGAGAAGGGAATCATAGTACGGCGTAATAATGGCACCGGTATAGGCGTTGCCGCTATCGAGACGAACGCCAAAGCCGCCGCCACTACGATAGACGTTGATCTTACCGGAGTCCGGCATGAAGTTGTTCATCGGATCTTCCGTCGTAATACGGCACTGGATGGCATTGCCGTTGCACTGGATCGATTCCTGGGATTTGATGCCGATTTCATCGCTGTCGAGGGCATAGCCTTCGGCAACCTTAATCTGCGTCTGAACGATATCGATGCCCGTAATCATTTCGGTTACCGTATGTTCAACCTGGACACGGGGGTTTACTTCGATAAAGTAGAATTTTTCGTCCGGTGTGACGAGGAATTCAACCGTACCGGCATTGACGTAGTGTACGTTGCGCATGAGCTTCAAGGCTGCATCGCAAATATCCTGGCGCAGCTTTTTGGACAACGCAAAGGCCGGCGCAATTTCGACGACCTTCTGGTGACGGCGCTGAATGGAGCAATCCCGTTCGTAAAGGTGTACTACGTTGCCGTGTTCATCACCCATGATCTGTACTTCGACGTGTTTCGGGTTGATGATGCATTTTTCCAAATAGATTTCATCGTTACCAAAAGCAAGCTTTGCTTCTGATTTCGCACGGTCATAGGCATCGCGCAGGTCCGACATGTGATCTACCATACGCATGCCGCGGCCGCCACCGCCGTTAACGGCTTTGAGCATGATCGGGAAGCCTACGTCTTTAGCAAATTTTTCGACCTCTGCGTAGTTTACGACAGGGCCGTCACTGCCCGGAATGTACTGAATCCCTGCTTTTTTAGCCTGAATACGGGCGTTGATCTTATCACCGAACATGATCAGATGTTCTACTTTTGGTCCAATAAAGATAATGCCTTCTTCTGCGCAGCGTTTGGCGAGATCAGCATTTTCAGAAAGGAAACCATAGCCCGGATGAATTGCATCGACGTGATGTTCATGGGCAATACGGATAATATCTTCAATATCTAAATATGCGTCAACCGGTTTTTTACCCTGGCCAACCAGATAGGATTCGTCTGCACGAAAACGATGTAAAGACAAAGAATCCTCTTTCGAGTAAATTGCAACCGTACGAATACCTAATTCATTACAGGCACGAAATACGCGGATCGCAATTTCACCACGGTTTGCCACTAAAACCGAATGAATTTTTTTCATGTAAATCCCTCCTGATGTGATGTTGGGCAGCAATGTGCATAACAGCCTGGTACGTATCCACATATTGCTGTACCTTAAATTATAACAAATGCCTGAGACTTTACAAGAGACAAGCGGCTGCTAAACAATATAAATACTGTATACACAGCATATCATATTGAAATTTGCCGTTTATGCTCCTGTTTGTTCTTCTTTCGGCTTCACAAAGCGCATGAGAATCAGGCTGGCCTGATAGAGAACGATCATGGGCACAGCAATCATAGTCTGTGTAAAAATATCGGCCGTCGGCGAAATGACAGCTGCAAAAATAAAAGCTAAGACGATAAATATCTTCCGTTTTCTGCGCAGAAAGGCCGGACTGACGATACCGACCCGCATGAGCAGGAAAAGGACCAAGGGCAATTCAAAGGCAAAGCCAAAGGGCAGCACAAAGGAAATAAAAAAGGACAAGTACGCTTCCAGTGAAAACATAGGCTGCAAGGTTTCTGTAGCAAAGCCCATGAAAAAGCGGACGGCTGCCGGTAAAACCAAAAAATAGGAAAAGATCAGGCCTGTATAAAAGAGGACAACACAGGCCGGCACCAAGGCCAGGGCCAGGCGCTTTTCATGACGCGTAAAGGCTGGTGCGACAAAACACCAAAGCTCCCAGATAATGACCGGCAACGAAACGACAACGCCTGTAAAGACGGCAATTTCCAAATAGGAAAAAAAGACTTCTGCCGGATTCATGAAATACAGTTTCCCTGCCGGCGCTGAAATCATGGCAATGATTTCTTCTACCCAGTTATAGGCCACAGAACTGGTAATAGCGACGACCACCAGAGAGATGATCAAACGGATGCGGAATTCTTGCAAATGCCCCATGAGAGGCATTTCTTTATTATCTTGCTCACTCATGGGTCCCGTTCTCCTTCGTTACGGCAGTTTTGACAGGCTTTACCTGTGTCAGCGGTTCTGTAAAGGCCTGCTTCGTTTCCTCAGCGGCAACTGTAATTTCTTTTTTCGTTTCTGCCGCTGTATCCGTTACGGTACGCACAGCCTGGCGGGTGTCTTCTGTTTCGCTCATCATTTCTTTGCTAAACGTATCGGCTGCCTGGCGAAACTCGCGCACGCTTTTTCCTAAGGCACGACTTATTTCAGGCAATTTCCCCGGTCCAAAGACGACGAGGGCAATGATTAAAATCAAAACCAGTTCACCAAATCCGATATTAAACATGATCTCCATCCTTTTATCGTAATAGTTGTGGCTGTCAGCCGTTGAAGCGGCCAAAGTTTGCAAAAAAACTCCTGCCTGGGCAGGAGCTTTCCCGATTAGATGTAATGAACCCGTTCCGTATCATACCGGTCTTCCCGGGTCCGTTCTTCAAACTTGTCATCGGCATAGCCGAAAGGAATGACGGCAAAGGCCGTTAACCCCTGGGGAATACCGATAGCGCGGCGAACATTCAGTTCCCGCGACGCATACGGAGCTACGCCCAGCCAAACAGCCCCCAAATCAAGATGTACGGCTTCGAGCAAAATATTTTCCACACACGCGCTCAGATCGAGGTTAGCAAAGGCACGGAAACGCATTTTGTCATCGCGGCTACAGACTACTATCGCTGCCGGAGCCTTAGCGGCACAGCCTGCATAGAGGCTGCAATGGGATAATTCCCGCAAGACCTTTTTGTCGCGTACGACGTAAAATTCCCAAGGCTGCTGATTTCCTGCCGACGGAGCTGCCATGCCAGCCTGCAACAAGGCTACAATCTTTTCATCTTCTACCGGTGTATCTTTAAACTTACGCACACTTCTTCTGGTAAAAATTTCATTCATAACACTCCACTCCCTCTACATTCTAAAGTTTACTATTATTATATCATACATCAATCGTCTACAGGAACAGAGAAATGCAGAAGCTATGCTTTTCCTTGTAAGGTTTTTGTAAGAACGTCCCCTTTCGTTCTCTCTAGCTGCGCCAGCAGGGCCTGGCAGCAAGCAGATACATCGTCATAGGTCCGGACAAAGTCGCCCGTATACCACGGATCCGCTATATCCCGGCCCAAGTGAGCAAAATCAGCCAGACTGTATACCTTGTGCTCGGCATCAGGACCGCAAATACGCCGTACTTCCCGGATATTTTCCTGATCAAAAACCAGAATCAGATCGTACTGGTCATAGTCGCTGCGCTTGATTTGGACAGCGTGGCGCCGGGTAAAGGGAATGCCGTGCTTCTCTAATTGCTCTTTTGTACCGCTGTGCGTATCGTTACCGATTTCTTCACGGCTCGTAGCCGCTGAAGCAATGCAAAATTCTTCTGCCCTGCCCGCTTGGCGTACGAGTTCCTTCATGACAAACTCGGCCATAGTAGAGCGGCAAATATTGCCGTGACAGACAAATAAAAGGCTATGCATAGTCAGGTACTCCTTTCTTCTTCGTATAGGCCTAAGTATACCTGGCCGGTGCCGGGCAGGCAAGTATAGAAGCGTATCAAAAAGGACAGCACCGCCAGGTACTGTCCTTTTATAGGGATTAAGCCAGCTTAGTCATTGGCGTGCACATCATACGCCTTAAGCATGTCCGGTACACCGGGATCATCCGGGTTATGCATCCCTTTACCCGTGTCGAGACGTCGCAAAGCAGCCATTTCTTCAGCCGTCAAGGTGAAATCGAAGATTTCCATGTTGCTCTTAATGCGTTCTGCATGGACCGATTTCGGGAAGACGATGATGCCTTCCTGGTTTTCAAAGCGCAGGATAATCTGACCGGCATTTTTATGATACTTTTCTGCCAAGGCCGTAATAGCCGGTTCCTTAAAGAGCCGGGCATTGCCCTGGCCGAGCGGCGCCCAGGCTTCGACTTTGACGTCTAAGGGGTTGAGGATCGCCCGCAAGGGCTGCTGCTGGAAATAGGGATTGAATTCGACCTGGTTCACAGACGGCAGGGAACCGAACTGGGGTACAAATTTCTGCCAAATAGCCGGGGTCATATTGCTCACGCCAATGGAGCGGATCTTACCGGCTTTTTTAGCTTCTGCCATGGCCTGCCAGGCTTCGGGGACTTTGCCATACGGCTGGTGGATCAAATAGAGGTCCACGTAGTCTGTACCCAGTTTTTTCAAGGACAAGTCGATAGCTTTCTTCGCGTCTTCATAGGCGTAGTCCTGAAGCCAAAGCTTGCTGGTCAGCCAAATATCCTTGCGGGGAATACCGCTGTCTTTGACAGCCTGGCCGACTTCCTGTTCGTTAAAATAGGCAACGGCTGTATCAATGTGGCGGATGCCGAAATTAATGGCCTGTTTAACAGCCGTATAGGTGCTGCCGTCGGCCGGAATCTGGAACGTACCAAAGCCGATAGCCGGAATTTTCGTACCATCATTCAAGAGAAATGTTTCCATAGAAAGGGCCTCCTTTAGTCATGAATTTTATGAGTATTGAGCATTTTGGCAATGGCCGGCGAGAAATGATCGATGATTTCCGTCTTGCCCAGATCGAGCGCCTTAATTTGGGCCATATCGTCTTCGCGGAGAGCGAAATCCCAAATATCATAGTTCTGGACGATGCGGCCGGCATGAACGGACTTGGGCAGAACGATGACGCCGCGCTGTACATTCCAGCGCAGGACTACCTGGGCTGCCGTCTTGCCATATTTTTTACCAATAGCCGTTAAAACAGGGTGCGTAAAAATCCCGTGGCCGCCTTCGGCAAAAGGCCCCCAGGCTTCAACGTGCACGCCGTATTCCTTGGCTACACGCAAATCTTCATTACGCTGGAAGAAGGGATGGCATTCGATCTGGTTCACAGCCGGCACGGTAGCAAAATTCATACAAATATCGACCAGACGGGCAGGATAAAAATTGCTCACGCCTATAGCCCGTACCTTACCGGCCTGATAGGCTTCTTCCAAAGCCCGGTAGGCGCCGTAATAATCGCCGAAGGCCTGGTGCAGGAGGATCATGTCGGCGTAGTCCAGATTCAGGTTGGTAAGGCACGTATCAATAGCTTTCTTTGCTTTTTCGTAGCCAAAATCCTGGACCCAGAGCTTAGTCGTGACGAAGATTTCATCCCTGGGCACGCCGGACTGGCGCACGGCTTCACCGACAGCCCCTTCATTGAAGTAGGCTGCTGCTGTATCGATAAGGCGATAGCCTGTCTGCAGGGCTGTGCGGACAGCCTGCTTGCATTCATCTGCATCGGGAACCTGAAAGACGCCGAAACCTTCCATAGGAATTTTTACACCATTATTTAAGACAGTATATTCCATACGTATATCCTCCTTTAAAAAAATACAGGCTTACTATTTACTTTCTGCCTTAATTTTAGCAAAAAGGTCGTAAAAAAGATAATGCTTCCTGTTTACTATGCTATAATTAGTAGTAATAGCGAAAGGAGGTTTCTCATGATTGAACTCTATTTACTGGAACAGCTCGCTGCCGTAGCCAGACATGCGACCTTATCGGCAGCGGCACAGGAGCTGCACATTACACAGCCGGCGCTCACCCGGTCCATTCAAAAACTGGAAAAAGAACTGGGCTTCCCCCTCTTTACGCACGAAAAAAATAAGATTACCATTAATGAAACGGGCAAGATAGCCGCAGCCTATGCCGAGCGCGTCCTCCAAGCCGAGCGGGACCTGCGCGACGCCGTGACACGCTTTGAACGGAGCCGCCACACGATCAGTCTGGCCTGCTGTGCCCCGGCGCCGCTCGTCTGGTTGCAGCACCGTCTCATGCGTTGTTTTCCGGCGCTCTCCCTGACAAGCCAGCTGAGTAACGATGAGGCGGCCCTGCTCCAAGGATTGCAGGAAAAGCGCCATCAGATCATCGTCCTCAGCCACGCTGTAGCCCTGCCCGGCCTTACGTGCCGCAAGCTCTTTAGTGAACAGCTCTACGCATCGGTCATGCCGGCCCATCCGGCAGCCAGCATGGACAGCATTACCTTTGCCGATCTGAACGGGGAAATTTTTCTCATCGAAACATCCCTGGGTATCTGGCAGGATCTGGTACGAAAGCGCATGCCAGCGTCCCGTTTCATCATGCAGGACACGCGGCAGGATCTGGACACGCTTCTTAAAAGCTCGTCCTTACCGGCTTTCAGCACCGATATCGGCCAAAAACTGCTGCCCCGCAAAAGCCAGCGCAAGGACGTGCTCATTGCCGATGACGACGCGTGCATCACCTTCTATATTATCTACAGCGAAAGCGATGCGGCCCGCTTTGACTCCCTCTAACCTACCCGAAAGGATCTGATCCCATGGAACTACGCGTTCTCCGCTATTTTTTGGCTATTGCCCAGGCAGGCAGCATTACCAAGGCTGCCCAGACCCTGCACATCACCCAGCCGACGTTATCGCGGCAGATCAAGGAACTGGAAGACGAGCTGGGAAAAGAGCTGATCCGCCGCGGCAGCCGCCAAACAGAACTCACTCATGAAGGGCTGCTCCTGCGGCAGCGTGCCGAAGAAATCGTCGGCCTGGCAGAACGGACAAAAAAGGAATTTCACGCCCTCGATACGGAAACGATCAGTGGCGACCTGAATATCGGCTGTGGCGAAAGCGATTCGCTCTCCTTCATTACCGACGTCTTAAAAGGCCTGCACGACACGTATCCCCTGATCATCAGCCATTTCTATAGTGGCAACACCGAAGCCGTCCTGGACCGCCTCGACAAGGGCCTCCTGGACTTTGCCGTCATTATGGGCCTTGCAGATAGTGAAAAATACGCCTCCCTGCCCCTGCCCGGGCATGACACGTGGGGACTTCTCATGCCCAGGGACTGTGCCTTAGCCGAAAAGCCGGGAATTACGCCGGAAGACATGACTGACCTGCCCATCATTTGCTCGTCCCAATCCATCGTGCGCGATGAATTTTCCGGCTGGCTCGGTTACAGCATGTCCCGTCTGCACATCGTCGCTACCTATACGCTGCTCTTTAACGCCAGCCTCCTCGTCCGCTCCGGTCTCGGCTACGCCCTGTGCTTCGATAAGCTCGTCTCCTCCGGCCCGGACAGTCCTTTCGTCTTCCGTCCTCTCACGCCTGCGTTTACGTCCAGCCTCTTTCTGGTCTGGAAAAAACAACAGCTTCTTTCCCAGGCAGCAGAAGCTTTTTTAAAGGAAACAAAAGAAGCAGGACGGAAACTGTAGCGATTTCCGTCCTGCCCATGTATATTATCTTCAGTTTTTCAAATATTTCGTAAAGAATTCTGTCAGTTTATTCCAAGGAATGAGGTCTACCTTATCGTAAAGATCTACATGACCGGCTCCTTTGACGTAGTACAATTCTTTCGGGTTACCGGCCCGGCGGTACGCATCTTCACTAAATTCCTTCGAATGGGCCTGGTCGCCTGTGATAAAGAGCATAGGCCGCGGCGAAATGGTTTCAATATCTTCAAAGGGATAGAAATTCATGAATTTCACGTTGCTTACCAAGGTAGGATGGGTCGTGTGTTCCGGATCTTCACCGGGCGACGTATAGGAGCCGCGCGTCGTACGGTAGAAATCATAAAATTCCTTCTGAATCGGATCCGTCGTGCTGTCAATAGCATGGGTCGTGCCGCTCGTATATTTGACCGGCGCGCCGTCTGCTTCAGCCCAGCGTTCCTGTGCCGCTGCTTCAAGGACAGCCTTGCGCTGTTCTACGGACTGAGATTTATGGAGGCCCCAGCGGTTGGCATTGCCCATGTTGTACATGCTCACCGTAGCTACCGCTTTGAGGCGCGGATCGATTTTGGCGGCGCTGATGACGAAGCTGCCACTGCCGCAAATGCCCAGGACGCCGATCTTATCGCGGTTGACGAAGGACTGCTTACCCAGGTAGTCAGCGGCGGCGCTGAAGTCTTCAGCGTAGACGTCCGGATTGACACTGTTACGGGGCTGGCCTTCGCTCTGGCCCCAGTACGAAAGGTCGATAGCCAAGGTGACAAAGCCCTTTTCGGCCAGTTTCTGGGCGTACAAATCGGAGCTTTGTTCCTTCACGGCACCCATGGGATGACCGACGATGATAGCCGGCAGCTTTTCCGCCTTCTTCATATCCTTCGGAACGAAGAGATTGCCAGCGACCTTCATATCATAGATATTGTTGAAGGTAACGGCTGTTTTCGTTACCTTATCGCTTTGATAGAAATTATCCGGATGGCCTGTCGTATCCGTCGCCGCCGGCGTCTTGGCTGGTAAGGGCGCAAAGAAATCTGCCGCCTGTACCGGGCCAGCCAGGCTGGCCGTACCGACAGCTACACTGCAAAACAGCAGAGACAGCATTGCTTTTTTAACGTTCTTGTGCATGAGAAGTTCCCCCTTCAAGTAGAATATTCGTACGATAAGCTGCATTGGCTGTACGCCAGAAAATACATACGGCACTGACACAGGCAAAGGCCATGCCGCCCCAGACGACAGAGGCTGTGCCCGTATGGTCGATGAGCCAGCCACACAGCATGGATGCCGCCATGGTGCCGATGTTGGCAGCCGTCAGGAAAAGACCGTTGGCAAAGGCTTTTGCCTCCGGTATGGCCGTGGTCAGCCAGTATTGGTTCATATTGGCATTGATGCCGCCTGTAATGCCCCAGATGAGAATGAGCACCGCTGTCAGCATGACCTGCGTGCCAGCCAGCATAAAGAAGGCATAAATGCCAAGAATGACGAAAGGAAAGGCCTGTACCGAGGCAATGGGCCAGCGGATAATGATGCGGCCGGAGAAATAACTGCCAATGACATTGGCCAGGCCGTAGACCATGAGCAAGAGGCTCACGAGACTGCCATCGAGCTGGGTAACACGGTTCAGGTAATCGGCAAGGTAACTGAAAACGCCGAAAACCGACCCATTCATAAAGATGACCGCCAGAATAGCCTGCCAGACGACGGGCTTTTTTAGTACGCCCAGCTGGCTCCCATAGGTCGGCACGTGCTGCACCGGCATAGAAGGAATCCAAAGGACGGTTGCTACGAAAGCCACGGCCGTGACTGCCGCAAAAAACAAAAGCGACGCGGTCAGGGAAAAGGTGGCAGCCAGGAAATTGCTGACCGGCACGCCGACGACCATGCCCGCTGCTGTACCGATCATGACCTTGCCTACAGCATCAGGACCCTGACCGGCCGGAGCCGCATCAGCAGCTGCGGCAAAGGCGAGTGAACAGTAGACAGGATGAAAGAAGGCCGGAATGATGCGGGCCAAAAGCAACACGGTAAAGCTCGTTGTCCAAGCCGATATGAGGTTGGCTACGGCAAATACAGCCAGGACAAACAGCATGACCGACTTGCGGTTGAACCGGGAAAACAAAAGGGGCATCGTCGGTCCTGCTACGGCAACGACGAGGGCAAAGAGGCTAACCAGGAGGCCTGCCTTGGAAATGGTTACGCCAAACTGTTCCGATATAGCCGGCAGGATGCCGATGACACCCATTTCCGTATTTAAAATACCAAAGACGCCTACGGCGAGGATGAATAGAAAGAGACGTAAGTTTTTCATAGGATTCTCCTTTCATAGCTTTAGTATATCTGCGTTTCTATTCGATAGCAAATACTTATATTTTTCCACTTTTCATGCCTTACGGGCATGTGCCGCCGTATTATCCCTTGTCACACTTGACTTAGAGGCGACTACAACGTATATACTATAAGAGATTGTTTTATATGCGAAGGAGGTTATTTATATGAAGTATCGCGAATTAGGCAATACAGGCCTTATGGTCAGTGAAATCGGCATGGGCTGTGAAGGCTTTGTCGATAAACCCTATGACGTAGTCAAGGAATTCGTCGACACGCTGGAAGCTAATGGCGTAAACTGCATCGATATGTATACATCCAATCCGGATTTCCGGACCAACCTGGGCCGGGCACTCCTGGGCCGGCGGGACAAGTTCGTCCTCCAGGCCCATCTCTGTACGATCTGGAAGGATGGCCAGTATAAGCGTACACGCAACATTGACGAAGTGAAAGAAGGCATGGCCGACCAGCTCGCACGCCTGCAGACAGACCATTTCGAAATCGGCATGATCCACTACGTCGATCAGGTAGAGGATTGGGAAACCGTCGCAAAGGGCCCCGTCATGGCCTACGCCCAGGAGCTAAAAAAGCAGGGCGTCATCCGCTCTATCGGCCTTTCCAGCCATAACCCCAAGGCAGCTCTCCTGGCTGTGCGCAGCGGCCTCATTGACGTGCTCATGTTCAGCATCAACCCCTGCTACGACCTGTTGCCCGGTACCGATGACGTAGCGCAGCTCTGGGCTCCCGATAACTACAAGAATCAGCTCGTCAATATGGACCCGGAACGGCAGGAGCTCTACGAAGAATGCCAACGCCGGGGCATCGGCATTACGGTCATGAAAGCCTTTGGCGGCGGCGATCTCCTGAGCGAGCAATACTCACCGGCCGGCAAAGCCCTGACAGCCATTCAATGCCTGCACTACGCCTTGACCCGCCCGGCCGTAGCCTGTATCATGTCCGGTGCCCGCACTCTGGCAGACATCAAAGGCAGCCTGGCTTACGAAACGGCGACGGATGCAGAAAAAGATTATGCTGAAGCCTTTGCCTCTTTCCCTAAGATCAGCTGGCAAGGCCACTGCATGTACTGCGGTCACTGTGCTCCCTGTCCCAAGAGCATCAGCATTGCCGATGTCACCAAATTCCTCAACCTGGCTATCGCCCAAGGCGAAGTTCCGGAAACGGTCCGCGACCATTATCAGCTCCTCGCCCACCACGCCGGCGAATGTATCCAGTGCGGTGCCTGCGAAACGCGCTGTCCCTTTGGCGTACAGATTATAGCAAACATGAAAAAAGCCAAAGACGTCTTTGGCCTGTAATATATAGCATAACGGGGCAGTTCCTACATAAATCTGTAGGGACTGCCCCGTTTTTTTTATTCTTTTTACCAAAGATTGCCTGCTTCATTAAAAGCCCAGGAATAGGGTTCAGAAAGGATTTCAAATTTGTTCGTATCCTGTACCTCCGGCAACATTCCTGTAGATACTTCAATTTCATCCAACGTAATCGTGTTCTTAATATGAACAATTTTTACCTGATCTTTTTGTTTGACCATACTGGTTAATACTGCCAGTTTGATGCTGTCTTCATCACTATTCATATATAGCGGCATAGCCGCTGCTTTCAAATAGTTATTCGTAATAACATTGGTATAGGTTTGCCCAAAATCCAGTTTATTTGCAAAGCGATAGCTAATGATATCTGCTTCACCCATCCCAATTCCCAGGCCATGAGATGCTTCCGTAATATCTAACAAAACAATTTTTTTAATATCCGGAGCAATGGCCCGAAAGGCTGCCTGTTGGCTAAGCACTTCTGTTCTCCCTGTCACATTGGGATCAAAGCCGACGCCGCTGATTTCTTTTCCCACTTCATCGATGACCAGCACATCAATATTCTTAAACCAGAGCTGTGCTAATTCTTTCTTGGCAATTTTCAACAAAGCTGCGTCACGATCAAAAAACTCTTCGGTCCTGATAACTTCCAGCCAGCCAATATCATCAAAGGCATTCTGGACCAAGCCTACAGAAAAGACAACATTGACATGTTCTAAAAAAGCTGCTGCCACGCGTTCCAAGTTATAACAAAAGTGATCAAATCCATATTGATGGAAAGTAGCAGCGCCACGATGCTTACCGATGCCGATACAGATCATCTTTAGCAGACCACTTTCGTGACGGTCTTTAAAATGTGTATGTGGTTTAATTTTATTAAAGACAACAATACCATCAGCTGCAACGGCATATTTATCACAATATACGGGAAAGCCGTCTGCTAATGTCGCAACCTGAACGACCTCCATGGTAGACAGGACCGGCACGCCAATATACGCTTCTGTAATTCCAAACTGACGCAAATAGGCAGCCTGTCCTTCTGCCGTCGCCCCGGCATGGCTGCCCATCGCGGGAAAGACAAATGGCTCCGCTCCCCATTCTTTTAATTGGTCAGCCATCGCTTTAATGAGCTCCTTATAATGGGGAATGCCGCGACTGCCTGCCGAAATGCCGATTCGCTTCCCCTGAAGTGCTTTAATTTCTGGTTCCGTAAGTTTCGCCTGCATTTGCTGTCTCAAATGCTTTGCCGGATCAGTAATCGTTTTGGCATTAAATTTTTGACGCACTTTTACCATCTGAGGCAGTTGTATCTCATCCATCCCTTGAATTATACAATGCTGCTTTTCAAACTGCATTTTTTCTGTCCCCCCTTACTATTACAGTGTTATCAATGAATTACTCCGATTATTTTAAAATGGCCCCTTCATCAGCAGACGAAACAAGACGGCTATATCGTTCCAGCCAGCCACGGGTCACCTTTGGCTCAGGTATCACTTGTTCTTTACGACGTGCAGCAAACTCTGCATCAGAAACGCGGGCATGAATGCGGTAGTGTACCATGTCAATGTCAATGATATCACCATCCCGCAACAAACCTATTTCACCACCGGCAGCGGCTTCCGGTGATACATGACCAATGGCAGCACCACGGGATGCCCCGGAAAAACGTCCATCTGTCAGCAGTGCTACATCCTTATCGAGCTGCATTCCGTTTAGTGCAGATGTCGGCACCAGCATTTCACGCATACCAGGCCCTCCCTTAGGGCCTTCATAAAGAATAACGACAATATCTCCTGCCTCAATTTTACCGCCATAAATAGCCTTCACGGCCTCTTCTTCACCATAGAATACACGGGCCCTGCAGGAGTGCACCAGCATTTCCGGTGCCACAGCACTGCGTTTAACTACGCAGCCTTTTTGGGCGATATTACCAAAGAGAAATGCCAAACCGCCCGTTTTGCTGAAAGGCTGTTCCAACGGACGGATAATATCTGTATTGAGATTCATCGCTCCGGAGATGTTTTCTGCTACCGTCTTTCCTGTAACAGTAAGCAAATCCGTCTTGAGATAACCTGCCTGGGCCAATTCATTCATGACGGCAGGTACCCCGCCGGCTTCATTCAGTTCTTCCATAAACGTCTCTCCTGCCGGCGCCAAATGACAAAGGTTCGGTGTCTTTTCACTAATTTCATTGAATAGCGTCAGATCCAGTTTTAAGCCCGCTTCATGCGCAATGGCTGGCAAGTGCAAGGCACTGTTCGTCGAACACCCCAGTGCCATGTCTACAGTTATCGCATTTTTCAATGCATCCATCGTTACAATATCCCTTGGCTTTATATTCCTGCGAATCAATTCCATAACCTGTGCGCCCGCTTCTTTAGCCAGTTGGGTACGTGCTGAAAGCGGGGCCGGAATGGTACCATTGCCTGGTAATGCCAGCCCCAGGGCTTCACAAAGACAGTTCATAGAATTGGCGGTAAACATGCCGGAACAGGAACCACAGGATGGGCAGCACGATTTTTCCCTGGCTTGTAATTCTTTTTCATCGATAATACCGGCCTTATATGCGCCTACGGCTTCAAACATTTGCGAAAGACTGGTCTTTTTCCCATGTACATGTCCTGCCAGCATAGGCCCTCCTGACAACACAATAGCCGGAATATTCAAGCGCAGTGCGCCCATAACCATCCCCGGTACAATTTTGTCACAATTAGGGATGAGTACGAGTCCGTCGAAACAGTGCGCTGCTGCCAGGGTTTCTAAGGAGTCAGCAATCAATTCACGTGAAGCCAGGGAGTAGCGCATACCGGCATGCCCCATGACAATCCCATCACAGACGCCAATAGAAGGGACAATGACAGGCGTACCTCCCGCTGCATACACACCATACTTTACAGCTTCAGCCAGTTTATCCAAATGTGTATGTCCCGGAATAATTTCACTATATGCCGATACGACACCAACCAAAGGCCGGTGTATTTCTTTTTCTGTAAAGCCTGCCGCATAGAACAAGGAGCGGTGCGGGGCCCGTTCCGGGCCAGTTGTTACTCTTTCGCTGATCATATATATTACCTCCTAAACACTGTCATATTAACTCTATACGATATAACCATAGCCATAAAGTAACCTGAATATGACTTGTCTAACATGTCTCACCATAGAACAAGGGATGTGAAAGACGAATATTCGCATTTCACACCCCCTGTCGCCTAAAGCATCTTTATTCTTTATTCCTTGAAAATGGTTTTCCTACAGGAACTTTGATACCGGTGAATCCTAACATAGCCACTATCATAGACCAAAAACCTAATAGAGCCACACCGCCGAGGAGTATGCCTGCCAGAATCTGCAGGGGCTTCACAAAAAATCCCAAACCTGCAAGTCCCAAGGCAAATACGGCAATACCGGCCAGTACGTATAATACGGATGAGGTCCATGGGTCATGCTTTACACCTGGTATCGTACAAAGCATAAGTGCCCCACAAATGACATTGGGAATAGCCAGAACAACGCCATTCAAGGAAAAGCCCAAGCCCATGAGGATATTGGCTATACCCCCAAGAACGCCAAAGAAAAAGACAAAAATGAAATTCATATTTCCCCAAAAATAATTATATTTTGCCCTTTCCCGCGATCCGGCAAAAAATAATCCTACCAGACACAATTGAAGGACACCAACTGTAAACGCTGCATCAGCCGGTAATAAGCCAACATTCATGAGGAAAAACAAAGCAGAAAATGTAACGAAGGTCATAACATCGCTAATTAGCGGATCACTAATACGGCCTGCTGTAATATCAACTTTTACAGGCTGCGCCGCCACTACTCTAGACATATCGTCCTTGTCTGCCGAATACACGCTGTGCACCTCATTTCAAATACGAGGGGTACTAATCATCAATAGCTAAACCCTGGTTATGTTTTTCGATTCGCGTAGCAATCCGTTCCAATTTATCCAAATCCACTTCAAATTCTTCCGAAAGGTTCTTCAAATCTTTATAGCTAATACCTTTTTTCGGCGAACTGTTTTCAATAATATTCAGATTGGTATAATGCTTGGTGTTCAGGACCAAACGGGCAATTTCCGGATGTGAATAATGACCTGCCGCATCAAAGAGCATCTTCGATACTTTAATATCATCAGCATAGCAATCGGCAATGACCAGCCCTTCTTTATCAAATACCGGTTTTACAACATATTCACCACCAGGACCGACAATAGCACTGCCGCCAATAGCCCAATCAATATTCAGATGATCGCTACCAATGAGTGACTTATATTCCGGTTCAAAATCCTTTTCGCCCAAAATACCACATGAGCAAAGGCAGAAACAACCGGCTTCCAAAGCATATTCACGGGCACCGAGATGGCATTCACAGCCATAGGCATTTTCATCTCGATTGGCAACGAGGAATTTTTCACCTGATTGCGCCTTATGGCACCCCGGATAATTGGCAATATGGAAATCTTCTCCCATAAGCATTTCGGCTGCCCGAATCAGAATCGCATGATGCTCCCCACAAATCAGGCTGCCTATGCGGCCGATGTCCGTTTCCACAACACCCAGATCTGAACCGTCGCCAGAACCCCAATAGCATCTTTCAGAATATGTCGGTGTCAATTTTCTGTGTCTTCTGAGGATACGGCCATCTTTGCCGAACATAATTTGCGTATTATAAAAGGTGCGAACGCCATCGGCATCATCCAATTCGTTAACCCCCATTACGCAATATACACCGGCTTCCTTGCATGCTTTGCCAATAGCATCTGTTTCGTCGCTAGGAACGACAATGGAGTTATCTTGAAGTCCGATATTCCACAGACGCCATTCTTCTACATTGCTTTCATAACCACCGGTATAATAGGCTGGAAATACAGGAATATAGGTTTCAGAAAAAGCAACCAGCTCTACCCCTTTTTCTCCAGCTTCTTTAATGTACTTGCAGGCCACTTCAATCTGTTTCCATTTGTTGAAGACGACCTGTGGTGCTTGCACACACGCTACGCGAACAAATTTTTTCCCTGCCATAGGTCGTTTTTCCGGTTTGTAGTTTTTTAATGTAGCCATTTTCTTGCCCTCCTACGTAAAAGATAAATATAATCGTATGGCGTCAACTGCACCATATATAAGCAAAGATAAATTTTATCCGAAAAGCATTTCTGCTTCTGCTTTATTGTACTGAAGGGAATCGTTATTCTTGTATGACTTTTATCAACTTGTCTGACATGATTATAGCTGTTTTTTATAAATCTGTCAAGTAGCCTCAAGATAAAATAACACACCTTCGTTGATCGTCCCTGTTAATACGCTGCTATTTTATAATCGTTTATGCGACTTTGGGGCAAAAAAAACAGACACATACAAAAATGTATCTGTCTGCTTTTCATTTACATCAAATCTCTTTTTATTCAGAAGATGGGTTCCTCTTCTTCATTCAATTGTAACGTCGCAATAACATTATGAATGTGAATAGCCATTGCATACTTAGCACCCCGTGCATCTCTGTTTTTCAGAAAATGCATCAATTGATCGTGATCACGCAACGTTTCTTCAGAAAGCTCTCGCGCTTCTTTATTATACAAGATGACTTCTTCAATAGCCCTGTTAATGACTGGGATTAAACGCATCATAAAATCGTTATGAGATGCTGCTACAATAGCACGGTGAAATTCCCCATCAGCCTCTGTCCGGTCCTGTTGCTGCAGTATAAGTGCCTTTACCCGCTCACCACAGGTAATAATATGTTCCAGTTCTTCTTCCGTAGCACGCCGGCAGGCAATGGCCGCAATTTCCGGTTCGAAAAGTAAACGCGCTTCGTACAAATCCTTCAGATTGATTTTCATACGCTGAATTTCTCCCAGACCATAGTCGCCAAAAGCCTTCATGTCTGCAGCGATATAGGTTCCTTTCCCCCGGTATACTTCGAGCACGCCCTGCATGACCAGAATACGAATTGCTTCACGCAGAGTAGCCCTGCTAACTCCCAGTTTTTCAGAAAGGATATTTTCCCCCGGCAATTGATCGCCTGGTTGGAATTCATCTCCTCTTGTAATCATTTTATAAATAGTATCCGCCGTTTGCTGCGTTAAGCTTTTCTTTTTCATATAGGATCCTTCTCATCGTAAATTTCACAAAACAATACTCCCTGGCCATACGGCTTAAGAAAGGATCTTTTTTCACTGCTTATCCAAATCTATTTGCCAGGTGTAAAAAAAAGGAGAATATCTTTTCAGATACTCTCCTTGGTGCCGGGGGTGGGACTTGAACCCACACGGTGTTACCCGCCTGATTTTGAGTCAGGTGCGTCTGCCATTCCGCCACTCCGGCATGCAGTGTTTGGAACAAAATTTATTATACCATATTTTAGTTATGCGTCAAGTATTTTCTGTAAAGATAAAGAGGAATCTCTCACCCCTATCTTGAGAGATTCCTCTTTCCTATAAAAGGAAGTGTCAGTCCCCACTGACGACGTCCTTTTCTGCCTGTTTTACCAGGCCCTGTTCTTCTTCTTTTACATGAGCAAAATATTTTTTCGTTTCGGCAACGACGACACCGCTGAGGCCGATGAGGGCGATCAGGTTTGGAATTGCCATGAGGCCGTTGACGATATCTGCGAGAACCCAGATGACATCCAACTTAATGAAAGCGCCGCAGGCTACGAGAATGATGAAGATAATGCGGTACGGCATAATGCCCTTTACGCCGACGAGGTATTCCGTGCAGCGTTCACCGTAATAGTTCCAGCCCAAAATGGTCGTAAAGGCAAAGAGTGTCAGGCCTACGCAAAGAATGATGCTGCCGAAGGTCGGGAAGGCCTGCAGGAAGGCGGCGTTCGTCAGTGCTGCGCCGTTGAGGTCGCCGGCCCAGGCACCGCTGACGACGAGTACGAGGCCCGTCAGGGTGCAGATAATGATCGTATCGATGAACGTACCGGTCATAGAAATGAGGCCTTGTTCTGCCGGCCATTTTGTTTTGGCAGCGGCGGCTACAATAGGTGCACTGCCGAGACCAGATTCATTGGAGAAGACGCCACGGGCTACACCATTTCGCATGGCTACAAGCACGGTAGCCCCGAGGAAACCGCCGGCAGCAGCCGTCGGATTGAACGCATCGTGAATAATTTCATACAGAGCTGCCGGAATCTGTTCGTAGAATACGGCGAGGAAGGCAATGGTGGAAATAACATAAATGATAGCCATGGCCGGTACAATTTTGGAAGATGCTTTGGCAATAGACTGCAGCCCGCCAATGGTAACGGCTGCAACGAGAATGGTCAGGACGACGGCCGTGTATTCGACAGGAATATCGGCTGTCAAACGCGTAATTTCTACGATGGAGTTTACCTGGGCAAAGGTGCCGATGCCAAAGAAGGCGACGAGGACACCAAAGAACGCGAAGAGGAAGGCCAAGGGTTTATATTTCTTGCCCAGGCCGTTTTCAATGTAGTACATAGGCCCGCCGGAAATTTCCCCGTTTTTGTCGACTGTACGGTATTTGACAGCCAGACAGCCTTCAGCATATTTAGTGGCCATGCCGACAAACGCAGCCATCCACATCCAGAAAATAGCACCTGGGCCACCGGCATGGACCGCCGTAGCAACACCGACGATGTTCCCCGTGCCGACCGTAGCGGCTAAGGCTGTGCACAACGCCTTAAAGCTGTCGATATCGCCTTCACCCTGATTCTTGGCCGTAAAGATCAGCTTCAAGGCCCGTGGTAAACGGAGTACCTGTAATAATTTAAGGCGGACAGTCAGCATAATGCCCGTGCCAATGAGCAAGATTAATAAGGGAGGCCCCCAGACAAAACTGTCGATCGCATTTAACGTTTCCAAATTCATGACATTTCGCTCCTTCGTGTAACCTATGCTTGCATATAAATGGTAGTGATAATAACAAAAACGCCTATCTTCAGCATACTACTCTGAAGATAGGCGATAAAAATACGACACGAAAAAAACGTTACGCATGATTAGGGTCTCTGTCCTTTTGCCTGAGAGATAAGGAATCAACGATTCCGTGCACCTTCGGCGCCCTTAAGGGACTCTCCAGAGTTGTGTCCGCACAGGGTCCTGCTCATACGAGAACCTGAGAGTTTAACTCCTTCGGTAGGCTTTTCGCCTTCTCCCCTGTGTTTCATCCACGTCATATGTGATTGACTTAGATTATAAACGATTCACTTGAAAAATGCAAGCAAAAAATTAAACAATCTTATAGGCAGCCCTGAATATGTTCCATAGCTGCTGTTGCGGTCTGGCGCCAGCACAACGGAGTCAGGGCCACATGCCCGTTTCCAATGCAGGCAACGTCACTATTTTCCGGGGCCGTCGTCAAATCGATGTCACCGACGATTTTGTAGCAAAGGCTGCCATCGAGGTCCCGCTTTTCCATAATGACATTGTGATAAATTTGTACGGTCTGCGGCACAACGCGTGCATTACTGAGAGAAATGTCGCCCTTTTCCGGAATATTGACATTCAAGATACCCGGAAATTTACCGCACAAAAAGATCCGTTCAATCAGTGTTTTGGCCAATTGTGCCGTCTGGCGGCACCGGTCTTCCGTCATATCGACCATCGACAGGGCCATGGCCGGTACCTGGTAGTATGGTCCTTCCATGGCAGCCGAAACGGTACCGGAATAGAGGACGTCGCTGCCCAGATTGTAGCCATTGTTGATGCCGGAAATGATCAGATCCGGATGCTTGCCGGAGAGAAAATATTCCATCGCCATTTTGACACAATCGACAGGCGTCCCGGAAACGGAGATTTCCCGTACATGGTCTTCTGTCTGTGGCAGTTCCTGACAATATAAGGCCTTGTTGATCGTCATAGAATGAGACGCAGCGCTGCGCTGCCCGGCAGGGGCAACAACAGTGACCTGATCAGCAAAACGTGCCATTTCTTTCTTTAACGCTTGCAGGCCCGGAGCCTGCAGTCCATCATCATTTGTCAAAAGAATGTGCATAGAGTTCTCCTATTTTTTATTTTCTTTTCGCAATAAAGCTGCCGTATCATAGGACACAGCCCGCGTGTGCAGCGTATGACTCCATTCCATCTTATGCCGGTCCTTAAAGCCCAGAAAGTTGACGGGAATCCAGCTGTACATGAAGATCGGATACACGATCAGGTACAGCCACGACTTCATGGGTACTTTAATCTGCAACAGGACAATGATAGGAATGAGGTACTGCCCTACACCGAGGACGGTCCATATCTGAACGGGTATGAGCTGATTTAAAATATTCGTATACAAAGGAATATACGAATTGATCATGGCAATGCCGGCATAGATGGTCGACATCATCATGAAAAACGGCTGTGATAACGTAATAATCCCGTCGAGCATGCGGATGTTTCCCGTCTTAATGCCCCGCACAAAGAGCTTGGGAATAAAGCGTTCGCCACAGTCGCACTGACCTTGAGCCCAGCGTTTACGCTGCCGGCAAGACTGCATAAAGCCCAGTGCCTTTTCATCATAAATGATGGCATCGTGGGCCCAGCACGTACGCACGCCTTCAAGAAGAACTTTCATGGAAAATTCCATATCTTCCGTCAGGCAGTCGCAGCCCCAGCCATATTTACGTACGATTTCCGTGGCAATACACATGCCCGTACCGCCCAAGGCGGTCGAAAGGCCAATATTGTACTTCGCCAGATGCCACATGTGGTTGATGAGCCAGAAGGCAATGGAAAAGGTGCCGGCAATCCATGTATCAGTCGGATTCTTAGAATCCATATAGCCCTGAATCACCTTTTCGCCTTTACACAAATGGTTATTCATTTCCCGCAGGAATTCCGGGTGTACCAGGTTATCCGCATCAAAGACGACAAAGGCATCATACTGTTTTTCCTGGGCCAGCATCTGGGCAAACATCCAGTCCAGGGCGTAGCCTTTGCCTACTTGCTCCTTATTCGTACGAATACGTACATAGGCACCGTGGGCTTTACAAACGTCAGGCGTATGATCGGTACAGTTGTCGGCAACGACATAAATATCGTACATATCCCGCGGATAGTTCAAATTTTTTAAATTGTCAATCAGGTTGCCGACGACCTTTTCTTCATTATGGGCGCAGATGACGGCCGCAAACGTATGCTTTGGCGGTCTCATCACGCGGTCCCTTTTTTTCATCAGGCCGAAGCAAGCCAGGATAAAGTAATACAACGTATAAAATACGATGATTACCTGTATGGGTATCATTATAACATCAAGAAAATGCTCCATGTATTCCTCTTTCTAAGACCATTATTCTTATCTTCCTGCCGCAAAAGTTGCGGGCACCAGGGCGCAGCGCAGCAAGAATCCTCTTAGTGCGCCTTCGCCATGTTCATGCAAGTGTTGACCAGACCAAAGATAATATAGAGGAAAAACGGCATAATCAAAATTAAATGCCAATCGATCAGGGCCAGTACCAGGAGACCACAAATGATGGCAATAGCCAAAGCAGATTTGTGCAGCACATCCGGGCTGGCGCCTTTGAAATCAGGGTTATGTACTTTGCTGACCAAATGATAGCCTAAGGCCAGCACGATAATAGCGATAATCCAGGACGGCAGGTGAACGCCGGAAAGGACATACGTAGCGACGATGCAGCCGCCATTCGGAATAGGCATACCTTGAAAGTAGCCGTGGATGACGGTCGTGTTGAGGTTAAAACGGGCCAGGCGGATACCGCCGAGGCAGGCGTAAAGGATGGGAGGAACCATGCCGATCCAGCCCAGGTCGCGCAGGGCATAGGTGTAAATCAAAAAGCCTGTAGCAGCGCCAAAAGACACGCAGTCTGACAAGGAATCCAGCTCTTTGCCGAACTCGCCCTGCACGCCCAGGGCCCGGGCTGTCCGTCCATCCAGGGCATCACAAACCATCGCCAGCAAAATGCACAGCGCACCTATATTGAGATTTCCCTGTGCCGTCTGGATAATGCTAAGTACGCCAAAGCCCAAATTGCCGGCTGTCAATATACATGGAATTACGTTCTTCATGGTCATTGCAAAATCCTCCCTATCACCGTTTCACCGCAACGAACTTTCTGCCCCTTCGTTACGCATATTTCCACATTATCTTCTACGAATACTTCAATACAAGAACCAAATTTGATCATTCCGTACAGCTGGCCGTGCGTCAGCTCGTCGCCCAGCGTTACCCAGGATACGATGCGCCGGGCCAAAACGCCGGCAATCAAGGTAACCAGAATACGCGTATGGCTATTTTCAATGCCCAGAGAATAGCGTTCGTTTTCGTACCCTACGCCATCTTCATAAGCCGGCCGGAAACGGCCGCACGTATACTGCTGAAACTTAATCGTGCCGGCCAGGGGAATCCGGTTGACATGGGCATCAAAAATAGAAAGGAAAATCGTAATTTTCCGGCATTTTTCATCGAGAAAAAGGTCTTCGTCCACGTCCTCCACGGCAACGACCGTACCATCAGCCGGTGCTACCAAAGCTAGTTCATCGTCCGGGATACGGCGCCGGGGATTGCGAAAGAAATAAGCAAAATAGACAGCCAGCAACGCCGGTAATACAGCTACGTATACATTGATGAAGAGGCCTGCCAAAACAGCCAGTACTATGGATCCGAAAATGAATACATAGCCATCGGTAATGATAAAAGGTTTATTCACAAAATCACCTGCCTGTTCAAGAGCGCCTGCTGAATTTCACAGCTGCCATAAAGCGCGGCAAGGCCAGCATGCGCCGAAAGCGGCTTGGTTCCTTGCAAAGACGATAGAGCCATTCCAAGCGGTTGTGCTGCATCCACGACGGAGCACGGGAAACGCGGCCGGCGAGCACATCAAAGGTCCCACCGACACCCATGCAAACGCAGGGCCCTAATTCGGATAAATGGGCATGAATCCACTTTTCCTGTTTTGGAACACCGAGAGCAACGAGAAGGATTTTCGTTCCCTGCTCCCGGATTTCACGAATGATATCGCCTTCCTCGGCGGCGCTGAAAAAGCCGGAGTGGGTACCTGCCAGCCGTAATTTTCCATACCGTTTTTCCATATTCGCTGCTACCGTTTCAGCAACACCGTCAGCAGCGCCAAAAAGATATACCGGCGTCTGCCGTGCAGCTGCTTCTTTCAGCAGCAGCTCTGCCACATCACAGCCGGTTACCCGTTCTTTGAATTTTTTTCCCTGTTGTTCTGCTGCCCAGAGGACACCGGCACCGTCAGGAATTACCAGGTCTGCACCTTGTAAAACCCGGGCCAGTTCTTTATCCTCTTGTGCCTTCATCACCATTTCGGCATTCGCCGTCGCAATCGACGCGGCCAACCCCTGATCGACGCAGGAAAAAACAAAATCCTTCGTTTCTTCTACAGTGATATTCGCAATGGGAACAGATAATACATCGATTTTACCAGACAAAATCCATCTCCGCCTTATCGTTTAGAAATTTACCTCTGCCAGACAACAGTTTTCCATCTGTTTTAGGCACTTTATCATTTATTATAGCTGAAATTCGCTATGATGTACATATATTCCCGCAATTTATCAACAGGTTTAGTTATTCAGCAGGCGTTCGAAGGACGCACCAAAGCGACGGCTCAGGGCTGCCAGTACGTGCGTCTCATCGACACCTGCCTGCAGGACCTGGCGGGCCTCATCACGGGCAGCGGCCAAGAGGGATACATCACGGATAATGTCGGCCGCCTTCAAGTCGGGCAGTCCATGCTGCAAATAGCCAAAGAGCTGGCCCGAGCCGCGTAAGAGCAAATCCTTTTCTGCCAGGGCAAAGCCATCGTGAATGGTTTCCATATAATGCAGGCGCTGCCGCGTTTCCTCACTGCCCTGATGGGCCAGGAGGATGCAATAGGCCTGTAAGTCCCCACGGCCTACGCGGCCACGCAGCTGATGCAGCTGGGCCAGGCCAAAGCGTTCGGCCCCGTCGATGAGGATGAGCGTTGCATTCGGCACATTGACGCCGACTTCAATGACGCTCGTTGCTACGAGGAGCTGAATGGCACCTGAAGAAAACTGCTCCATGATGGCATCCTTTTCTTTCCCCGGCATACGGCCATGGACAAGGCCGCAGGAAAACTCCGGAAAAACGGCTGTCCGCAGCGTGTCATACAGGGCTGTTGCCGCCTGTAAATCGACATTCTCCGATTCTTCAACGAGGGGACAGACGACATAGCACTGCTGGCCCTGGGCCATGTTTTTGCGCATGAACGCATAAATGCGCTGGCGCATGGACTCGCCGACAGCATAGGTTTTGACGACCTTACGTCCTGGCGGCAACTCACGGATGGACGATACATCGAGATCGCCATAGAGGGAAAGGGCCAGTGTACGGGGAATGGGCGTAGCCGTCATGAACAGGACATGCGGTGACCGTCCCTTATCCTGCAAGGCTGCCCGCTGGCGCACACCAAAGCGGTGCTGTTCATCGGTGACGACCAGGCCGAGATCGGCAAAGAGAACGTCCGCCTGGATGAGTGCGTGCGTACCGATGAGAATCTGGATCGTACCGGCATCAAGCTCTGCCAGGAGGGTTTTACGTTCCTTTTCGCCCGTCCGGCCCGTAAGCAGGGCAATGCGCACGGGCAAATCGTGAAAGAGGCGGCAAAACTCTTCATAATGCTGGACGGCCAGGATTTCCGTCGGTGCCATAAGGGCACCCTGGTAGCCGTTTTCTACGATCTTTGCCAGGGCCAGGGCGGCTACAACCGTTTTCCCGGAGCCTACGTCGCCTTGGATGAGGCGCTGCATAGGCACTTCCCCTTCCATGTCGTTCTGTATGTCCAAAAAGGCTGCCGTCTGGCCTCGCGTGAGCTGAAAGGGCAGCTGGGCAAAGAGCTGGCGCAAGAGGCTGCCATTGGGACCGCACTTAATCCCCTGGCGGCCGCCTTCCTTGCGCCGCCGCAAGAGGAGCCCCATTTGCATATCAAATAATTCTTCATAGGCCAGCTGCTGCCGGGCCTTTTCCTGTTCTTCCCGCGTCACCGGAAAATGCATTTGCTCGTACACAGCCAGCCGGGGCTGAACAGAGTGGCGCGTCGCTACACAGGGTGCCGGCAGCAGTTCCGGTTCCTGCCGGGCTAAGGCAAGGGCAGCCCGGACAGCCCGGCGCAGATCATTTTGCTTAAGGCCATCGGTCAGGCCATACACGGGCATAAACCCATTTCCATGGGGTCTGCCTTCTTCTACATCTGGCGTATTCATTTGCCGCCGGCCGTAAGCCCATTCAATTTTGCCAAAGGCAGTTACCGTCATACCCGTATGAAACTGTTTCTTTTTAAAGGGCTGATTAAACCAGGTCATTTCTACAGAGCCCGTTTCATCGCGCAGGACGACCTTTAAAATCGTCATGCCCCGCCGCGGCCGTAATTCCTGTATCGTGCCGACAGTCCCACAGACCAGGACCGGGAGGCCGGCTTCCCCGTCGGCCTCCCCCAGGGAGACGACGTGACTGCGGTCTTCATATTCCCGCGGAAAATATTGGAGCAAATCCGAAATTGTCTCTATGCCCAGACGGGCAAAAAGCCTGGCCCGTTGTTTACCAATGCCGGGCAGACGCTGCATTGAATTTTCCATAAACTTCTCCTTGTCATATGATATTATTTATTGTATCATATCTAGTGAACTCTTTTTGTGATTAGTCCTTGATTTTATCTTTCTTTTATGATAGGATTTATATGTTGTACTGCGAAAGTACAAGGAGGTGTTACTCATGGCAAATTTTTGCGAAATCTGCGGTAAAGGTACCGTAACGGGCATGAACGTCAGCCATTCCCACTTAAAGACCAAAAGAACTTGGAAGCCGAATATTCAGAGAGTACGCGCTATCGTTGACGGCGAAGTCAAACGCGTAAACGTCTGCACGCGCTGCCTCCGTTCCGGTAAAGTACAGCGTGATGTTTAATCCTGTATAAAAAAAGGTGATTCTTTTTCGAATCATCTTTTTTTATATACCGTGCATGCATAACCCCCTGCCAGGTGGCAGGGGGTTATTTTTTATGCATAGGCTACGCCACTGATGCGCCGTGCCAGCGCTGCAGCCCGTTTTTCTACGTGTGGGCAGCCGAGGATACTGCGCGGCTCGTTAGCCGTTTCCATAAGGGCAAAATGACCGGGCAGGACAAAATTCTTATTGCAGTTCAAGGCCCCGATGATCTGTTCCGCCACAATATCTCCGCCGCTGTAGCCGGAGACGACGAGGGCAAAAATCCGCTTATGGGCAAAGGTATCCCAGTCCTTGCGGAACAAGGCCGTAAGGCGGTTAAAGAAGGCCATAATGTTAGCACTGACGGCATCGTTATAGTTCGGACAAATGAGTACCAGCGTGTCGCACTGCTTGATAGCCGGGTAAACCTGCTCGACAATGACGCCGCCGTAGAAGCAGTCCCCTTTTTCACCAAAATGCAGGCACGCTTCATAGCTGCAGCCGCGGCAATCGACGACGCTGCCATTGCGCAGGGAAATTTCCTGGACCGACATTTCCGGAGGCAGGTGCTGCCGTACGAGTTCCCACAAGAGGAGGGTATTACTCGTCCGGCGGCTGCTGGCATGCAGCGCCAGTACGCGCTGGCCCATGCCCTCCCAGCGCGGCACAAAGGCCGTCACTTTTTTTACGAGGCGGCGGGCACTTTCCTTATAGGCCTGCAGATTATCTATGCCCTGCAGTTTCGCCTGCACGTTGAAATTATAGAGAGAGCCTGTCCCTTCTACGAGTGGTTTGCCCGGGAACGCACAGCCGGCCCGGTTGGCCATAAAGATCAGTTCACGGCCTATTTTTTTGGTAAACAGTTCCTCTGAGCCGTCGACCAGAACAGCGCCGGTCCAGCCTTCCAGACAATGGCTGTGACACGATAAATGATACAGCAGGCGGGCATAGGAGAGATTCATGCCGCCACGGGCCAGATTGACAGCAAAGAGCAGCTGCCGGTCTTTTCCGTCCGGCGCAGTACGCAAGGCGGTATCGGGACACAGGGCTATAAATTCTTCCAAATGGCTGATCAGCTTGTAAGGAGTCCCTGCCAGGGCATATTCGAGAATCGTATCCAGGCGGGAAACACCATCCTTATCCTGCCAATCCAATTGTACCACGTAGAGCATGCTATCCCTCCTTTATCGCAAGGCACACAGATTCATATAGGCCGTCTGCAGCCGTTCGTACAGGGTCTGGCACAGGGGCAGGTCCTCGTACTCGATCCCTGCCGGGGTAAAGCGGTTTTTAACGCCGAAAAAGGCACCCTTAGCAGCATCACCCAAATAGACCGAGCCGTAATGCCAATGGCCACGCAGGCTGAGGAGAATCGAAAGAGCTGCGGACGAAAGGGCCGGTGCAATGTAGGGCTTATAGCCTAACTCGCGGACACGCATATTCGCCTGCACGACCTGTCCCGTCAGTTTCCTGGAAAGGGCGTCGTCATAGGCCGTGACACTGTCGGCAATGACCAGATCGGCCCCATGGGGGCCAAAGGCCCGGCCGGCCGTTAGATAATGCGTAAAGCGGCCATCCTTTTCAGCATAGTAGCAGGCCCGGGCATTCATGACGCCTAAGCCATAGCCTTGGATTTGCCAGGGCTTCAGGCCCGACGCGTCGAGAAAGGCTGCACACAAGGGATCTACAGGATCCGATACGATACATACAAATCCTCTATAGGCTGCCGCCTTGGCTAAGGCCGCAAAATGGCGGATAAGACCGCGGTTCGCAGCGAGCTGGGCCATGCGCACGTCCCCTTGTGCCTCTAAAGGCGGCACGCCCTTAGAGGCACAAAAAACGAAGACGTCACAGTCAAAAAGGCGGTCCTCCTGTACGATATCCACCGGTGGCAAGAGCGGTTCTGTCCCCTGACCGGCAAAGGGATAGCGGATCTGATTGATTTCCATTTCCAGCCGGCTGAGGTTCTTTTCGTTCAGGTCACAAATACCTATAGATTCAATATCGGCTGCACCTAAGAGCCGCAGGCCAATGAGCAGCGTCGTACCTACGTCGCCCAAGGCCAGGATATGAAGGCGCTGCTTCTTCTGCGCCGTAAATGGGCAGCCCGTGAGAGGCAGCGGCGCTGTAATGCCGGCCTCACGCGGCAATTCATGGACGTACCGTTTATTTTCCATCGTCTGGTTCCCCCTTTTCATCGCTCTTCCAGTGTTCTCCCCAGCGCAGGCGTACGAGCCGTTCGATATCATTTTCAATGAAGCGGGTCAGGTCCATATTTTCATCAAACTTGACGCCTACATCGATATCCGGATAGCGCGGATACGTAACGACTTCACCCAAGCGTTTTAAGGTCAGCCTCTTTTCGTACGTTTCCTGATAGACATCCTGCAGGGTTTTTAAAATCATATGTGCATTTTTCAGGCACGTCAGGGAATAGTAGAAATCCGCTTCCGCATCACCATGCTTAATGAACGCAGGTTTTACGTACGGCAGGATCAGATTGATCGACGGATTGCGGTCGTAGCCGCTGTAATTATCGGCATTATCTATACTGTCGCCGCCAATAAAGGGGTAGCAGTCCCGTTCATTCATCCAGACTTCCAGTGTCGGCAGGAAATAGGCGCATTCGGCTTTAATATGTTTTTCTGCCATCATATCCATGGCCTGGCCTGTCATGACCCCTACGAGGGCTTCTTTGATTTCTACCTGATTCTTCATTAAATACGGCGTCAGCATACGCATGCGATGGCCCTTGTGCAAGAGGTCATCGATGAGGATAACCGGGCGGTTAAAGGACTTAATCGTCTTGACCTGGTTTTCTACAGAAGAATAGTGATGCGTTTCGGCAATGGTAAAGCCTTTGACGGAGCGGTTAAAATATTTTTCTATGTGCAGGGCCTTGGTTACTGTATTCGGCACGAGGACATCGCTCAAGGCCTTACCAAAGGGCACGGACATATAGGGACCGCGCCGCTTTTTCTTATCTTCAATGATGGAGACGCCGTTGATATGGGCCACTTTATTGATGATTTTATGGTGTACTGCACTCGTATTAAAGGACAGGAGCAATTTGCCCGGATAAATATGGCGCATGGTCCGCAGCAAATTAGAATGGGCCTGATCGAGCACCTTCAGTACACGGGGATTCTTATTGAAGGGGTTCTTAATGATCGTTTCTACATCCCGGAAGATGACGATAGGCGACTTCATGTTGACGGCGTAGAGAGGCTGCATGGAGCCTGGCGGTTCGATGTTGACAAACCCCTGTTTTGCCAGTGCGTCCAGGACAGTCCGGTTATAGCCAGCCTCATCGACAGGATGATAGACCGCATAGGCATAGTCCCGGGCAATGAGTTCCGTCAGGATTTCTGTAATCAGTATCTGGCCGGCATTAGAAATATCGGCATCATCAGCAATGTACATGAAGCCAATGCAGGCAATGTTGCCGTCGGCCGATTGGCGGATGTGGGCTGCTGTCTGCATGTCGCCGAATTCATTCAATAAATCTTTATTGCGTACACCGTGGACTGCCGCATAGGCAATCATCCGCTTTTCTGTACCGGCATTATCGATATAGAGCGTCCAGACCCGTTCCTTGTCCAGGTTGCGGTCCCGTTCGATGTAGCGGTCGATAACGTCGATATCGTAGCCCATTTGAGTCAGACGGCCATAAACAGGCCAAAGACTTTCTGCACCCCGCGGCCGGAATGCGCCGATACCGATTTCCCTGGCTTCCAGAACATGCTTATAGGCCGGTTCACGCAGGTACAGGTTGTTGTCGTAAATAAAGCTCTGCGCTACGGCGTCGATGAGGTTAGAAATATCCCGGTTCAGGTCAATATTTTCACGGATCCGCGTCGAGCTGATATCTTCATAGAATTTGTCCAGCAAAAGCGGCACGACCTTCGCCGTAATGGGATAGCCGCCATGCGGGCCGCCATCTTCGTTCTCCCTGGTTTCCCGGGCAAAGGCAATATGGTTCACCGTATGGATCGAATCTGCCGTCGGTGTCGCCTTATAGGCCGAGGCGTTTTCAATAACGTCCGTACCGACAGCAATGTACAATTCCTTGCCGGAAAAGATTTCCTTTAAGCGGTGAATATCTGCCTCATTGGCAATATTGACAGATACGTCGTCCGGGAAGGGATAAATATCCTCTTCATCCGCAACGGACATGTTCATAATCTTGCGGCGCATGAGCCGGGGCTGCGTATGCTTGGACCAGGAAAACTCATCGAGTGCCAGGTACACTTCAAAGCCCAGATCGCGGATCTTGCAGGCTACCGCCTTATGGCCCAGGCTGAAGGGGTCAAAGGTGCCCGGATAGAAGCAGGCCTTTCGATGAAGTGGCAGGTCGAAAGCGCCCTGATGCAGGAATTCATGCATGCCGATATAGCGGTAAATATGGTTCAAAACAGCGGCATTACTGTAGAAGTCCAGCGTCCGTTCCGTATTTTCACAGAGGGTAATGAGCAATTTTTTATAGGAATGGGCAAAGAGGAAATCCGTCTGCTCTATAGGCATGTACGGGCTGTGATAAATGAAACGGCCTATATCGCGGAAGGCATCACGGCTCAGTTCCTTATCATAATGGGCATAGGCCTTGATCATGATATACAGAAGCTGCCGCTGGCGTTCCTTATTTTTACCTTCGTTATTGGGAAAGTCCCGTTCAAATTCATGGAAATGTTCCAGGACGACGCCCACAGTATTGACCATGGACGAAGCCATCTGCGTATTTGCCGTCAGGATTTGCGTACGGATTGTCGTTGCAAATTCATCAAAGACCTGAGGCGGCAGTTTCAGGATCATCTGGCCTAAGAACTGCGGTACGTATTTTGAAATCTGCAGGTCTCCGATTTCAAGGCCATTAAACAATTCGACGGCCATTTCATTGCGCTGGGCATAGGTCATGTGGCTAGCAACTTCCAAGAGTCCCTGGCCGGCCACCTGGCGGACAAAAAACGATTCACTTACCTTCAAAAGGTTATTCAAATGCATGCCCAAATGCATGACGCTGCCACTATCGCGGCTTTCATCCATATAATGCAGGACGAGCTCGATATTGGCAACCTTGACGACCCAATGGACGCCGGTCTTCAAGTCATCCAGGAAGAGCGCTCCTTCTTGTTCGTAAAAGGCTTCTTTTTCTGCAGGCAGTCCCTTGGCTTCTAAGAGGTCGCGCCAAAAATCATCATCCGTATAGCCGGCTACGACGTGCCGGGACGAGTAAATAGAAGCAATGCGCACGTTGAAATCCGCATCCTTACGGGCTGCCAAAATAAAGGAATTGGCCATATTGCCAAACGGCGCATCAAAGCATTCGGGTTTAATATCGTTCAACGTTTTTAAGAGGATAATCCGCAATTCCGACGTATAATCATCCTGTTCGTAATACTCCCGCAAAATCTGCATATACGCCGGCCGATCCTGGACACGGCAATTTTCCAGCAAGGAGCAGACAAAGGGACTCAGGCAATAGCTGATCCACAGACGGTGCTGCATGGTAAAGCGCAAGCCCGGTTTAATAGTCTGGGACAGGTACTGCCGGAACAAGGTCAGGTTCGTAATCTTTTTGTGAGGCAGGGTTACGCCTTCCGGTAATTCCTTACTGGAATGAATATTGAAATTAGCTATAATACTTCCCATGAGTTCGGCCGCTTCCATGCGGATATCCCCTTCACGGTGCGACAAGAGCTCATACAAATACTTGAGGGTCATCAATTTCTGATGTTCCGTCATGTACATGGAATATTCCCGGAAAATGCCGATGTACGTACGCACATTTTTCCAATTCCGTTCACTTCGGGCAGCTTCGATGAGATTGCCAAAATCACTTTCATTGCGGAAAAGGCTCATAAGGCGAAGGTTATGGTCAATGGCGGCAAATTTGAGCTGATCGACAATATCTTTTCCTTCCATGAGTACCCGTTCCCGTTGCCGCCGCTGCGGCGGAAACAAAGGAGCCTGGGCAAAGTCATCAGGCAAATCCGTCATGACGCCCTGTTCCCGCATAAAGGCTTCAAAATCTGCCAGCTTAGCATATACCTTCTGATAGCGTTGCTTTTTCTTTTCATCTACGTTATCGAGCTTGCTCAAAATGACATTGAACGCTTCTTCCAAGGTATAGAAATGGACGATTTCTTTCCCCGTACGGGCATCACGGCTGCTCTTGACGCGAAAGTCTGCGTAAATAAGCAGCAACGATTCAGCCGACAAATTTTCCAGTTCCAAATCCCAGACCGAATGGTTGGCTGCAATATGGCCGATAATGGAAAGGCCGGTCCGGTCACAGCAAAGGCTGGTATAAAAATAATGAAGATACGGCACGCGCCGGGCTTCCTTTTTCCGGCAGCCGTATTTTCCTATATCGTGGCACACAGCCGCCCCGGAAATAAGGCCCAAATCGATAGGGACCTCGCACTGGCTAAGCTGTCTGGCCATATACATCGCCACATAATGGACGCCGCCTATATGTCCTAGCGTATTATATGGCGTAATATCAATACCCAGGCGCATGAATTCATAAACATAAAAGTCCATGATCAGTTTTTTCATGCGCAAGTATTCTGACGTATACGTGTTAGCCCGTATTTCATCACTGCTGAGAAGCTGAATATCTTTCGTCGGATCGAAGGGTAGACGGTACCGTTCATAACGGTATAAGCCACGTAATACCTGCAGAATAAACAGGCGGCCAGCTCGGTACTGCGGCGCATCCGTCAGGGCCGGAAGCATCATGGGGTCATCCCAGGAATCCTTATTTTCCGGAAAGATCCGCACGAGGATAGAATTATAGCAGTACAGCAGCCAGCCGCCATCAGGACTGTCCTTGAGCAGGGAAAACCGCCCTTGCAGCTCTTTGAGTACCTGTGGCGCATAAAAACGGCCATCGGCACCGGCAACGGAGGCCAGTGTTTCTGCGAGGGGCCGCAGTACAGACTCGCTGCAAAGCGTTTGCAACAGCGTTTCATCAAAGACCGGACGCCGTCGGAAGCTTTCTTCATTCAAGGCATGCCGAAGTGCTTGATATATGGTAATACCGTCACTCTTCATAGTCTATCCCTCCAAAACACAACAAGACGCCAGGACGGCGTCTTGTTGTATTCATCATAATTTATTCAGCATATAGTTCCCGATTACGTTTGACGATATCCATAATAAGGTTCGCCGTTTCCTCTATGGCTTTAGACGATACGTCGATAACCGGGCAGTGAAGGCGCCGCATGACACTGCGGGCATACGTTAATTCTTCGTTGATGCGGTCAATATTGGCATAGCTGGCATTGGCGTCGAGGCCCATACTGCGCAGCCGTTCACTACGGATAAAATTCAGCTTGAAGGGATCAATGATCAGGCCCACGACTTTGCGGGCCGGAATCTGGAACAGTTCCGGTGGCAGGGCCACTTCCGGCACCAAGGGCAGGTTAGCCGCTTTGATCCGCTTATGAGCCAAGTACATGGATAAAGGCGTTTTAGATGTACGCGAAACGCCGACGATGACGATATCCGCTTTCAGGAAACCTACAGGGTTCTTGCCATCATCATATTTTACGGCAAATTCAATGGCTTCTACGCGTTTGAAGTATTCCTCATCGAGGCGGTGAATCATACCGGCTTTCATAGTCGGCTCTGTAGAAGCAATCTGTCCTATCCCTGCGAGCATCGGGCCGATAATATCGACAACGGTAATCTTCCGTCCTTCTGTCAGCGTCTGTAAGCGCCGCCGCAAAACCGGAGAAATGATGGTATAGCAGATCATGGCATTATTTTCTTCTGCTTTTTTTACAATATCGTCTATCTGCTGTTCCGAACGTATATATGGAATACGTACAATGTTAAACTCCTCCTGATTGTACTGGCTGGCAGCAGCCCGGGCCACGCGTTCTGCCGTTTCTCCCAGTGAATCAGAACAAGCATACACTATGGGTTTATCCACTTACGATCTCCTCCCTAATCCGCATTCTACAAAGAGGCGGGTAATATTGGTCTTAGAAATTCTGCCTACAATATGTAATTCCTTGCGATCTTCCTGTTCCCGGTTCAAGACGTTCACGACAGGCAGGCAATCCACTTCGTATTCCATCAGCCGTTGCGCCGCTACCAGTGCCTGTTCTTCCGGTTCTACATAGATGAGCTTACTGGCCGGGGTCATTACCATGCGTACAGGTAACGAGCGCAGGTCATTATTTCCCAGGGCCGTTCGCAGCAGGTCCTTCCGGGACACGACGCCGACCAGGATGTTGTCATTGGCAACGAATACGGTTCCTACATCTTCTGTAAACATGGCGATTACGGCATCATACGCGCTGGTATGTTCACCTACGACAACAGGCTGGGACAGGCACGACTCCACTTTAATATCTGTAATCACGCGGGACAGCAGATCTTTTTCCTTATTGCCTGTAAAGAAATAGCCCAATTTCGGGCGGGCATCAATGAGGCCCAGCATTGTCAGAATAGCCAGATCAGAGCGCAGCGCAGCACGCGTTACATGCAATTTGGCCGCAATGTGTTGTCCCGTAATCGGGCTTTGTTCCTTGACAATATTCAAAATCGTTTCCTGGCGTTCCGATAACATGTTCTCCGTTCACCTCCTGCGTATCAATAATTTGGTTGTATACAATAATAAGTATATACTATCTCTTCCATATACACAATAAATACCTGCCTGATATAGAAAAATAAGATAGTATACAAATAAAGACGGATCAAAAGAATAGCCTAATACTCTTGATCCGTCTTTTTTATGTCATTCTGTTACCACGTATAATCTTCGGTATCAGCACGGCCTTTGCCGGTGAGGGAATCCATAAGTATCCGCTGTTCTATCTGTGCTACATTCTTTCTGGTCGCAACGACCGCATCGGGGTTAACCGATACAGAATCGATGCCACTCTTGACGAGGAATTCCGTAAAGTCCGGATATACACTCGGTGCCTGGCCACAAATAGAAACGGTCTTGCCGTCTTTATGTGCCACATTGATCAAATGACGGATAGCTCTCTTTACTGCCAGGTTCCGTTCATCAAAGAGCGGTGCTACCGTATCGTTATCACGATCGCAGCCCATGATGAGCATGGTCAAATCGTTGGAGCCAATGGAATAGCCATCGACGAATTTATTGAACTGGTCAGCCAGAATGATGTTGGAAGGAATTTCAGCCATGAGCCAAACTTTAAAGTCCGGTCCGCGATGCAAGCCTTCTTCGTCCATGATCTTAACGACCTTTTCCATTTCGTCGACGCGGCGGCAGAACGGAATCATGACGTTCAGATTCTTGAAGCCGAATTCTTCCCGTACTTTGCGGACAGCCTTGATTTCCAGTTTGAAGGCTTCGATGTACTTAGGATCGTAGTAGCGCGATGCCCCACGCCAGCCGAGGAGAGCGCTGCTTTCCTGTGGTTCGTATTTGTCGCCACCTTTAAGGTTGCGGTATTCGCTCGATTTGAAATCGCTAAAGCGCAGCGTTACCGGGCGCGGTGCCAAGGCCTGGCATACTTTACGCATGCCGTCAGCCAGCTGGTCTACGACGCGTTCGGGATGACCGATTTCGATGAGATACAAGGGATGTTCATGAATGAAGGTCGTCCAAATGAATTCTTCACGCATGAGGCCAATGCCGTCGCACGGCAGAACGCCATATTTTTCAGCCAAATCGGGGTTGCCCAGATTCATATAAATCTTCGTCCCTGTAATAGGAGCCGCTTCAGCAGCTACGACCGTTGCACCGGCAGCAGGAGCTGCGGCAGCCGGTTTGACAATATCGGCTACAACGCCTTCGTAGACGATACCATTTGTTGCGTCAATCGTAATTTCCTGGCCATCCTGAATGGTCGTCGTCGCTTCCTGGCTGCGGCTCTTCGTACCGACGATGCAAGGGATACCGAGTTCACGGCTGACAATAGAAGCGTGGCAGGTCATACCACCGGCATCGGTAACGATGGCTTTGGCTTTCTTCATGGCCGGTACCCAGTCTGGAGCTGTCATGGTCGTAACGAGGATTTCGCCGTCTTTGAATTCGGCAATCTTCGCCGGATCGAGAATGACATGGGCTTTGCCTGCTGCGTGTCCCGGGCTGGCCGGAAGACCTTTTACCAAAATGTTGCGTTCTGTTGTCATGGCAACCTGTTCCCCACTTTCAGTCTTAGTCTGTTTCTTTTCTTTATTCTTCTTGGACCATACGGTTTCCGGACGGGCCTGGAGAAGCCACAGTTTATTCGTCCGTTCATCGACGCCCCATTCCATATCCATGTAGCAGCCATAGTGTTCTTCAATGGCTTTGGCGTAGCTGGCCAGTTCACGTACCTGATCATCAGAAATAGCCTGCAGCTTCCGTTCTGCTTCCGGTACGGGTTGTTCTTCTACGTCGCCCGTTTCTTTGCGGACCAATTTGATGGGTTTATCATTTACCATCTTGGACATAATTTCCAACGTATCCTTGTTTACGCGGAAATTATCCGGTGTAACTGTGCCCTGTACGACGTATTCGCCCAGGCCCCAGGCACCTTCAATGGTAATCGTCGAATCATCACCCGTTACCAGGTCAACCGTAAACATAACGCCGGCAGCCTTGGAGAAGACCATCATCTGGACAGCTGCACTCAGTGCTACAGAGAGGTGATCAAAGCCCTGTTTCGTACGATAGTAGGTAGCACGATCTGTAAAAGTAGAAGCATAGCATTCTTTTACCTTTTCGATGACCATGTCTGCGCCTTTAACGTTCAGATAGGTATCCTGCTGGCCGGCAAAGCTGGCATCAGGCAAATCTTCGGCTGTGGCACTGGAACGAACGGCCACAAAGGGATCGCTTTCGCCCATTTTCTTGCCCAGTTCTTCATAGCTGGTACGGATGGCATCAGCCAGATCTTTCGGCATTTCCGCATCGCAAATCGCCTTGCGGATGGCAGCTGTAACATCGCGCAGCTGTGTGGAATCTTCGACGTCCGTCAGGCCTTTTAATAATTCTTTAATCGTCACATCCAGGCCCGTGGCATGCATAAAATGCCGGTACCCTTCAGCCGTCGTTGCAAAGCCATACGGAACAGGCACTTTCGTCTGCGATGTCAATTCGCCCAGAGACGATGATTTTCCCCCAACAAGAGCTACGTCTGCGCGGCGCAGTTCGTCAAACCATAACACAAATGCTTTATCTCTGTCCATCATACCTTACCTCCTGAAACCCTCTAATCATATATGCTTAATGTTACTTATTTCGTATTTATAGTACCCTATTTGTATCATATTGTCAATGAATTTGTGAAAAAAGACATAATACCTTTTTAATGGTATGTCTTTTACGGTAAATATCGTACTATTCTAGAAAACTTCCTGGTATTCTTGTACATCTATTTTAGTTGCCAGACTAGGTGCCGGAACAGCCTCGGGAAGACCGTCAAAATTTGCCCCGGCCCCTATTTGTCCCTATTCACAGAGCGCACTGGTGTGTTATAATTAGAAATTAGTAAAGCTATATATAATAGAATTAATATGATTACCACAAGGAGTATCAGGAGGAACTATGTATACACCCAGACGCAGAGCGAAACACGCCAAACATGGCGGACCGCTGCATCGTTTCCGCATGCTGATTGTCTTACTTATCGTCGTCATGGCCGGCCTTGGTTTTGGCTACATCTTTGCTGCCTATCAAACACTGCCGCCAGTAAGCAACAATATGCGTCCTGCCGTTTCCTCGCAGGTATTCGACCGCCACGGCCGTTTGATCACGACCCTGCATTCCGATCAGAACCGCCTGCCTATCGACATCAACAAGGTGCCCCAGAATTTGCAGAACGCCTTTATTGCCGCCGAAGATAATCGTTTTTACGATCACATCGGTATCGACCCCATCGGCATTCTTCGTGCTATTGTCACCAATCTGACCAACCACGGTATCGCCCAGGGGGGCAGTACGATCACACAGCAGCTGGCTAAGAACGCCTTCCTTTCGCAGGAACAGACATTAAAGCGTAAAGTACAGGAAGCCATGCTGGCTTTGGAAATCGAACACAAGTACAGCAAAAAAGAAATTCTGGAAATGTACATGAACCAAATCTATTTTGGCCAGGGCGCGTACGGTATTCAAACGGCTGCCAAAACGTATTTCAATAAGGACGTCGATCAGCTGTCACTGACGCAGTGTGCTATGCTCGCCGGGTTACCTAAGAGTCCTAACTATTACTCGCCGTTTAATAATTTGAAAGAAGCTGAAGCCCGTAAAAACGTGGTCCTCGACCAGATGGCTAAATACGGCTACATTACGACGGCCCAGGCAGAAGAAGCTAAAAAAGCCAGCCTGGAATTGTCCCAAAACAAGCAGACTGCTGCTAACTCCGAAACAGAATCGTTCATCGATTACGTATCCCAGCAGGTGGCTGCCAAGTACGGCGACGATGCGCTTTACAAGGAAGGCCTGAAGATTTACACGACCTTGGATACAGAAAAGCAGCACGCAGCGGTCAAGGCTATGCGCGATCTGCCTGATAACTACACCGATGCCAACGGCCTGACACAGCCGCAGGGCGCCCTCGTTTCCATTGACCCTCAGACCGGTTATATCTTAGCTATGGTCGGCGGCCGTGGCCAGGACAGCTTCAACCGTGCCAGCATGGCAGTCCGCCAGCCCGGTTCGGCCTTTAAGCCTTTCGTATACCTCACAGCCCTTCAGGATGACATGACCCCTGATTCGACCATGGAAGACAAGAAAGTATCCTATGGCGGCTGGAGTCCGCAGAACTCGGAAAAATCTTATGGCGGTACGATGACCCTGCGTCAGGCCCTGGCCCTCTCGGTCAACACCATTGCCGTCCAGCTGGCTGACAAAGTCGGTACAGAAAAGATCATCAACAATGCCAAGAAGATGGGCATAACAACCCTCGTCGACAAGGGCAGCCCCAATGATAACAACCTGGCCATGGCCCTGGGCGGCCTCACGCGCGGCGTTACACCCCTGGAAATGGCCAGTGCCTACGGCACCTTCGCCAACAAGGGCGTCCACGTTAAACCGACGGCCATCATCAAGATTCTCGACCGTAATGGCAACGTCATTGAAGATAACAGCAACAACAAAGCTGACGCAACGCGGGTTATGTCCGAACGGGAAGCCTATGAAATGACTTCCATGCTCGAAGGCGTCATCGATCACGGCACAGGTACGGCCGCTGCCATCGGTCAGCCTGCTGCCGGCAAGACCGGTACGACAGACGATAATAAAGACGCCTGGTTTGTCGGCTATACGCCGACCATCGTCACCGCTGTCTGGATTGGCGATGACACTGGTTCCCACAGTCTGGGTGAAGTATACGGCGGCACGATTCCGGCAAGGATCTGGCACGATTATATGGTCTCTGCTGTCGATGGGGAATCGACGAAGGACTTCTCCGTACCGGAGGGCATGGCCCGTCAGGCACGGCAGACCGTTTCTGAGCAAAAGACGACAACGACGACAAAGACGCAAAAAGAAACACCGAATAAGACGGAAACCAAAACTGCCGATACGGATAAAACCGACACGTCAGATACACAGCGCAGCAAATCACAACAGGCTGACAAGAATAACAAGGCCCAGTAGGGCTGCATAAAAACCGGGACGGCAGAGCCGTCCCGGTTTTATTTCTCACAAAAGAAGAGACCTATGTTTAATCGCATTGTATTTTTCTGGAAAATAGGCTGTATAGGCGCCCTCTTGGGCTGTGTCAACTGGTTTATGTATCATCAGGGCCTGCCGTTTCTTTCTTCTTGGTGGACACTGCTGCCCTTCCTGCTCCTGCCTTTTAGCTTTTCCCTGGCTTATAACGCTATTCACGCAGTCCCATCGTGGCTGGAAAAAATATTCGCCTGGACAGGCGGTTACTGGTTTGTCTTTACCTTGTATTCCTTTTTCTTCGCCCTGCTCTATGGCCTGGCCTTTTTGCTCTGCGCCCTGAGCCGCTCCCTGTCCCTCTGGCACTTGTACGCGCCCCTTGCTGCACAGGTTCTCTTTGTACTCTGTCTGCTTCTTCTCTGTTACGGTTCATGGCACGCCCTGCACCCGGTCACACGGACCGTCACCGTCCAAACAGATAAGCTTACGGCGCCTGTTACCCTGGCGTTTCTCACGGACCTGCATTTAGGACCGCTGCAAAGCAACTGGTATAGCCGCCGGCTGGTAAAGCGGATCAATGACCTGTCTGCTGACGCGGTCATCTTGGGCGGTGACCTCATCGATGCCCACTTGGACTTTGTCCTCCGCGACGGCAGCTACCGGGCCTTTGAACAGATCAAAGCACGCCTGGGTACGTACGCCGTTTTTGGCAATCACGACTTTTTTGACGGTGATATCGATCGGGAAGATCAGTATTTCTCATCCATCCGCTTCCTGCGTCACGAACAGTGGGAACTGGTCCCCGGTCTGGTACTTACAGGCCTCAATGATTATATCCATTTTCCCTCAGCCACCGTTCCCGCCTGTGATCCCGGACAGTTCAATATTCTCATCGATCACGAACCGCTGCGCATCTCCCAGGCAGAAGCAGCCGGGTATGACCTGTATCTGGGCGGCCATACCCACGCAGGACAGTTCTTCCCCGTTACGGCGATTACGAACCGCCTGTATCAGCTCAACTACGGCAGCCGCTATTTCGGCAAACTCCTGGCTATCGTTTCCAGCGGCTACGGTTCATGGGGCATGCCCTTCCGCACAGGCCCGGCACCGGAAATCGTCGTCATCAAGATCAAAGGACGCCCATAAAAAAAGCTTCAGCCGGTTTTACAACTGCCGGCTGGAGCTTTTTTATTGCCTTTTATTTACGTACCAGCTGCTGGGAAGGGACACAAGCGTCCACTATTTCATTGCCTGAACGCCAAATCCACTGCTTGTCTGTGTCTTCGAGCCACACGTTGCCATTGCCCTGGCCTGCATCATCAAAGCAGAGCTGCAGGCGGTTAGCAAAGACCAGGCGCACCGTACCAATATACGTGTCCTGTGACGCTAAGGGATAGTTACACAGGCCCGTAGCATGTTGACGCGCCGTTGCTTCCTCTTCCTGTTGAATGTCGACAGACAGAATAGGCTGGCCCAGCAGAGGCGCAAGCAAGGTTTCGCTATCAAATACGGCCAGGCTGCCGCTGCGGCTGCTACGCAGGTTCGCCGGCAGGAGATTCTTGCTGACGCGGACACTGCTGCTTTCATTGTACAAGATTTCAAAAGTCCCCCTGTCCGTTATGAGCAGCAGCGGTTCATGCACGCGGAAGCGGACCGGCATACGCAGGCGCTGGACGAGATCGCGGCCTTCTTCAAGGGAAAAGCGCGTGCCATTAGGCGTATAAAAGAGACTGTTTCCGTCATTTACTTTTAATTTATAAAATTCTTCCGCCGGGAAGAGATATTGGCGCTCATCCTTACTATAGGTCATGCAGTCAGGGCCATCCAAAAAGCGTATTCCTTTGAGGGTTGCCCCTTCTATATCCAGGGCCTGCAGCATGCGTTGCAGCTCGTCCGGATTTTGCCACACTACGGCCCCCCACTGGGACGGATCAAAATACGAATTGATAAAACGATCTTTTCCACCAAGTATCTGCACAGGCATTCACTTCCTCTCCTCATAAATTAGGACTCATATAGTATTATATCACAACAAAAAAATCCCCAGCCAGCAAACAATATGCTGGCTGGGGAACAGGCATCTTCAGAACTGCGGCAGGCGGCGTGAATCAGACATCCATGTAGGCGCCGGCCATAGCCGATACGGCTAACTTCGAATAGAGCCGCTGTACAGGCGATTTAGGTTTCAGCTGCGGTACCTTCCAGTTGCGTTTCCGTTCTGCCAGAATAGCTGTGACTTCTTCCGGCGTTTGTTTTTCACCTTTTGTCCCAATGACGTTCAGCTTACGATTGGGAATGTCGATTTCGATCAGGTCATCGTTCTCGATCAAGGCAATGGGGCCGCCTTCAACGGCTTCCGGCGAGATGTGACCAATGCAGGGACCGGAGCTGGCACCGGAGAAACGGCCATCCGTAATCAGGGCAACCGAGTGGTTCAGCGTCTGGTCATATACGATCGCATCGGTAGTCATGTGCATTTCCGGCATACCGGACCCTTTAGGACCTTCATAGCGGATAACGATGATACTATTCTGTGGAATCTGCCGTTTAATAACCGCATCATAGGCAGCTTCTTCCGAGTTGAATACCAGCGCCTTACCAATGTGATGGTGCATTTCCGGTACCGTTGCCGAATATTTGATAACGCCGCCATCAGGTGCAATATTCCCTTTCATAACGGCTACAGAACCATACATCGTAGCTTCTTCCGGCGGTGTAATGACATCTTCCGGGCGAATACCAAAGTTGCGCAAGTGACCGTGGCAGCGTTCAAAGAAGCCATCTTCCCGAAGTGTTTCCAGATTTTCACCCAGCGTCTTGCCCGTGCAGGTCATGACATCCAGGTTCAGCTGATCCCGGATCAGCCATTCAACCATGGGCACGCCACCGGCCATCCAGAACATTTCACCGACATATTTGCCATTAGGCTGTACATTTACGAGGTGCTTGATTTTGCGGTTGACTTCATCAAAGATTTCCGGATCCAATTCGATACCTAATTCATGGGCTGCTGCAGGCAAATGGATGAAGGCATTCGTACTGCCACCCAGGGCGGCGTGTACTTTAATGGCATTCATGAAGGCGTCTTCCGTCATGATCTTCGAGGCAGTAATCCCTTGCCGGGCCAGGTTCATGACAGCATCACCGGCTGCACGGGCATAATGCTTGGTTTCCGCAAACATAGCCGGCATGAGGGCCGTGCCCGGCAGGGCCAGACCTAACGCTTCAGACATGCACTGCATCGTGCTGGCCGTCCCCATGAACTGACAGACGCCACACGTAGGACAGTTGGATAATTTATAATTGCGCATTTCCCGTTCCACCGGTTCACCCCGTTTTTCCCGGGCACACAGGCGGCCGCACAGTCCGGCAGTCGTCATATCCGGACCCACGTGCTGGGAACCGCCCGGTACGTGTACAGTCGGTAAATCGAGACGCGCTGCAGCAATCAGATGGGCCGGTACGGACTTATCACAACTCGAAAGGAGAACCATACCATCCCAGGGAATGACGTTGGCATGAATTTCCACCATATCGGCAATGATTTCCCGGCTCAGGAGGACGTAGTTCATGCCGTCGTGGCCTTCGGCCCAGCCGTCACAAATATCCGTAGCATGGAAACGGGCTGCTTTGCCGCCGCTTTCCAGGACACCCATGCTCACCTGTTCGGCTAAGGTTCCCAGATGGTAGCTGCCCGGATGGCTTTCACCCTGTACATCATCGACCAGAATCTGCATCTTATCCAGATCGCGTTCAGACCAGTTCATTGCCAATTTCAGCGCATCTACTTGCGGCCAAATCTTACGTGTTGCTTTACTTCTCTGTACATCCATCATTAGCACCTCTTCATATATAGTATTAGTAAAACGAAACTCTTATATACAATATGTTAAGTCCTGGTACGTGCTCTGTCAATTCATATGTCAAATTAGTATCCTAGAATGTAAGTGTTGTACTAAAATGCATACGTATAAGAAAAAATCCGCACAGACAGAAGTATGGCATATGTCATACCTCTGTCCATGCGGATACAGGAAATTTTCTTATTTATCTGTCGTATTTTTTTCCTTGCGGATGACGTCGTGCGCGCCGCCTTCAACGATAGACGTAGCGGAAACCAGCGTGATCTTAGCGTTCTTCTGGAGTTCCGGAATGGTCAGGGCGCCGCAGTTGCACATGGTCGACTTGATCTTGCTCGTCGTCTTGTCCACGTTTTCCTTCAGCGTACCTGCATAGGGAACATAAGAATCAACGCCTTCTTCAAAGGAAAGCTTCTTAGCTCCGCCCAGATCATAGCGCTGCCAGTTGCGGGCACGGTTAGAGCCTTCACCCCAATATTCCTTAACGTACGTACCGCCGATCATGACCTTTTCAGACGGGCTTTCGTCGAAGCGGGCAAAGTATCTGCCGAGCATGACGAAATCAGCACCCATAGCCAGGGCCAGTGTAATGTGGTGGTCATAGACGATGCCGCCGTCGGAGCAAACCGGAATATAGACACCGGTCTTTTCATAATATTCATCACGGGCCTTGCAAACTTCGATAACGGCTGTAGCCTGGCCACGGCCAATCCCTTTCGTTTCGCGGGTAATGCAGATGGAGCCGCCGCCAATACCGACTTTAATGAAATCGGCGCCGCAATCAGCGAGGAAGTTGAAGCCTTCCCGGTCGACAACGTTACCGGCACCGACTTTTACCGTATCACCATAATGCTGACGAATCCATTCCAGCGTCAGCTTCTGCCATTCCGAAAAGCCTTCAGACGAATCGATGCAAAGCACATCGGCTCCGGCTTCTACCAGGGCCGGCACACGTTCGGCATAGTCACGCGTATTGATACCGGCACCGACGATATAACGTTTCTTTTCGTCGAGCATTTCACCGGGGTTTTCTTTATGGTCTGCATAGTCCTTACGGAAGACGAAGGAGTTCAGTGTACCATCGGCATTCACGATCGGCAGGGCATTGAGCTTTTTGTCCCAAATCATGTCGTTAGCTTCACCGAGGGTAATACCGTTTTTAGCATAAATCAGTTTATCCAGAGGTGTCATGAATTCGCTGACTTTGGTAGCCGGGTCCATGCGGCTGACACGATAGTCACGGCTGGTTACGATGCCCACGAGCTTGCCATTTACCGTACCGTCGGAGGTAACGGCTACTGTAGAATGACCGGTCCGTTCTTTCAGCGCTACGACATCAGCCATAGTCATATCCGGGCTGACATTGGAATCGCTCGGTACAAAACCGGATTTATAGGCTTTGACACTGGCGACCATGGCAGCTTCTTCTTCGATAGTCTGGGAGCCATAAATAAAAGAAACGCCACCTGCTTTGGCCAAGGCAACAGCCAGCTTTTCGCCGGAAACGGCCTGCATGATAGCGGACACCATAGGAATTGACATTTCTATGGCAGGTTTTTCTCCTTTTTTAAACTTTGTGAGAGGCGTCTTCAATGATACATTTACCGGCATACACTCCTTTGATGAATACCCGGGAATCAAAAGATATTCATTAAACGTATGCGATGGTTCATTGATGTAAATAGCCATTTTATATCCTCCTTAATATACAAGCAACTAACCGGATCCTGTATCTGCCGGTCTCTCATAATGGGTTCCCGTGACGAGGGAATTTATACTATTATACCGCGTGCAAAAGTAAAATCAAGAGTAATCTCATTTTCTTCTAAAATCAGTCTGTTTTTTCAGCCACGGCTTAAAAAGCAAAAGTGAACGACGTGCGCCCTGCCAGGGTATCCGGCCGGGCGCACTCCCTCACTAAACGGCCAGGCACTGCCTTTATTTATTATAGGCCGCTTCAAAGTCTCCATTTACCGTATCGTATTTAATAGCCGCATCACGTCCTTCAGCAAACTGCGACAGCGGATCCCTGCCCTGGCTGGAATAGACTACGGCATTGGCCATGGCCACAGCCCGGTTATTGATCAGTACGAAGAGCTCCTTGAGGTGCGACCGGGCCTGATCGGACGGACAGGAAATGCCATCCAATTCCTGAATACATTGCCGCGCTTCATTAGAAATGGCCCTGCCACGATCATAAAAAGAGCGATTGCTGCCCAAATTACCAGCGTAGTTATTGATATCCGTCGCCAGCTGGGCTGTTTTGCGATCGAGAGCATCTTTCTTATCGGCATATGTATAAAATTGGCTGTATTCCTCTCGTGGCGACTTTTTCGCAGGTGCTGCCGGTGCCTTCTGGGTTTGATTGACTGCCGGCTGCGGTTTAGCTGTATTTGTCTTCTGGGTAGTCTGGCTGGACTGCGTCGTCTTAGGCCGGGGATTCCCGGAAGAGTGACTAGCCCCATAACCGATCAGGAAAAACAAGGCCGCCACCAGCAGAGGCAGCGCATAGAGCCAGACTGTACCGGTACGCTGTGACTGGGCCGCTGCCGCCGGGCGGGCCGGCTGCGGGGCAACAGACCGCAGGGACGCAGTTCCCGACGGACGGGTCGTCCGCTGTGCCGTTGCCTGTTTCCGGGCCTCCCGGACAGGCTCTTTTTGAATAGCTTCACAGGCCGCTTTAAAAGACAAGGCCTTGTCTTCAAAGCCGGCGAAGCCTTTGTTCCTGGGCATGATTTCACCTCATATTCTTCTATAATTATAACAGTACATCACTGATCCTGTGCAGGCCCTGTTTAAATACCATGGACAAGAGCGTTTCTAAAAGGAGGGCATCCTGTACGATGAGAAAGTCCAAATACACCCGGACAGAAGGCTGACGCACACTCGTAAGGGAAAATCCATCCTGCCCCGACAGAAGCTTCAATTCATGCCAAGCGTACAGCCTCTTTCCCGCGCCCTGCGCTGCCTGGTTTGGAAAAACCAGGCCGTCGTCCCGGACGAGCACCTGGCCGAAGGATTTCTCCTTCCCTGCCTGCAAGGCTTGAATCAGTTCCAGACCCAGGCGTACACCCACCAGTTCCCAAAGTCTTTTGGTGAGCTCAGAAAAAATATCAGGCCTGTTTCCCAAGGAAAACTCATGAAATTCTCCCGAATAGGTTTTCACACGGATGATATACAGCGTATCTTCCTGCCGGCGAATACGGCCCCAGGCGAGATGGCCAATATTTTTCAAATACACAGTTTCACTGCCTGCGCGTATGTAGTCCTGTGTCATTTGGATCTGCTTTTTAGCTGCCGGCTCCAGGGTTGCCGTATAGTCCGGAGTACTGGCCTCCGTTGCCTCTGCCTGGCTGTCTGACGGCGCAAAACTACGCAGTACTTCCATATCCTTTTGGAACGCAGCAGCTGCTGTGAATAGCTCGGCAAAGATGTGCGAAATGGCCGCGATAATACGCTGTGCTAATTCCACATAGCCATGATCATTACATAAATCTACCGATAGATTGCGCAGCTCACTGGCCAGGTCCAGACTGGCTTCATGCTCTAAGCCCTTGCTTTCCATGGCCATTTGAATCGGCTGGGCTACGGCATCCCATTGTCTGGTCATTTGCAGCAGCTTGTCGACGAGAAGCGAAATGGTCTGTACCGGCTCTTTCTTATCAGCCCGCTCTTTGACGGTGGCAATGAGTTGCTCCAACGCCGGCGTAGCCGTATAAAAGAAGGCTTGTGTCTCTATTTCATATATGTCGACCAGTTTATAGATTAAGGACGGCGCAATGTCTTTGCCTTCCTTTGTCGTAACCTCCACCAATTCCGTTACGGCAGCCATGAGATCATCCGTCGGCAGCCTGTCCAGTGCCAGCTTGCCAACAGACGCCAGGTATTCTGCATAGCTGCCTACAGCCGCTTTAACCCGGTCCGTGTCTTCCACTACGGCTATACCGGCTGCCCTGCGGTCTGTATTAATCGAGGACAACAAGCTTTCCAGATCGATATTCTCGTAGCAGTCAGCCATTTCCCGGAGATAGCGGACACACACCGGTGCAGTCGCCGCTGTATGGCAGCAGAGTAAGGCCGCCAGTACAGTTACGCGGGCACAGGCCAGCTTTGATTCCTGCAAAAAGCTCTCAGCCGCAGCAAATTCCGGGGCACCGCCTTTTTTGATTTCGTCCAGGAACGCCTGTACAGCCGCCGGGTCCGCGCCGGGAAACCAGGAAATTTCAGCTTCCAGCCGCGTAACGGGGTTAATAATGCTGTTTGCCCGGTCTCTTGCCGCGCTATCATCATGTAATAATTCCAAATCTTCAGCCGCACTCAGTATGTCTGCCTTTTTTGATCTGGTCGACACGCCTAATGTATAAAAGGGATTATCAAATACGTTCATGAGAAACTCCTATCCTGGAAAGGGGAACCCCTGTGTGTTCTCTTCCGGTCTTCAAAAGCAGCTGTAGCCAGATCCAGACATTCCTGATCGATACATTCCTTATCCTGTTTAGCTGCCAGTCTGGCCGCTTCGCGGATAACGTAATCCACATCGGACAAGGGCTTTCCCGTTACGGCGTCAATAAGGTGCTCTGTATGCAGGGTGTCACTGACTGGCAGATCCTGTAACAAATGCTGAATTAACGCCGCTGCTTCTTCCTTACCGGGAAAGGTCACTTCGACAAGATTATCAAACCGGCCCGTTCGCCGGATGGCCGTATCTACCATATCCAGCCGGTTGGTCATGGCAAAGATAAGGACTTTGTTTTGCACGGCTTCCGGTATGAGGCGCAGAAATTCACTCACTTCTTCTACGTGATATTGCTGGGACCCGCCGCTGTCCCTGGCAGAGACGAAGGCTTCCATTTCATCAATAATAATGACCGAGGGAGCCTTCTCCTGCGCCTTAGCAAATAGCTCTGCAATCAATTTACCCGTTTGATGAATGTACGGACTGCCTACGCTGTTGGCATCAATAGTAAAGCTGGGCCAGCCCAGGTATTCTACCAGCCGTTGTACTGCATAGGTTTTACCACAACCCGGCGGCCCATATAAAATAGTGGCCGAGGGAAAATCAATGCCCATGCGCCGATATTTCTCTTCATGCCGGACGATATCGATGATGTGTTCGTTAAAAAACGTTTCTAAGGCTGGCCGGCCGGGCAAGCTAAAGGGGCCCGTGCCTTTGATGACAGCCCTGTGGTCCGTCCGTTCCGCTGCCTCACCACAGCCTGCCGGCAGGGACAGACCGGCCGCATTTATAATGTCCCGCAGCTGCTCTTCTGTGAGCCAGCTGCAAATTTCTGCCAGCCGGGAAAAAGCAAAGACCGACAGCGGAATCCCTCCGGTCAGGTATTGACCTAATACAAGATCATCTCCAACAAAGGTCGCTGCCCCTGCGGTTGGTAAAAGGAGGGAATATTTTTCTACATATATGGCACCAGCCAAGGAAACCTCCTGATCTGCCTGCCGGCTTTGGCGCAGTGCCAGCGCGACGGCCTTGGCATCAATGAACGTATCCGGTGCCGGGCAGCCTGCCAGGGAAAAGATAGTCCCGCCGGCCAGATAGTACCGGTCAGCGGCACCGATACGTATCGATGCCAACAGGCCGGATTTTAAAAACCCCTGCGCCATCAGTGTTTCCCCTAAGGGCGCTGCCATAAGGAGCAGATCGTCCCCGGCCTGTTCCGTACGGTAGATTTGCCAGTCCGTCCCTGCGCAGGCGACCTGCTTTATCTTCCAGCCGTGTATGTGATAGCCCCGCGGCAGCCAAGGATCAATCATCTTCCTACCCCCTGATAATATTGACCAGACTGCGGATATCGCCTGTATTGTCAAAGTTGTACGCCAGGCTTACCATTTCTGCGAGGACCCGCTTCAAATCCGCAATGCGATCGGCTTGCTTCAGGCGCTGCCCTTCAGCAACCAGTTCCTGGAAGCGCTGCATATCCTGACAGCCTGCGGGATGGCCGGCAAAATGATTGAAGAGATCAATGACAAACCAATCCTGCCGCCATAAGATCGTAAATATTTCATCGTGTATCTTAGCTAAGGTCAGTTCAAATTCGCTGTCATTTTTATCTATGCATTTGCCCGCATTATGCCGCAAGCCTTCATAACGGGCCAGTTCTACGGCCGTCGCATACGGCTTGGCTGACTCTTCATAAATGGCGAGCTGCCGTTCTAATTCCCCCTGCCGGATGGCCTTTAAGTTCCGTTCCCGCGTTTTTGACAAAAGGCGTTTGACTTCATAAATTTTATTCCATGCTTCTCCTATGGCCTCCGCACTTTCTCCCTTCTGGTTCAAAAAGAGCGCTTCGTTCGCCTTATCCTTGGCTTCGCTCAGGGCCGGATCGACGACGGCTTCTTCCATATTAGAAATGCGGTCCAGCAGCTCCAGGGCATCCCGGTTGACCTGTTCTGACGTCTGGCTGAAATCAGGCGTTTTTCCTGCTGTCGTATAGAAATTTTTCGTTTCGAAGGTGATACCTATGCTGGGTACCGATACGGATACGACCAGGTTTCCTGAATCCATGATCTGATAGTTGAATTCCAATTCGGCCCCGGCCGGAATAATATCGTCTTCAAAATCGTTACCACTAATCTGTAAATAGCCAATAGGCCGGTTATCCGTGACGGGATACTCAATATCCCCTTCCACCAGATTAAAGTTCAACGCTTTGGCACTGCCTGCCTTGAGAGTTTCTCCGGCGCGATATATTTTTTGTCCTGTTTTGGGCAGTGATTCTCCTGCCTTCACTAAATAGTCCAGTACTTGATCGCCGCCGATTTTATTTAAGACAATGGCCGCAATGGAGTGAGAAGCCGGAATGCCAACGATCGTCGCGGCCGTCTTGGTAATGACAATGTTGTCATTTTTGATCGGAACGATTTCACCGCCAGAACCAAAGACGAATACCTTAAAGGTATTTTCACCTGCTTCAGACAAAGGCACCTCCATGATTTTGCCATTTTCTAAGGGATAACGACCGGACGACCAGCCCGTATCCAGACTGTCGATTTGGAATTGCATGTTCTTTGGCTCAGCTTGGGCAAATTTCACGGCAATTTTTGTCTTACTGTCTGATGTTCTGGCAATATATACAAATTGTACATCCAGACCACCACCGGTATTCATCTTCCCTTTATTGCCCTTGCGCCCATGTTCCAAAGAATCCCAGTCGATGGACTCAGCAAAGATGCTGGCCCCTTCGGCAACGGCCGTCATGGGATTGACGTCGGTACTGCCGGGAATCCCCAATTCAAAGGACACCTTGTCCCGCAGGGGCTTATAATTGGTCGGCCCGCCGATGAAGACGATCTTGGCAATATCCTGCGGCTTAAGGCCGGCCTTGCTGATCGTTTCCCGCGTTGCTTCTACAGATTCCATGAGCCGTTTTTCGATGAGTCCGTCATATTGTTCCCGGTCAATGGGAATATCCAAATATATTTCATTGTCGTCCAAGTCGCGGACATTCAATTCCATTTCCGATAAAGAAATAATAGCGCTATCACTCGACGAGAGTTCCATCTTTGCCTTTTCTGCCGCCCAGGCAGCCATGCGCATTAAGCGCGTGTCCTGCCGCTGTACCTGATCATCGGCAAGAGAAAAATGTTCCCGTAGCCACGGTTTGACCACATTGTCTACGAGTGTTCTGTCAAAGTCCCGGCCGCCACACATGGCAATACCGCCGTGCGCAATGAGATTGACCCGTCCGGCAACGCTTTCGGCAATGGCAATGTCTAAGGTGCCGCCGCCTAAGTCATAGACCAGGAACGTGCCATCGGAATTTTCCTGCTGCATGATCTTCATGACCGCTGCTACCGGTTCCTGCATTAAAGACACGTTGCGAAAGCCGGCCAGCCCGGCTGCCTTCATGGTAGCGTTTTTTTGCATTTGATTAAACGCTGCCGGCACCGTAATGACCACGCCTTTGATCTCATCAGCCGCTACCTTGCCGGACAAATAGCCATACAACACCTTTAGAATCTCTGACGAGCATTCTTCCGGCGTTTTCGTGATCTTCACTGCCGGAAATTCAATCAGTGTGCTCGTGCCCATAAAGCGTTTAAATAACGTCGCCGCATAGCCCGGTGCCTGGGAGGCCGCATTATAAGCCCGTAAGCCATACTGCGTATTACCGCGGCGGTCAATATAAATGGCCGAAGGCGTCACATCATTTTGCTCACTGCTTTTCCACACCTTGGTTTCCTTGCCATCATACGTACAAATGGCACTATTTGTCGTCCCTAAATCAATGCCTACATAGATTGCCATGCTCACGCCCTCCTCAACAGTACAGTTCCCGTTTGTAAGATCTGCCCTTCCCGGTTCATAATAATCGGTTCCAGCATTTGCTCGATGACCAGCGCCTCCTCCGGTGCGAATTCATCCATATTGACGGTCGTTACCGCCATGCCTGTATCAAAGGGCTCGCCGGCTTCGTATTCCTTGATTTTAATGCCAGCCTTGGCCGCATTTTCAGAAAGTTTCTTCATATACCAGGTGAGACGCCCGGCATATTTATTTCTTTCCCTCAAATCCAGCTTCTCCAGTATCTTGGCATACGTCTTGGCAAAACGCCATGACTCTATGAGGGTATTGATAAACACATCCTGCATGCATTCTGTCTCCATATCCCAGCCTCCTCGTCTTCGTTGTATTTTCTTATATTGACGGCTCTTGACAGACCGGTCCTGACATAGGTCCCGGCTTCCAGCCACGCCGGCCGGGCCGGCCCCGTTGCCCCTTTTATGAATAGCCCTGTCGTCTTGCGCCTTCGTTCCCATACAGTTCAGGTACGTTACATATGTATTTAATTATATCATTTCATCTGTAAAAATACAGCGCCTGCCACCCTGCATTCGTTTTTATCGTTTCATAATGCATATTTATTTTTTCATCGAACACGCAGGCAGGCATACAAAAAAAGAAGGAATATACAGTCTGCAGACTGCATATTCCTTCTTCATGACATTTTGAAATTTTGTGGCGGAAAGGGTGGGATTCGAACCCACGGTACGTTGCCGTATCACTGGTTTTCAAGACCAGCTCCTTAAACCACTCGGACACCTTTCCCTGTGAAGAACTAACGAAAATATTATATCAAACCTGTAAAAAAATAGCAATAAAAAAGAAAAGGCAAACCCCTTTTTAACCGTGCCTGTACGAAACAAGCCGCACGTAGGGATTTGCCTTTAGTAAGGATATACTGTTCTTTGGCGGGAGTGAGCCTCCGCCCCCGTATCCACCGACGGTGTACTTGCAGGTAAGAAATAACAATAAAGGTGGAGTTATCTCTTACGAACACCCATGTAAGAACGAGCGTATACCCTAAAATAGTAGTGCTGACGGTGAAGGTTTTTGATTCGCCCGTAGCTACTGCCCGTACGCCTACACTATCGCGCGTACGAGAGATACTATTTTAAGAATCCCGATTACCATAACCAGAGATTCCATCTTTACTGTAACATAGAACGAATGAAAAAGATAGTGCAGGCCTTATCTATTTTTCTCAAAGAAGTGTGGTGAATCGCCCCATTGGCCGAGACCTACGCGATCGCCTACAGAGGCCACACGGGCACTGAGGCAGTTACGGCATTGTTCGGCATGCTCATCGACGCAGGGTTTATTATCATAGAGGAGATACTGCGCCCGGAACTGGGGCAGCGTCACAATAGGCATGAGAATATTGGCTCCGGCCTTGAGGCCCAGTTCGCGGCCTAAGGGATGTAGTGCCTGCAGCGCCGTCGTCGCAGCGATGTTGACATCCTGCAAATACAGCCGCGTTACGGCAATCATCTTTAAGCCTAAATGGAGGCGGTTTAATTTATCTGCTTCCGAATCCAGACCGGCTGCTACGACAGCCTGGCCAATGGGCGTATGATGGTGTACGACATACGGGCCCATGCCGATCATATCGATATCCATGTCTTTATAAAACTGAATATCTGCTGCCAGATCTTCTACAGTTTGGCCTGGCAGGCCAATCATGTCACCGGTTCCCACCTGATAGCCAATACGGCGCAGCATTTTCAGGCAATCACAGCGGACCTGCCAAAGATGGTGTCCATCCTGGGGATGAAGCGTAGCATAGAGATCGGGATTACTCGTTTCAATGCGCAATAAATAGCGATGCGCCCCGGCATTAAACCAGCGGCGGTACGTTTCTTCTGTCTGTTCGCCAACGCAAACGGTCAGCCCCAGGCCGCCGTTGCCGATTTTTTTCAAATCCCGGATCAGCGCTTCGACGTAATCGATAAACTCCGGATCCTGCCGTTCACCGGATTGCAGTGTCAAGGAACCATAGCCTGCGTCGTACGTCCATTGGGCCATGTCGAGGATATCCTGACGGACCGTATCAAACCGTTCTACTTCTTCATTGTCCCGGCGAATGCCGCAATAGCAGCAATTTTTGATGCAGCGATTAGAAAACTCAATGAGGCCGCGGTAGTAATCGACACGGCCGACCTTTTCTGCTTTTACGGCATAAGCCGCATCATACAAGGCCTGTAATTCCTCAGGATCGGTCAGGCTGAGCAGCGTCACCAAATCCTGGCGGGTCATGCGTTCCTGCTTTTGTAAAAGCGCTTGCAGCGCTGAAGCTATTGCCATACGATCACCTCTTATACGAGACGGTCAGTTTCTATTTTCCAGACCGGTCTTTTCGAAAAAGATAAACGCCAGGCTTAATACCATGGCAACTACCGTGGCCAGACCCATCCCTTTAAGCTGTACCGGACCGAGGACTACGGTTGCGCCGGAAAGGCCCGTAATCATCGTCACAGCCGTCAGAATGAGGTTTTTAGACCGCGTATAGTCTACTTTCTTTTCTACGAGCATACGAATACCGGAAGCGGCGATGAAGCCGAAGAGCAAAATGCAGACGCCACCCATAACCGGCGTCGGAATCCCATGAATGAGGGCAGCTACTTTACCGATAAAGGAAAAAACGATAGCAAAGACAGCGGCGCCACCAATAACCCACGTGCTGTACACACCGGTAATGGCCATGACGCCCATATTTTCCCCATACGTCGTATTCGGTGTAGAACCGATAAAGCCCGAAAGGACGTTGGACAGGCCGTCAGCAAAGAGGCTGCGGTGCAGGCCCGGGTCCTTGATCAGATCGCGGCCGACGATATCACTGGTGACAAAGAGGTGCCCTAAGTGTTCAGCAAAGACGACGAAGAGGGCCGGCATGATCATCATAATAGCACTAAAGTTAAATTTCGGTTCATAGAAGGTCGGCACAGCAAACCACGGCGTTGCTTCTACGGCAGAAAAATCGACAACCCCCATAAAGTAAGAAAGGACATAGCCCGATACGACACCGATGAGGATCGGAATAATACCGATAAAACCGCGGCCCAAAATCGTCGCCAATACGGTTACGATGAGGGTAAACGTGGAAATAATGATGGCCGTTTCGTTGCTCATGCCCTGGGCTTCACCGAGGTAGCCCGACATAGTCATGGCCAAGGGAGCCAGCTCCAGGCCGATAATAGCTACAATAGCACCCATCGCTGCCGGCGGAAAGAGAATATCAATCCACTTGGTTCCTACCTTATCGACGATGAGGGCTAATACCATAAAAGAAAGACCGAAGACAATGAACCCGCCCTGGGCATCGCCATAGGTCATCCCCGGTGTGGAACAAACCGCCAGGACCGGAGAAATGAAAGCAAAACTGGAGCCTAAGTAAGCAGGCAGGCGCCATTTACAAATGGTCAGGTACAAGAGTGTGCCAATGCCATTCATGAAAAGGGCTGTCGCCGGATCTACGTGAAGCAAAAACGGCACCAGTACGGTCGAACCAAACATAGCAAATAAATGTTGCAGGCTAAGGGGGATTGTCGGCAACAGTGGCAGGCGTTCGTCTACCTGAATAATACGTCTTTCCATTCGTAAGGACCTCCTAGAATCATCCTAATGCAGCTGAAAATGACTGCGTGTTTCTTTTTTCATGGACTGTACATGAGGCTGCATCCGCAAACGGGCTGCCATAACGGCCGTTTTATAGTTGCGCCGCGCTATATTTAAGAGCAGGGCCGCCGCAATCAGATTGACAATGAGCGACGTACCGCCATAGCTGATAAAGGGCAAGGGTACACCTACGACAGGGAAGAGGCCGCAAACCATGGCCAAATTGATCAAACCCTGGCCGCCAAAGTACAGGGTAATGCCGGCTGCCAGCAATTCACCAAACTTATCATGTGTATTCCAAGCGCATTGAAAACCGAAGAAAATAAGGATACAAAACAATACGAGCATGACAATGGAACCACGAAGGCCCCATTCCTGCGCCAGAATAGCAAAGGCAAAATCCGTATGCGCTTCAGGCAGATAGCTGAACTTGCTGATACCTTCCCCAATGCCCTGGCCCATGATACCGCCGGACCCGATGGCAATAAACCCCTGCATAGTCTGATAGCCTAAAGTCTGGGCATACGAGCTGGGATCATACCAGGCTCGCAGCCGGTCCATCCGGTACGGCGCCGAAAGGGTGTAGGCAGCAGCGGCGACCAAAAACACGCCCAACGGAATGACGGCTTGTTTCAGGCTGGCCCCGCTAATCCAAAGCATGGCAAAGGGTAAAAACATAATGACAATCGCCGTCCCTGCATCAGGCTGCTTAATGACCAGGCCCGCCAGGACCAGGGCCGGCAGCAGGACCGGCTGGGGCAGCCAATGAAAGCGTTTCCACGCCGGTGCCTGGGGGCTGCTGTCCCAGGGACCAAAAAAAGCGATAGGTTTATGTTTCTCCAAAAGGGGTGCCAAATACTTGGCCGTAAAAAGGATGACTGCCAATTTAGCCACTTCTGACGGCTGGAAGGTGAAGCCGCCGACGCCGAGCCAGCGCTTAGCGCCATTGACGACAATGCCGGCGCCCAAAACGGCAACCAGAAGCAAGGCCGAAAAAATAACAGCCAGCCAGGCGATTTTTTTCCAAAGACGATAGTCTGAGCGATAGACGATGGTCGCCGGAATCATGCCGATGACAAAGCAAAGAACATGGCGGATTAAATGACCGTAAGCACTGCCGCCTTCTGCCATATCTTCAATAAAAGTGGAACTGAATATATTTACGGTCCCAATGATGAAAAGCAGAAGGAATGCTGTAAAAATCATCCAAAAGGTTAACCGCAGTTCCTTTGTTTTCGGAGTCATTTCCCTTCACCTGCCGTCGGGCGGACAGCAAAACAGTGAAAAATAGGCTGCCCTTTCGCACTAAAACGGGCCTCATATTCGGTCTGTACTTCGTTTGGAATATCACTATGGTGCAAATCGTAGGTCACTTCGGAAAGCTGCCATTGCCGTTCCTTGAATTCTTCCAGGGTAAAGTCAAAGAGGCCGGCATTATCCGACTTGAAGCAGACAGCACCGCCTTCTTTGAGAAGCCGGGCATAGCGGTCCAGGAACAAGCGGTACGTCAGGCGGCGTTTAGCATGGCGGGCCTTAGGCCAGGGGTCGCAAAAATTGATAAAAAAGCGGTCCACTTCGCCGGGAGCAAAGATATCTTCTATGCGCGAGACATCGAATTTCAGGAGCTGTACATTGGTTACCTCTGCTTCTGCACATTTTTTGCAGGCATAGTACAAAACCCCTACCTGAATTTCAATGCCGATAAAATTCACTTCCCCATGCAGGGCTGCCATCTGTGAGATGAAATTTCCCTTACCCGTGCCTAATTCCACCCATAAAGGTGCCTGGGGGTTGGGAAACAGGGTATTCCATTTTCCCTTGAACTGTTCTGCTCCGGAAAGATGGACAAAGGAATCATATTCTTTGATTGCCTCATCAATCCAGGGTTTTCTCCGTAAACGCATACTTTTACTCCTTTAAAAAAGGCTGATTCCTCAGGTGAAATCAGCCAACATTACATAAATTTACTTGTACTATTATAGGTAATTCCAGAAACACTGTCAAGAACGGCAGTGCCTGGTGAAGGCATAAAAAAACAACCGCCGGCACACAAAGGCTGCCGGCGGTTGTCAGGGATGCCCGCTCCCCCTCAGAAAAGGGCATCCTTGTCAGGCGCAGGTTATTTCCAGGCCGGTATTAGTTCACCCTTGAAATTTTCTTCAATATATTGCCGTACTTCCGGCGACTGGAAGGCTTTGACGAATTTCTGGTACGCCGGATTGTCTTTGTCCTTCGCCCGGGCGGCGATGACGTTTACATACGGGCTCGTATCATCTTCTGTCGCAATGCGGTCTGTAACGGGAATCTTCGCTGCAATCGCATAGCCGGCATTGATAACCGAACCGGCCGTATCATCAAGGGAGCGCGGCAGCTGACCGGCTTCGAGCTCTGTAAGCTGGATATTCTTCGGATTGGCTACGATATCCTGTACGGTCAGCTTCGTCGGATCGGCGCCGGCACGGAGTGTAATCCAGCCTTGTTTACTGAGCAAGAGGAGTGCCCGGCTGCCATTATTGGGATCATTAGGAATGGCAATGGCAGCTCCGTCAGGGACATCACTGATATTCTTGTACTTATGCGAGTACAAGGCAATAGGCGCTAAATACGTATCGCCAATGGATACGAGATCTGTGTGATTTTTTTCATTAAAGGTCTTGAGGAACGGCAGATGCTGATAGGAGTTCAAATCAATATCGCCGTCCGCCAAGGCCTTATCGGGCGTAATGTAATCGGAAAATACCTTTACCTTCACATCGAGCCCATCCTTTGCAGCTACCTTAGCTACTTGTTCCATAATCTGTTCTCCGGAACCGGGGTTGACCCCGACAGTAACCACTTTCTTTTCTGCCGTAGCAGCGCCTTTATCGGTATCTGTACCGCAGCCTGCCAGAAAGCTTCCCAAGGCCACTGCAGCTAAAGCAACAGCAAGTATCTTTTTTACGTTTTTCTTCATGATGAATTCCTCCGTTTACGCTATATATGAGTTAAATAAGATCAGCGAATCGTCGTATCAATAATCTGCTGCGCATCTTCCGGCACAGGCAGTCCGGCTACCGCATTGGCAGAACCAAAGTTTTGACAATGCTCTTTACCCGCTTCCGTTACGGAATGGGCACCGTAGAGCTTGCGGTCTTCCCCAATGGGGCATACGGCAATGCAGACGCCGCAGGGATAGCGAAATTCATTCTTTAATTTCTGATGATAGCCGGCACAGCGGGTCTTAGCCATGTCGGCTATGAGCCGGTCACTGCGCGGCGTAAAGGCCTCTGTAGGACAGTTGCGCACGCACTGCTGGCAGCGGATGCATAAATCGTCTTTGACCAGCTCATCAGGAACGACATCGGCATCGGTAATGACTGAAACGAGCCGGACCCGGGGCCCATATTCCTTCGTCAGCAGCGTATGATTCAGGCCCAGCGTTCCCAGGCCGGCGTATTTTCCGGCAAAGACATGAGAAAAGGCAGCCTCCTGTTTTTTTACGAGGACCGAAATATCCCCATAACAATCACGGGGAAACCAATGGGCCCGATAGCCAAGCTGATTCAGCTTATTAGCCAGGCGATAGGCAATCTCATCAAGAATGCGGTTCGTCGTATTGTAACATTCCGAATAGACGACAGACGGCGTCGTTTCGATCATGGGCAAATAAATCTGGACGCCCAGTGAAATGACCGTACGGCTCCACGGCCAAATAGACTGGGGCCAGTATTCCGGCTTCACTTCCTGTTGCTCCGGCCAGCGGTCTACAGAAGCAAAGCCGATCAGGTTGGCACCTAACTGCTTAGCCTGCCGCTTGATCAATTGCTTTAATGGTCCTCTTGCCAGTTGTTTTGTTGTTCCTTTTGTTGTACTCATCGTGTTCCCCCTGTGATACAAATAAAAAAACTTCCGCCCCATAAGGGACGGAAGTACCGTGTTACCACCCAATTTCATCAATCCCTTACGGGACCGACCTCTGCAGGTACGCAGGCCGCAGCCTTGAATACCCTGGCACGATAACGGGTGCACCCGGACAGCTTAATCATTCAGCTAATCAGCTCAGAGGCCATCTTCCAAAAGACTAGACGTATCTCATTTCACCTGCTGAGACTCTCTGTAACGCTTCCTCTTTTGTACTCTTCTCTTCATCGCCTGCTATATGCGTTGGAGTTAGTCTATCATGGCGGGCCTCTGCTGTCAAGATATTTTAGAATAAAATTCTACCATTATTTTTTTTATGGGATGTTGTATGCGGTTTTTACAGTAGAACAAGTTTCGTCGTTCAATCACTCAGTCTTTGTTAGGACCGTACAGGCATTTAGCCAGGCGGATATACGCTTCGTCGCGCTGACGGATGGCCTTTTCTGCCTTATCGCCACTATAATCATAGAAGCCGCGGCCGGCTTTAACGCCGCAATAGCCCTTTTCTACCATCTGATCCAGTCTGGGACTGCTCACAGACGTATCGAGATCAGGGAAGAGATATTTCGTCACTTTATCGAACACATCGACACCGTTAAAATCGACAACCGAAAGCTGGCCTACAGCCGCTAAGCGCAGGCCCATGCCGTATTTAAATACGGCATCGATGTCTTCGACAGACGCAGCGTCTATATCCAGGATATGCAGGGCTTCCCGCAATAAGGCGTATTGCAGGCGGTTGACGATAAAGCCGGGAATATCGCGGACACAAACGGGGTGTTTCCCCAGTCCCAAGACAATGGCCTGCATTTTCTCTACCGTCTGCGGCGCCGTTTCTGCCCCACTGACTAATTCGCACAAGGGGATTAAGTGGGGCGGGTTCAGCCAATGCTGCCCCATGAACCGTTCCTTATGGGACATACCGGCGGCCCGGCTGGTAATCGAAAGGCCCGATGTATTCGTTGCCATGAGTACGGACGGCGAGGCCAGACGGGAAATACGGCTTAAAAATTCCTGCTTAATGGCCAGGTCTTCGACGATGGTTTCCAAAATCAAATCCACCTGTGGTTCTGCAAAGACGGATTCATCAAAGCTGTATTGAATACGATGACGCAAGTCATCCGATTCAGCCTGAGTCAGCATGCCTGTCTGCACCATGGTCGACTGGTTAAGGTCGATTAACTGGCTGCAGCGGTCGGCCGAAGCCTGTGAACGGCACCAGACGAGGGTTTTCCAGCCACCGCCGGCATATACCTGTGCCAGGGAAGCGCCCATAATGCCGGAACCGGCAATTACAACGGTTTGTTCCATAAAACGTGCCACCTTCTTTTTTCTGTATCACTCTAAAATCGACAAAATATCCGTAACCGTGTCGACGACATGGGTTACGCCTTCCCGTTCAAACATGTGCCGGGCGTTTTCCTTTTCTAGGCCCGTCAAGGTGCCAATCATGACAGCCCCCATGGCTTTGGCACCCCAAACGTCGGCCAGGGAATCGCCTACGACGTAATACTGCCCTTCTTTAAAAGCATCCGGATTGGCTACATACGCTGCATATTTTTCCGGAAAATGACCAAACGCGCCTAAATAATAGGCAAAGGGATTGGGCTTATCCAGGGACTGATGAAGCATCTCTTCTGCTTCGTCTACATCTGTAGACGTAGAGATGTAGAGCGGGTCAAATTCAGCCAGCCAGCCGAAGGTTTCAAAGGGGATCTTCATTTCCCAATAGGAACGGCCCGTAGCAATGGCGATAGCGTAGCCCCGCCGTTTGAGTTCCCGGAAAAGGGCTAAAATATCTGCCGCCGGAGCCAAGGGCTTTTCCCGCGCCAAAAAGCCTGTTTTTCCCGGAGCAACCGGATCCCTGCCATACGTTTTTTTATATAATTCGTCACCAAAATACCAATTCTGGAAGCAATCCATGTGAAGCTGCCACAGAGGTGAATTAAGATCTGCATAGGGCGCAATAGCCGCCCCTGCCGTCGATTGGGCGGCTGCCTCCTGCAAGGCTGTAAAGAGTTCATTTTTCCCTGCCGAAGGCGGTACTGTTTCCTGCAACACGTCCAATACCTGGCCTGCTTCAGGCACAGAGCAGGAGCGCAGTAAAATACCGGCCAGGCGGACGCCGCGCAGGGAATCAAAGGACAGGTGCCGGATTTGGCCTACTGTCGCTGCATATTGTTCGAGCATCATCCAAAGGCTCACAAAGAGGACGGCATGGACCATATCCCAGTTGTCATTTACGCCATGGCTTTTTAACCAAAACAGGATTTCATCATTTTTCCAAAAGCGGGCCCGCAAGGCCTTGATTTCTTCTTCTGTCAAATCGGCATGAACCTGTTCCCCTGGCAGTCCCATATAGGCCGGACTGTAAAACCATTCCCAAAGGGTCAGTGCCGATACATCAAAGTAACGGGCTTCGCTAAGAAGTACGCCATCTACATCAAATATTACTTTCTTCATTTTGTTCGCCTCTAAAATGTCTTATCCAAATGACCTACTGTTTTTTTATTGCCTTTCACATGGCTTCGCGCTTCTAATACGGCCATGACATCGTTGACGCCAACGCCCGTTTTTTCCCAAAGTACGGCCAGGTGATAGAGCAAATCGGCCGATTCCTTGCACACTTCGTCCCGCAGCGCAGCACCCTTTTCCGTTTTATCCGCTACGGCCCAATCGGCATTTTTACCGGCTATGATGACCTCGGACGCTTCTTCACCGATTTTCTTGCCAATTTTATCGATACCGGTTTCTAAGAGGTATGCCGTATAGGATTTTTCCGTCGGATGCTGCCGCTTTTCTTTGATCTCATCCTGTAAATCGGAAAGAATGGTCAGGCTGCCTGTATATTCCTTATCTTCCGTACCGCCCAGGCCCCGGAAGAAACATGTTTTGTGGCCTGTATGGCAGGCTGCACCGGTCTGGTCAACCTGGATGAGAAGCGTATCGGCATCGCAGTCGACGGATATTTCCCGTACTTCCTGAAAGTGTCCGGACTCTTCGCCCTTATTCCAAAGTTTTTGGCGGCTGCGGCTGTAGAACCACGTCCGTCCCGTTTCGATCGTCTTTTGCAGCGATTCGGAATTCATATAGGCTACCATGAGCACCTTGCCGCTGCGTGCTTCCTGCACGACAGCCGGGACGAGACCGTTTTTATCAAAAGCAATCTCTTTTATATTGACGAATTCCATCATTCTTCAGCTCCTCTCATGGGAATGCCCTGGCCCTGCAAATACGTTTTCAGTTCCGGTATGCTGATCTGTCCAAAATGGAACACAGAAGCAGCCAGGGCCGCATCAGCACCGGCATCAAAGACAGCCTTAAAATCCTGCATCGTACCGGCACCGCCGGAGGCAATAATCGGTACGGGCAGCGCCGCCGACAAGGCGTGGTTGAGCTGCAGGTCAAAACCGGTCTTTTCACCATCAGCGTCCATAGAATTGATGCAGATTTCACCGGCCCCCAGGGCCACGCCCTGCTTAGCCCATGCCATGACGTCGAGACCCGTATTCTTGCGGCCGCCATCGACATAGACTTGCCAGCTGCCCTGGCCATCTTTTTTCGCATCGATGGAGAGGACTACGCACTGGCTGCCATAGCGTTCTGCCGCTTCCCGGATCAGTTCCGGCCGCCGTACAGCAGCGGAATTGACAGACACCTTGTCGGCGCCGGCCCGCAGGACCTGATGAAAATCATCGACCGTACGGATACCGCCACCGATCGTAAAGGGGATGTTAATCGCTTCGGCTACGGCGCGGACGACATCGATGAAGATGTTTCGTTTTTCATAGGACGCCGTAATATCGTAAAAGACCAATTCGTCGGCCAGCTGGTCGGAATAATACTTGCCCAGCTTTACGGGATCATCGACATCCTGGATATTCTTAAATTGTTTGCCCTTGACGACGCGGCCATCGCGCACATCCAGGCAAGGTACAATACGTTTTGCCAGCATCTTACTCTGCCTCCAGTTCCCGGATTTGTTCCATCGTAATGCGGCCTTCATACAAGGCCTTGCCCGTAATGGCACCGTAAATGCCCATGGCCTGCAAGGTTTTCAGATCGTCTATGCTGCTCATGCCGCCAGAGGCAATGAGGCGGATATAGGGCAGGCGCTGCAGTTGTTCCAGCATGGAGAAATTCGGTCCTGTGAGCATACCATCGCGGCTGATATCGGTATATACCAGAGTGCGCAGGCCAATGGAAATGAGAAAGGATGCAAAGGGCAAGACCTTTTTATCACTGCCGGCCACCCATCCCTTGGTCGTTACTGTATCGCCCTTGGCGTCAATCGAAACGACGAGCTCTGAGCCGTATTTTTTTGCCATCTCCCGGATGAAGGCTTCATCTTCTGCCGCTTTGGAGCCGATGATGACGCGGGCCACGCCCTGATCGAGATAGGCCGTAATGGCTTCTTCGCTGCGAATGCCGCCGCCTACTTCGACGGGAATATCCACGGCATCACAAATCTTGCCGATGACCTGGGCATTGCAACGGCTGCCCGTAAAAGCACCGTCCAAATCGACGACATGCAGGAACTGCGCGCCGCCTTCGGCCCATTGCAGGGCTGCTTCCACGGGATCATCAAAATATTTCGTACTGTCCGATTCTACGCCTTGGCGCAGACGGACGGCGTGACCGCCTTGTATATCAATAGCAGGTAATACGATCATGTGTTTATCCTTTCTGAACGTAGTCGACTACGTTCTGCAAGAGTTGTGCTCCTACGCGGCCGCTTTTTTCCGGGTGAAACTGCATCCCCAGGACATTATCGATACCGCAAATAGCCGGTACAGGTCCGTCGTATTCTGCCGTAGCAATGACATCGGGCGTATCTGCCGGTGATTTATGATAGGAATGGACAAAATACACATAGGGATGTGCCGGCAGCCCCTGGCGCAGCCAGTGATTGGCCTTACGAAATTCCAGTTCGTTCCAGCCCATGTGGGGTACCTTGAGTTTCGTTTCAAAGGGAACGACGTCGCCCGGCAAAAAGCCCAGGCAGTCGTACGTGCCCCCTTCAAAATCCCGTTCGAACAAGGCGTGCATGCCTAAACAAACGCCCATGAAAAACTTGCCTGCCTTGACCTCTTCCTGCAGGAGCGGAATGAGGTCGAACTTTTGCAAATTCGCCATGGCATCACGGATGGCGCCGACGCCGGGCAGCTCGACGAGCGCTGCCTCGCGGATGACCTGAGGATCACGCGTAATGACCGGATCCTGGCCCAGGCGGCGCCAGGCATTATAGACGTTGGCCAAATTGCCGATTTCATAATCGATGATCGCTATTTTCAATTAGAGCACCCCTTTAGTAGAAAGTACGCTGTCTGCATTCCCTTCAATGCGTACAGCTTCTTTTAGTGCATGGCCCAAGGCCTTGAATACGGATTCTACAATATGATGGGCATTCACGCCATAGAGATTGGTCACGTGCAGATTCATCTTGCCATGCACGGCCAGGGCGTAGAGAAATTCCTGGAGCATTTCCGTTTCGAAATCACCAATGCGTTCTACCTGCAGCTTGACATTATTCACCAAGTACGGACGGCCGCTGAGGTCGACGACGACCCGCGTCAGGGCTTCGTCCATAGGGCAGTAAAACAGGCCATAGCGATTAATCCCTTTTTTGTCACCCAAGGCCTGTGTCAGGGCGTCCCCCAGGACGATGGCCAAATCCTCTACGGTGTGGTGCGTATCGACATCGAGATCGCCGTGCACGTGGAGGGACATGTCCATGCCGCCGTGGCAGGCCAGGAGGTTGAGCATATGGTCGAGAAAGCCAATGCCCGTAGCACCGACAAAAGTACCGTCTCCATCAAGCTCTAAGGAAATGGCAATCTGCGTTTCTGCCGTTTCCCTGTTCACCTGTGCATTACGCATGGTTTATTCCCCCTTCATAAGCGCACGGAAGACTGTCAGCAGCCGGTCAGCTACGTCCCGTGTCGTAACGGAAATACGAATACAGTTTTTAAGGCTGGGCGCCCCGTAAAAGCGGACACAGATATCTGCCTGCTTCAAGGCCTGGATCAGGGCCGGCCCGTCAGGCACGCGCACGAGGATAAAGTTTGACGCACTGGGATAGGCAGTTACGCCAGGCAGGGCATTCAGATTTTCTTCCAGGTATTCCCGGTTTTCAATCGTCGGTGGTACGTTGTGGCCGAGAACTTCGTCACGGTGACGCATGGCGACGATCCCCATGAGCTGGGTTACACTATTGAGGTTATAACTGAGCTTGGTCAGGGACAAGGCATCGATCATATCGGCCCGGGCCACGCCGTAGCCTAAGCGGAAGCCTGCCAAACCAAAGGCCTTGGAAAGGGTACGGATGACGATGAGGTTTTCATATTTTTCAATCAATGGGATGACGCTTTCCTGATTGGCAAATTCCAAATATGCTTCGTCGACAACGACGATATTATGGGCGGCCCGGACAAATTCTTCAATGACCGACGTGGGCCAAATGTGACCTGTCGGGTTATTGGGGTTGCAAATGATGGTCACCTTGGGCTGGTTTTCCACAATCATCTGCTTGAAGGCACTGGCGTTGCGGACAAAGCCGTCTTCATCGGGGCAGTAGAGCATACGGCCGCCTAAGACCGCCGCATCAATGCCGTAGACGTCGAAGGTCGGACTATGCGTCAGGACCTGGTCGCCGAGATTAATAAAGGTATTGAGGATGAGGTTGATAATTTCGTCACCGCCATTGGTAGCCAGAATTTCTTCGGGCCTGCAGCCTGCGTATTCACTAAGAGCGCGGCGCAGGTCTTCGGCAAAAGGATCGGGATAGCGGTAGCTTGGCAGTTTTTCCAGGCCGGCGTAGAAGTCCTGCTTGACGGACGGAAAATCGAGGATGTTGTACGGACTTTCATTGGCATTGATGATGGTATGTTCCTGAATCTCCGGTACTTTATAGGGTTCAAAATCGCGAATCGTGTCGCGGAGCCATTTATTTTCCATTTTCAACTCTCCTTTTTACAGCCCGGCCGTGAGCCTGCAGGCCTTCTACTTCGGCAAACTGCATGACCTGATCGGCGACGGCGTCAAAGGCCTGCTTGCTGTAGGACAAAAGACTGCTTCTCTTGACGAAGTCATACACTCCTAAGGGCGACGAGAAAGCGGCTGTGCCCATCGTCGGCAAGGTGTGATTCGGACCGGCAAAGTAATCACCAATCGGTTCCGGCGTATAGGGCCCGAGGAAAATGGCTCCGGCATTGATGATTTGTGGTATATATTGTTCGGGCATGGGGAAATCGATTTCCAAATGTTCTGGTGCGATGAGATTCATGATTTCAATAGCCTGGCTGCGGTCAGCTGTAATAAAAATCTTGCCGTGATCCTTAATGGAGGCAGCGGCGATTTCTTTGCGCGGCAGTTCTTCCAGCTGCCGTTCCACTTCCTGCTCTACTGCTCCGGCAAAGGCCGCACTCGGCGTAGCCAGGAACACAGCGGCCCGGCGATCGTGTTCGGCCTGGGCCAGGAGGTCGGCAGCTACCCAGGCAGGGTTCGCCTGTTCATCTGCCAGGATACCGACTTCACTGGGGCCGGCAATCATATCGATGCCTACGGTACCAAAAACCAGCCGTTTCGCCATGGCAACATAGGCATTGCCAGGACCGACGATCTTAAAGACCGGGGGAATACTTTCTGTGCCATACGCCGCAGCAGCAATACTCTGGGCACCACCGACCTTATAGATTTCTGTGGCACCGGCCACGTGTGCAGCCGCCAGGATATACGGATTGACAGAGCCGTCCTTAGCCGGCGGTGTAAAGACGGCAATGGAGGGAACACCGGCTACAGCCGCCGGAACCGTATCCATGAGCACTGTCGAAGGATAGGCTGCCGTACCGCCTGGTACATACACGCCGACACGCTGAATAGGCGTATAGCGAGCACCGAGTTTCACGCCGTCACGGAAGGTATCAAACCACGAATCCTGGATCTGCCGTTCATGATAGGCTTTGATATTGTCCCGGGCCGTCGTCAGGACCTGCATAAAGTCCGGACCGACCGTTTCCACAGCAGCAGCGATTTCTGCAGGAGTCACGCGAAACTCCGTCAGGCGTACGCCATCAAACTGCTCCGTCAGCGCCCGTACAGCCGCATCCCCTTGTTCCTGTACGGCCGTCAAAATAGCTTCTACGCTTTTGCGAATTGCATTATCTTCACTTTGGCTGCGGCTTGTAATCTGACGGATTTCCCGTAAGCTTAAGCCCTGTGCCGGTACTTCTATCCATTCCATAGTAGTATTGCCTCTCTTCCCCAGTCGAATTATTTAATTTCGTTCTGTTTGATGACTTCAATGAGTGTGCTGATTTCCTGATACTTTAGTTTAAAGGAAACGGGATTACAAATCATGCGGGCACTGAAATCCATGAAGTATTCGAGCACTTCCAGGCCGTTCGCCCGCAGGGTATTACCCGTTTCGACGATATCGACGATCACATCGGACAAGCCCACCAACGGTGCCAGTTCGACAGAACCATTCAGCTTGATAATATCGACACTGTGATGGTTTTGCTCAAAATAACGGCGGGCAATACGCGGGTATTTCGTACCGACCGTAATCCGCTTGGACATATCCACAGTTTTACCCTTTACGCCGGCAACGGCCATATTACAGCGGCCAATGCCGATATCGAGTACTTCATAGACCTTGGCGCCGGCATTATCCTCAATGAGGACATCTTCGCCGACGATGCCAATATCGGCAGCCCCCCGTTCGACATAGACGGCCACATCCGGTGATTTGACCAGCGTCACTTTCAAGCTGCCACTGGCGTCTTCAAAAATCAGCTTCCGGCTTTCTTCCGTATAGGTCGGAAAATCATAGCCGCTTTCCTTCAGGTATTTCATGACTACTTTATGAATGCGCCCTTTGGCCAGGGCGATGTGAATTGCCATCTTAAAGCCCCCTCATCATGTTTTCCAGGTCTAAAGCGCTTAATTCCCTGCCATCTTTATAGTAGGCGCCATTCCGGTATACGGCATGAATACTGTAATCAGCACTGTCGATAAAGGACGCATCGGGATACGCCGCAACGCGGAACCCCTGGGACCGCCAGCAGCCTAAATCCTGTATGAGCCTGGCGTCACTGGCTGCATACGAGATGGCCAGCTGAAAGCTCGGTTCTGTATCCTCCAAAAGCCCGGCGTCACTCATGAATTCATACAGCAGATTAATGTTCATGCCAAAGCCGCACGCCGGCCGGTCGACACCAAATTGAGCCGAAAGAGAATCATAACGGCCGCCATCGATGACATCGTACAGGGCCCCATCGACATAGACCTTAAAGACCATATCCGTATAGTAATCCAGCTGGCTGGCAAAGCCAAAGTCGAGCTGTACCATATCTGCATAGCCTGCAGCCCGGATGTACTCGTAGGTCTTTTCGAGACGTGCCAGGGCATTGCGCATGCCGCTGTTGATACAAAGCGTCCGGGCCTTAGCCAGCGTTTCACTGTACGGCCCAAACAGGACAGGAATGGCTTCTAAGGCATTCTTCGCTTCACTGTTCAGGCTCAATCCGGAAAGATAGCGGCCAAAAGCCACCAGGTTGCGTTCGGCCATATATCCGCGCAGTGTACTCTTTTCTTTTTCTTCCAGCGGCAGGCTGCTGAAGAGAGCCTGTGTATAGGCCGCCGTGCCGATGTCGATGCGGACGTTATCTACACCGAGGGCCTTCAGTATTTCTGCTGCGATCACGATGACTTCACCATCGCACTCCGGACTGGCATCACCGAGGATTTCCACCCCTCCTTGAAGGAAATCCTTGCCGTACGTAGAACGGCCGAAATATTCACGGAAGACCGTACTGACATAGCCGAATTTCAGCAGCTGATTTGAACGGGGAAATTCCCGGGCAGCCGTCTCGACGAGCGGTACCGTCACGTCCGGCCGCAATACGAGAACGCGTCCGTCCGTGTCGATGGTTTTGACCATCTGTTGCCGCAGCTGGGGAAAATAATGCTGGTACACATCGTAATCTTCAAAGCTGGGCGTTTCAATAATCTTACAGCCATGACTCATGATCACTGTCGTGAGTTTGCTCTGAATCCGGTCATAATTACGCATTTCGTCGTGATGAAGCATCTTCACTCCATCTAATGTATTACTGAGCATGTCTATACACCCCTTGTAAGCCAGACTTCTTTATCTCTTTATTGCTTTACTAAAGTAAAGTATTGCCGTTTAAAATTGTACCACATACGGAAATAAATAAAAAGGGGTTTTACAAAAATTATTCATTCCTCTGCTGCCGCAGAATGGATGATTTTTTTTACGGATTTTTCAAACTTTGGCCGGGGCACCATAACCCGGTGGCCACAGCCACAACAACGGATGACAAAGTCAACCCCTATGCGCAATACTTCCCATTCATTTGAACCACAGGGATGTGCTTTTTTTAATTGAACCACATCGCCTATGTGGTAGCGTACAAAATCAGCCATGCCATCTACCTCCTTATTTGCGGCTGCCGGCAGTCTCTGCCGTACAACCGGCTATACGTTTATGTTACTTCAAATGTACGTGCCGTGCAAGGGCAGAAACAGGCCTGCCCTAGTCACTCCCTGCGTTATGTGATAGTATAAGAAATATAAGGCTATGGGCCCGGCTCGTATGGCCGCCGGCCCGGCTGATTACTTTGTATAATTCGGAGGTATACCGATGTCACAATTGCCTGAACCTAAAACCTGCCGGACAGCCTTCCTGTTCCTGTATACGCTGGGTGGCTGCTGTTCTGTAGCCTGTGTCGCCCTCCTCGCCTGGGTGGCCTTTTGCATTGCCATGGAAAAGCCCCCCTTGGCATCTGTCGCGTTTTTATCCTCCTTGCCTACAGCTGCTATTTTTATAATCATCATCGCGATCATGATCATCGGTGTAGCCGCTTGGCAATGGGGCGCAAAATATCACCAGCTATATGAGGAATACATGACGAAACAGAGGTAAGTGGTTATGCGAAAGTCTGAATTTATGGATCTCTTGAAATATTATTTCCGCAAGGCTGACAAGGATGACCTGAAAGGGATCATCGAAGACTGTGAAGAACAGTTCCGGTTAGGTGCGAAAGAGGGAAAATCAGAAGAAGAAATATGCGTTAAGCTCGGTTCGCCAAAGAATATTTACCGCTATTATATGGGCAAGCCTATTGTTCCCGAAGACAATCCCCGTCTGCCTAACGATGACTTTGACGCACGCCGTCGTCCCAAGCGGGAGCCTTACGATTGGGAAAAGGATGAAGACCTCTTACGCCGGCGCCAGCAGAGCCAGCAATACTATCGCACAGAAGCTCCTGCAGCCCCGGCAGAAAGAGACAGCGCCCGTAGAGCGGCGCCGTCACGCCGCCGTGCCCGCCGTTTCGGAAACGACAAAAGCGACACCTTTACCTGGTCCGATAACGACGGTCTGGCTAAAGCAGGCAGTACGGTCTTACGCCCTGTCTTTAGCCTGCTGGGAACACTCTTTACGTTGCTCAGCGGCATCCTCTATGCCGTCCTGCTCATGGCCGTTATGGCAGGCCTCTTTATGTTCATTATGCCAACGTATCTCTTTTTTGGTCTCGTTCCCATTCCCCCTTTATCCTTAAAAACGATTATTTTCACTATTCTTGCCCTTCTTTTTGCAGGCCTGGCAGCCAGTGCGGCAAGTTCTGCTTGCCATGCCGCAGCCCGGGGAAGGAGGTAATACGTTGTGCTCAAAACCTTACTTTGCCTGTTTCTCTCTGGCGTGTTTGCTTTTATGGGCCTCAGCGCCTATGAAAGCAGCGATGCCCTGCCTATGAAACAATGGCTGGCCTATTACAGCACGTACCAAACCATGAAGTCAACGGGCACCCTGGATGATAAAAACAAGCTGGTCCTGCTCAACCGCCTGTGTCTGCTTTATCCCGACCGGGCCGCTATCTACAAAGCTGAATTCAAAGGCCAGTTTGGTGATTTGGAAAAGCAGCAGGAAGAAAAAGCCGCTAAAGAAGAAGCGGCAGCAGCCAAAGAAAAAGAAGACGCCGCCATTGCCGAACGACGGCGCGAACAGCTTTCTGAAGCCAAGAACCGCTTAGAACAGGAAATCCAGGAAAAGAAGCAGGAAATTCAGAAACGGCAAACACAGAAACAAACGACGACTACACCAAAGGCAAGCGATACGAGTACCTCTACGCGCTAAGGCCTATAACAAAAGCCCGGTCAGGCTAAAAATGAACCGCTCCCCGTCAAGTAGACAGAGCAAAAAATAAAACATGTACTTATTACTGCCACCGATATCCGGTGGCAGTTTTTATGCTGCCACGTAATAGTTATTGTGCTTTTCCATCGGGGTTACTACACCCAGTTTTCTCTGTAAACGCTTAGTATTGTAATAGCCAATGTAATCTTCAATCATTGCA